>NZ_QHJE01000001.1:1902500-2502500 GCF_013626205.1 Hyphomicrobium methylovorum
TAACGAAAGGAGTGTGAGAAACACTCCCTCCGAAAGTCCAAGGGTTCCTGCGTAAAGTTAATCTGCGCAGGGTTAGCCGGCCCCTAAGGCGAGGGCGAAAGCCGTAGTCGATGGGAACCACGTTAATATTCGTGGGCCAGTGGGTGTGTGACGGATGCAGCAAGTTGTTGAGGCTTATTGGATTGCCGAGGCAGCGAATGTGTCCCTGGAAATAGCCCCCACATAGACCGTACCCGAAACCGACACAGGTGGACTGGTAGAGTATACCAAGGAGCTTGAGCGAAGTGTGCTGAAGGAACTCGGCAAATTACCTGCGTAACTTCGGGAGAAGCAGGCTATCTTTTCGGGCAACCGGAAGGGTAGGGCACAAACTAGGGGGTGGCGACTGTTTACCTAAAACACAGGGCTATGCTAAGTCCAACGACGACGTATATGGCCTGACGCCTGCCCGGTGCTGGAAGGTTAAGAGGAGAGGTTCACGCCTTGAATCGAAGCCCCAGTAAACGGCGGCCGTAACTATAACGGTCCTAAGGTAGCGAAATTCCTTGTCGGGTAAGTTCCGACCTGCACGAATGGCGTAACGACTTCCCCACTGTCTCCAGCACACACTCAGTGAAATTGAATTCCCCGTGAAGATGCGGGGTTCCTGCGGTTAGACGGAAAGACCCCGTGCACCTTTACTGCAACTTTGCGCTGGCAATCGTGACTGCTTGTGTAGAATAGGTGGTAGGCTTTGAAACTTGGGCGCTAGCTCGAGTGGAGCCGCAATGTGAAATACCACCCTAGTGATTATGGTTGTCTAACCGCGGTCCGTTATCCGGATCCGAGACAGCGCATGGTGGGCAGTTTGACTGGGGCGGTCGCCTCCTAAATTGTAACGGAGGCGTGCGAAGGTGGGCTCAGGTTGGTCGGAAATCAACCGTCGAGTGCAATGGCATAAGCCCGCCTGACTGCGAGACTGACAAGTCGAGCAGAGTCGAAAGACGGCCATAGTGATCCGGTGGTTCTTTGTGAGAGGGCCATCGCTCAACGGATAAAAGGTACGCCGGGGATAACAGGCTGATGATTCCCAAGAGTCCATATCGACGGAATCGTTTGGCACCTCGATGTCGGCTCATCTCATCCTGGGGCTGGAGCAGGTCCCAAGGGTATGGCTGTTCGCCATTTAAAGAGGTACGTGAGCTGGGTTCAGAACGTCGCGAGACAGTTCGGTCCCTATCTGCCGTAGGTGTAGGAGAATTGAGAGGATCTGTCCTTAGTACGAGAGGACCGGGATGGACACACCTCTGGTGGACCTGTTGTCGTGCCAACGGCACAGCAGGGTAGCTATGTGTGGACGGGATAACCGCTGAAAGCATCTAAGCGGGAAACCCACCTCAAAACGAGTTCTCCCTCGAGAGTCGTGGAAGACCACCACGTTGATAGGCCGGGTGTGGAAGCGCTGCAAGGCGTGTAGCTTACCGGTACTAATAACTCGATTGGCTTGATTGCTCTCATTTAGCAATGCTCATCGAAACTGCTTACGAAAACAGCGACGCGCTGCGAAGCGCGATCCGAAATTTTCAATTTGCATGCTTTGCGTTGACCTTTGGGTGAAAACGCGAGCTCGATGAGCGTAGGTATTCAGAATAGACCAAAGATCAGAAGTCATATGACGTCTCCGCTGACCTGGTGATTATGGCGGGGTGGCTGCACCCGATCCCATTCCGAACTCGGCCGTGAAACGCCCCTGCGCCGATGGTACTTCGTCTTAAGACGCGGGAGAGTAGGTCGTTGCCAGGTCTGCCGAGACGTCATGTGAATTTCAAACAAACGAAGTCAATCAACTCTATCGATCAAATCAAAACGCGCCGCTGTGCCTAGTGCCAGCGGCGCGTTTTTGTTTTATCGGCGATCTTATGATCCAGCCTTTTGAGGAATATCACCAAGTTTTCCTGGCTATGCAGGCTGGAGATATTGATGCGTTGGAGCGCTTTTGCGCGTCCGTTGCGACTTTTCCGAATGGAGCTGACTCTTGGCTAGGAAGGCGCTGGATTATAACGGCGGTCCAAAGTGAATCTGCTGCAACTATCCAGTGGATGATAGGCAAACAGGTGGAGCTCGTTTTCCGGGATGACGAGGGACTTACTGTTTTGCACGAATGTATCGATGTGTTCCATGAACGGAAAAATTGTGCGCTTCACGACATCATGCGCGCCCTAATATCCGCAGGCGCTGATGTAAATTTAAAAGGCCGGGATGATTGGACGCCGATGCATGCCGCAATTGCACGTGGCGATCTCGTTGCATTGGAGATTTTGGCAGCTGCAGGAGCTAACCCGGATATACCGACGACGATAGATGCATGCGAATCCGCGCGGGATTATGCCGTTCGTATCGAGTTCAAGGAGACTACAATTATTCTGCAGCAGAAGCCCACGTAGTTGACGTGGATCTGTTGATCAACTCACGCGGCCGCCATCCGGCTGGCAACACTGCGGCAAAAAACACCGAGATGTCGAAAAGCCAGCGATCCTTAGAACGGAGCTTTGACGACTTTTTTGAATTTGTCGGTGACGTTACCCGACAAGTTGATGTTGTCCGGGTTGAGTTCTTGGACTGGGGCGCCGGCGGAAAGATCGAACGACAAAAGATCTGTCCAGATTACGCTTGGGGTGGTGGTCAATTCAAAAAAGTAGAGTCGCTTCGTGAGGTCGATCGCGGTGCGATACTCGGTGTTGTAAATTCCGAAGCCTTTGTAAGGCGCGCCGAACGGCACGGACACATTGCGCGCGATCGCCAAAACGCCTGCAATGGCTTCGCGTTCGTTGCGCGGTTCAGGTAAGAGCGCCGAATAATAGGCTGCGCGCTGGAAGCGATCCGTCGCATTCACGTTTCCAGGTAGCGACATTTCGCTGCTCGGCTTGGAATAATCCTGCTTTTTGAGAAGCGCGATTTGCTGATCGTACGGCGGGTCGTTGGTCATGATCGTGTATTCGCGGCCGTGATGAACGACAGGTTTGCCGTCGATATATTCAATGATTGCGGAATCGCCGCTCGCATCCTCCAACGCTAGATGCACGTTTGATTGATGGCCGCGCGCCTCGGCCTTGATGACTTGAACGCCTTCGAGAAGTTTCAGCGCTTCGGCGACGTTCGTCGCTTTGTCGAGAACGTATTGGCCCCAAAGCGTGGCAATCAGGCCGGGTTTCGACGTGTCGCGCGTACCGAAGTCCGAACTGTTGAGATAGAGAAGGTGCATCGCGAGGCCCTTCTCGTTGAGGCCATCGACCGCGCCGAGCCCATAGATCGATGTGACGATGCTACCGTAATCCGATGTCCATTTCGCAGGGTTGTCCTTCACGAACTCGACCGGTCCGACGTGACTGGCGGTTCGGGAAATGCCGCGCGGAAATACGGTGAGGATCGGCTCGGTCGACTCAGGCCAATCCATCGTGCGGCTCGCGACGACCGCGAGTTTACTATTATTCCAGAGAATGCGGGTGCAGGCTTCAGCTGCAGTCATCGCCAGCGGCGCACCGGCAACGGCGACGAGGGCGATTGTTAGTGCGAGGCGGCGAGAAACAGCTTGGCTCATTGTTTTTTCTCCTGAAGCGACGCCTGATACTTTCGATTGCAGACGAGCATAGCTCTTACAATCGCAATGCGTGCTTTGCGTGGGACGGGCAAGCTGGCGGCGCGAGGCTGGTTAAGTTTGCCTTCCACGCTGACCATTTGCCGATTGGCGCTTGGTGTTCGCGCAATCTCATTGCATATACTCGGGCGCAGGGCTCACGAGCCCATCTCATTGAAATCGTTCCAGACTTGGAATAATTTCGACATTCAATATGGCACTTGCGCTCTCGAATCCCTACGTGAGCCCCACGCCTTGAATCCCCGCAATCAGGAGCCGGTATGTCCTCTCATTCGTTTGTGCACGTTGCTTCTGCGTTACGCGGAGCGTTTCTCGCGGTCTGCGCGCTCGTTTTTGCGGCTTCGTCGGGCTTTTTGTTGAGTTCTTCTGCGCAGGCATCAGACGAGGAAACGTTCGAGATTTCGATCAAGGATCATAAGTTCGAACCCTCGAAGCTGACGTTCCCGGCGGGAAAGCGGATCAAGCTCATCGTCAAAAACCTCGATCCGACGCCTGAGGAATTCGAGAGCAATGATCTCAACATCGAGAAGATCATTCCGGGAAATACGGAAGCCATCATCCGCATCAAGCCGATCGATCCGGGCGTCTACATTTTCTTCGGCGAATTCAACGAAGCGACGGCCAAGGGCCACATCATCGTGGAGTGAGACCGAATGTTAGCTGCACTCGTTATCGTCTTCCGGGAAGTTCTTGAGGCCGGTCTTATTATCGGCGTCGTGCTGGCCGCTTCGCGCGGCATTCCTGGTCGCGTTAGAACCGTATCGCTTGGCGTTCTGGTCGGGCTTTTGGGCTCAATCGTCGTTGCGCTCTTTGCAGCGCAAATTTCGAATGCGTTCGATGGGCGCGGACAGGAGATCTTTGTTGCCGGCGTTTTGCTGTTCGCAGTTGTCATGCTGGCGTGGCACGTCGTCTGGATGTCTCAGCACGCGCGGGAAATGACTGCGCAGTTGCGGCAGCTCGGCACCGACGTTGCGCTCGGCAAGCAGTCACTTTACGCGCTCGGCGCGGCGGTGGCGGCGGCAGTGATGCGCGAAGGGTCCGAGGTCGTGCTGTTCATGATGGGTATCATCGCGGGTGGTAAAGACACCGCGATGGACCTGATGTTGGGTTCGCTCGCGGGCCTGGCGCTCGGTGGCGTGGTTTCGATCGTTCTCTATTTCGGTCTGGCCGCTATTCCGTTGAAGCGGCTGTTCTCGGTGACGGGCGTTTTGATCACGCTTCTTGCTGCAGGCCTTGCGTCAACGGCCGTGCTCCAGCTCTCGAACGCTGGATTGCTGAATGTGTTCGATCGACCCCTTTGGAACACGTCCTGGCTGCTGTCGGAATCGAGCTGGGTCGGCAGCGTCTTGCACATTCTGATCGGTTACATGGAGCGTCCGACGGGCATGCAGGTGATCGCCTATGTGACGACGGCAGCGACCATTTTCGGTCTGATCTATCTTCGCCGCGATAACGCGAACGTTCCCGCTCGCGCTTAGTTCGGATTGGTGCGAGCGGTTTCGGCTGCTCGTACCCTCTTGCCACGGTTCGACTTCGCTCTTCGTGATTGACGTGGCCGCTTGACCCTCGCCGTAAACGTCGCAACGTATCCCGGCGCGTCGTCGGACGCTGAGCGAGGGGAACTCAACCATGTATGACATTGCCAATCTTGCGAACCTGCAGCAGTTGCGGCACCTGTCGCCTGCAACGATGGCGGCATTTGAGAATTTCGACCGGGCCGCGATGGCGCCTGGTACGATTCCGAGACGCTACAAAGAATTGATTGCACTCGGCGTGGCGCTTGCCACGCAGTGTCCCTACAGCCTCGAAGTTCATCGCACGAATGCGGAGAACGCCGGTGTGACGGAAGCCGAGATCGCGGAAGTCGTGTTCATTGCGGCGACGATGCGTGCAACGTCTGCGATAGCGCACGGCACGCATCTGGCCGGTCAGCGCAAGCCGAAGCGGTGAAAGAGCGACGATTTAGAGCGCGCCCCACAGCTTGAGCGCGATTGCCGCGATGCCGAGTGCTGCGATCCAAAGTGCAACGTCGGCGGCGCGGCTTCGCCTGGATCGCGCGGCAAGTTGTTCGAGATCGGCATCGCTGAGGCGCAGACCTGAGCGCGCCATTTCGGAGAGGCCATTCGCAGCATCGGCTGCCTGACGCAGAACCGTCGGGGCCTGCATGAGGACGCCGCCGAGTGTCTCGACACCGCGACCTGCTTTTTGCAGGCGACCGAGAAGCGACAAGTTCGACTCTACCCATTCGCGTGCGACGGGTTCAGCGGCCACCCAGACATTCAAGCCAGGATCGAGATCGCGCGCGACGCCTTCTATGATCACCATGCTCTTCTGGAGCAGGATCAATTCCGGTCGCGTCTGCATGTCGAAGACGTCGGTGTAGGCGAAGAGCTGCCCGAGCAGATCGGCCATGGAAATCTCTTCGGCCGTGCGGCCGTGGATCGGTTCGCCGATGGCGCGCATGGCCTGCGCGAATTCCTCGACGGTGTGGTGGGGCGGAACGTAGCCCGCTTCGAAGTGAATGGCGGCGGCGCGATGATAGTCGCGTGTGATGAGGCCGTGCAGAATCTCGGCGAGGAAGCGGCGTTCGCGTTGGCCGAGGCGGCCCATGATGCCGAAATCGACGGCGACTACCATGCCGCTGTCATCGACGAATAAATTGCCCTGGTGCATGTCGGCGTGAAAGAAGCCGTCGCGCATGGCGTGACGCAAGAATGTGCGCAGCACGGTGAGGCCGAGGGCGTTGGTATCGAAGCCTTTGGCTATCAACGTGTCGCGATGCGAGATTGGCGTTCCGTCGATCCATTCGACCGTGAGGACGCGCTTGGCCGTGCGCCGCCAATCCACCTCCGGAACGCGGAAGCCTGGATCGTTCGCGATGTTGCCCGCCATTTCGGATATCGCGGCGGCTTCGAGCCGCAGATCCATTTCGAGATCCGTCGTGTGCTTCAGGTTGTCGACGACGGCGAGCGGCTTCAAGCGGCGTGCGGGCGGATAGAAGCGCTCGATCAGGCGCGCTGCGAAATAGTAGCTGTCGAGATCGCGATAGAACCGCTTCTCGATATTGGGCCGGAGGATCTTGACCGCCACCGGCTTCTTTACGCCGCCTTCGATGACGTATGCCTTGTGGACCTGCGCGATTGAAGCCGCGGCAACAGGCGGACCGAATTCAACGAAGTGATCTTCGAGTTTGCCACCGAGTGCGCGCTCGACAGCGTCGCGTGCTTCCGCCATCGAAAATGGCGCCGCCTTGTCTTGCAGATTGCGAAGGTCAGCCGAGAGTTCGGGACCGATGACGTCGGCACGGGTGGCCAGAAACTGTCCGAGTTTAACGTAGCTCGGACCGAGTTCGGCCAGTGCTGTCGAAACGCGGGCGGCGCGCGGTTCAACGCGGCGGAACGGGGCTGCCATCCAGACAATAGGGGCTGTCAGCGCGCGGGCAATCTTCAGCGGCAGCGGTACGGTCATGCCTTTCGGCACGAAGCGCACGCCATGTTGCGCCAGAACGAATCCGGCGCGGGCTAGTCTCAGGGTATTGAAAAAGGCGCCGGGCATAGCCGCGAGTTTTGCCGTCCACGTTCGCGGCAAGCCGCCGATACATTTGCTTTGGCAGATTGCGTGACCCAGCCTTGAGGTCAAGCGAGGTCGGTCGCCGCGGTAAAGACGGTTAAATCACGTGCACCATAGCGAGGCGGTAATTGGCGGATTCGAGCTACAACTCTTGCTCGAGTCTTAAAGCGGCGGCGTGTGAGGCCGAACGTCCCCCTTGTCAGGCCTTCGGCCAGATTCTTCCCGAGAGAGACGCGAAGTGCACCCTGACCCCTTGAGGGGATAGGCGGGGGCAAAAACAAAAACGGCGCCGGGTGAGATCCCAAGCGCCGTTCGAATTGAATGCTCGCTGAAGCGGCTATCTTACATTTTGCAGAACGTCGCGCGGCCGTGGCACGTGACCGAGCCACCGTCGGGCTTGCAGCGGTACTGCTTGTTGGAGACGCGATAGCCTTCAACCTTGCCGTTGGCGAGGAAGCCCGGCCAGAGACCCCAGCTAACCGACTGAACCATCGTTTCCATTGCAAACCACTTTGCGGAATCGGCAGAGCCCGACGTTGCGACGGCGCCCTTCGTTACGCATGCAGCGTTGGCAACGCCAGCGCCGAGAGTCATCGCGGCCGCAACCGCTGCACACATCACAATCTTCTTCATAGGTCCCATCTCCTCGTCTCAAACATGCCTTCTTCCCTTGAGTGCGGAGGCTATGGGCGTGTTTTGACACGGTCAATTAAAGTCGATGACCGGCAATTAATTCGTAGGGGATGTGTGGCCGATTAGATCTTCCAGCCGCCGTGGATTGCAGCGATTCCGCCCGTCAAATTACGGTAGGTCACGCGGGCGAATCCGGCCTCGCGGATCTGTTTCGCAAAGGCTTCCTGATTGGGAAAGCGACGAATGCTCTCAACAAGATAGCGGTATGATTCGGAGTCGCCCGCCGCGACTTTTCCAAGACGTGGGATCACTTCGAAGGAGTGAAAATCGTAGAGGCGGTCGAGAATTGGGACCTGGCATTCGGAGAACTCGAGGCAGAGAAACCGGCCGCCCGGTTTCAAGACGCGGAAAGCCTCAGCGAGAGCCCTATCGATGTGAGTGACGTTGCGAATGCCGAAGGCGATCGTATAGGCGTCGAAACTGCTCGATTCGAACGGTAGCGTTTCGGCATTGCCTTCGATGCAGGAAATGCGCTCGGCGAACCCGCGCTCAGCAATACGGCGTCGGCCGACGTCGAGCATTTCGGGGCTGATGTCACAGACGACCGCGGTGGCGTTCGGCCCGCTTTCGTCCGCATAGCGAAGCGCAATGTCGCCAGTGCCACCCGCAACATCGAGCAAGCGAAACGGCGTTTCGCCGCGCGGAGGATTGAGCATCGTAATGAAGTCGCGCTTCCAAAGCCGATGCAGGCCGCCCGACATCAGGTCGTTCATCAGGTCGTAGCGCTCGGCGACGGATGCGAAGACGCGATTGACGCGGCCTTGGCGCTCGGATTCGGGCACCGTTTCGAAGCCGAACGAGGCGGTGGCTTGGGCGGCCGCTTCCGGGCTGCCGGATTGGGTGGTCGTGGCGGTGTCGATATTGCTCATGGCGGTAGAATAGCGGCCGGGAGCGTCCCGCGCTATCGTCCCGTCGCGACAGCGTCAATCATGCCTTACGGACATTCATGCCTGAGCTTCCAGAGGTCGAAACGGTGCGGCGGGGACTGGCGCCGGTGCTGGTCGGCAATCGCATTAAGAAAGTAGAGACACGCCGGGCTGACCTCAGATTTCCGTTTCCTGATCACTTTGCGGACCGGCTTCGTGGTCAGGAGATCACGGCCCTCGAACGCCGTGCGAAGTATCTGATCGCGCAGCTCGCCAGCGGCGAAGATCTTGTCATGCATCTCGGTATGACGGGGCGGTTTACCGTGGCGCAGGATGGGTTGCGGACAACGCCCGGTGAGTATGCGCACCCGGCCGGGGCCGACGGCACGCATGACCATGTCGTGTTTCATCTCTCGGACGGTTCTCGCGTCATCTACAACGATGCTCGGCGGTTCGGTTTCATGGTGATGGTGGCGCATGATGAGCGCGACATGCATCCGTTTCTGCGCGGGCTTGGCGTCGAGCCGCTGAGCGTTGCGTTGTCTCCGGATTATCTTGCAGCGCGTGCGCGCACAAAGAAGGTCAATCTGAAATCGTTTCTGATGGATCAGCGGGTCGTGGCTGGGCTCGGAAACATCTACGTGGCGGAAGCGCTCTATCAGGCGCATCTCGCGCCCGACCGTGCAGCGCGTACTCTCGCCGACAGAAGCGGCAAGGCGAATGACAAAGCGGATCGCCTTACCGTTGCGATCAAGGACGTGCTTGGTCGCGCGATCGAAGCACGGGGGTCAACGTTGCGAGACTATCGCGATCCAAGCGGAGGGTCGGGCGGATTTCAGGCGGCGTTTCGGGTTTACAATCGCGAAGGCGAAGCGTGCCGGACGCCGGGGTGCAGCGGTACCATACGAAGAACGGTGAGCGGCGGACGCGCGAACTTTCACTGCCCCCGCTGTCAGCGTTGAATGCGCTGGGTCATGTTCCGTGTCTCGACAGTGCGGCGATCATCGCGTTGAGCGGTCGTTGAGACTCGCATGCGTCTTGATGACGATGACACTCAGAACCATCACCGTGAAGCCGCCTGCGATAAAGAGCTGGTTTGCTGGCCAATCGCCCCGCAGCGACGAGAGTTTTCCCGAAGAGATCAGCCAGACCAAGCCGATGCCGATCAGAATCGCTTGAACGGACGCGAAACGTACCGCGCGTTCGATGGCGCGCGGTTTCGATACGGCGTCCGCGGGATCTGACAAGCGCCAGAGATAGAACGCGTAACCTGCCGCCACCGCGAGCATGGCTGTGCCGTATTCCCAACCGTGTTGCCAGCGAATTGGGGTGCCGAGATAGATCGCATAGAACGCGAGCGCGCACCAAAGATACGCGATCATCGTGATCTGCGTCGTCTGCATCAGCGCATCGCGTTGCGTTATGCCGAGAGTGGACGCAGCTCGACGCCATATCGGTGCGTTCGTGCGCAATGCGGCCGATATCAAAATGACGGCAAAGATGGCGGCAGCAGTCGCGGCTTCAGCTTTTCGGGTTGCGCTGGTTGCGATGACCATAGCGGCCAGCGCGGACAAGAGTGCCAGCAGGAGCAAAGGAAGCGACGGACGCAGTGGCATGGGGTGCTCTTGCTTAAGACGATGAATTCGCCCCTCCATCACACGGGCGCTGGCGCGCGTAAAGCGTCGATGCTGATGAGAGCTATCGCAAGTGCACCAAAGAAGAAGAGATTACATCCGGCCCAGTCGGCGTGCTCGATCCCGCGCGGGAATTTGCCGTCGATGAACATGCTGATCAGTCCGGCCGCCATACCGATGACCTGAACAAGCACCAGGCCGCGTCCGGCTTTAACGAGGACAGCATCGTCGCGTCCGGCAGCGCGATCGCGGGCGAGCATCGCGGCGTAACCGAAGCTCAGCGCGGCGGCGACGGCGAACCCGAGAATGAACTGCCACCATTCCGGCCAGGGCCGATCGATGACGGCTGTATAAATGAGGAGGATCGAAAGGCCGCCCCAGGCCCAGACGATGCCGAAATGGCGCGCGGCCGAACCCGCGATCTCGCTCGCAGAGGCGCCGTTGGCTGTTAAGCGCCGGTGGGCCAGAATGGCGAGCGCTGCCAGACCCAGGCTCACGACGCCGGTCACGATCGCATGGAGTGGTGGCTGGCCGAACGAAGCCGCAAAAACGGTTGCGGCGACGGCAACGGCCAATCCCATGATTGGCGTCATATTGGATTGCATGCGTAATTCGCCCCCTTCTCATCCCCAGTGCCGAGCAAATGGGGGTTCCAGCCGCGCAATGCAAACGCGGCCGCGACACACTGACCGGTCGCTATTGTCTCAATAATCGATTCCAGGCGCGTCGTTTCGTTGACCGATGCGCGGGCTACGGGTATATCCCGGCAAACCGTGCCTGGCGGACATTCGTCCGGGCCGATCCATCTTATCTCAACCGGCGGCCGCGCCCTGACCCATCTGGTCGGCGACGGCGCTTTCGAACCAGTAGCAAGGACTCGTTTTTCATGGCTAACACCTCGTCGGCAAAAAAGGCCGAGCGCCAAATGATCCGCCGTTCGGCAGTCAACAAGGCTCGTCGGACGCGCGTCAAGTCTGAGGTGCGCGGCGTCGAAGAGGCAATCAAGGCTGGCGACCAGACCAAGGCTGCTGCTGCACTCGCTGCTGCTGAGCCGATTCTGGTTCGCACCGCGCAGAAGGGCCTGCTTCATAAGAAGGCGGCTTCTCGGAAGGTTTCTAGGCTCGCAAAGCGTGTCAAGGCCATGTCTGCCTAAAACCGATTTCGGTCATCGGCGGCATATTTCAGGTTTGTTGCATATTCGCGACAGTAAAGGGCGGGCCCAGCAAGGGCCCGCTCTTTTTTTGTGCGCAATAAGCCCATGGAATCGCGTCTCTTGAGGGAGAATAATTGCCGGCGGGAGACTCGGCGGCCTGCGCGAAGGGGAAGCAGGCAAGAATAAAATGACGCTCGGGTGACACCTGTCAGACGTCGGAGGGAACGGCTTCGCGAGTGTAAAAAATGGCTTCAGAGTCATATGGGTTATGCACAGGAGCGGTGAGTGGATAACGCCTATCCCGCGCGGCTGTGGATAACTTTCTGGAGCGCCGAACCGGCTTTTTGCGACTTAGATGCGCTTGTCCAAAAATTGGTTACCGGTTAGTTAATTATCCAGTGGATGGCAGCGGGGTAGCGCAATCGTTCGCTAGGGTAAGTCGACGAGCGTGGTGTCTGGTAATCGGCTAGTTGTCGATATGACGGGCACATCGTCAAAGCTGCAAAGATCGAGGTTAATCTTCGGACGTTGTTGCGGCAATGAACTCCGAAGACTTGGAATCTTCGAATTCTATTCGAAGGTGCCGATCTTTGATCTTTTCGGTTCGAAGTCATGCGTAAGAGGGGCCAGTGGAAAACTTTGCGACATCCGGTGTCGAGGACGTTCCTGTCCTCGACACATGGGACCGTCTCAAGGACGACCGGAAAGCGGTTCTGGTCGATGTGCGTACGCGCGCCGAATGGGCGTTCGTGGGCGTGCCAGATCTGAGCGTTCTCGGGCGTGAGGTGTTGCTGGCCGAATGGCAGTCGTTTCCGGACAGCCGGGTCGATGCCGACTTCGCAGGCCGTCTCGATGCCACGTTGAAGGCGCGGGGCGTCAGCACGGACGACGAAATTTTTTTCATTTGCCGCTCAGGCGCTCGCAGCCGGATGGCCGCGGAAGCCTTGGCGTCGGCTGGTTACGGCCGGTGTCGCAATGTGGCGGAGGGTTTTGAAGGACCAAACGACGAGGAGCATCACAGAGGCCGGATAGCCGGTTGGAAGTTTGCCGGTCTCGCCTGGGTGCAAGGATAGCACGAGGCGAGAACGGAGCACGAAGCGCCATTGCTGTCAGAGGGCTTTTGACAGCAGCGCGCGCCATGGGGGGGGACGTTCGCATGCGAACGTTCTGCGTAAATCAGCGGGAGTACAAACGATGCAGGCAGCAAAAACGGCAGAGACGCATGGCGTCGGCGGCGAGACCACGGGCACGAGCGCCGTAACGACAAGCGGAGCCGTCGATGGGCGCGGCCAGAAAGTTCGCGCGATGCTTCGCGCGCAGCTCGGTGAGGAAATTTATTCGAGCTGGTTCAAGAGCCTGGAATTCGAGGGCTTCGACGGTCGCATCGTTAAAGTTTCGGTGCCTGTGAAGTTCGTCCGCAACTGGATTCAAGAACATTATTCCGAACATCTTCTGCGCTGTTCGCTCGTCGAGTTCGCAACGGCCGAGCGCGTCGAAGTGATCTGGCGTCAGCCCGGTCAGACCATGCAGCGCGCGGGCGAAGTGCGCCCGGCAGAGGCGCAGGCTGGAAAGGCTCTCGCTCCGGCGTTGACACCGGCTGAGCCGCCGCGGACCTCGGTTCTGCGCGCACCCGTTCTTCCGGCACAGCGTACGTCCGCTGGAGGCCTTGAAGGCTCTCCGCTCGACCCGCGCTACACGTTTGACAGCTTCGTTGTCGGCGCCTCGAACCGCATGGCCCATGCTGGCGCCACGCAGGTTGCGGAAACCGTGCTGACTGACGCTCCAGGATACAATCCGCTCTATATCCACTCGGCCGTCGGCCTTGGAAAAAGCCATCTTTTGCAGGCGATCGCCTGGGAAGTGAAGCGGCGCGCTCCGACTGCGCAGGTTCTGTATCTGACGGCTGAGCGCTTCCGCTATCAGTTCGTTGAGGCGCTGCGTTCGTCCGATCCGTTGGCATTCAAGGAGCGGTTTCGTAGCATCCACATGCTGTTGATCGACGATCTCGAATTCCTGCAGGGCGAACGTACCGAGCAAGAGTTCGATCACATCATCAATGCGCTGCTTGATGGCGGCAAACAGGTTGTCGTCGCGTCGGCTCGGGCGCCGAACCAGATCGAACGTTTGAATGAGCGCATGCGCTCGCGCTTGCAGCGCGGTCTCGTGACGGAACTCGTTCCGCTCGACCATGAACTGCGTCTCAAGGTTCTGGAGCGTCGCCTCGGCGAGAAGCGCGCAGTCGATCCTTCGTTCACGCTGTCGCGGGATGTCGTCGACCTCCTGGCCCTTCGCCTGACGGAGAACGGCCGCGAACTCGAAGGTGCGATCACCCGGCTCTATGCGACATGGCAGTACATGCGCACGCCGATCACGCTCGATATCGCAGAGACGGTGATCCGCGATTTGGTTCAGAACCTTGAACCGCGGCGCATCAAGATCGAAGACATTCTGCGCATCATCTCGCGCCACTACGGTGTCTCGAAGGGTGATCTCCTCTCGCAGCGGCGCCATCGCTCGGTCGTCTGGCCGCGGCAGATCGGCATGTACCTCGCGAAGCACCTGACGGCGCGGTCGTTGCCGGAGATCGGTCGGCGCTTCGGCGGACGTGACCACACCACGGTTCTGCACGCGATCCGCAAGATCGAAGGCGAAATCACCAAGAATCCTCACCTCGGCGACGAGCTTGAGGAACTGAAACGTCTCCTGAACCACTGATCGCGGCTTCCCCAAGCTGCGACCTGATGCGATGCTTGGCCGGCCTCCTGAGCCCTCGGGAGACCGGCCTTGCCTTATCTGGGGCTGCTAACGGCGAAGTGGCGTAAATGCCGTATTCGCGATACATCTCTCCTTGAAAAGTGTGCCCTATTCGGCTCAGATTGGCTCGGCGGACGATTCCGTTCGTGGATCAGCATCAGGCCGGCAGTGGGCTAACTTTAGGGCATGCGACGCGTAGACTGGCGTCGCCGCCTGCCGCGCGCTCTCCGAAATCAGAACTGAGGAAACACATGCGTCTCGAGATTGAACGTGGGGAACTCTTGAAGGCGCTGAGCCATGTGACGAGCGTGGTCGAGCGACGGACGACGATCCCTATTCTTTCGAACGTCATGCTCAAGGCGGCCGGCGAGACGCTGATGTTCAAGGCGACGGACCTTGAGCGCGAAGTCAGCGAGAGCGTTGCGGCGAAGGTGACGACGCCCGGCACGCTGACGGTTCCGGCGCATGTGCTGCACGACATCGTTCGGAAATTGCCCGACGGCGCGCAGATCGAAATCAAGCGTGACGCCGACAAGGATCGGTTGATGCTGACGTCCGGGCATTCGCGGTTCAGCTTGCAGACGCTCGCGGCAGACGATTTTCCGGATCTCGCAGTTGGTGAAATCGGACACGAGTTCACGATCGAGGCGGGCGACCTCAAGCGGTTGATCGATAAGACACGGTTTGCGATTTCGACTGAGGAAACGCGTTACTACCTCAACGGCATCTATCTGCATCCGGCCGAGACAACGGGTAAGAAGACGCTGCGCGCGGTGGCGACGGACGGGCATCGTCTGGCGCAGGTGGAGCTTCCGCTGCCGCAGGGTGCTGACGGTATGCCGGGCGTCATTGTGCCGAGAAAGACCGTGCACGAGGTGACGCGGTTGCTCGAAGACTCCAGTGCGAAGGTGAAGGTTGGCGTTTCGCAGACGAAGGTGCGGTTCGAGATCGGCTCGGTGGTGTTGACGTCGAAGTTGATCGACGGAACGTTTCCGGACTATGGGCGCGTTATTCCGCATAACAACGATAAAGAAATGAAGGTGCCGAACGCCTCGTTCAAGAGCGCCGTCGACCGGGTGTCGACGATTGCGAGCGAACGCGGGCGCGCAGTGAAGCTGAATGTCGGCAAGGACAAACTGATCCTCACAGTGAACAATCCGGAAGGCGGCAGCGCTACCGAAGAGATCCCGGTCGGCTATTCGGCAGGCCCGCTCGAAATCGGTTTCAATGCGCGGTATCTGCTCGACATCTCCGAACAGCTCGAAAGCGAAGATGCGCGGTTTCTTCTGGCCGATCCCGGCTCGCCGACCATGGTGCGCGACGGCGGCGACGGCAGTGCGATCTACGTTCTGATGCCGATGCGGGTTTGATCATTTGCATTGAAGGGTTGCCCTCCTCTCGATGGGGAGGGCGATAGAACTGGTTCGGACGAATTGAGCTTGGGTAGTGACGGCGCGAATTCCCTTTGGGTCGAGCGGTTGGGGCTGACGAATTTTCGTAGCTATGCGGCGGCGACAGTTGAGGCCGACGCGCGGCCGCAGGTGATTGCGGGATCAAACGGGTCAGGCAAGACCAATCTTCTCGAAGCGTTGTCGCTGCTGTCGCCGGGTCAGGGGATGCGGCGCGTTCCGTTCGTTGATTTGGTGCGTGCCCAAGGCGACGGAAATTTTGCGATTTCGGCGCGTGCGCACACGCTGTCGGGCATGGCCAGCATCGGCACCGGATTGCAAGGGCGGCCCACCTCGCAGCAGGCGGATGGGGATTTCTCCGAAAGAAATTCGCGGACCTCGGAGCGCGGGCGCATTGTGCGCATCGACGGTACGACGCAATCGGGCTCCGGTGTGCTTGCCGACTATCTTGAGATCGTGTGGGTGACGCCAGCGATGGATGGGCTCTTCACTGGTCCGGCTTCGGAGCGGCGGCGCTTCCTCGATCGGCTAATCCTATGTTTCGATCCGGGCTACCGGACGATCGCTGGACGTTTCGAGCGAGCGATGACTAGCCGCAATCGGCTGCTGGCGGATGGCGTTCGAGAGAACGCGCAGCTCGCCGGGTTTGAGCGCGTCATGGCGGAGAATGGCGTTGCCGTCGCGGCGGCGCGTCTCGAAGCGGTGGCGGCGATGGTGGAGATCGTCGAACGGCGGCGGGAGCGCGATCCGAATTCGGCGTTTCCGTGGGCCGCATTCCGGCTCGAAGGCAGCCTTGAAGACAGTTTGAGACGCGTTTCCGCGATCGAGGCGGAAGACGACTACGCGCGGGTTTTGTCCGAGACGCGCGACCGCGATCGGGGCGCTGGGCGCACGCTTGATGGTCCGCATCGATCGGATCTGATCGTGGAGCACGGGCCGAAGGCGGTGGCTGCGCGGCATTCCTCAACCGGGGAACAGAAGGCGCTGCTGCTCGGCCTCGTGCTGGCGCATGCGGAGCTTTTGACGGAGAGACAGGAAGGTGCTGCGCCGATCCTGCTGCTCGATGAAATTACGGCGCATCTGGACGCCGCCAGACGCGCGGCGTTGTTCGACGAAATTCTGCGGCTTGGGGCACAAGCGTGGATGACCGGAACGGACGAAAATGCCTTCGATGCGCTCGCCGGAAGGGCGGGATTTTGGCGCGTGGAAGAGGGCAAAATCGCTTCCCGGACCTGACGTTTCATCGGGGGACAAACGGTCACATGCAAAGCTCTGAAAAATCATAATTTTTTTGCGCCTTTGGGCAGCGATTTCATGGCGTGTGCGGGCGCGTTCTGTGGTATAAAAAGGGCCTCAGAATCCGTCTTCGAGAAAGCCCTAAATGACAGCTCAGCCGCTGAAAAAAACGCCGCAGGCAGATGACTACGGCGAAGACAGCATCAAGATGCTCAAGGGCCTCGATGCGGTTCGCAAACGCCCGGGCATGTACATCGGCGATACCGACGACGGGTCGGGTTTGCACCACATGATTTACGAGGTCGTCGACAACGGCATCGACGAGGTTTTGGCCGGGCACGCGCAGATGTGCCAGGTGACGCTGAACGCCGACGGATCGTGCACGGTGCGCGACGATGGCCGCGGTATTCCGACGGGCATCAAACGCGACGACGATCATGAGCCGAAGCGGTCTGCTACGGAGATCGTGTTCACGGAGCTGCACGCGGGCGGCAAATTCGACCAGAACTCGTACAAGGTTTCGGGCGGTCTGCACGGCGTCGGCGTGTCTGTCGTCAACGCGCTGTCGACTTGGCTCAAGTGCCGCGTCTGGCGTGATGGCAAAGAACACATCATCGAATTCAACAACGGCAATGCCGTTGCGCCTTTGCGCGTCGTCGGCGATGCCAACGGCGAACGCGGCACGGAAGTTTCGTTTCTGCCGAGCACGGAGACGTTTCACAACGTCATCGAGTTTGACTTTGCCACGCTCGAACATCGCTTGCGCGAGCTGGCGTTTCTGAATTCGGGCGCAAGGATCATTTTGACCGATGCGCGGCATGCCGACGTCAAGCGCGAGGAATTCAACTACGACGGCGGCACTGCCGCATTCGTACGCTACCTCGACAAGGCTCGCGTGGCGTCGATTCCCGAGCCGATCATGATCCGGGGCGAGAAAGACGGCATCACCGTTGAGGCGGCCCTCTGGTGGAACGACAGTTACCGCGAGACGGTGCTCTGCTTTACGAACAACATTCCGCAGCGTGACGGCGGCACGCATCTCGCTGGTTTTCGCGGAGCGTTGACGCGTATCGTCAACAAGTACGCGGAAGAGTCCGGCATCGCGAAGAAAGAAAAGGTGGCTCTTTCGGGCGATGACGCGCGCGAAGGTTTGACGTGCGTTCTTTCCGTGAAAGTGCCCGATCCGAAATTCTCGTCGCAGACGAAAGACAAGCTCGTCTCGTCTGAAGTGAAGCCGATCGTTGAATCGACCGTTGGCGATCAGCTTGGCGCGTGGTTCGAGGAACATCCGAAGGAAGCCAAGGTCATCGTTGGCAAGATCGTCGAAGCGGCGCTTGCTCGCGAGGCGGCGCGTAAAGCTCGCGATCTGACGCGGCGCAAGGGTGCGCTGGATGGGCTGCGGCTGCCGGGTGGGCTTGCCGAGTGCCAAGATCGCGATGCGTCGAAGACCGAACTCTTCATCGTCGAAGGCGACTCTGCAGGCGGCTCCGCGAAGCAGGGACGCAAGCGCGAGTTTCAGGCCGTGCTTCCCATTCGAGGTAAAATCTTGAACGTGGAGCGTGCACGCACCGACAAGATGCTTTCGAGTGAGCAGGTGACGAATATCATCGGCGCGCTGGGCACCGGCATCGGCCGCGATGAGTTCAAGCTCGAGAAGCTTCGGTATCACAAGGTCATTATCATGACCGACGCCGACGTCGACGGCGCGCATATTCGTACGCTGCTGCTGACGTTCTTCTATCGTCAGATGCCGGATCTCGTGGACAAGGGGCACGTCTACATCGCGCAGCCGCCGCTTTACAAAGTGGCGCGCGGGAAATCGCATCAGTATCTGAAAGACCAGCGTGCGCTCGAAGATTATCTGATCGATCAAGGTCTTGTGGACGCGGTGTTGATGACCGGCGGCGGCGCAGAGCGTGGCGGGCGCGATCTTCGCGATATCGTCGAGCAGGCGCGCCAGATCAGCGGCGGCATCAACGGATTGCATTCGCGTTACAATCGGAACGTCGTCGAACAGGGTGCGATTGGTGGGATTTTCGATCCGGCGCTGTTGCAGTCGGCGGAGCGCGCGAATGCCGCCGCGGAGGCGATTGCGCAGCGGCTGGATGGCGTTTCGGAAGAAATGGAGCAGGGCTGGGAAGGCCGTTACGGCAACGACGGCTTCGTATTCAAGCGCGAAGTTCGCGGCGTCACGGAAGTGCATTTCCTAGACCGTGCGCTTCTGGCCTCGCTCGATGCGCGCCGCTTGAACGAGCGTCATGCGCATCTCAGCGAAGTCTACGACAAGCCGTCGAAGCTGCGGCGCAAGGATAAGGTCGACAACATTTCGGGACCGCGTGCGTTGCTCGACGCTGTCTATGAGACGGGCCGCAAGGGCATCGATCTTCAGCGCTACAAAGGTCTCGGCGAAATGAATCCGGAGCAGCTTTGGGAAACGACGCTCGATCCGGATGTCCGTACACTGCTGCAGGTGAAGGTCGGCGATCTTTCGGAAGCTGACGAGATTTTCTCGAAGCTGATGGGCGAACTCGTCGAACCGCGCCGCGACTTCATTCAGGAAAACGCGCTGAACGTCTCGAACCTCGACGTGTGATGCGGGCGGCATTATCAAAATTGCTTTTGGATTGGTAGTAGTAGGCTAAGCGGATTGAAATCCGTGCGTTTTGACCAGCGTCTGACTGTGCGAAACGAGGCGGCTATGGCGGAGAAGTACGAAGCTTCTTATCTGAAACTCGCAAGAGCGGCCCGTCACTACGCGGAACTGGAAGCGCGAGTTGCACAATATATAGCGGATGAACCGCTCGAACTGGTTTGGAGTCGGCTTACTTGGACTGAGCGGTTCGAAGGTATTCATCCACCCGATGCCCAGTTAGCCGGGCTTGTGGCGAATGTGAGGAACCCTATTCCCCCGGACCTTTCTCCCATAATCGGAGACGTGGTTCATAACTTGCGCTCTGCGCTCGATATTATGATGTGCGAAGAGCTTGGAGCATCGGCTTCTAAAACTCACACAATTTGCTTCCCGATGTGGAGAGACTTGCAGGGAAAGCCATCGGCAATGGCGAAGTCCGGAGTTGCCGCCGCTTCGAATGAGCTTCAGCAGCTGGTTGAAGCCTGGGAGCCGTTTTCGGGCAGCAGGTCGGGGCTTTTCGATCTTCATGAGCTCTGGAACAGAGATAAGCATCGCGCGATAATACCGATTATGACAGGGGCGCAATATAGTCAGTGTACGGCCCTGTGTGGGCATATGGACGAAGTTCCGATCTTTGATCCGTTTCCTGCTCGAATAAAGGTTTGGAATGGGAAGCTTTTAATAGCGACTACAGCGGTAATTGCCCCGCCAATAGGGACTAAAATTCCGTGCGTTTGCGGTCTTGCGCTAGACCCAACAGGGTGGGAACTTCTGCAAGCACTAAAGCATACGATTGAAATCGTGGAAGGCGTCTTGATTAGCTTTGAGGAGGGGTTGCTGCCGGAGTTCTCGCCGCCTTCTCAACTTGAGCCTGCAGTAATTCCCGGTGGCGGTGGTCTTGTTTTTCCCAGTGATATGTCCCCTCAAGATGTAGACCGATGGTGGCGCGAAAACAGCGGTAGAATTGAAGATTTTCTTTCGCGCGCCGCTTAGTAAGACGCAGAGTTTTCCTACTTGAGACGCAACGCGTTTCTCGATGAAACTCACATCAAGTGTCACCGGGAGATTGCGGGATGATGCGTGAGCGTTTTGGGAGCGCGCGCGTTTCGGTGCCGGCTCTGCGGGCGGCGCCTTGTAGTTCCGTTCGGAAACCGTCTCGGCGTTCGTGGATCGAGGCGATGACGAGACCCGTTGGAATACCGAGGCCAACGAGGGCAGCCTCGGACAACTGCAAGCTTGCCTCAATCGTTTCTGGAACGGCATCGGTGACGCCGACTTCATAGAGATGGCTCGCGTGTGCTGCGTCGTTGGCGCGGGCAACGATGATGAGTTTCGGATAGCTCGCGCGCAGGGCCGCGACGATGGCATCGATTTCGTGCCGCGTGTGGATTGTCAGAATTGCAGCCTTGGCGTTGTCGAGCCCGCAATTTTTCAGGAACTCAATCTCGCGTACGTCGCCGTAGTAGACGGGCTTTCCGTCGCGGCGGGCAGCGGCCACGAGTCTCGGATCACGATCGACCGCGATGTAGGAGACGCCGTGCTCGGTCAGTAGCGAACCGATGAGCTGGCCGACGCGGCCATATCCGACGACAAGCGCTTTGGCATTGGTTTCGCCGGTCGGCATGAGCGTCAATGCCGGATCGACTTCGACCGGCGCGGTGTTGCGCTGCGCGGTCCAGCGGCCGATTTTTGCCATTCCGGGAATGAGCGCCATTGTCAGCGCAACCGACGTCAAAAGAGTTGTCGTCGTTTCGTGGTCGATCAGCTTCGACGCAAGCGCCATCGTGAGAATGACGAAGGCGAACTCGCCGCAGGGTGACAGCAAGGCTGCCGTCTCGATCGAGGCGGGTCGGGCGACGCCGAAGATGCGGGCCAGTCCGTAGATGATCCCGGCTTGCAGCACGATCGTTCCAAGAGCGATCGAGGCGATGATCAGCGGCGATGTTGCCAGCACTTTGATGTCGAGGCTTGAGCCGATCGAGAAGAAGAAAACGCCAAGCAGCAGCGTCTTGATGGGTTCGATCGTGGTTTGGACGGCGCGCCGATATTCCGTTTCCGCAAGCAAGAGCCCGGCGACGAAAGCGCCGAGCGCCATCGACAGCCCGGCCGCGGCGGTGACGAAGCTGGTGCCGACGGCGACAAAAAGCGTTGCGGCGATGAAGAGGTCTTCGTTCTTGGTCGTCGCGACAAGGCGGAATAGCGGCTGCAGCAGGTATCGGCCAACGACCACGATGAGTGCGAGCGCGCCCAAGGCTTGGATCAATGCGGTTGCGATGCCGGCAAGGAGGGAGCCTTTGCTTCCTGGCTCCAGAATGCCGACGAGCAGCAGGATCGGTACGACGGCGAGATCCTGGAACAGCAGTATCGAGAAGCTCGTGCGCCCGACCGCAGTGGAGAGACGTTTTTTCGATGCCAGAAGCTCAATGACGATTGCCGTGGACGAGAGGCAGAGAGCCGCGCCGATGACGATTGCCGTCGATGGCGGTTGGCCGAGTTCGAGGGCGATAATTGCGATTACGGCCGCTGAGACGACGACCTGCAGGCCGCCGAGGCCAAATACCAGTCGTCGCATTGTCGATAGGCGCTCGAATGACAATTCGAGTCCGATCAGGAAGAGCAGGAAAACGACACCCCACTCCGCAAATTTAGATAGGCGTTCGGGGTCCGTTATGGTCAGCCAATGGATGAGTGGCCACTGACCTTCGAATGCTCCGAGGCCGCCGGTGCTGAGAATGGCGCCGGAAAGAAGGAACGAGAGAACGGGGCTGACATTGAAGCGATGCAGGACTGGAACAACGACACCGGCTGTGCCGAGCACCAAGAGTACATCTCGGTAGATTTCCAGTTCGCTCGCTGGCGTCATCAAGCCCTCTTTCAATTCCTAAGAGATTATGAACGCCCCGTTTCATTGGCGCCATTGGGCATTTTCGCGTTTCAAGCCGAATTTGATCGCTGCGATGCACGTATGCGTCGCATTTGGCGGAGAGCCTGAGGAACGGGCTTTAACGCGCCTTTAGCCAAGCGCCGGTTAGACTTACGCGTCGGTTCGATGCCGCAGACATCAAATCTGCAGTGTGCGGACTTTGCCGGCTTTGGGTGTGAGGGTGCTACGCCTCTTATTTTTGACGATCCGGCTGATTGTTCGATTGCCGTTCCTGATTTTGGGGCGCGCGCTCGGGTTCGGGCGTCCGCAGCGGCGCGCGCAGCCGTCGCCGACGCTTCCCGGCTCGTTTCAGTCTGTTGCGGATCGTGCATTTCAGGCTGATCGACCTGCTCAACCGAGTGGTTCGCCGCGAAAGCGCGGCGGTCGCCGGTGGCGCTTTCGCAATCTAAACGCCAAGTATCGCGTCGCGCTGGGTGCGGGTGTGCTTGCGGGCGGCGGCGTGATCCTGACGTTCGCCGGAATGTTGGTCTATTACACGGTCGTATTTCCCGATCCTCTCGCGGTGCGAAATCATGAGCGGTCGCCGCTCGTTCGAATATTGGCGCGGGACGGTTCGATTTTAGCCGAGCGCGGCACCGCGCATGACTATCTGCAGCTCGAAAACATTCCGAAGATTGTTCCCGCTGCGGTGGTTGCCACGGAGGACCGCCGCTTCTTCGATCATTACGGGGTCGATCCGGCTGGATTTTTTCGGGCGGTGTTTGCGAACCTTCGTGCCGGGCGGTTTGCGCAGGGTGGTTCGACGCTGACGCAGCAGCTCGCGAAGAACCTTTTCCTGACGCAAGAGCGGACGCTGACGCGCAAGCTGGCGGAACTCGGTCTGGCGCTTTGGCTCGAAGTCCGGCTGTCGAAATCCGATATTCTCGAACTCTATCTGAACCAGGTGTATCTCGGCGGTGGTGCCTATGGTGTCGGGGCGGCGAGCCAGCGGTACTTCGGCAAGCCCGTGGGCGATCTGACGCTTGGTGAAGCGGCAATCATTGCTGGCCTGCTCAAGGCACCGACGAAGTATTCGCCTGCGAACAATCCGGGTGCAGCGCGCGCGCGTGGTCGCGTGGTTCTCTCGAAAATGCGGGATGCCGGTTTCATTTCCGAAGACCAGGAGCAGCGGGCGCTTAGCGAGCCGATTACGTTCAGAGATCCGCAAATCACCAAGACGGCGGCGGATGCGGGCTACGTCATCGATTACATTCTTGAGCAGCTGCCGCCGCTCGCAAGCGTTGAGAATGGCGATCTGATCGTCGAGACGACGCTCGATAAGACGTTGCAGCAGAAGGCGCAGGAAATCGTCAAAGACGTTTTGGCGCGCAAAGGTGAGACTTTCGGTGCCAGCCAAGCGGCGCTGGTGGTGCTTGATGGCGAGGGCGGAATTCGCGCGCTGGTGGGCGGTCGCGACTATGGCGACAGTCAGTTTGACAGGGCCGTGAAGGCGCGGCGGCAGCCGGGTTCGGCGTTCAAGCCGGTGGTTTATCTCGCGGCTATCGAGGCAGGCATGACGCCCGACAGTCCGGTCGTCGACCGGCCGGTGACGATTGGCGGATGGTCTCCCAAGAACGATAATCAGCAATACGCCGGTGCGATCACGTTGCGGCAGGCGCTTGCGCAATCGATCAACACGGTCGCGGTGCGTCTCAATCAGGATGTAGGGCAGGGCAAAACGATCGAGATGGCGCGGCGGCTTGGCATCCGGTCGGAGTTGCACGAGGGGCCGTCGCTACCGCTCGGAACGTCCGAAGTCAGTTTGCTCGAGATGACGGGCGCTTACACAGTGTTCTCCAACGGCGGCGAAGCGATCGATCCGCATGTCGTTTCGCGTGTGCGACTGAGTTCCGGCCGCGTGATCTATGTCAGTCCGCCAGCGCGGACGGATCGTGTTGTGGGAGAGACCGAGATCGGTGCGTTGAACGATATGCTGAATGCGGCAGTCGTTTACGGCACGGGGCGGCGTGCCGCGCTTCCCGATCATCCCGCGGCGGGCAAGACGGGAACGACGCAAGATTTTCGCGATGCTTGGTTTGTCGGATTCACGAGCAAGCTGACGGCTGGCGTCTGGGTTGGCAATGACAACGGGAAGTCGATGAACCGCGCGACGGGTGGCAGCCTGCCCGCGGAAATCTGGAACCGCGTCATGCGGGTTGCTCATAACGGGATGAGGCCCGCGCCGCTGCCGGGCACAACATACAGCCGCGCCGACGCAACATTCCCAGATGTATCTTGGATCATGCCGGTGGGTGACGCGGCGCCTGCGCACGCGCCGCGCGTTGTGCAAGCGAGAGAGATTTTGCCTTGGTCGGCTGAAGCGCAGATGCGTTCAAGGATGCGCGAGCGGGATACGGCTGATGCAAGCCGTCAAGAACGGCCGCATCCGGCAAGCAATATCGGTGAAGACTTTATCCGGCGCGTGCTCTCGGGAGGTTCGTCTTCGCAAACGCCCGAGAACGTCGCCGCGGACGATGAGGGCTCGCGGCGGCCGAACGGCGGATTGTTTGCTAACTGGTGGTGAATGATCCGTCTAACGGGCGCGCGCGTGCGACGGGCCGTAGCGGTGCAAATCGGGGCCGAGAACCTGCAGCCATTGCTTAGCGGTCTCGAACTCGGGGCAGATCTTATTGACGAGTTTCCAGAAGCGCGGACCGTGGTTCATCTCGGCGAGATGAGCGACTTCATGCGCGGCGACGTAGTCGAGAACGAAGCCCGGTGCCAGAACTAAGCGCCAGGAAAAAGAAAGCGCGCCGGTCGTTGAACATGAGCCCCACCGGCTCGTCTGATCGCGCACGACAACGCGTTTGGCCTCAAGCGAAAGCAAATTGGCGTGATGCGCGACACTCGCTTCGAGATCGCTCTGCGCTTCTTTCCAAAGCCAGCGTGTGAGGCGGCTCGGGGCCAAATCCGTCGGACCGGCAACAACGATTGCGGGAAGAGTGCTGCGGGTGTTGCGTATCGCAATGCCAGCATCTCTCGCGCGTATTCCGCCAGAAAAAGAGATCGTGTGCGGTTCACCGCGCAGAGGAATCGCGGCGCCATTTTCGAACGGCACTTGGTTCGGCAGGCTATCAAGGCGCGCGCGCACCCAATCGATATGGCGATGCAGGAAGGTTCCAGCTTCGTCGAGATCGCATTGAAGCGGCAGCGTTACGATAACAGCACGACGCGTTCTGCTAACACGCAACGTCAAACGCCGTGCGCCTGGATGACGGCGAACTTCGAGTTGCGCGCCAATGTCATCGAGCTGCATGGATTTTGGTTTAGACGAGAGCTCAATCGAGCGCCGTCCGTTGATAATCTTCATGCGCTTGCCCCCAAAGCCGATGCGCATCGACATCGATGCAACGGCCTCTGCTTGCGTTTGCAGAACCTTTGCAACACGAAAAAGACCTAACAAGGTTCGAGGTTGTGCTCCAGCATCAATCTCAAATAGCGCCGCCGCGGTGTGCACATGTGGCTACACGGTCTCAGCGGTGATTCGTCTTGTTATTCGATGGCCTTGTCGATTGAAGCTGCGAGTTCGGCAACATCTGTCGTGTGCGGGATGGGCGTGCGCAGCTTTCCATCCTTGCCCATGAAGTAGAAAATTGCCGAGTGATCGACTGTGTACCGCTCCGGATGCTTTTCGTCGGCAACCTTCTGATAATAGACGCGGTAGGCTTTTGCTACTGCGGAGATTTCGCTTTCAGTACCAGTCAGTCCGACGAGACGGGGATGGAAGCTCGCGATGTATGTTGCGAGCATTTCCGGTGTGTCGTGTCCGGGATCGAGTGTGATGAAGACCGGAACGACATTGTCAGCGCGGTTGCCGAGTTTTTCGAGTGCCGCAGTCATGACCTGCAGGCCAGCCGGACAAACATCCGGACAATTCGTGTAGCCGAAGAAGACCAGCATATCGCGACCGAGGAAATCCTTCTCCGTGACGCGCTTGCCGGTCTGGTCTACGAGGCTAAATGGCCCGCCAACCGAGGCGACGCCGGAAACCTGCGTTTGGCCGTAGTTCGGCTGTCCGGTTGAAAGAAATGCGACTGCGCCGAGCCCTGCTCCGATCAGAAGCCCGGCGATCACCAATCCTAAGTTTGTGCGGGTCATTCGCTTGAAGTCTCCAGTAGGCTTTGAGTACAAGTGCAAACATTTCACGTCGCGAATAATCTCGATACGGTGCAAGTGTCACGATTATGTGCGCTTGCTTCGCACGTCAAAACCTGGATCGCAGTGCCATGAGCACGTCTCCTGAAACCCCGCCCGTCCGTCAGCCGATGTTGAAGGGCATCGTCAATGACCGAGAAAGTCAACTGCGCCTCGTGACGAGCGTGCGGTTGCGTTGGATGGCGGTGCTTGGCCAGCTCGCGGCAGTGGCGGTCATCGCCCTGTTCTACGGCTTTCCGTTCAATATCGGAAGCTGCCTGATCCTGATCGCGATGTCGGCGTGGCTTAATGTCTACCTGTCGATCCGGTTTCCTGCACGGCACCGTCTCAGCACGCCATCTGCGTTCGGTCTTCTTGCTTACGACGTGTTGCAGCTTGCGGGACTATTGTACTTCACGGGGGGCATACAAAATCCGTTCTCAGTGCTCCTTGTTGCGCCGGTAACCGTTTCGGCTGCGACTTTGCCGTCGCGTTATACGATCATGCTTGGTGCGCTGGTTGTTGCGGCTGGCATGGTTCTCATCAGTCAGCATGCGCCGCTCCCGTGGTACGAGGGCCTGCGGTTCGAGCTTCCGCGCGACTATAAGATTGGAGCACTCTTGGCGCTGGTTGCGTCGATGGTGTTTATGGCGTTCTACACGTGGCGACTCAACAAGGAAGCGCGTCAGATGTCGGCGGCGCTCGCGGCGACCGACATGGTGCTGGCGAGCGAGCAGCGTTTGCACGCATTGGACGGTCTTGCTGCGGCAGCTGCGCATGAACTCGGAACGCCGCTTTCGACGATCGTTCTCGTCGCCAAGGAACTCGAGCACGAACTCGGTCCCGACAGCCGGTACATCGAAGACTTGCAGCTTCTGCACGGGCAGGCGAAACGCTGCCGCGAAATTCTACAAAAGCTGACGAAGAAGCCGGACGAGCAGGACCCGATGCACGCCACGGTCAGCCCGTTCGAGCTGTTTGAGGAAGCCGCGGCGGCTTACCGCGATCGTGGCAAGAGGATCATGATCTCGACGGCCGCGTTTCCCGGGCTGGAGAGCGATGAAGCGCGCGAAGATCCTGTGGGCCACCGGCGGCCGGGCGTTATCTATGGTCTCGGCAACCTGATCGAGAACGCGGTGAGCTTTGCGGCCTCAGAGGTCGAACTTACCGCGCGCTGGAATGCTACCCATGTCGTTTTCAGCGTCGCAGACGACGGGCTGGGGTTTGCGCCGGAGATGATGGACAGCATCGGTGAGCCCTACATCACGTCGCGGCGGTACGACGAGAAGAAAGAGAAGTCCCATAGCGGGCTTGGGCTTGGGCTCTTTATCGCCAAAACGCTCCTCGAACGGTCCGGCGCGGTTGTCACATTCAATAACCAGGCCCCGCCCCGGCGGGGGGCTATCGTGCAGGTGACGTGGGCCAGGGAGGCGTTCGAATTGCATCCGTCGGCCTTCAACTGGCCCGGACGGCGTGGCCGGAAGGCGTTTCCTGTCTAAAAGGGCAGCCCAGCGACGGTCTGGTAACCTTGTCAGCCTGAAATTCCTACCATTTGGGGTTGCGGCGCGACGGTCGGCGTTGGATTATGCGCGCGAAGAATTCTTAGCGGGTGTGCCGCAAACGGGAGGACTCCTTGGTTACCGAAGACCTGTCATTTAAGCAGGATGAATTGCCAGCTGATCGTTCGCTGGTGATCGTCGATGACGACCGGGCGTTCCTGCAGCGCCTCGCGCGCGCCATGGAGCTGCGCGGATTTGAGGTTCGCTTTGGCCATTCGGTGGCCGAGGGCGTTGATCTCATTCGCGAGAAAGCGCCAGCGTTCGCCGTGGTCGATATGCGTCTTGAAGACGGATCGGGTCTCGACGTGATCGCCGAACTTGCCCGGGTCCGTCCGGACTCTCGCGCTATTGTGCTGACCGGATATGGCAACATCGCGACCGCGGTTACGGCTGTGAAGCTTGGCGCGGTCGATTATCTCGCGAAGCCCGCAGATGCCGACGACGTGACCGACGCACTGTTGGCGCCGTCAGATTCCAAGGCACCGCCGCCTGAGAATCCGATGTCGGCCGATCGTGTTCGCTGGGAACACATTCAGCGCGTTTATGAGCTTTGCAACCGTAACGTCTCCGAGACGGCGCGGCGGCTCAATATGCATCGGCGCACGCTGCAGCGTATTCTCGCCAAGCGCGCTCCGAAGTGAACGTCTAAAAGTAATCCCCGTTCAGTCCGTAATGGATCCCGGTGTTGGGTCGATGTGCGTCAACAGACGTCCAGCGGCGCAGCGCGCGAACGCGAGTGTCACCGCCTTTCGTCGCGGTGCTACTAAGGGATGACGCGGGGCATTGCGAACCAACTCGCCGCCATAAGCGTCGGCCAGGATCAATCCGGTTTCTTCCGGCAGCTCGCCAGCCGGGAATTCAGGCGCGACGGCGAACAACAGCGCATCGCAGTAGTCGCGGTATTCCGGCCATTTCCTGTCGGCGCGCAGGTCGGCAATGCTCGACTTGATTTCTATGATCCAGATCTCGCCGTTATGGCCGATGGCCAGAATGTCGGCGCGTCGTCCGCTCGCCAGAACGACTTCGCTCAAGCTTTCGAAGTTCAAAGAGCGCAGCAAACGCTGCGTTCCACGCAGGATGGCGCGAGCGCGCGCATCGTCGCGGATTGCTTTAGCCCGATCCAAAGCGAAACTATTCGTTAGGGAGGATGGGGTGTCGGTCATGGTCCCGCCATTATGGACATGCGACTGTTAGGTGCAAGCGAGCGGCGGGGCAACGCATCGCAAATAGAGCCATCGAAGGCTCGATCACGTACCACTCCGGGGGGAAGGTTGCATGGTATTCTGGCGCAACAGATCGGAGAAAAAAGCCGAGACGCCGGTTATCGTCGAGGAAGAGCGCGCTGAAGTCACGGCTGATGCAAAGCCGCCAGCTCTCACGCAAGCGCAAAGCGCGGTTCCGGCCGCGGAAACAAACGTCGTAACGCTTGTCACCAATCGTCTTGCTGATCGCCTTGCGGGTGTCGGTGCGCCGACAGATGCCGACGCTGTTGGTGGGCAAGATCTCAAACCGGTGAAACCGCCGAGCGTGCCGCAGGGTCTCGTTGCCGTCGATCCGGTGACGGAGCCGCATCATTTCGGACAGCGGCGCGCCGTTGCGAAAATTCGTTCGGCGTTGGCCTCGAGCCGTGGTGGTCACCTTGTCATCATGGGTGAAGCGGGCACGGGGCGGCTGGCGCTGGCGGAGACGCTTGCGGCCGAAGTCATTCGTGAGCCCGCAGCCGATTGGATTTATGTGGTCGATCGCCAGGCGCCTAGCCGCGCGCGGGCGTTCTCTGTGCCATCGGGCGAAGGCGGACGGGTCGCGCATGAGATTCACGTCGCGCTTGATAAGGCGAGTGCTGCGTTCGAACGTCAGATCAAGAGCGATGAGCATCGCATCAGCCTCGACCTTCTCGATGAAGAGACGCGTTATCTTTCGGAGAAGGCTGTCGATCAGGTTCGCCAGCGGGCTGAGTCTCAGAATATCGCGGTCGTGAAGTCGCTTGATGGGTACGTGCTCGCGCCGATGCATGAAGGCCGCGTCGTGCGCTCGGATGTTTTTCGCGCTCTGCCTGAGGCGTTGAAGCGCAACGTCGAAGCGAAAATTACGACGCTTGAAGGAGAATTGCAGTCGATCGTCTCGACGCTGCCCGATGTTGAATTCGAGGCGGGCGAGAAATTCGAAATGTTGATGCGGCAGACGGCGCTGCGTGCGATCCGTCCGAGCCTGCAGCCGTTGAAGCGACTTTGCGCAGATGTGCCTTCGGCGGCGGCGGCGATCGAGGCGGTTGAAGAAACGTTCGTTGCGGCGACGTCGGCGGCGATCGGTGGGTCTGGGGCATTTCTGCCAGCAACGCTGTTGGATTGCGGTGCAGACAAACGGGAAGCTGCTCGCCCGGTCATGACGGCGCGGCGCATTTCTGCAGCTTCACTGCTCGGAGAGATCGGACGCGATGCGCGCGGTCGTCCGACGCATGTTCCCGGATATTTGATGCGCGCGGGATCAGGTTTTCTCATCATCGAAGCATGGCGCTTGGTGGCGGAGCCTGCAGCGTGGGCGGCACTCAGCTCTGCGCTTGCGGCGAAGGAAATTGTGCCAGTAAGTGCGCCGGGTATTGCGATGAGCGTTGACCCTGTACCGCTTGCTGCAACTGTCATTCTCATCGCAGACGATCAATCGCTGGCGAAGCTTGAAGCGTTAGAGCCCGGCATGCGGCGGTATTTTCCGCATATTGCAACGCTCGCGACGACGGCTGCCGTTGCCGATATGAGTGAGCGCGAATTTGCACAAGGCGTGGCTCGGCTTGCGGAAGCGCAGTCGTTGAAGCCCATTGCGCAAGACGTTGCTCCGATCCTCTACAAGGATGCTGTGCGGCGTGGTGGCGGGCGCGTATCGCTTGCAGGTATTCCACTCGTGAACCTGTTGCATGAAGCTGCGGAGATTGGCGACGTTACGGGCGCCGCTGAGATCAGAGCATCCGACGTCAATGAAGCGTTGGCACAGCGCGCGGATGGCGCTTCGTCATGATCGCTCACGTCGCCGCCGCATATGAAGACAGCGGCCGCGTCGTGCTGTGGCTCGATCCGGAATCGAAGTGTTCGCCAACGCTGCTGGACGCGCCCGTGCGTCTGGCCGCGGCGTTTGATGCGGATATCGAGACGATCATCGTAGACCAAGAGCCTGACGATCGGGGCGGCGTGCCGGTTCGGCGCGTGCGAAGCATTGCGGGATCAAGCGAAGAAGCTGTCGTCATTTCGCGGCGGTTTCAGCTTCTCGCCGAGCGTTGCCGACGTCTTACGGAGAGCGTTGGCGCTATTCATCGCGTCAACATTCGTCATCGCAACGCGCATGGAGATGCCATCGACCGCATCTCGGAGATGTGCGCCGTGATTGGGCCGTGGAACATCGTGGCGCTGGCGCGGATGCCGGCTTTGGGCGGACATTCGGTCATCGGTTCGCTGCTTGCAAACGTGAGCGGCGCGACCGGTTTCCTTCTCTGCGGTGACAAGCCTGCGGATGATATTCCGCACGTTGTCGTCATTTTTGAAGATGTCGATCGGTTGCCGTCGATGTTGCGAGCTGCAGAACGATTGAGCGGCGCTGCAGGTGTCATTCACGTCCTCATCGGCGCGGAAACGTCGGTCGATTATGCAGAAATCGAAGCGCAAGCTCGCTTGATGGCCGTGGCTTCCGATCGTGTTGTGTTCGAAACGGCCGGGCCGACATTCGGTATTCCCGGTGCTCTGACAGAGGCGATTGCGCGCCTGAAGCCGAGTTTTGTCGTTGCGCGGTTTGGCGGCTCGGCGCTGGCGGACGGCCGCGAACTCGCGCGAGCTTCTGCCTCAACGCGAGCGCCGATCCTTCTGGTTAGATAACGACTGTAGCGATTATCCGTCGAGGCCGTTCGGCAGCAGGCGGTTTGGGGGACCGATGATTTCAGGGTCCGCGTTGCCAATGGCTTTCAAGTCGCGGCCCTCGTAGTCAATAGCGAGCAGGATATGACGGATCGTTTCGAGGCGGGCGCGACGTTGGTCGTTCGCGCGGACGACGGTCCAAGGCGCAATCGTTGAATCTGTAAAGCGAAACATCTCGACTTCTGCGGCCGTGTAGTCGTCGTATTTCGACAGCGCGGCGAGATCGACGGTAGACAATTTCCATTGCTTCAGCGGATCCTGGCGGCGTTCGTGAAATCGCTGAAGCTGCATTTCGCGGCCGATCGTCAGGTAGAATTTGAAAAGGCGTATGCCGTCGCGGACAAGAAGGCCCTCGAAGGCGGGCGCCTCTTGCAGAAATTTTGCGACTTGCGCTGGGGTGCAGAAACCCATGACGCGTTCGACGCCCGCGCGATTGTACCAGGAGCGATCGAAGAGCACGATTTCGCCCGCAGAGGGAAGCTCGACGGCGTAACGCTGGAAGTAGAGCTGTCCGCGTTCGCTTTCGCTCGGTTTGGTGAGGGCGACGACGTACGTGTTGCGCGGATTCATGTGTGCCGCGAACGCCTTGATGCAGGATCCTTTGCCTGAGCCGTCTCGACCCTCGTAAAGGGCGAGGATGCGTCCGCCGGTGTTCAGGTTGTGCTTCTGAAGTTTGATGAGTTCGATCTGTAGCGCGAGGAGCTGCTCTTCGTAGGCTTCACGCTGCAGGCGTTTGTCATACGGGTAGCCACCCGAACGCATTGCTGCGTCTGCGATGGCTTTTGGAAGTTTCGGTGCATCGAGCGAAATCGTGCCGGAGATGCCGGGCAAGCTGACCGACGACATTGCGGCCGCTTCGTTTTCGCGTGCTGCGACGGCGTTGGCCGCCTCGTTTCCGGCTGAAGGGGAAGTGGTCGCGGCTTCATCAGGCTTCGCGCCGCCTTTTGGCGTTTCCGATTTGGCTTTCGATTTCTGCTTTTCTTTCGCCATCAGAGACCTCCGGCCGGGATGCGTCGAGACTGAAGCGTAGCACAGCGCTGTGAGGAAGCTGCCCCTTCAGACAAACGACCTTCGTTCCTGGCAAACAAAAGAAAAAAGCCGGCGATCGCCCCCGCGGATCGCCGGCTTTCTATAGACCACGGGCTTGCCCCCCGACATGCCCGTGGTGGAACCGAATTCCCTCGGTTCAAGCTCGTTGTTTGGTGCCTGCAACTGCCAAGGCTGGAGCGGCGAGAGCCGGAGTTTCGACTTCCGTGCGCTCGCGGCGGCGCGGAGCCACCGGCTGGAATGCCCGGCGCGCATGCACCTCGCAATACGGCAGCAGCGGCACTTTGGTCTTGCCACAAAAATGGAAGTCGCCAAGCTGCGGATCGCCGATCGGCCAGCGGCAGCTGCATTCTTCCAGAGTTTGGATGGATTTGCGCTCGGCGAGCGGAATTTCGATCTCTTCGGCAGGCGGAACGTAAGCCTCGGGATCCATATAGAGCGCGCGAACGGCTGGATTGCCCGCCTGTTGGAAACGTGTCTTCACCGGGCGCTTGGTATTTGCCATGCGTGTGCGCGGGCGGTGTGTCTTCATGCGCGATGTTGTGGCGCGGCCGGAAAGCCCAAGCCGGTGCACCTTGCCGATGACGGCATTGCGCGTCACGTTGCCGAGACGGCCCGCGATTTGGCTGGCGCTCAGGCCCTCGGACCAGAGTCTTTTCAATAGATCAACGCGCTCGTCCGTCCAAGACATGCGTCGTACTCCCTCATCAAGCCGCAGCGGCGGCGGAACACCCCCCGGTGCCCGCAGAAAAACGACGATCGCGGAGACGTCCACGCACGCGCAGTCCAACAAGACAGCACGCGACATGGGACGACGGTCCCGACCGGCTACAAACGCAAAAACTTAAGGAGACGCATTACGGACGCACTAGAAAGCGGTCAGAGCTAACAAGCGTCTGACCAAGAGCGCGGCTGGGACCGATACACAAACGAAGAGTGGCGCTTTTAAACGCCGCCACATCTCGTGGCCCAGCAAGAGCAAGTTACAACATGCTGAATCCCGTCTACAAGCCGGAGATGAAAGAAGGGGGGATTGACAGGGTATGAGTTGCGACGAGGCCACAGAACGATTCGCCACGGGGGATATGTCCGACTTCCCTGTTCGGAGTGCTAAAATGCAACCACAGGACTGTGGCCGGGGCGCTCTTTACCCCAACTCCTGCGGGAAGCGTGGCTTTCGTTGACAGCCGAAAGGTCACAGCTTATCACTGGTTGTGTTCGAGCCGCCGAATCCGGGCGGCTTTTTGATTTTGCGCCTAGGGTTATCCACGCACATGGCTAATTCCCCCGCAGCGCTGGGGAAAACACCCGGCTTTTCTTCACCGGCTCCTTCACCGACCGGCGGGCCTTCGGCTGCCGTCATGGGCACTTACGGGCGTCAGAACATTGTGTTCGAGCGCGGCGAGGGGTGCTGGCTCATCGCCGAGGACGGGCAGCGTTATCTCGATTTCGGGTCTGGAGTTGCCGTCAATGCGCTCGGTCATGCGCATCCGCAACTCGTGGCGGCCCTCAAAGCACAGGCTGAGAAGCTGTGGCATACCTCCAACCTCTACAGGGTCGAGGGGCAGGAGTCGGTTGCGGAAAAGCTCATCCGCCTGACGTTTGCCGATACCGTCTTCTTTTGTAATTCCGGCGCAGAGGCCTGCGAAGGCGCGATCAAAGTGGCGCGCCGCTATCATTATGTATCCGGTCAGCCTGAGCGGACGCGGATCATCACGTTCCGGGGCGCGTTCCACGGGCGGACGCTGGCAACGCTCGCGGCGGCCGGAAATCCCAAATACCTCGAAGGCTTTGCGCCTGAGGCTGCAGGCTTCGATCATGTCGAACCTGACGATCATGAAGCGCTTGAAGCGATGATCGGACCCGAGACGGCGGCCATCATGCTGGAGCCGATCCAGGGCGAGGGCGGCGTCAGGGCATTTCCGCCTGAGCGCATCGCGGCGATCCGTGCGCTATGCGACGCCCATGGCCTGCTGCTGGTCCTCGATGAAGTTCAGACCGGCGTCGGGCGGACCGGCAAACTTTTCGCACACGAATGGGCGGACGTCGTTCCGGACGTCATGGCCATTGCCAAAGGTTTCGGCGGCGGGTTTCCGGTCGGCGCCGTGCTGGCGACGGCGGAAGCGGCCAAGGGTATGACGCCGGGCACGCACGGTTCGACGTTCGGTGGCAATCCGCTTGCGATGGCTGTCGCTTCGACGGTCATCGATATCGTGTCGGAACCAGAGTTTCTCGAGGCCGTTCGGCTGAAGGCACTGCGATTGAAGCAAGGCCTTGTCGGTCTCAAGGACAGCCATTCAGATTTGATTGAGGACGTGCGCGGCGAAGGTCTGCTCATGGGCTTCAAACTCAAAAGCCATGTTGCGCCAGCGCAAGTGGTGGGAGCCGCCGCGGCGCAGGGCCTTCTGCTCGTTGGTGCGGGCGACAACAGTGTGCGGGTTCTGCCGCCGCTGATCGCGTCCGACACGGAAATTTCGGAAGGCATCCAACTACTATCGCGTGCGTTGGCGCACGTTTCGGGTGAGGGCAGCTGATGCTGGAGAAGTCTCCCATACTGAAGAACAAGTCTCAGCAGTCTCCCCGGCATTTCCTCGATATTGCCGACCTCGACTCTGCGACGTTGCGCAAGATCATCGACAATGCACATGCGATGAAGCGCGCGGGCAAGCGGGTTCCGGCCAAGCTGCGTCCAGCCGGCGTCGAGGATGCGGTGCTGGTGCTGATCTTCGAGAAGCCTTCGACGCGGACGCGCGTATCGTTCGACATTGCGATGCGCCAGCTTGGTGGCGGCGCGCTGACGCTCAATCACACCGATCTGCAGCTTGGGCGGGGCGAGTCCGTTGCCGATACGGCGCGCGTTCTTTCGCGTTACGCCGACGGCATCATGATCCGCGCCAACAAGCACGCGACGCTTCTCGATCTCGCGCAGAATGCGACGATCCCCGTCATCAATGGTCTGACGGAGAAAAGTCATCCGTGCCAGATCATGGCTGACATCCAGACATTCGAGGAACACCTCGGACCGATCGAGGGACGCACGGTCGCCTGGGTTGGCGATGGCAACAATGTCGCCGTGTCATGGATGCATGCGGCTGTTCGCTTTGGTTTCAAACTGCGGCTCGCGTGCCCGAAAGAGCTTTACCCGGAAAAGGAAGCTCTGGATTGGGTCAAGCGCGAGAAAGGCAACATCGAACTCAGCACCGATCCCGTTGCGGCGGTTAAAGGCGCGGATTGCGTCGTCACCGATACGTGGGTTTCGATGGGGCAATCGGGAGCGGACGCTCGCAAGAAGATGCTAGCGCCGTATGCCGTCGATGCGGACCTGATGAAGAAGGCCGCGAAGAACGCGATCTTCATGCATTGCCTGCCTGCCTATCGCGGCCATGAGGTGAGCGAAGAGGTTCTCGAGGGGCCGCAGTCGGTTGTGTTCGACGAAGCGGAAAATAGGCTGCACGCGCAAAAAGCGATCATCGCCTGGTGTCTCGGCGCGTGACAACGAGGTCCGCAGCGCATGGCGGCTGACCCTACTTCGCTGACAGATCTCAAGGCGGACGACTGCGTCATCGTCTTTCGTACGGTGAAGTCGAACGTTCGCGGGCGCATCGTGCGGCTCGGAAAAACGCTTGATGCGGTCGTGTCTCCGCACGCTATGCCGGAGGTGGCGGGACGCGCTCTTTCGGAAGCGCTGGCTCTCGCGGCTTTGTGCGGTTCGGCGCTGCCCGACGGCGGCAATCTCAATCTGCAAACGCGATCGGATGGTCCGGTATCGATTCTGGTCGCTGATTATGCGGCGGCGGGCCGGTTGCGCGGATACGCGCGCTACGATGCGGAGGCGCTCGGTCAATCAGGCAAGAGCGGCGGGGTCATCGATCCCGGTCCAAAGGACAACGGCATTCTCGGGGATGGACATCTTGCGATTACGCTCGATGCGGGTCCTGGATCGGAACGCTATCAGGGTGTGTTGGCGTTCGAGAGAACCGCATTAGCTGAGACGGTGGCTGCATATTTTCAGCAGCGCGAGGTGATGCCGACGTTCGTTCGGCTCGCGGTTGGCAAGCAATTCTTCGGGGCGACGAAAGCAGGCTCCGGCGCGACGCCGGAACCTTCCGGTTGGCATATGCGTGCGGGCGGCTTGATGATGCAAAGCCTGGCTGCGAACGACAGCGATGCGGATAGCGCCGCTGGTGAAGACTGGCGGCGGGTTGAGATGCTCGCCGCGACGGTCGAAGACCACGAACTGCTCGATCCGGATTTGACGTCGGATCGGCTGTTGCTGCGGCTGTTTCACGAGGAAGCCGTTCGTGTTGAGCGCGTCATCCCGTTGACGGCGTTTTGCCGGTGCAGTCGCGATAAGGTCGAGAATGTGCTGCTTGCCTTTGGCGCGGGTGAACTCTCAGACATGCGCGACGACAACGGACAGATTGTCGTGACGTGCGAATTTTGCACGGCAAAGTATGCGTTCGCGCTTGAAGACCTAAAGGCGCAGGGGAACCAATCCGAATAATGGATGGCGCCCGCTTTGTGTGCTTAGCGCATGCCGCCGTTCGCGACCTTGCCAGCCTGACCGCTTGCTTCGCGTGGATCGCCGCTCGCAGGTTTCGAGCCTGAAACGTCGTACTCGGTTTTGGAGCGGGCGCTGGCGATCTGCGAGCCGTCGAGCTTGCAGGCTCCCGACTTGTCGATCAGCGTGAATGCCGGGTTGGGCTTTTCCACGAATTCGGCGCGCGAGACTTTGCCGTCTTTGTTTTGATCGTAGTACGCGAGGTTCGCCGTTTCGAAGAGGCGATCGACTTTGACGAGGTTCGGCCATTCGTTGGCATCGAGCGAGTCATCGTGATTGGCATCGGCGCCGTTGAAGAGGTCTTCCTGATAGGACTTCCACTCGTTGCACGTCACGACGTTGTCGCGATTGGTGTCCCAGCTTCCGGCGGCCTGTAGAAATGCGCGGTCAACTTCCGAAAGCGAGTTGCCGCCGAAGGGGTTGATCGAGCCAATCGTCGGTGCGGAGGCCGTTGAACATGCTGCAAGCGCAAGCCCGGCGCAGAGGGCCGAGACAGGTCCGAGTGTCGATTTCAGGCGCTTGGGCATAGATGATCTCTCGCTCTACCTCTGACGGGCGTTGGGCGGCCCATTCGTAACCTCAACACTCTGTCGATTGCGCGGCGGGTGCCGAAAAAGTGGTGAGTCTGCGAGCATATGTACCGGCGCTGTCACGCACTTGCCACAGAAAGAGGCAGAACACGGCGGTCCATGCACCGCTAATGCACAGTTCAGGCGGTTTCAGCCCATTCGCCAAGGCGGCGGAGGAACGTCATGCACTTGGCGATTTCGCTTTCGGCAATCCATTCGTCGGCCGTGTGGGCCTGGGCGATGTCGCCCGGTCCGCAGACAACGGCGGGGGCTCCAGCGTCCTGGAACAAGCCAGCTTCGGTCGCATACGAGACGGTGTAGGTTTCGTTCTGGCCCGACAGCTTAAGCGCAAGCGCGACGACGTCAGACGCGGGATCCGCGCCGAACGGCGGAACCATGTTGGTTCTCGTGATGACGATATCGGCTTCAGGCGCGGTGGCGCGCATCTCCGGCAGACATACGTTTTCGGCGAAGGCGCGCAGCTCGCGTTCGATCACGTCGGGATCGAGGCCCGGCAGCGCGCGGATTTCAAAGCCGAAGACGGCATTGATCGGAATGATGTTCGATGCGGTGCCACCTTCGAGCTTGGTGACCTGCAGCGTGGCGTACGGTGGATCGAAGCGCGTGTCGCGCGGATCGCGTTTCAGCTTCGCTTCGATGCGTTCGAGTTCGGTAATCAAGCGGGCCGCGTATGTGATGGCATTGACGCCGAGCGGCGCCATGCTGGAATGCGCAGCGCGTCCCTTGATGTCGACCTGCCAGCGGACCGGACCCTTATGGGCATCGACGACTTGCATCGATGTGGGTTCGCCAACGATCACCATGCGTGGCTTCGGCAGTGTTCGCGAAAATTCGGCGAGCATCGGCCGCACGCCAATGCAGCCGATCTCTTCGTCATACGAAAAGGCGAGGTGGATCGGCGTTTTCAAGTTGCGGGCGTTGAAATCCGGCACGGCGGCAAGAACGGCTGCAATGAAGCCCTTCATATCGGCTGTACCGCGCCCGTAGAGACGCCCGTCCGCCGCGCGCATCGTGAACGGGTCGCTGGTCCATGTCTGTCCGACGACAGGGACAACGTCTGTATGGCCGGAGAGCGCCACGCCGCCTTCGACCGCCGGGCCGATGGTTGCGAATAGCGATGCTTTTTCACCGTCGGCGCTGACGACACGGCGCGATGTTACGCCGTGCTGAAGCAGATAGTCCTCGATGAATGCAACGATGCCGAGATTGTTGCGGTGGCTTGTCGTGTCGAACGCGATAAGTCGGGCGAGCAACTCAACCGGCGTGTAAATCGGGCCTCGGGACGTGTTCATGAGTAATTGCCGCCGATAATCAATTCATGCTGCGGCGGGTGTAGGGGCTGTCGAGCGAGAACGCCGGAATGGCGACATCGAACAGCTGTCCGGCCTCGTCCGTCATCTGATAGCTGCCGACCATGATGCCCTGCGGTGTCTTCAGCGGACAGCCGGAGGTGTATTGGAACGAGGAGCCCGGCTCGATTACCGGCGTTTGCCCGACGACGCCACGGCCGCGAACCTCTTCGGTACGGCCGAGGGCATCGGTGATGCGCCAGATGCGTGATTTCAGCTGAACGGTTTCCGCGCCGTCGTTGCTGATCTCGACATCGTAAGACCAGACGAAGTGGCTTTCCTCCGGGGAGGACTGGTCTTCCATGTAACGCGGTTCAACGCGAATGCGGATTCCCCTGGTCACCGCCTCGTATGGGTAGCGGGTGTTGCCGGGCTGGTCTGCTGGCGTGCGAGGTGTGCTTTTGGTCATTGGGGTGATCAGCCCTTGGCCGCTTCTAGTGCCGTCGACAGATCGTCGGCTAAATCCTCGAATGCTTCAAGCCCGATCGAAAGACGGATCATGCCATCGGATATGCCAAGCTCTTCGCGTTGTGCCGTGGTCAGCTTGAAATGGGTGGTTGTCGCCGGGTGGGTAACGATACTTTTGGCGTCGCCCAGGTTGTTGGATAGCAGGATGAGCCGAAGCGCGTTCAAGACGCGAAACGCAGCCGGTTTGCCGCCGTCCACCTCGAACGCGATCATCTGCCCGCCTCCGGGCATTTGTTTCGCCGCCAGGGCTGCCTGAGGGTGATCGGCCCGGCCAGGGTAAAGAACCCGAGTAACGTTTGGAAGCGTGGTAAGCAGATCGGCGATTTTTGCAGCGGTCGCACATTGGGCGCGGATGCGGACCGGCATGGTTTCCAGGCTTTTCACCAATACCCATGCGTTAAACGGAGCGAGGGACGGACCAGTCTGGCGTATCCATTCCTGCACGTACTTTTCGATCAGTTCCTTCGAACCGAGGACGGCGCCGCCGAGGCAGCGTCCCTGGCCGTCGATATGCTTGGTTGCGGAATACACAACGAGATCCGCGCCGAGGGCGAGCGGGCGCTGCAGGAGCGGCGTCGCGAAGACGTTATCGACGATGCTGACGATGCCATTGTCGCGAGCGATTTTGCACACGCCCTGGATATCGACGAGTTCGAGGTTCGGGTTCGAAGGGGTTTCGAAGAAAAACAATTTGGTGTTTGGCTGGATCGCGCTTTTCCAAGCGTTCAGATCCTTGCCGTCGATCAGCGTCGAGGTGACGCCGAAACGAGCGCAGATCGTCTCGATGACGTTGCGACACGAACCGAACATGGCGCGGGCGGCGACGATATGGTCGCCAGCTTTGACGAACGAAAGAATTGCGGCTGTGACGGCCGCCATGCCCGTAGCCGTGGCGCGGCAATCCTCAGCGCCCTCGAAAATCCGCAAGCGATCTTCGAACATCGAGATCGTCGGATTGCCGAAGCGGGTGTACTGATAGCCCGGGTCTTCCTGCTTGAAGCGCGCCTCGGCCTGCTCGGCGCTGTTGTAGACGAAGCCCTGGGTCAGATACAGCGCTTCGGACGTTTCGCTCCACTGCGAGCGGTTGGTACCAGCGTGAACCAGGGCGGTCTCGGGACGCCAGGAGGATTTGGGTTCTGAATTCTGATTGTTCGCCATCGTGACCGCCTTTCGCGCAATAAAAATCCCGGTCCATAAAATGCGTCGGCCGTCACGGGGCCGGGCGCGGGATACCGGGAGCGCACACGGCCTCTTTAGCGACTTGTTTAACGTGGCTGCAAGCCGGCCGGCCAAAGGACCACGAACGCTCGCGGCTTACGCTTCGAGCCTTAGAACGTCAAGGGGTAGGGGGTGAAAGCGATACGGCACTTGGCGCTGGGGCGGCACTGAACTAGACCGGACCAAACGACGAAGACGGATCCATGGCCAAAGCAGATAAATCAGCGGTGAAAGCCGCAGGGAGCGCGCGCAAGGCAGGTATCGTGCCGGCGCAGGGTATCACGCGCATGATTGCCGCAGGCGAGATTGCTCTGGCGGAGCCCGTTGCTGAAACTCAGGTTCAACCCGCAAGCCTCGACTTGAGGCTCGGTCCCGTTGCCTATCGCGTGCGGGCGAGCTTTCTACCGCGCCCAGGCGGGCGCGTTCAGTCGAAGCTCGACGATCTCGGACTGCATACCATCAGCCTCAGCCAAGGCGCTGTTCTGGAGACAGGCTGCGTCTACATTGTGCCGCTGCTCGAGAGCTTGGCGCTTCCGGCTGATGTCGAAGCCTCGGCCAATCCCAAGAGTTCGACGGGTCGGCTTGATGTGTTCACCCGCGTTATCGCTGACGGTGTCGGCGCGTTCGATCAGATCCCGCATGGGTACAAGGGTCCGTTGTTCGCGGAAATCTGTCCGCAGACATTTCCGATCGTGGTCCGGAAAGGCTCGCGCCTGTCGCAGATCCGTTTCCGTATCGGCACCGCTGCGGACAACGACGACGATCTCAAGGATCTGCATAAGCGCGAGCGTCTCGTCTCGGCTGAGGATGCGGATATTTCCGGCGGTATCGCGCTGACAGTCGATCTGGCGGGCGATGCGAACGGTCTCGTCGGGTTTCGTGCACGGCGCCATACCGGTGTTGTCGATGTCGATAAGGTCGGGGCGTATCCGCTCGAAGACTATTGGGATCCGATTTCTGTTCGCGGACGGAACAGGCTGATCCTCGATCCGGATGAGTTTTACATTCTCGCGTCAAAGGAAGCGGTGCATGTGCCGCCGACCCATGCGGCGGAAATGGTGCCGTTCAATCCGCTGGTCGGGGAATTTCGCGTGCACTATGCGGGCTTTATGGATCCCGGCTTCGGACACGCGCCCGCAGGCGGAAACGGCTCGCGCGTCGTCCTCGAAGTTCGATCGCACAAGGTGCCGTTCATTCTCGAAGATGGGCAGATCATCGGCCGGCTGATCTACGAGCGCATGACGGAAACGCCCGAGACGATCTATGGCCAAGGGCTGAAGTCAAACTATCAGGGGCAGGGGCTGAAGCTCTCGAAGCACTTTAAGTAGAGAGCTATCGCTTCGCTCACTTGGCCGAGGATGACGGTTGGTTTGCGCCCGGCGACTCCCCTGCGGGAGCCGGCTGCGGACGTCGGCAGGTGCAACTGTCAGCGGCCGTCGCGTTTCGATCAGCGTGCTGAGCCAAATCCCGCCGGGCATTCGACACCCGTCAGCCGCAGTTGCGACATGAAAAACGCAGACTGAAAGACGAGTGTGCCGCTTCACCGACGAGCGGGTTGGCGGCGATGACCTTCGAGGCTTCAGATTTTCGGCGCGATCGCGACCGGACAGGGCGCACCCTGGGCGCGGTGAGCGATCGTTTCGACGAGGCTCCTCAAAAGCCGCCGCGCGATTTCAAGCGTCTCATTCTTATCGTCGGGTTGGGCGCGTTGTCGTGGGTCGCGACGTACGTCGGTATGCTTGAGCTGATCGAAGCGAACATGGGCGACCTACCGCTCGTGCATCGCGTGATCACCGGGTTCTCGGTCGCCATGCTGATGACGATGATCATCTGGCTGCTCGACCAGTTGTTCCGCCCGCATCCGTTCTCGACCAAGGTCTTCTACGCTTTCGGATACATCTTTCTGTCGCTGATCTCGATCGGCTTTGGCTTCGGTTTTTATTGGAAGGTTCTGGAGAGCCGGGGTGAGGCTTCGCGATCGGCCGAAAGCGCAGTCTCGCAGGTCGAAAATGCGCTTCATGGCGCGTCGACCCGGCTGGAGCAGCTTCAGGGGACGTTGACGCAACTCACGGCGGTTTCAACGGAGAAGGCCGAGCTCGAACGCACGAAGGGAACGTCGTGCCCGAATTCGCGTCCGGGCGACGGTCCGCGCCGCAAGATGCGGGAAGAGGACGCGCAGCGCTTTTCGTTTGCGTCCGAGTTCGTGAAAGGGCGCATCGGTTCCGTCAAAAGCGATATGGCGGCGTTGAACGGCGATCTGGCCAAAGTCGTTTCGGGCGATGCCTCGACGTTCGATGCAAAGACGGGAACGCGTAACGATTTCATGCGGGCGCTGGGCCGTAAGCTGGATCTGACAGTGACCGGGTTCAACGCGTTCCGCACCGATCCGCAGCTTCGCCAGATCCGAGCCGATCTTGGCGACCGGGCAGAGCGGACGATGTTCGGCGATGGCAAGACCGGAAACGTCTCGTGCCCCGATCCGCAGCTACAGATGGCGTTGCGTGGTGTCGTTAAGGCGATCGATCAGCTTCCTGAACTGACGAAGCCCGCGATCGATGCGGTTGAGGGTTCGGAAGCGACCATCGAAGCCTTCCGTCGGTTGACGACGACGTTCTATGGTCTGCTCTCATTTCAAATGCCGCCGTCTGCGGATGAGCTTCGCGAGCTGCAGAAGAAGGCAATTCAGTCGGTCGAGAATGCGGGCGACAAGACGCAACAGAGCGTTCGCGCGTTGAACGATCGCGAGGCCGCGGGGCTTTCGAAACGCGATTACATTCCATTGGCCGTGGCGGTCTTCGTCGATCTTTGCCTGTTTCTGGTGTCGATGGGGCAGCGGCCGGGCGGACGCCTCGATGGGCTGATGCCAAAGATGCAGTCGGCGGAGCGCGGACCGGTGATCGAGATCCTGTCGCGCTTCAACGACATTCATCGTGACGCGGAAATTCGCGAGAATTTCGAACTGTTTCGCCATGTCGTGTTCGACATGAATGGCGACTACTACGTGGCCGTGCCGTTGGATGCGCCACCGCGGCTCAACCCGGCTGAACGCGAAAATCTGCGCGTTGAAGCGCAGCTACTCGCCAATCTGTTTGCGAGCTTTGAGAAAGAGAAAATCTTCAAACGCACGCTTTTGCCGACCACCGCGAGCATTCAGAAGCGCTTGCGGCGGCAGGGGTCGAAATTTGCCGGATCGGAATCATTTCGCGTCTACAAGTTCACGAACGGGGCGTGGTCGGACATCATTCTTGGTGCGGTCATGGGGGCGGCCCGGCGGGCTGAAGCGAGCCGCCGCAATATGGCTGCGAACGACGCTGGACCAATGCTTCCGGAACGCGCCGTAACGGATGCGCCGAAGTCCGTGCGAACGGAGCCGCTTTCTATTCCTGAGCCGCCTGCGAACGCGGGCCGACCGGAACCGCGCTTTGAACGTCGTCCTGCTGCGGCCGCTTCCGCCAATGTCGCCGCACAGAGCCTCACGATTGATCCAGATCATGCCGCCCGCTTCGGTCCGTATGCGGCGGTTTATCATCCGGGAGACGCCGAGCGGGAGTTCGCGCCGCCGCAAGCGCCACGTGTGCGCCGACCGCCGCCGCCTCCGGCACCGGAGGCCGACGTTTCCGTGCGCGCAGCAAACAGCAATACGGCGACCCCCGCGGCCAGCGTGCCGCCGCCCATTCCAGAGATCCGCCCGGCGACCGTGTTCACGATCCCTCGGGCCGCCGTTCGCGAAGAAGGTATGAGCCGTGTTGTGCTTGAGCGGGAAACCGCGACGTTCACGGTTCCGGTGAGCGAGGCGCGGATTCCCGACAGTCTCAGGGCGGCGCTTGCGGCTGCAGCAGGCGAGGCGGATGTCCGGGCACTGCATACGCAAGCGGACGCGGCTGTTGAGATAGATGCCGAGTTTCAGAACCCCGATTTTCCGGGCGACGAGGAGCTTTCGAAGCCTCTGGATACGCGGCTTTCGGCAGCCGATCGCGCCTTCATACGGCGCATTGCTCCGCCCGCTGGCGAATGAAAAACGCTTGGACAGAAAAAGAGATAAGAGCGTCCGCCATAAAACGAACCGAGCGGCAACGCTTGTTTAACGTCTTCCCGGCTTAATGAGTAAGCCGGACCCGTGAGGGTAGTTCGATGAATGAACGAGATCGGCAGGAATTGGGGTTTATCACATGCGCATTTCTTCGCCGTCTAGTCTCATGACGATGGCTCGGACGGATAAGGAAACGCGGCTCAAGAACTTTGTGGCGGAGAGCCTTGCGGCACTTCCGGGTACTCACCGCGGCGCGACGCTGATTGTGCGCAATGGTGACAGCCCCGTGGCTCACGTTCTTGCTGCTGCAATGGCGGACGGCACACTCGATCCGCACCTTGTCCGCGTTATTATCAGCGATACTCACGTTGAAGATATGCATACGCCGTCGCTGCGCGATTTTCCGCTGGCCGCGTGCCGCGTTCTGAAGGATCCGCGTTTTGGTGCGGCTCACGAGCAGCTTGTTATCGGATCTGCGCACGTCTGGATGGGCGATTGCCTGCGCCGCGACCCCAACAAGCGCGATGCCTTCGAACTCTATCACCGCGCAGATCCCGCTACGCAGCGGTTGGCGAATATCTCGTTCGAACGCATGTGGGCTATGGCGACGCCCGTGAAGGCGCTTAAGAGCGACCGGCTTGCACCTGAGATCATCGCGGCTGGACAATCGGACGACGCCGAAGGGATGCCGCGGCCGCATCGCAACTGAGCGGCGACTAGGCTGAACAATTGAGACATTCGAAGAGGCGGGCGCGGATGCGACCCGTCTCTTTTCTTTTTGGCTGGGCCTTTCCGGGTGCGCTGTGAGGCGACTGAGACTGCCGCGACGGCCTTGGTGTCGGACTGGGAGCGATTTTTTCCCTGATCTTATCCCCGCCCTTTAAGGGCGTGATAAAGTTCGCGTCCTTGAAGGCGTTGGGGAAAAAGAGCGCAAGAACGCGCAACGACCAGCAAATCCCTTGTTATCGCCGCGCTTCGGCCGTTCGCCTCTGTTGGGTATCGCTTGGCAGTTCCCGGGGGAATACTGCTCTCCTCTTGGCTGATGCCATGCCCGCTACCTACGCACTCAAACAGGATAGCTCTCATGCTCTTTCTCGCGCGCTTTGTCCTCGCTACGTCGCTGCTGCTGATTGCGCCGACATTCGCGGCCAGTGCAGCCGATAAAACGTTCGCGCATCAAGGCATCGCTGCCGATGCGAAGCGTTATGAAACGTTCTTGAAGGCCAATTGGAAATCTGACGGCCGGACGCCGGCGGCGCTCAAGGCCGAGGCTGAAAAGACGTTTGTCACCGATCCGCGCGCGGCTTCGCGCAATCTCGCAAATGCCGTTGCCCTCAACGGGCAGGATGGCGCAGCGTGGACGCGTCTCGCTGAAGCCCTTCTTGCCATCAAGCCTGATCCGCAGAATACCAGCGAGCGCTATGATTTGCAGATCTATGCGTCGGGCGCTGCATATCGTGGCTACGAGCGGGCCGCGAATACCGCCGATAAGGCACACGCATTGTCTGTACTGGGTGACGCTCTGAAGGGCCGTTCCTATTGGCGTCCGGCGATCGACGCGCTGAAGCTCAGCCTCGAACTCGCCGACAATCAGAAAACCCGCGAGACCTACGATAAGCTCCGTGCCGAATACGGGTTCCGCGTTACGGATTATAAGACCGACAACGAGGCGACACCGCCGCGTCTCTGCCTGCAATTTTCTGAAGACTTGAGCCGCACGCAGTCGGATGTCGCGAAGTTCGTTTCGGTCAATGGCAAGGATCCGCAGAACCTGGTGCAGGAAGGCAAGCAGCTCTGCGTGGAAGGGCTGAAGCACGGCGATCGTTATGTCGTTCAGGTGCGCGCAGGATTGCCATCCGATCTTGGCGAGACGCTGCTCAAGACGTCCGACATGGCGGTCTATGTGCCGGACCGTTCGCCGTTCGTGCGCTTCTCGGGCAAGGCTTACGTTTTGCCGTCGCGCGGCCAGCAGGGCATTCCGGTCGTTACGACCAATACGTCCAAGATCGAGGTTGAAGTTTATCGGATCGGTGATCGCAGCCTTGCGACGACGTTGCAGTCTGGCGACATGCAGCGGCAGCTTTCGAGCTACGACGTCGAGAACATTCGCGATCGCACCGGCGTCAAAGTCTACGCGGGCGAGATGGACATTGCCTCGAAGCTCAATGAGGACGTGACGACGGCCGTGCCTGTCACCGAGGCAACCGGCAAGCTCGAACCCGGCGTTTATGTTGTCGTTGCGAAGCCCACCGAAAAAACGAAGACCGATAGCTACGAGCGCGCGACGCAGTGGTTCATCGTTTCCGATCTCGGGCTGACGGCGTTCACAGGCGGAGATGGCGTGCATGCCTTCGTTCGCTCGCTCAGCGATGCCACCGCGACGCCTGGCACGACCGTCAAGCTGGTCGCTCGGAATAACGAGCTGCTCGCCACGGCGAAAACCGATGAGCACGGGCACGCGAAGTTCGATGCGGCCATCACCAAGGGCGACGGCGGAGCGGCGCCTGCGATCCTCATTGCGGAAAAGGGTGAAGGCGAATTTGCGTTTCTCGATCTGACGCTCAATGCTTTCGATCTGTCGGATCGGGGCGTCAGTGGCCGCGATCCTGCGGGCCCTGTTGACGCTTTCGTTTATACCGAGCGCGGTGTCTATCGTGGCGGCGAAGAGGTGAACATCACTGGCCTCGTTCGCGATCAGTTTGGCAAGGCCTCAACCGTACCGACAACGCTGATCGTGTCGCGGCCCGATGGCGTCGAGCAGACGCGCGTCGTCATGAACGACCAAGGGCTCGGCGGGCGTTCGCTCACCCTGCCGCTGGCAAAGACGGCGATGACCGGCACCTGGCGCTTGTGGCTGCATACTGATCCCAAGGCGCCCGCTATCGCGCAGCGTTCGTTCCTGGTCGAAGATTTCGTGCCTGAACGCCTCGACATGAAGCTGTCTGCCGACGTTCCGGCGCTCACGCCGGAGGAAAGCCGTTCGATCAAAGCGGATGGCCGGTATCTTTACGGTCCACCGGCTGCCGCACTTGGCCTTGAAGGTGAAGTCGTCGTTCGTGCGTCGAACAAGCAAGTGCCTGGATACGCCGGGTACGTGTTCGGGCAGGCGGATGAGTTTGTTAATCCGGCGCGCCAGCCGCTCGAAGCCAATCTCGCGATGGACAAGGACGGCAAAGCATCGATCCCGATCGTGCTGCCGCAGATGGCGCGTACGCCGAAGCCGCTGGAAGCTGCGATTAGCGTCAAGCTTCGCGAAGCTGGCGGGCGTACCATCGAGCGCAACCTCACGCTTCCAGTGGATTTGAAAATCGAACGTATCGGCATCAAGCCGCTGTTTGAAAACATGACGGCGCCCGAAGACCAGAACGCGGGCTTCGATGTTGTGATGCTGAACAAGGACAACAAACCGGAGGCGGCCAGCAATCTCACCTGGACGCTGACGCGTCTTGATACGAACTGGCAGTGGTATCGCCGCGATGGATCGTGGACGTACGATGCCGTGACGGTGAAACGCAAAGTTGGCAGCGGATCGCTTTCGACCACTGCGGACGGACCGGTGCAGATTTCGCAATCGATCGGTTGGGGCCGGTATCGTCTCGACGTTGCATCGAACGACGCCAACGGTCCGGCGTCGAGCGTGATCTTCAATGCGGGCTGGTACACTTCGGGTGATGCCATCGATAGTCCCGAGCAGCTTGACGTGGCGCTCGATAAGGAGAGCTACAAGTCGGGCGACACGGCGAAGCTGCGTATTGCTTCGAAGCTTGGCGGCAGAGCGCTCGTGACAGTGCTCGGCACTGGCATGCACGAGACGAAGGAAGTTGATATTCCGAAGGGCGGCGGCGAGGTCGATGTTCCGGTTTCCGATGCGTGGGGTCCGGGCGCGTATGTGACGGCGCTGCTCTATCGTCCGATGGACGAAGCGCAGAAGCGTATGCCAAGCCGCGCTATCGGTATTCGTTGGCTGCCGGTCGATCAAAGCGGTCGCCAGCTCAAGGTTGACGTCACGCTGCTAGAGAAGGTGAAGTCAGCGGCGAAAGTCACGGTGCCGTTGAAGGTTGAGGGTCTTGCACCGGGAGAACCGGCGCACGTTGTCGTCGCGGCTGTCGATCTCGGCATTCTGAATCTGACGCGCTACGAAACGCCGGCGCCTGAAGCCTGGTTCAATCAGCAGCAGAAACTGGCATTCGAGATCCGCGATTTCTACGGCCGGTTGATCGATGGCATGCGTGCCGATCGCGGCAAGCTGAAATCGGGCGGCGACGCAGGTGCGCCGGTTATGCAGGGCAATCCGACGGTCGAGACGGTTGTGTCGCTCTACTCCGGAATCGTGGACGTGCAAGCGGACGGAACCGCGAGCGTCGATTTCGAACTTCCCGATTTCAACGGGACGGTTCGCGTGATGGCCGTGGCATGGAGCAAGGACAAGGTTGGTCACGGTTCGGGTGATCTGATCGTGCGTGATGCGGTGGCGCTGACCGTTGCCGTTCCCCGCTTCATGACGCTCGGTGACGAGATGAACCTCGGCTTCGATATTCATAACGTCGACGGACCGGATGCGGCTTACAAGCTGTCGCTTGCCCGGAAGGATGGTGACGACAAGAACGAGACGCTGACCGCTATCTCGGAGCAGACGCTCGACCTCAAAGCGGGTGCGCGCTCTATGAAGCGCATTCCGTTCAAGCCGCAGGATCTCGGGCGTCTTACGCTCAGAGCGACAGTGACGGGTCCGAATGACATCGCGGTCAAACGCGAAATGACGTTCGAAGTTCTTCCGCCTGCGGGCGATATCAAGCGGACCACGGTTTCGTCTCTGAAGGCGAACGGTGGAAAGCTCAGCGTATCGGCCGATCTGGCGCAGGATCTCATTCCCTCGCGGACACGCATCAACGTTTCGGTTGGTCCGGCGGCGCGTCTTGATGTGCCGACGCTGCTCGCGCGTCTCGATCGCTATCCGTATGGATGCGCTGAGCAGACGGTGTCGCGCGCGTTGCCGTTGATCGTTGCGAATTCCGTGGCTGCTGATGTTGGTATTGCGGCGGACAGCGCAATCAAGGAGCGTGTGCAGACTGCCGTCGCACGCGTCTTCGAGATGCAGGACTCTTCGGGTGCCTTCGGTGTCTGGGGGCCGTCGAATGCGGATCTCTGGCTCACGGCGTATGTGACGGACTTTTTAACCCGCGCGAAGGAAGCGAGTTACACCGTGCCGCGTGAAGGCTTCAATCGCGCGCTGGACCGACTGCAGAACTTCATTGCGTATGCGTCGGACTTCGAGAAGGGCGGAGAGGATCGCGCTTACGCGCTTTACGTTCTTGCCCGTAACGGCCGCGCGCCGGTTGGTGATCTGCGTTATTACGCGGACGAGCGCATCGAACGTTTCTCTACGCCGCTTGCCAAAGCGCAGCTGGGTGCAGCTCTCGCGATGATGGGCGATAAAGAACGGGCCGAACGTGCCTTCAAGTCGGCGTTGGCTGCTCTACCCGATGCGACGCCGGATACGGGCTATCGCCGCGACTACGGTTCGACGCTGCGCGATGGCGCTGCGCTTGTTGCGCTCGCTGCGGAATCCGGCATTGCCCGCGATCAGCAGCCGCGTTTGGCGAATGTCATCGCCAAGGCATACGAAACGCGCAGCTATACCTCGACGCAGGAACAGGCGTGGATGCTGCTCGCAGCGAAGGCGCTGAACGACGATGTTAAGGGAACGAAGCTGACGGTCGACGGCAAGCCTGTGACGGGTCCGCTTCTTAGAGGCCTGAAGCCTGCTGAATTGAAGGACGGAGCGTTGACGATCACCAACTCCGGCGACGCCGCGGTCGATGCCGTCATCTCGGTCATTGGCGCAGCGCTAACTCCGGAACCCGCCGCATCGAAGGGTTTCAAGATCGAACGTCAAGCCTACACGCTTGATGGAAAGAAGGTCGATCTGAAGAGCCTTGGCGGCGGAAAATCCGATGTGAAGCAGAACGATCGCTTCGTCATCACCGTCAAGGTCACGTCGGATGAAGCAGCGGGTCGTGTCATGGTCGTCGATCATCTGCCCGCCGGGTTCGAGATCGAGAACCCGCATCTTGTCGATAGCGGTTCGATCTCCGGATTGAATTGGCTGAAATCGACGTCGGAGCCCGAGCATACCGAGTTCCGCGATGACCGCTTCGTCGCCGCGTTCAACTTCTCGAACGTGCGCGCCGGACGTGGTGATCCAGAGAACGCTTCGGAGGAAGCGGAGGGCGAAGGCGGATCGGAGAACGATGCCGTCGTGATGCCGGACGGTACGGCGCAGAAGATGCAGCCCGTCAGCACGACGCTGGCCTACATCGTTCGCGCCGTTAATCCGGGCACGTTCGTCCATCCGGCGGCGACGGTGGAAGATATGTACCGCCCTGACCGGTACGCGCGCACGGCTGCTGGTACGCTGACCGTTTCGGCGAAGGAGTAAGCGGCGTGCGTCGAGGCATTCTGCGCGTGTTCGATCGGCGACGTGGGACCGCCCCCTCACCGCAACCCTCTCCCCAACGGGAGAGGGGGAAGGGGTGGAAAGCGTGGAAAGCGTTGGCCGCTGCTTGTGCGGTGGCGATGCTTGCGTCCGCCGGCGGTGCGTACGCGCTGTATCGAACGGCGATTGCGGACGCCGGACCGTTGCCGCTCGACTCTGCGAAATCGGTTTCGGTGACTGTTGTCGATCGCGATGAGCGGTTGCTCCGCGCCTTCACAACGACGGAGGGCAAGTGGCGGCTGCCGCTCGATCCGAAAGATGTCGATCCGAACTATCTCAAGCTGCTTTTCGCGTTCGAAGACCGGCGTTTCTACGAGCATCACGGCGTTGATACGAAAGCCGTTGCGCGGGCGGTTGTGCAAATGGTGCGGCACGCTCGGCTCGTGTCGGGTGGTTCCACGTTGACGATGCAGGTTGCGCGGCTGCTCGACGGTAAGCACGAGCGCACGCCGTTCGGTAAGCTCCGGCAGATGGCGCGTGCGATTGAACTCGAACGGACGCTCTCGAAGACTGAGATTTTGAAGCTCTATCTGCGCCTCGCGCCGTTCGGCGGAAATCTGGAAGGCGTGCGTGCGGCGTCGCTCGCGTATTTCGGCAAGGAGCCGCGACGATTGTCGTTCGGGGAAGCGGCGCTGCTGGTGGCGTTGCCGCAGTCGCCGGAGTTGCGCCGTCTCGACCGGTATCCGGATGCTGCACGGCGGGCGCGGGATCGCGTTCTGGAGAGCGCGGTTGCGGCTCATGCGATTACGGAAGCGGAAGCCGCGAAGGCCAAGACCGAGCGCATGCCGGTGACGCGGTACGCGTTTCCGATGTTTGCGCCGCACCTGACCGAAACGGAAGTGAAGGCGCGTCCGCAAGACAGCATCGTCAAGCTGACGCTCGATCGGAATTTGCAGGCGAGCCTCGAGAAGCTAGCGGGTGAACAGGCCCGGCTGATTGGCGACAAGGTATCGGCCGCGATCATCGTTGCGGATCATCAGACAGGCGAAATTCTCGCCCAGGTCGGCTCTCCCGGTTACATGGATCGCGACCGCCAAGGCGCCGTCGATATGGCAAATGCGGTGCGTTCGCCGGGTTCGACGTTGAAGCCGTTTATCTTCGGTCTTGCATTCGAATCCGGGCTTGCCCATCCGGAAACGCTGATCGACGACAGGCCCGTGCGCTTCGGCACGTATAGCCCCAAGAATTTTGACGAGACGTATCATGGCACGGTGTCGGTGCGCGAGGCGCTGGCGCAGTCGTTGAACATTCCGGCGGTGCGTGCGTTGTCGCGCGTCGGCCCTGGGAAACTTGCGGGGCGGTTCCGCCGCGCGGGTGTGACGGCACGCTTTCCTGATAAATCCGAGCCGACACTCGCGATGGCGCTTGGCGGGACAGGTATGACGCTGCTCGATCTGACGCAGCTTTACACGTCGCTGGCTCGCGGTGGCGACAGCATCGAGCTTTTCCATCGCACTGACGCGCGGGCTCGCGTGGCGGCTGCCACTCGTGTCAAACCGCTCGTGAATGCGCATCGCCTGATGTCGCCGCTTGCTGCGTGGTATGTGACCGACATTCTGAAAGATGCGCCACCACCGCAGAGCGCCAAAGGTGGACGTTTCGCATACAAGACGGGCACGTCTTACGGATATCGCGATGCATGGGCGATTGGCTACGATGGCCGGTATGTCGTTGCCGCGTGGGTGGGACGTCCGGACAATTCGAGCGTGCCGGGTATTCTCGGGCGGACGGCTGCCGCGCCGATTTTGTTCGATGCCTTCCAGCGTGTTTCGGCAAAGCGATCGCCGTTGCGCAGCGCGCCAGCTACGGCTCTTCTGGTGAAGAACGCCGATCTTCCGGCGCCGCTGAAGCGCTGGCGCGATCCCGGTGACGATCCGGCGTCAGGCCGGTATCTCGAACCGCCGGTTCTGATTTCTTTCCCGCCGGATCAGTCGGAAATCGAAGCGGCCGAGCATTCGGAAGATCCACTCGTGCTGAAGGCGGACGGCGGCGCGCTGCCGTTGACGTGGCTGATCGACGGGGTGCCGATTGCGTCGGATGCGCATTCGCGTGAGGCCGATTGGCAGCCGGGCGGCGCGGGGTTCGCGAAATTGACCGTCATCGACGCCAACGGCCGGACGGACCGGGTCTCCGTACGTTTACGGTGACGATGTGTAGGATGGCGCGTCGACGAGTGCCGGGATAGGGTTTTATCCCGATGACAATCGTCTGAGATCGCATGCTGCGCGCATCCTCATATTTCCGCCGATCGATGGTCGCTCTTGCGGCATCCGCCGCCTTGGCGCTCAGCCTTGGGGCGTGCAGCGAGGGCAAACACGACGGGGATTCGGCGCGCACGCTTCCGAAGCTTGGAGCGAATGTCGACGAGACGTCGGTGTCTGGTATCTCGTCCGGCGCCTACATGGCCGGGCAGTTTCAGATGGCGCACGCGAAGCGCGTCGTCGGCGCGGCGATCATTGCGGGCGGGCCATATGGCTGTTCAGAGAGTATATTCGCCAGCGCTATTCCGGGAACGGGTACGGCACTGCTCAACTTGAGCAAGGCTATCAACGGCTGCATGCTGGATCTGCTCGGGGTTTGGGGCGTGGCCGATCCGACCGAGCTTGCACGCAAGGCCGAAGAGCGTGCCGCCAGGGGCGAAATCGATCCTATCGATGATGTTCGCCGCGACCGGATTTATCTTTTCACCGGCAAGGCGGATCACACGGTCGTGCCGTCGATCGTGAAAGATGCGGCCCTCTTCTATGCCAAGCTCGGCGTGCCGGAGGAGAACATCAAGCTCGTATCCGATCTTCCGGCGGGCCATGCCTTCGTGACGGACGGCGAGGGAAATTCCTGCTCAGTGTCCGGTACACCTTATGTCGTCAACTGCAATTACGATCAGGCGGGAAGCCTGTTGGCGCAAATATACGGTCCTTTGACGCCGCGCGTTGCCAGGTTGGATGGGGACTTCATCAATTTCGATCAGCGTCCGTTCGGCGCCAGCGGAAGTAGCGGCGGACTTGCCGAAACGGGTGTCGTCTATGTTCCGAAGGCGTGCCGCGAACAAGCCGGGTGCCGCGTGCACATCGCCTTCCATGGTTGTGCGCAGAACCGGGAAATGGTCGGCGACCAGTTCATCAAAGAATCGGGTTTTGCCCGTTGGGCCGACACGAACCGGATGATCATCCTGTTTCCCCAGGTCGCAACATCGTCTATCAATCCGCAGGGGTGCTGGGATTGGTGGGGATATACCGGCCCGGAGTATCTAACGCGCACCGCGCCTCAGATTGACGCAGTGAACCGGATGCTCGATGCCTTGCGCGCGGACGGCGGACCGGCATAAACGCGTGTCGCGATTTTTTTCCGAGACCTGACGCGCAGCGGCGTGACGGTTGATCTGAATTCGCGGCACCGTGACCGATCGAGGAGACGGCCGATGCTCATTCGCGACTTCCCAATTTTGCAGACCGGGTTTTGGCCAGAACGTTCGATTGGTTTGGCATCGGGCCGGTCGCGCTGGCGGCGTGGTGTGGACGTTGCCGCGACGGTTCTGACGATGGGTATGGTGGTTGTCGCCGCCGCAATGCCGAATGATCGCGATGACACGGGAGTTGCCGCGTCTACGCCACCACCAGCTTCGACGGCCCTTCATCCTGGCCGCGAGTCGACGTTCGGTGCGTATCTCGGTGCGCCCTATCATTATCCCAGCGATTTCCATCTCAAGAAGCCCGGCGTCCACGATCTGACGATCAAGAACGTTGATTGGTATACGAAGCCATTTGAGAACCCGCTGTATTACGGCGCGCGTCTGCAGCGTTGGTTCGAAGGCGGCAGGTTCGGCTCGATGCTGGATTTTACGCATTCGAAGGCCTACGCGCCGATGGGCGAGGACAAGCCGTTCGAAGGCACGCTCGATGGCAAGCCGGTGCCCGCGACCGCAAAGCCGGGCGCGTATTTCAACAAACTCGAATGGTCGCATGGGCACAACATGCTGACGCTCAACGGTCTCGTGCGTCTGCCATCGCTCGGAGTCATTTCGCCTTACGCCGGAGTGGGCGCGGGGCTTTCATTTCCGCATTCGGAAATTCATCTGAAGAGCGATCCCTCGCGAACATACGAATATCAGTACACGGGCCCGATCGGACAGGCTCTGTTCGGGTTGGAGTTCCGCCTGCGGACCGGATCGATTTTCATCGAGTATAAATTTACGACGGCTGATTATTGGGGGCCGCTCACCGGGCGTGACGGCACCTGGTTCCCGATCGATATGTGGCGGCAGATCTCGCGTTGGTGGTCTGGCGAAGAGCCGAAGGACGGTTGGGCGGGCGCAAAGCTGACGAGCCATCAGGCTATCGGCGGGTTCCTTGTTCGCTTCACGCCCGGGCAGACGGCGGCACCGTAAGTCTTTTTGGACGATGACTGCCGAGGTGAGAAGCGCGCGGGTGTGTGCGACGCTTCTTGCGCTCCGTCGACGATAGACGGTCTGGATCAGAAGACGGTCTGGATCAGAAGCGCTTCAGCAAGCGATCGATGTAGTCGAGCTCATCTTGTGGGCGGAGGCTCTCGCCGGAACGCCTGCGCAGTTCTTCAAGGATTTCGCGTGCCCGCTGTGCATCGATCGCGTCTGGCACTTTCACAGACGTTCCTTGGTCTGGGCCTTGTGCACGTTGCGGCCGTCCTAACGGATCGCGCGGCGAGTTGCCTCCGCGGCCGAGGCGCTGCTGTGCGTTCTGCTGCATCTGCTCGGCCATTTGCTGCGCGCTCTGGCGCATTTGGTCGAGCGCTTGCGCCTGCTGGTTGGACGCCTCGTCGAGGTCGCCCTGGCGCAACGCCTCTTCCGCTTTGCCCATGGCGTCTTGCGCGTTTCCGAGTTTCTCCGGATCGCCAACGCCCATCTGCTCGAGATCTTTCTTCAGTTTTTCGAGCTCGTTCTTAAGCTGAGCCTGTCGGTCCTGCAGACTACCCTTGCCGCGCTGCTGACTGCCCGAACGACCGCCTTGGCCTTGCTGACCTTGGCCCTGCCGGTCCTGTCCTTGTTGCCCTTGCTGTCCCTGGCCTTGTTGACCCTGCTGGCCTTGTCCTTCGTTGCCTTGCTGCCCGGGCTCCATGCCGCCCTGCTGTTCGCCATCACCGTTGGGATCGTCCTGCGAGCCGCCGCGCTGGCCGTCCTGCTGGCGCTGCTTGCCGAATGTATCGTCCATCAGCTGCTGTTGCTTGCCCGTGAGGTCGCTCAGTTGATTGAGCTTCTTCATCATCTCCTGGGCGCGCTGCTGCTGTTCGCGCGCTTCCGGCGTGTTCCCGGCCTGCAAGCGATCCATGAGTTCGCGCAGCTCGGACAGCATGCGTTCGGCTTCTTCGCGCGAACCGTTGCGGGCGTTCTTCTCCAGGTCCTTCATCATCTGGTCGAGGTCGTTCTGCCCCAGCTGCTGCATGTCTTCGTTCTGCTGCTGCTGGTTCGGATCGGACGGATTGTCCTTCTCCGCGTTCTTCTGCATCTCGCTCAGATAATCGTTCAGCTTCTTTTTGAGATCAGCGAGCGCGTCTTGAATCTCTTTGTCGTCGGCGCCTTTCTGAAGGGCATCAGACAAACGATCCTGCGCGTCTTTCAGATTGCGTTCGGCCTGCGAGAGGTTGCCATCTTCCACGCGGAGCGCGATCTGCCACAACTCCGCAACGGACGAAGCGATCGCTTCACGCGAACCTTGGCGTTCGATGCGATGAAAGACAGAGCGCAATCCGAGATAGACGGTTGTGTCGTTGATGAAGCCTTCTGGTTCCATCGTCAGCGCGTCGAGTGCGCGCGCAACCATTGGACGGTTGCGTGAGTCGACGGCGAGTTTGCCGCGCTGTTCGATCAGTGCGCGTGCCAAAGGATTTTTGAAACGCCGCGCTGGTAAAACCATTTCGATTGCCGCGCTTCGGCCGACTTGGCCCGCAACGTCGGTTGCCTCCAGCCAGAGTTCGACGCGCTGCCCGGCCCAGGGATGTTCGCCAACCTCAAGGAGATCGGACCCTTCGACCGTTTTGGCTCCCGGACGCGACAGCTTCAGCGATAGAACCGGGGGACGTTCGAGCGGCAGACGCGGGCCGGTGAGCGGGGCAGGGCGTGCCCAAGCCGTGCGCGGGTCGCCTTCCTTTGGTGCAATCTGCCGGACTTTCACAGCGGCATTGGAAACGCCGTAGTCATCCTCGGCCTTGAACGCGACGCGCATCGATCCGCGCGGCGTGGCGGTGATGTCTTTCGTCAGCGTGATTTTCGGTAGTTCGTCGGGGATGACGTCAAACGTCCATTGTCCGAGTTCGTGCGAACCGGAGAGCGCGCGGACGCGCGCAGATTTGCGAACCTCGAAGCGCGCTTCCGATACGTTCGATGTGTCGCCCGCTTTTGGCTTTTGCGCTTCGATGCGTGTCGGTTCGGCTGAGCCGTCGCTTAGCACTTCGATGCTAACGCCGGACGAGCCGAAGCCGACACCGCGCAAAGTCAGCAGGCTGCGGTCAGGCACCGTGAAGAAACGCTTCTTGTCGTCGTCCGCAGCCTGGGCGCCGCCCGTTGCGCCGTCGGACAACATGACGGGCGGTAGAGCGGTGTAGGGCGGCGGCGTGATCCATGCGTCGACGCGGGTTGCGGGACCGAGCCCCGGAACGCCGAAGCGGAACGCAGAAGCAAGCCGGTCGCTCAAGCTGCCCGTGGCGAGAAGAGCTGCCGGGATGAGCAGAAGGATCGCGAGGCTTCGTAAAGCGACGGGATCGAAGCGGTCCGTGCGTGGTCGTGGGGGACCGATGCGCAGGCGCGCAATCATCTTCGCCAACCGCTCGCGATGCGCCTGCCAGAGTGCGCTTGTTGCCGCGTTGGTGGTGCCGGACGAAAGCGTGTCCTCATACGAGGTCGCGGGCCGGTGGGGCACGCCGGATCTCTGCTCGATGCGGCGTACGGCTTCTTCGCGAGTGGGCCAGGGAATTCGGACCGCATAGATGAGCGCTGCGATTGCCGCTGCTGCGAATGCTGCCAGAGCGATCTTATGTGCGATGTCGCCGAGGTGCGGCCAGACGCCGGTGAACGACACGAAGACGAAAAGAGCCGCGAGGCCGATCAGCAGCCAGAGGCGCGGCCAAAGGCGTTCGAACGCCAGCGCAAGTCCGCTGAGGCGAACCTTACGGGCGAACGAACGCGACAACGGGGAATCCTGCTTGGGAGCCTCGGCCATAGCCCTAAACCTAACATACCGCCACGCCCCCGCAGCTTAACAAAATGCAACGTTAACGAGGCTAAATCCTGACCGATTTCAACGTGGTCGCCGCCCAAATGTTTCGCAAAATTCTTAAAGGGAGGCTAGCTGAGCGTCAGTCGGCGAGCCAAGGGGGGCGGGCGTCGGCGGCGATCAGGTCGTCGTACGTCGGCCGGGGGCGGACCACGGCGTATTCGCTGCCGCGGACGAGGACTTCCGGGACCGGCAAGCGCGTGTTGTACGCAGAGGACATCACGGCACCGTAGGCGCCCGCGGTCATGACGGCGAGCAGGTCGTCGGGCTGGACTTGCGGCAGGGCGCGTTCCAGGGCCAGATAGTCGCCCGTTTCGCACACGGGGCCGACGATGTCCTGCGCAACGGGCGCCATGTCATTGCGGACTTCTTCGACCGGCCAGATCTCGTGGTAGGCCTCGTAGAGCGTCGGGCGAATGAGGTCGTTCATTGCCGCGTCCACGATCGTGAAGGTCTTTTCCTGACCTTCCTTGACATAAAGCACGCGCGTGACCAGCACGCCCGCGTTGCCGACAATCATGCGGCCGGGCTCGAGAACGAGCTTCAATCCCAGATCGCCGAGAGCGGACTTGACGACATTCGCATAATCTTCCGGCGAGGGTGGCAGTTCGTTGTTGCCGCGATAGGGCACGCCAAGGCCGCCGCCGATGTCGAGGTGCGTCAGGGGAATGCCGTCCGCCATCAGATTGCGCGCAAGGTCACGCAGCAGCGCGAACGCGTCGCGGAAGGGCGCGGCGTCGGTGATCTGACTGCCGATGTGCATGTGAATGCCGGAAATCTTGATGCCCGGAAGTTTTGCGGCGCGTGCGTAGAGTTCGCGCGCCTTGTCGTAAGGGACGCCGAATTTGTTTTCGGCCTTGCCGGTCGAGATTTTTGCGTGCGTCTTGGCGTCAACGTCGGGGTTGACGCGGATCGCGATCGACGCCGTTTTGCCCGCCGCTGCCGCGACTTCGCTCAGCGCGAACAGTTCCGGCTCGCTTTCGACGTTGAAGCCGAGAATGCCTTCGTTGAGTGCATACGCCATTTCGCCGCGCGTTTTGCCAACGCCTGCGAAAATGATCTTTGAAGCTGGTACACCTGCGGCCCGCGCGCGGCGCAGTTCTCCCTCGGACACGACGTCCATGCCAGCGCCGAGACGTGCGAGCGTTGCCAGCACTGCCTGATTTGAGTTGGCTTTGACGGCGAAACAGATGAGCGCGTTCTGGCTCTGAAATGCTTCAGCCAGCACCTGATAGTGGCGTTCGATGGTCGCCGTTGAATAGCAATAGAACGGCGTTCCGACTTCAGCGGCGATACGTGCGAGGCTTACGTCCTCAGCATGGAGAATGCCGGACTTATAGTGGAAATGGTGCATGGGCTTTCGCGGTTTGGATTGTTCCGCCCGGTAATGCCCGCCGCGGGGGGCATTCGTCCAGAACTATCGTGCGCGAGGAGGCCCTTAACGAAGCAGCGGATCGAGGATGAAGCCTTCATGCTTCTTCTGCGGGGCTTCGGAGTTTTGGCCGGGATCGCGTGCGTCGGGCGACGTGGCTTCTCCGGCGACCTTTGCCTGAGGCGGGGGTTCGAGCGGGCCTTTGACGCCGCAGCCCGCAAACCCCAGGCCCACGGCGCTGACGAGCGCCAGAGCAATCCAGGACTTCGTGCGCGGAAACGCCATGCGTTCTCGTCTCCAAACCAAATTGGCCCGCTTTATTGGTGGCAGGCTACCCTCAGACTGGTTTTAGTCCTTCCCGCGGCCCTTTTCCAACCGCCGGAGCCACTGACGCGCCATTTTGAGGACGTTCTGTGGCGAAGTTCCACCATAGCTGGTTCGGCTCTTGACCGAGTTTTCGACCGAAAGCACCGAAAACACTGGCTTGGTGATCTTTGGCTCGACGCTTTGCATTTCGCTCAACGTGAGCTGATCGAGGTCGACACCCTTTTTTTCTGCCAGTTTGACGATGGTGCCAGTGACGTGGTGGGCGTCGCGGAACGGCAGCTTCAGTTCTTTCACGAGCCAGTCGGCAAGGTCCGTCGCCGTGGAATAGCCGCGGCCTGCCGCCGCTCGCATGGCTTCGGCGTTCGGTTCGAGGTCTCCGATCATGCCGGCCATCGCTGCAATGATGAGGCGCAGGTTCGCGAAGGCATCGAACGTCGCCTCCTTATCTTCCTGCATATCCTTGGAGTAAGCCAGCGGAAGACCCTTCATGACCATCACGAGGCCCTGGAAGGACGCTGCAACACGTCCGGCCTTGGCGCGCGCCAGCTCCGCCGCATCGGGGTTGCGCTTTTGCGGCATGATGGACGAGCCGGTCGTGAAGCGGTCTGACAGCGTAACGAAGCCGAACTGGGGGGTCATCCAGATCACGATCTCTTCGGCGAGGCGCGAGAAATGCACCGCTGTGATCGTTGCCGCAGCAAGTGTTTCGAGTGCGAAGTCGCGGTCAGAGACGCCATCGAGCGAATTGGCCATTGGCCGGTCGAAGCCGAGCGCTTCCGCTGTTTTCTTGCGGTCTATCGGGAACGAGGTGCCTGCGAGCGCGGCGGAGCCAAGCGGGCTTTCGTTGAGGCGCTTGCGGGCATCGGCGAAGCGTCCCCGGTCGCGCGCGATCATCTCGACGTATGCGAGAAGGTGGTGTCCGAACGTGACAGGCTGCGCGGGCTGAAGGTGGGTGAAGCCCGGCATGACGGTTGCTGCGTGTTTTTCCGCTTTCTCTGCGAGCGCTTGCTGCACGCCTTCGAGCGCCGCATCGATGCCGTCGATTGCGTCGCGTACGTACAGCCGGAAATCGGTCGCCACCTGATCGTTGCGCGAGCGTGCCGTGTGGAGGCGTCCCGCCGCTGCGCCGACGATGGTTTTGAGGCGGCTTTCGACGTTCATATGTACGTCTTCAAGCTCGCGGGAGAACTCGAACGTGCCGGCTGCGATCTCGGCCGCGATCTGATCCAGGCCCTTAACGATCTCGCGTGCATCGGATTTGGTAATGATTCCGGCTTCGGCGAGCATCTGGGCGTGCGCCTTTGAGCCGCGAATGTCCTGCGGAGCTAATTGCTTGTCGAAGCCGATGGAGGCATTTATCTCCTGCATGATCTCTGCGGGAGACATTGCGAAGCGGCCACCCCACATAGAGTTGGCGGATTTATCGGTCACGAATGGCTCCCACGGCTTTGAAGGAATAGAGGTATCAGATGGCGGCGAACGGCGCGTCAGTGGCGCAAAAGGCCCTGTGGATTATTGCACTGTCAGCACTCATCGGCTTTGGCGCCGTATACTTGATCGGAGGCCGGTTCGACAACGCGACTTCTCCGGACTCCACCGCCGTTGCGCAGGATATGTCGCCGCCGAGCGTCGGAGCTGGGTCTGAATCCGGCTTCAAACTGGGTAAAATGGCGGCTTTCGTCACGAAGAAGACGCCCGAAGCGTTGCCTGACGTCAGTTTTGAAGACGAGTCGGGGAAGACAGTGATGCTGTCGAGCCTGAAGGGAAAAACGGTGCTGCTCAATCTCTGGGCCACCTGGTGCGCTCCCTGCAAGGAGGAGATGCCCTCGCTCGACCGGCTGCAGCAGAGCCTTGGCGGGGACGGTTTCGAGGTCGTGGCGCTCAGCCTCGATCGGAAGGGCTACGCCGCGTCGCGCAAGTTCCTCGATGACATGAACGCGCATGCGATCAAGCTCTACGCCGATCCCACCTCGAAGCAGGGGATGCAGTTGCGGCCGATCGGAATGCCCACGACGATCCTGATCAACAAGGACGGAATGGAAGTCGGCCGTCTTTCGGGCTCGGCCGAGTGGGATTCCGAGGAAGCGAAATCTCTTATCAAATCGGCGATGAACTAACGCCACGAACGAAATGCGCCACGCGTTGCATCCGGTCGATATGCATTCGACCTGGGCAGGCGTGGCGTTTGCTTCGCAACTCAGCGATGAAATTTAGGCTTTTTTCTTCGCCTTGACCTTCTGGGTCAGCGCGGACGCAGCGGCTGACTTCGCTTCCTTGCTCGCTGTGCGCGAGCGAAGGATTTTCGAAGCGGCGGTCGCGACCCGGCGGCTTGTCGTTTCTTTTGGGTTGTGCGCCTGCGTCAGCGCCGAAGCGGCAACCGACTTTTCCGCCTTGCTCGCGGTCTTGCTGCGCAACACTTTCGACGCCGCCGAAGACACCCGCCTGCTGGTGGTTTCCGGTTTAGCCATGGAAGTCTTTTTCGCCATGGAAGTTTTTCCTTGGGTTGCGAGCATCCGCGGTAGGCGGATGGGCGGCCGGAGGATGGCTGATTCGTATACGGAGCGTAATTCGCCTTGTGGAGGTACGGCGTGTTTGGAAGGGGAAACCGAGGCGCCCGGTCTGATCCCTGTGTGAGCCCGAATTGACACCCCGCAAGCAAGGGGCGACAAGGCCTTCCCACAGACACCTGACAGACCGGAGACCTCCTCGAAATGGCCGACGCAAATCTCAAGCAAACCATCGACGCAGCATGGGAAAATCGCGATGCCATTTCCTTTGCGACCAAGGGCGAGGTGCGCGACGCTGTTGAAACGGCGCTGGACCTTTTGGACAAGGGTGAGCTCCGCGTCGCCGAGAAGGTTGACGGCGCCTGGACAGTAAACCAGTGGCTCAAGAAGGCCGTGCTTTTATCGTTCCGTCTCAATGACATGGAGACGATTTCTGGCGGCCCGGCGGGCAGTCTCTATTGGGATAAGGTGCCGCCGAAGTTCGCTGGCTGGACCGAGGCCGACTTCCGCAAGGGCGGCTTCCGCGTGTTGCCCGGCGCCATCGTGCGGCGCTCGGCCTACATTGCGCCGGGTGCAGTGCTTCTGCCTTCGTTCGTCAATCTCGGCGCCCGCGTCGAGAGCGGCACCATGGTCGACACCTGGGCGACGGTCGGCAGCTGCGCGCAGATCGGCAAGAACTGCCACATCTCGGGCGGCGCTGGTATCGGCGGCGTGCTGGAGCCGCTGCAGGCTGGCCCGGTGATTATCGAAGATAACTGCTTCATCGGTGCGCGCGCCGAAGTGGCCGAGGGCGTCGAAGTCGGCGAGGGTTCCGTGCTGTCGATGGGTGTCTACCTGGGCGCGTCGACCACGATTTTCGACCGTACGACGGGCGAGAAATTCTTTGGCAAGGTGCCGCCGTATTCCGTAATCGTGTCGGGTACAATGCCCGGCAAGCCGCTTCCCAACGGCGAGCCCGGACCGAACCTCTATTGCGCCGTCATCGTGAAGCGCGTCGATGAAAAGACGCGCAGCAAGACCAGCATCAACGAGCTTCTTCGGGATTAAAACCCTTGGCGAAGTCGACCCACCTCTATCGCTCGCTGGACGCCGACAAGGTTATTGCGACGCTCGACAAGCTCGGGCTTCGCATCAGTCAGCGATTTCCGGGGTCTGGGCTTTCGCGGGTTTGTGAAGATCTGATTTCGCTCGCCAAGCAAACGTCGAAGCGTATCGAGTATGTCTCGCGGCCGAACTGGGGCATGCGGATCTTGCTGTTTGTGCTCGTCGCGAGCGTGATCGGTTCGCTCGCGTTTCTTGTGTCTCAGGCAACGGCTTTCAAGGGCACCGACGAGTGGTCTGAGGCGCTGCAGGGTCTCGATGCGCTGTTCAACATCGCCGTGCTGCTTGGCGGCGCGGCGTTTTTCATGTCCACATTGGAGACGCGTTGGAAGCGTGCTCGCGCGCTTTCGGCTCTGCATGAGTTGAGGTCAATCGTGCATGTCATCGACATGCACCAGCTCACCAAGGATCCGAGCATGATGGGTGCGGCGCGCACATCGGATTCGCCCCATCGAGATCTCGATCCCTTTTCGTTGATGCGCTATCTCGATTACTGTTCCGAGATGTTGTCGCTCACGGCGAAGTGTGCGGCTCTTTATGCGGAGCGGCTGAGTGATGCCGTCGTCGTTGATACGGTTGGCGATATCGAGCGACTGACGTCAGAGCTTTCAAGTAAGATTTGGCAGAAGATCACCATGGTTCAGAGCCTTGAGGACCGCAACATGCCGGGGCCCGTGGTTAAATACAAACCGAGGGCCGACGCGCAATGACACTTGTTCCGACCGATTCCGTAGCGCTGGCACAGGCGCTGATCCGCTGCGAAAGCGTGACGCCCGACGAGGGCGGGGCATTGACGCTGCTGCAGAACATTCTCGAACCGGCGGGGTTCACATGCCACCGCCTCGTGTTCACCGAGCCGGGCACGCCGGACGTCGATAATCTGTATGCGCGGCTTGGCAATGGACGGCCGCATCTCTGCTTCGCGGGGCATACGGACGTCGTGCCGGTTGGAAACGAAGCCGCGTGGACGGTTCCGCCGTTTGCAGGTGAGATCCGGGACGGCATTCTCTACGGCCGCGGCGCCGTTGATATGAAAGGGTGTGTTGCGGCATTTGTTTCCGCAGCGTTGAAGTACATTGATCGGTTCGGTCGTTTGCCACGCGGATCTTTGTCGTTCCTGATTACGGGCGACGAGGAAGGGGCATCGATCAACGGAACGGCGAAAGTCCTCGACTGGCTGAAGGCGCGGGACGAGGTGGTGGATGCGTGTCTGGTTGGCGAGCCCTCGAATCCGCGTGCGCTGGGAGACGAGATCCGTATCGGTCGCCGTGGGTCGCTCAATGCCGAACTTCTGATCCACGGCAAGCAGGGTCATTCCGCCTATCCGCAAATCGCGGACAATCCGGTGCCGAAACTGGCGCGGATTATCGATCGGCTGTCCTCGGCTACGATTGATAACGGGACGGAGAACTTTCAGCCGTCGAACTTGCAGGTGACGGTGATTTCCGTGCCGAATACGGCGACGAACGTCATCCCCGGCCGCGCGCTTGCGAAATTCAACATACGTTACAACGATGGTTGGACGCGGCCCAAGATCGAAGCCTGGGTTCGCGAAACGACGGAGCGTGCCGCGGCCGAGATTGGCGCGCAGTACGATTTGTCGTTCTCGGGAACGGGCGACGTGTTTCTGACGAAGCCTGGTCCTCTGGTGACCACGCTGAAAGAGGCTGTGCGATCGGTGACGGGACGAACGCCCGCGTTGACGACGGGCGGCGGAACATCCGACGCGCGTTTCATCAAGGACATTTGTCCGGTGGTCGAGTTTGGGCTCGTCAACGCGACGATCCATCAGGTGGATGAGCACACGAGCGTCAGCGACCTCGAAATGCTGACCGAAGTCTACGGTCGCTTTATCAGCAACTATTTCGCGGACGGCTGAGGCACTGCGCCGTTCGAAACATCTGCTGCGGTCCGGGATTCATTGGGAACGTGAATGGCTGACGACTCTTCTCAGACCATTATCGATCTCTATCGACGTCATGCTCAGACGTGGACGACGGCGCGGGGCAAGACCCTCATGGAAGGCGCGTGGATCGAACGATTTGCGGCGCTGCTCAGGCCGAATGCGCGGTTGCTCGATATCGGCTGTGGTTCTGGGGAACCGATTGCGCGTGCGCTTTCGGGCTTGGGGCATGCTGTGACGGGCGTGGATAGCTCGCCGGAGATGATAGCGCTGTTCCGCGCTAACTTCCCCGAGGCGGCCTCCCACGTTGCGGATATGCGGCGTCTCAAGCTGGGGACGACGTTTGATGGTATCGTGGCGTGGGACAGTTTCTTCCACCTCGCGCCGGACGATCAGCGCGCGATGTTTCCGATCTTCCGCGATCACGCTGTATCCGGCGCGCCGTTGATGTTCACGAGCGGTCCAAGTTTCGGGGAGGCGATCGGAACGCTGGAAGGCGAGCCGCTTTATCACGCAAGTCTTGATCCGCAGGAGTATCGTCAGCTCCTCGATCAGAACGATTTCGATGTGGTCGACCACGTTCGTGAGGATCCCGCCTGCGGCAATCACACGATCTGGTTGGCGCGCCGACGATAGGCCGTTGCTGTCCTCAGTATCTCTGCCTGCTGATCTTCATTTGTCAGACACTGCGCATGGAAAAGCCGCCCCGGCAAAGCGGAGCGGCTTCTATAGAACAGACCTGTCTCGGTCGCCTTAGACGAGCTCTTTGAGCTCTTTGGCGGCGCGGAAGGCGATCTTCTTCGATGCCTTGATCTTGATGGCTTCGCCCGTTGCCGGGTTGCGGCCCATGCGTGCCGGACGTTTGCGTACCTGGAGAACGCCGAGGCCGCCGATGCGGATGCGGGCGCCCTTCTTGAGGTGCTTGCCGATCGCGGTCACCAGGTCTTCGAGAAGCGCGATGGACTGCTTCTTCGGAATCTCGTGAGCTTCTGCCAGAGCCGCAGCCATATGCTTCAGCGTGACGGTCTCAATCTTTGCAGCAGGTGCCTTTGCCGCTGTCTTTGCAGCTGCCTTCGCCGGTGCCTTCGCCATGGTTATCCCTCTCATCTGCGAATCGGTTTCATCTCGAACACTACATCGTCGAAACTCGAAAACACGCGGTTTTCGGGCCTATTTCGAATGAAGCGCGCGAAAAAAGCAGCATTTGTGGCGGGAAAGCAAGCGGCAGATTGGCGTTTGTCGCAAAAAATCGCCGAAACCGGTGGGTTTCGGCGATGTTTTGGAAATCAGAGGTGGCCCGACGGACGCGTCAGTTTAGAGAACGACGGCCGTTCCGCCGGAGACGTCGATGGTCTGGCCGGTGATCCAGCGCGAGTTTGGTCCGGCGAGAAACGCCACAACGTCGGCGATGTCGTTGGTTTTCCCAACTCGTTTCAGCGCCTGTTTGCCCACCATGAATGCGCTGGTATCCGGGTCTGAAACGAGTGCTGCGGCCATGTCGGTATCTACGACGCCGGGCGCAATCGCATTCACGGTGATGTTGCGTCCGCCAAGTTCGGCGGCGAGTACCTGCGTGAGAGTGTTGAGCGGCGTTTTGAGGATTGAATAGGCGGGCAACCCTGTCGCCGGTAGGCGGGCGACCACGCTCGACGTCGAGATGACGCGGCCGCCATCCTTCAAGCGCTTGACGGCTTCCTGCGTGATGAAGAAGAGCGACTTGACGTTGACGTTATAGATTTCGTCGAACACGGCTTCCGTCGTATCCGCGAACCCCACGAACGGTGCGATGCCCGCATTGTTGATGAGAATGTCAAACTTGGTGTCGCCGGTGCGGGCGGAGAGTTCTTGGTCGAGGCCTGCGAATAAAGCTTGCGCCGCTCCCGTTTTGCTCAGGTCCGCGCCGACGACGAAAGCGTCGCCGCCTTTGGCCTTGATACCGGCGACGACCTCGTCCGCTCCGGATTTGCTTTTGCCGTAATGCACAGCAACGAGTGCTCCCTCGGCGGCGAGCGTTTCTGCGATCGCGCGGCCAATGCCGCGGCTGCCGCCGGTTACGAGTGCGATTTTTCCAGCAAGTTCTTCGACATGTCTCTGTTCCTTCGTTTGCAGGTCTCGGACCGCCGCTTGGCGTCCGCCCTTAGCGCCGAGACACCTAAGATCATTAGTCCCGTAGTTCAAGAATATGGAACTATTGAAACATGAGTTTCGTCACTTTACATATGCGACATGGTGAGACTCTTTGTTCATCCGGCCATCGAACAGGTGACGCTTGAGGGCGTGCTGTACGCGCTTGCCGATCCTGCACGCCTTGAAATCGTCAAGCGTTTGGCTGGCGAGACTTGTGGCCTGAATTGCTCGGCGGCTGCGCCGGTCGATTTGCCGAAATCGACGCAGTCGCATCACTTCCGGATTCTTCGGGAAGCCGGTCTCGTGCGCTCGGAGCGGCGCGGGACGGAAGTCGTCAATGAGCTGCGTTGCGGAGAAATCGAGAAGCGCTTTCCGGGTGTCGTCTCTGCAATCCTCAAAGCGAGCGAAAAAGCGAAGCGCCGTTGAGGCGGTTGCTTCGCATTGGCACGTTGGCTGACTTTGGGATGCTAGTTCGCCGTTAGAGTGCGGAGTTGCTCGTCTGCGGGCGAAGGTGCGCGCACGCTTGGTGCTTTTCTCGCGAGCGTTTCGGGTGTTGCGCGGCGAGCGCTGGGAGACGGCGATGCCGGAGCGCGCCGGGCCGGAAGAAGATCGCGGCGGGCATTGTTTTTCGCGTGCGTTGCCAGGTCTCGCAGCAGAACGTCGAGCAGCGGCGCTGCAACCTGCGCGGCGTGCAGATCTCGCGCCCAGGGCTTTGACGCGTTTCCGGTGCCGACGAGTACAACGTAGGAATATGCGGCGCCGTTTGTGAATTGCAGACCGCCCGAGGCCCAGGCATCGACAGTTGCATTCGGATCGAGGCCGACGGATGTTCCCGTTTTGGCGAAGTGCAGCCGAAGTCCGGCGCGGCGGTGCGCGCACCATTGGTTGATCGTTTTCAGTGTGCCGTATGCGGTGCCGCCCGTTTGATAGCAGAGCGGCGCTTCGAGAAGGCTACGGATCAGTCCATTCGCGCCAGGTCGGATCAGCGATTTTGGAATGATGGCCGGTTGGGCTTCCGCTGCAATGCCTGAACCGCCTTCGCCTTGCTGCGTGTAATCGTAAGCCTTGATGAGCGTCGGCTGGTTGACCGGCTTCGTCGCGCGGCCGATCAGGGACGCCAGGATGACGCTCGACATCAGGTGGACGCGGCGCGGGGCGCCGGCGATTTGTCCGAGCACGACGGCCGTCGATGGTGGTGTTCCACCAGTTGCGGCGGCGGGCGGCATGGCGAATCCGAAGCCGTCGATCAGGCGCTTGACCGGAGCTTGCCCGAGCGCAGCGCCACGCGAAATGAGTGGCGCGTTGAGCGAACAGGCGAACGAGACGATGGCTTTTCGCGGCTGGCGGCTTGTGCCCTTGGCGCATGTGTCGAGACCCTGCGCTGGAGCCGACGCGTCGTCGTACAGGCTTTCCGTCGTGTCGCGGCCTTGATTGGCGAGCGCGATGGCGAGCAGCATTTTTCCCGCGGATGCGATTTGTCGGTTTTCGGAGCGGGGATTGTAAATTCCATCGCTTGTGTTGCGTGCGGGAAGGGAGCTGAAATAGGCGGCTGTTTCGCCGGTTTCGTAGTAACGCACGATCCGGCCGTCGGCATCGGCGGCAACGACGATTACGTTCGGTGCCGAGCGGTCGGCGGACGTCTTGCTGGGATCCAGAGTGAAGGCGGGATCGATGCGTGACATCCACTTCGCATCCAACGTGCGAAGCTCGGAATCGATGCCGTCGCGAAATGCGAGGTTTTCGCCCACGTCGAATGTCGTCGTGACGCCGCGCACGTAATCGCGCCAGCCAAAGCCGTAGCGTTCCTTCATCTCTTCGCGCAAGCCGAAGCGCGCGGCGGGCAATAGCAGATTGGCGCGGATGACGGGGTTGGCTTCCGCACGTTTTGTCTGGCCGGGGGCGAAGCGTTCAAGTGCTGCTTCGAGCTTGGGGCGAAGCTTTGGATTGGGCGGACCACCGGCGAGCGCCATCAGCTCGAAGACAACGGTCTTCTGTTCGTTTTCATCGGTTAGAAGTTTTTCCGCGCAGGTTCGGGCGCGAACTTCCGTGATGTAACGCCAGCGATCGAGGCGCACGGCATTCAGCCGGTCATTGCCTTCGAGCAGAATGATCGGCTTGTTGACGGCGGAGGCGAGCACGAACTGCTCGGCCGTCGTCAGGTCCTTGGCTTCTTTTCCGAATACGACTTGGCTTGTCACTTCGACGCCGTGCAGCGGCTGTCCGCCGGTACGCTGTGCGAGCCAGATGTGATTGGCTGCCCATTGCTTCAGAAGCGTGTCGTCACCTCCGCGTGTCAGTTCGCGATAGATGACGGGCGCGAGCCACCACTCTCCGAGCTTGCGGCGGAGTTTACCGATGCCGCCTTCATCGAGGCGCGGCGGTGTTTTGTAGATCACGCGCGCGAACTGCATCGGCAGCGTCGATCCGCCGACGCCGAGGGTTGGCCGCCCAGTGCTGAGAGAATGCGAAATGGTCGTCAGGGGGATCTTCAGCACACCGATGAGATCGATGCCGAACGGGTTCAGCGGGCCGCCGAGGTAGCGGTCTTCATGATAGGAAAGGCAACGCCAGTACTGCTCCGGAACGTCGCGCACGGGGATCGATTTGTGATCCGGGTTGGCTACGTAGTCGCCGAGTTCGATCGCAGAGTCGGTGTAATTCACGTCGCGCAGGCTATCGAGCCGCGGGTCGAACGTGCCGATGAAGTTTCCCTTCGGATCGTAGATGGCAGTCGCGAGCCAGCGTTCCGCGTCGTAGCCGAGTTTGTCGTGGAGGGTGAGTTGCCCGATATAGCCGCGGATCGGGGCGGCGACGTAGACGAGGACGAGGGCGAAGAGACCGTAGAGAACAACGGCCGTTGCGACATGGCGCAGGGGGCCGAGCCGGGGATTGAACGGTATGGCCATCATCAGCGTGCGCAGGATGCGCCGCGGAATAGAGAGGCAGAGGTCGCCGGCGGCGATCAGTTGCCGCAGTACATGTAAAATCACTGACGCAAAGCCGCGCTATGCCGCGAGCAGTCTCGGCTCGCAGGGGAACGTCAGTGCTATCTCACCAATGCGGCGCGATCACATCGCGTTCGCGGCAGCATCGGATCGGCCATAAGGCATTTCTGCGGCTTGCAAAGGAACGCGCAGGCGCGAGTGTTCGAAGACTCGAACCGAGGCGCCAGGAGGCTCAAAAGTTATTTACGAGAATGAATAGGCCGACGCCGATTGCAGGACCAATTAAGGTCGCGACGACCATCATGACGAATGGTTTCGCCATCATTACACACTACCCCGCACAGAACTTGTACAGTTCGCTCCAATCACGCGGCTGGACCTAGAAATTACCCCGATCCATTTGCCCCCTGGATCGCTGCATTTCTATTTCTTATCGCCGAATAAGGGCCGCCCCTCGTCCGGTGAGCTGAGAATTTCCCAAACGCTCAGCCGTCGTCATATTACGCCTGAGGCGAGAAACTTGACAGAGGGCGGCCGGGCATTGGAGCCGCAGCCGTGGGCGGCGCACAACAGACACCAAAAGGCGAAATCTGGGCGAAAAAATGAGCACGCCGTAAAAGCGCAATTTCTAGAAATATAACAAATTCAAATTGTTGTATTAGAGTCGTTCGATTGCCGCTGCACCTAAAGGGGCAAGCAACTGCACTGCAAGATCACAGAATATGTCTTGCTCTGAAATGCGAATTGAATGGCGTATTCGCGTTAACGAATTTGACAGGCGGTTAACGCAGATCAAAGAGCCGGAGCTGGCGCTCGTCAATTCCTCGCGTTTCCGCCGCCAATTGTTCGATGCGATCGAACGGAACCTGTTCGGCGGCGATCAGCGAGCGCTGCGCCTTGATCGGGCGGACGAGCCCTTCCTGCACAAGGTGGAATTCGCCGACCGTCTGGCCCGGCAACGCGCTTGCCGGATCGAGGCCCGATTCCGACTGGAACGCTGCTTTGAGCTTCCTGAGCGCGGTATCTTCGCGAACGCGGCCGATGAACCAACTCGTGATCTGATCGCGGCTCTTGTAGTCGAGGTCGCCCGGCGACTGGGTGGCGAGCATCATGCCGAGGCCTGCGGAGCGTGCGCGCTTCAGCAAGCTTTGCAGCGGCTCGGCCGTTGCCGGTTTCGAGTTCGCCGGAATGTAAAGGTCGGCTTCGTCGAACATGACGACGGCCTGCAGTTCGTCGTTCGGGTTGCGCTGGCAGAAGCGGAGCGCTTCCGAGAGGAATTGCGAGACCCAGAACAGGATATTCTCGTTGTCGCCGAGGAAGCCCGTGTAAATGACGGAAAGGCGCGTGCGGTTCGGGCGCTGATAGCGGCCGAGACCCAGCAGGCTTTCCATACGCAGGCTTTCGCCGCCGCCTTCGAAGAGTGCGGCATTGCGCAAGCGCAGGGAGTCGAGCTGCGCAACAAGATCACGGCGGAGTTTGCCCGACGGGTCCATGCGCTGCGTCTGATCGGTCAACTCGGGGTGTTCGTCCTCGAGGAGGTGGATCAAGTCTGCGAGCGTGACTTCGTTGGTCGAGAGCGAGCCTAGAATGCGCAAGGCCACAGCGAGCACGCCAGACTGCTTTTGATGCGTCGCGGAATTCTTCAGATGTAGCATCTCGCCAAGTGCTGCGGCGGAGAGATTGGCAAGCAGTTGCTGCTCGTGGTCCGGCAGTTCGTTGATGCCGTTCGGAAGCAACGTGATCGAGATTGGTCGGCCCGAAGCGCGGCCGGGCGTATAAACGGCGACGTCGATCGCGTCGGCAAGTTTCTCGCGCTCGGCGCGGCGGTCTTGTGCTTCGTTGTCGTTGGCGCGCCAGACTTCCGGGTTCGCGTAGCTCGCGAGGTCGCCCTTGCGGTCGATCAGAACCGCCGGAATACCGCGCAGCAGAAGCTGTTCGATGAGCGACAATGCGATTGTCGTTTTACCGGAGCCGGAGCCGCCGAGGAACGCTGCGTGGCGTTTCAGAACGCTCTTGTTGAGCGTTACGGGGCGTGCACCACGATTGCCGACTTCGCGACCCGCAAGGATGCTGGCGCCGTATGTGCCATCCTCGTCGAGAATGACGGACATCGGCAATTCGTCGTCGTTTGCGGGCAGGCCGGAGGCAGCTTGTTCCGAAGCGTCGACGGGATTGGATTGTTCCGGGCCTTCGTCGAAGCCCGCCAGCGACGTCTGCGGATCATTCATGTCCTTGGCGACGAGGCGCGGAACTGGACGGCCAAGCAGATCGAGACGCAGAAGATGGATAACCGATAACAGGCTCGACAGCGGCTTCGTGCCTTCCAGCCACTGCGCCATGCCCGTGTCGCCGCGATGGTGCGCAGTGAACTCGCGCACCGTCATCATGCGTTCCCATTCGGGGATCGGCACGAGAAGCTGGCGTCCGCCGCCGTCGCGGAATTTGCGGAAGGCCTGAGCCGTCTGGTTCTTTTTATTCGGCGGGAAATCGCTGGCGCGTAGCATGAAGCAGGGCTTGCCCTGCATCGCGGGCAGCACCTTGTCGAGCTGGCGCTTGAGACCGCCGCCCTGCGTCGGCCGATTGCACAGGAAGACGCGAATGTCGTTGGCGAAGCCGGTGCGGTGACGAACCGTCAGATCGAATGCGGGCAGTTCGTCGCCGAGTTCGAGACGCTTCACCGTGACTTCGATTGAGCGGCCCCATTCGTCGCGCGCGAGGAGCAACGCGGCGGAAAGGATGTCGACCAGTTCTTGATCGTCGGCGGGCATCTCCGCTTCGCTTTCGTTGGCGAAGCGTTCCCACATCTCGCGGAACTGGACGGCGGAAATTGCCGGTGTGTCGTCTTCCTGTCCGAAGCCGACGGCCTGGCCGAGAGCCTGCGCCAGCGTGCTGATGAACGACGGCTTGTCGTCGGATTCAGTCTCGCGCTCATCGCCTTCCGTTGACGTTGCTTCGCGCAGACGCGATTGCGCGTGCTCGAGAAGGCGTCGGGTCGAAAGGCCGCCGAATTCCTCGAAGAACTGCGGGCCGAAGAACTGCGAAGCGTCGGGGAAGCTCAATCCGCCGCCGCTGATCTCGGACTGATGCGCCAGCCGCTTCGAGATGATGAGGCGCGCTTCTTCCGGCGTTCTGCTTTCGCGCAGAAGCACGGGGCCGGATTTCTCGATGCGGTCGACGTAGGACTGCGCAACGAGGCCGCGCACCTGCCCGTAGAAGTCTTCGAGGCACGAGATAATGATGATCGCGTTCGTCAGCCGGTTGGCGATCTGGATGAGGTCGCGAACGGCGCGCTGGAAGCGTTCCTCGGCGTTGTCGAAGAAGCGCAGGTCTTCCACCTGGTCGATGCAGAAGACGAGCGCCGCGCGATCGACCGTCCAGACGAGGGCGCCGAGTGCGGCAATAATTTCGAATGCGCGGTCTTCGCCGTCATTCGGGTCAAGCGCGCTCACGGCTTCGTGGGCGATTGGCGTCAACTGGCGGCCGTTCAGATATTGGCGGACGCGCTGGTCGATGCGGGGGTCGCGGCGCTGCAGGTAAAGGAGCGCGCGCACGATGTTGATGTCGAGTTCGCGCGTCTGAAATTTCTCGCAGGCGACGATTTGGTCGGCGAGGCGGAGGATCAGCTTGGCGAGTTGCTTGTCGTCGAGCGTAGCATCGCGCAGCTTGTCGAGATCGGCAGACGAGATCACCTCGGAATCAAGCACCATGCGGTTCGTCAGGCGCGAGAGCGCGGACTCACCGAAGCGATCGGGATCGTAAGGTTTCTCAAGCGAATTGACAAGGCGGCGCAGATAAAAGTCGGCGTAGTTCTGCACGTCCGGCGTCATCTGTGCGTAGCCGAAATAGCTTTGGCCGGTGCGATGGGAGTCCGTGCGCAGCGCGCGCAGCAGGTGCGTCTTGCCCGCGCCGGACTGTCCATGAAACAGCAGAATGCGCTCAGGGACGTGATATCCGCGTCCCGATGTGACGGTGGTCAGAAGGTCGTTGAATTTCTGTCGGGCCTTGGCATGAATTTCCGGGACGTCAACCGGATCGGCGCGCCAGAGATCGTCTTCCCAAGTAATCGAATGCTCAAACGCCTCGCTCAGCTTATCTGGAGCAAGGGTTGGAGCAAATTCCGTCTTAGAGAGTGGACCGCCTTCGACGCCCATTGCGAATCGAGATGCCTTTAATCTTGAACGCGCACGAAATGCCAGACGGTGTTCTTGTAGAGGATTTTGGAATCCTCAAGCGATGTCAGATCGCGGCCGTCTTTGAGGTCAGCCGTCGCCAATTCGATCTGACCCGAGCGGTGGGCTTCGGCGAGCATGCCCTTGAAGGCAATCTCGGAAAGTCCCCAATCAGGCCGGGAGTGGCGAATCGCCTTCCAGACCAAAGAGATAAACGCCTTCCGGTTGCCTGGCCAGCCCTCCGCGACGGGACGTGCCGCATCGACAACAGCGCGGCAGAATTCCGCCATGTCGGGCGGGGAGATTTTCTGCGCAGGCGCAGCGCCGGACATTGGCGCGGGGTCGTTCGCTGCGCGCGGCGTTTCGCGGCGGGGCGCGCGGCGTTCCGTGGGAGTCTGCTCGGAGCGCTTCGCGGCTGGTGCGTTTTCCGGTGTCTCGGCCGGTGCGAACATGCTTCGCAGGACGGCAAGTTCCAGTGCCGGGAGCGCAGCGTCGCGAATTCCAGCAATTTCACAAGCAAGCTGTATTATCAGTTTGCCATCGCTTGCTAATTCGCGCGGAGATTTGAACAGTTGTCCGGCCAGAAGGCGTCCGGCTTTGGCTGGAAGGCCCGCGCCTTTGGTGAGCCCGGTCTTGATCTTGTTGCCGAACGCCCGTTCGAGCGCGACGATCGCCAGATCGGCCCTCAAGTTCGCAGGCGAGCGGACGCGGTCGGTTGGTTTTCCGAAATGGTGCTGCAACACAAGGGCGGAGAGACCCTCCACGCGCTGGAGCGCTTTGCGGATCGCGGGCGTGTCGGTGGCGGAGAGGGCGCGTAACAGGAGTGCAGTTCGGATTTCTGCCCAGGAGAGATCCGCTGGCCGTGCTGGACGAAGCGCTGCCATGGCACTTTCGAGACCTTTCGGCGTTGCGGCCAGCCGCCCCTTCGTCTCCGTCACCAAGTTACTGCCGGTCAGCGAACTGATGGCCAATTCAGCGGATTGGCGAAATTCGGTGCCGGACATGCGCTTCGTCAGCAAAGTCGCCACGTCGCGCTGCAGGTCGGCCCGGGTCGCACCGCCGGCTGCGATACGAAGCAGAATGACATCGCGCGGCGTGATGTCCGTCGGTTGATCCGACTTCAGTTTCAGCTCCAGGTGTCCGATGGCTGCCGTCATCGAAAGGTGTCTCCGGTTGCGAATCAAATCGCGCTTTTGCGGGGACTGTTGATTATCGAACTCGTTCTTCCAAGTGTGCGTCGGCACTCACTCACAGATGTGCGCGGTTGCAAAATGCGATCGAAGTGCTCGCGAATGGGCTTCCTGTCCGGCTTTCGCCCCTCCGGCGTCAAAATCGCGACACGTTGTTGGCGCGAAAATCGGTGCGGGGCGGAGTATGGGTTCGCGAGGATTTTCGGGTTATGCGTGCGCCTGTTCGCAAGGGCATTTCATCGGTGCGCCGACGTGGCTGCAGCGTTAACGCGCTCGCCGTTAGCGTTAACACCGGGTTAACGGATTTCCGGCAATGATGGTTCTAAGCGCACGTTTCGTGCCGGGAGTATCTTTTATGTACCGCGTCGCTCTCGCCGGGCTGGTGACCGCTCTTGCCGGTTGCAGTCTCGGTTCGTCCTCGATCTCTTCCGGATTTGCTGAATCCGAAACGACAACAGCTTCGCTCAGTTCACCCGGTTTCGGGTCCACGGCATCCGCGAAAAGCGTTGGCTTGGGCGGCGAGCCGTCCCGGCCGCGCACGACGAAGGTTGCGGCACTCGACAAGGCACCGAATGGCTCGTTCGAACGGGCGGAACCCGGCACGCTTTCGGACCGCGACTACTCGCGCACGGCGCTCAATGCGGAAATGGCGCGAGACGTCATCAATGCCTATCGCAAAAAGAATAAGTTGAAGCCCCTGCGCCTCAATCCGGAACTGACCGAAGCCGCAAAAGCGCACTCGCGCGATCTTGCGAAGTGGGATCGCATTTCGCACTACGGCTCCGACGGATCGAACCCTTGGGATCGTGTAAAGCGCGCTGGATACAATGCGCGGCTGACGGCTGAGAACGTCGGTACGGGGCAGGTCAATTTCAACGAAGTGATGCGCGGCTGGGAGGAAAGCCCTGGCCACAACAAGAACCTGCTGACGCCTGACGCTGTGCATATGGGCATTGCGCTGGTGCAGGATCCGAAGACCGAATTCAAATCATTCTGGACGCTCGTCGTCGGCGCCCCGATGTAAGCGCGGCGTTGTTCGTTAAGCGACGGCTTCGTCGAGTCTTGCGCTGGATCCCCGGTCTTTGACGCGACTTCGTCGCGCTCGACCGAGGATGACGGGGTGAGGGATGGCGGAGTGAACGCGTTAGTCGCGTTTGAACTTCGGCAGGTTGTGCCAGATCGCGATTTCGATGCCGAGGCGGCGGCGGACGACGTAGGCGCTCGTGAGCGCGATGATCGTCAGAGACAGCGCCGTGGCGCCTGCCGCGCCCTCAAGTCCGAAGCGCGGCACGGCTAAGAAATTCAGCACCACGTTGATCGCGGCACCTGAGAGAAGCACGGCCGCACATGCGCGCTGTTCGCCGAGCATGTTCAGAAGGTATTCGGCCGGACCCATCGCCGAGCGGAATAGAAATCCGATCACCAGGATGCACATCACCGGATAACCGGTAGAGAATTCTGGTCCGAAGAGGCTGAGTAGCGGTTTGCCGAGCGTCAGGATCACCAACGCGCTGGCGAGCGAGGGCCAGAAGGTCCAGTTGACGGCGTCGTTGACGAAGGCGCGCAGCCCGGCGTCGTCGCCGCGCGAATGAAGGGCCGCGAGTTTGTGCGCGACTGCGCTGCCGACGGCGTAGTGGACGAACAGGATGAGTGCCATCGTCTTCCCGGCTGCAAAGTAGATTCCGACATCCTGGGGCGACATAAAGCGCGAGACGACGAGGATGTCGGTGTTCTGCATCAGCAGTTCAGCCGTCATCATGACGAGGAGCGGAAGCGAGATCGTCAGCCACGCGGGGAGATCGCTGAGGCGCGGGCCCGGCGGCACGGTTTCTCGCAGGCGGCGGTTGAGGACGAGAGCTTGCACGATGCCGGTCAGCCACGTTGCGATGATCGCGGCTGCGGCGGCGGTGGCGGCGTCCATGCCGAGGCCAGATGCTTTGGCCGCGATCATTCCAAGAAGCAACAGCGACGGGCGCAATAGGTAGGGCGGAATGAGTGCAACGCCCATCCAGGCATTGCCACGACCGAGACCGTCTTGCACGTCCGTCAGCGCATAGAGCGGAATGCAAACGAGGGCGAGGTATAGCGGCAGCACGTAGTGGCTTTGAATGTGTTCCTGAAAGAGCCAGACGCCCGCGACGCCAGCCAGCATCACGGCGGTTCCGCTGCCAAGCGCCACCAGCCTGACGCTGCGTGTGAGGCCACGGAGTCGATCGAAGTCGCCAGTTTCTCGGTAAGCCGGGACGAGGCGGATGGCGGCGAGGTTGAGCCCGAGGTGGGACATCGCGCCGAGGATCAGAACCCAGGTCCAAACGGCAACATAAATGCCGTACTCGGACCCGCCCATCCAACGCGCCAACGCGATCTGTGTGAGATAGAGAAGGCCCGCACTCATGACGCGCACGGAGAATGCAAGCAACGCGTCGCGCTGGGTGCGTTCCCGCTCGCCTTGCGAGGCAATCACATTGCGGGCGATTTCGAATAGCGTGCGTGGGAGAGCCCGCGCGTAATGGAGGGCTGATCGTTCGCGTGCCGCGTCCTCCGGGAGGATGGCAAGCACAGACGGCGCCGCTTCGAGGCTTGATCCGTTGGCGCGCGTCACTCGGTGAATTCCCGTCGATTACAAGTTTTCGAGCCGGTCACGCTCGCGATTGCGGACAAGCTCAGCGACACCACTCCAGGCAGACGATCTGTTCGCGTCACCACGTTCTCCGTGATAAACCGCGAAGAAATCGGCGATTGATGCGGCCCAAGCCCCATGTTTACCTTCTAACACCTCGGCCATCGCGTTGACGTCGCGCGGTGTCGGCGTAAACTCTAGCGTTTCGTTCCAAGGCGCTCGGGGCGTCGTGGTCATCGTAAAGTCCTACTCAAGCCTTAAATCCAAGTTCACGAGTGGGAAGAGCAAGTTTGACGCCAGGACGTGAGCCAGGGCCTTGTGCCTCTTGCGGAGTCGTTAACGGGCCGATTTTTGGGGCTCTCTGGGTGCCCTTGCCCCACATTCAGCGAGACCGCGGGCCATGATGTTTCTTTTTCGGGTAGCGATATCCGCGGCGGCGTTCGTGTCGCTTGGGGCTGCTATGTCCATGGCGGGTGGCTTGGCGACCGACCGTTCCGGAATAGAACGCGTTCAGTCCGGTTCAGATGGTGATGAGCAGGGTGGGCGTTCAAATGAGGGACGTGACCCAGGCGCTGAAACGCGACCTCGGCAAAAGTCTCGACCCGGTGGAGCGCCGCAGGGCGAGGATGATTCCGATGCGCGCGAGGGCAATCCTGTCGAGCCGCCCGGGTGCATTTTCCGGGGCCGTCCGCTGGACCTCATCGTCTGACAAGGCGAGAGGTTAGTCTGTCTTCGCTTCGGCGCTGCTTTGGGGTTTCTCAGTGGGCGCTACGGCGCTCTTCGTCGAAAATGCGTCGTCGTCGGGGGCCTTAGCGGCCGCTGCTGCACCCTTTTTCTTCGCGACCTTAGCCTTCTTATGACCAGCCTTCTTGCGCGGATGGTCGTTACAGCTCCAGGCGGCAACGGTCGTGCGCACCGATTTCACGTCTTGCGCGTCCGCCGCGATCGGCATGGTGTCGATGTTGTTGGCGTTGAAGAGCTGTTTCCAGTCGTACATTTCGAAGCCGTATTCCAGCAGCGCTGCAGAGCGGATCGCGCGTTCGTTGCCGGAAGATTCACCGAGCACCACGGCCATGAGCTTGCGTCCGTCACGCGTGGCGCTGGCGATGACGTTGTAGCCGGAATCGCAGGTGAAGCCGGTTTTCAGGCCGTCGGCGCCAGGGAACGTCCGCAGCAGCGCGTTATGGCTGCCAAGGCGGCGCTTGCCGATGTGCATGTCAGGCATCGACCAATAGTGTGCGTACTCGGGAAATTCCGTAACGATCGCGCGGGCGAGTTTTGCAAGGTCGCGCGCGGAGGAGAGCTGGCCGGGGTCAGGAAGACCGTTCGTATTGTTGTAGTGCGTGCGCGTCATGCCAAGGCGCTGGGCGGCGGCATTCATGCGTTCAAGGAAAGCTGTTTCGCTTCCTGCAACCGCCTCTGCCAGCATGATCGTTACGTCATTGGCGGATTTGATGATGATGGCTTTCAGCGCCTGCTCGACGGTTAGCTGGTCACCGACTTTCAATCCAACCTTGCTTGGCGGCTGGAGCGTGGCGACGAGGGAGCAGGGGATTTTGTCCGTGAGGCGAAGCTTGCCTTCCTTGATGGCCTGGAAGGCCACGTAGGCCGTCATGATTTTGGTGAGCGAGGCAGGATACCAGACGTCGTCAATGTCCTCGGCATAGAGGACTTTTCCGGTAGATGGTTCGAACAGAAGTGTCGGATTTGCCAAGGCGGGCGCCATCCCACCGAGCCACGTCAGTATAATCGTTGCGAATCCGGCCGCTCGCGCCTGCATGAAGTGCTCCGGTAGTTTCAATTTTGTTCGGCTAGCATATTCGACGCGGTAGCGCCAATCGAACCGGGCCAACGGGCACGTTATGAACGATCCATGTTGCTTCTGCGGCGCGTGAACCCGGATTATCCACTGTCGGGCAATTCGTCGCCATTCCGCGAATTGGCAATTTTATGCAATCGCGCGTTCAAATGTCCCGAGAAGTGGCGTTTGACGTGATGCGGATCAGCGAAATTCAACGGTGAATGAATGACTGCGGAAAGCGTTCAGGACGACAGCCATGCGGAAATGCGGCAGCGGATCGCGATCTTCTCGGCGTTGGCACTCGTTCTGCTGCTCGCGTCGCTCGATCAAACGATCGTATCGACAGCGCTGCCAACGATCGTTCGCGACATCGGTGGGCTCTCGCATCTCTCCTGGATCGTAACCGCCTATCTTCTGGCGACGACCGTCGTGGTTCCGCTCTACGGAAAGCTCGGCGATGTTTTTGGGCGCCGCATCATCTTACAGGCCGCGGTCATTATATTCCTGATCGGTTCAGCGCTTTGCGGCATGGCGCAGAATCTTCCAGAGCTCATCGCGTTCCGTATCGTGCAGGGTCTTGGCGGCGGTGGGCTGATCGTGACCGCCATCGCGGTGGTCGGCGACGTCGTTCCGCCGCGAGAACGCGGACGGTATCAGGGATTTTTCGGCGGAATATTCGGGCTCTCGACGGTTCTTGGGCCGCTGATCGGCGGGTTCATCGTCGACAATCTGTCGTGGCGTTGGATTTTTCTCATCAATCTGCCGTTCGGAATTCTGGCGCTAATCGTCATCAACCGATCGTTCCGGCCACAGAGCAAGCCAGTGCGTGTCGAGATCGATTATGTGGGCGCGGCACTTCTGGCGATCGCGCTGACCAGCATCGTCATCATCACAAGTCTTGGAGCGCCGTTGTTACGCGACGCGCCGGTGAGCACGTTTGCGATTTCGGCGCTTGGTCTCTTGGCGTTGCTTGGATTTCTTTACGTCGAAATGCGCGTCAGCGATCCGCTTCTGCCGCTCGAACTCTTCCGAAATCGGGCGTTCGTGATTGCGACAGCGGTTGGGTTCATCGTTGGGATGGCGCTGTTCGGTTCGATTACGCTGATGCCTGTTTATCTTCAGGTGGTGAAGGGGCTCGATCCGACGAGTGCGGGCTTACACATGACGCCGATGATGCTGGGCGTGTTCGCCAGCTCAGTCACCAGCGGTCAGATCATCAGCCGGATCGGGCGTTATAAGATGTTCCCGATTGTCGGGACGGGGTTGATGACGATCGGGCTCGTGCTGTTGTCGATGATGACGATCGATACGACAGCGAGGGCGGCCTCGATGTACATGCTGTGCCTCGGACTTGGTCTCGGCATGGTGATGCAGATTTTGGTGATGGCTGTGCAGAATGCCGTCGCCTACAAGCAGCTTGGTGTCGCGACGTCTGGCACGACGCTGTTTCGTTCCATCGGTGGTTCAGTCGGTGCGGCGCTGTTCGGCGGAATTTTCACGTATACGCTGCATGGCTTGATTATGAGTTCGGCGCCGGAGCTTGCGGTCGTTCTCGATGATCCGTCGCGGCTGGGAACGTTCGATGCGGCGACGCAGGCCGCATACACGAACCTCTTCGTTGAAGCGCTCCGGCCGGTGTTCGTGACCGCCGCATCGCTGGCGTTTATCGGGTTCTGCTTGACGTTTGCGATCAAGGAAGTGCCGCTGCGAACCAGCATCACGTCGGATCCGCCGAACGATCCATTGCAGATGCCGCGCGATGCAAGATCTATCCACGAGCTTGGCCGGATCATCGAACGCATCACGGCGCGCAAGAACCGCTGGCGTTTCTACCAGCAAGCGGCGACCCGGCTGGGTATCAATCTGGAGCCGGATGAGTTCTGGCTGATGTCGCGGATTGGAGAGCGCGGCGGGCGGGCGAAACGCTCCGATCTCGAAGCGCGAATATCCGATCCCAATCTTAAAACGCGGCTCTTTGAAAGCATCGTACGCTCCGGCATGGCGCGCACGAGCGAAGATGGAATCGTGGAGCTGACCGATGACGGACGGGTCGCCTACGCGCGTCTGTTAGAGGCACGCGAAGACGACCTCAGGCACATGATGTCTGAGTGGAAGCCAGAGCAGCATCCCGAGGTGCTGGCGCTGATGCAGGAGCTGGTGAACACGTTCGCCAGGACCCCGCCGGTAAAACCCGCCGTGTGATTTAGCTCGAAGGCTTAGCGATGTCGTTCAACGCCGCGAAGTCTTCGTCGCTCAAAGAAATCTCCGCAGCCGCTACGTTTTCTTCGAGGTGGCTGACTTTCGACGTGCCGGGGATCGGAAGCATGTTCGGGCTGCGGCGGAGAAGCCAGGCAAGCGCGATCTGGCTCGGCGCCGCTCCGTGCTTCTTTGCGATGCTATCCAGTTTCGAGCCGGGCTTGGCGAGATCACCGGAAGCAAGCGGGTACCACGGGATAAACCCGATGGCGTTCTTTTCGCAGAAGTCCAGCACGCCCTCGCTCGAGCGGTCTGCGAGGTTATAGAGGTTCTGCACGGTGACGACGCGGAAGTATTTCTGTGCTGCTTCGATTTCGGCGGTGCTGACCTGGCTCAATCCGACGTGGCGAATGAGGCCTTCGCTCTGCATCTCCTTGATGACGCCGAACTGCTCATCTTGCGGAACTTTCGGGTCGATCCGATGGAGCTGCCAGAGGTCGATGCGTTCCAGCCCCAGGCGGCGCAAACTGATGTGGACTTGCTGGCGGAGATATTCCGGCCGGCCGAGGGCTACCCATGTTCCGGCTTTCGGTCGTGTGAGTCCGGCTTTGGTGGCAATCACCATGTCGGGGTAGGGGTGAAGCGCTTCTCGGATCAGGCGCTCGCTGACGCCTGGGCCGTAGGAATCGGCGGTATCGATCAGGTTGATGCCAAGTTCGGGAAGGCGGCGCAGCGTGCGCAAGCATTCCGCCCGGTCAGGCGGGTCGCCCCAAACTCCGGCCCCCGTTACGCGCATTGCCCCGAACCCGAGACGGGCAACGGTCAAATCTCCGCCGATGGAGAAGTGGCCTGAACGGTCAATGGTCTCTGCGGTCAGCGCCATGTTTCGATACCTTTCTGAGGCTAATACTTGCCAGCGGTCAGATCTGGCCGAAGCGTATTTAGGGTCCGGTGAAGGCGGTGTTACAACCCGAACAGGAAGGGAGACAATGAGTACAATGCTGGACTGAAAAATTGGAGCGGCGAGGCTGAGTGGCGGCCTTGCTTAACTCTCGCTTCATTGAGGCCGGTTAATCTCGATTGAACTGATTGTGAGTTTCGTTTTCAATCGCATCGTGCGGACGATCGGGGCGGAACGCAAGTTGATGATTGGTCGTTAATTTTTTGATTGGGCGCGGTGTGGCGGGCGCCCTGTTGGCTTCTGCAAGGCTCAGATCAATGTTTAGTAGTTCGGTTGTATCGCGTTTCGGGATGGTTGCCGGCGCAGCGCTCGTTAGTCTCGCGACGGTCAGCGTGCTCGGTCCGGCAGAGGCACGGAGCCGTAACCAGTCAATCGAAGTTTCCGACGACGATCAGGATCGCGTGGATTCCCCGATCACGGCGGGCAAGGCGGCCGTAGCGGTCGTCTCGATCAAAGACCAGCGGATTTCAGTTTACGACGGAAGCGGACGCGCGGTGCGCGCGAAGGTTTCGAGCGGCGCGAGCGGCTATGAAACACCCGTTGGCGTGTTCAGCATCCTGCAGAAGCAGGAAGAGCATTATTCAAATCTCTATGACGATGCGTCCATGCCGTTCATGCAGCGCATCACCTGGTCTGGCATCGCGCTTCATGCTGGCGTGCTTCCCGGCTATCCGGCGTCGCACGGCTGTGTCCGGTTGCCGGAGAGCTTCGCACAGCAGATCTTTCCTCTGACGAAGCTTGGAATGCGTGTCGTCGTCTCCAAGTATGACGTCGCTCCCTCGCCTATCTCGCATCCGTTGTTGCTGAAGCCCGACCCGCTGGTGGAAACCGCGATGGCGGTTCCTGCTTCTTATGAAAACGATGGATCGACGGCAGATACGTCGTCGAGCGATCGTTTTCATCCGGATCTCTCGCATTGGCCCGCACGCGCCGCGCAACTTGAAGCGCTGAAATCCATTGCGGCGGAGAAGAAGCTCGAAGCCGATTCCGTTACGCCGCTCGCTGAAGAATTGAAGGCGACCGTCAAGACGAAAGAGACGGCCAAGGCACGCCTCCAGAAACGCGTGAAGCGGACCGAGGCCGCGAAAGTTTCGGCGGATAAGGCCGCTGAACGTGCCGCGAAAAGCTTAGCGTCCGCCAAGACAGAGAAGGCGACGAAGCGCGCTGAAGCCTGGAAAGCCAAGACGGATGCCGCTGCCAAGAAGGCGGACGACAACCTGACCGCACTTAAGGACGAGATCGCCAAGACCGACGCTGAACTCGCGACCGCGACCGAAGATTGGAAGAAGGCCGACGCCATCCGTGCGAAAGCCGTCGCTGCGAAGCAGGCGGCGCAATGGAAAACCTATCCCGTTTCGGTCTTCATCAGCCGCAGGACACAACGGCTCTATGTCCGCCAGGGCAATGAACCGGTGTTCGACGCGCCGATCACCATTGCCGATCCTGACTTGCCTATCGGGACGCACGTGTTCTCAGCGCTTGACTACAAAGATCAGGGCAAAGCGCTGCGCTGGAACGTTGTCTCGATTGCGCTGACCGACAACGGCAGCGGCGCGACGAGTTACAGCAAGAAGGACAAGCGTTTCGTGGAGGCCAACTATGCGCCGCCCGCGACGAATGTTGCCGCAGCCTCCGCTGCTCTCGATCGTATCACGATCCCGCCGGAGGTTGAGGCGCGAATTTCGAATTACGTCTGGCCCGGTTCTTCGATGATCGTTTCGGATGAGGAACTGAGCAAGGAAACCGGCACGGCGACGGAGTTCGTTGTCGTGATGAGCGGCGAACCGCAGGGTGGCCTGAAGAAGCGTCCGCGTAAGCCTGCGCCATCGTCCTACAGCTTCGACGATCCGTATGATCCCTATGCGCGGTACGATCGCTACGACCGGTATGATCGTTACGATCGTCGCGGCCGGTATCGTCAGCCGTCGTTTTTCAATTTCTGGTGAGACGGCCGGGCGTTTGCGCCCGGTTATACTCGCAAGTGATCGAATGTCTGGGTAATTGCGCCTTGCGCGCCAGACAGCAAAATCTGCACGCCGATACAGAGCAGCAGAAACGCAGAGAGCCGCGTGAGGACGCGTGCTCTCGCCGGGCCGAGCAACGCGACAAGCCGGTCGGCAGAGGAATAACAAACCCCGATCACAACAGCGATGACGGCTGCGGCAGCCGTCGCGCCGATAAAGTGCGGCAAGACATCCGCTTCGCCTGACGGGCGATTGGCGCTCAAAGCGATCGCGACGGAGATGGTGCCGGGACCGGTCGTGAACGGCATCGTCAGCGGGAAGAAGGCGACGTCGCTTCCGCTTGACGCAGAGGCAGCATGATCCTGTTTGCGATCTTCGATTTCCTGCGGGCTGTAGAGCATTCCCCACGCGCTTGCCGCGACGACCAGTCCGCCGGCTATCCGCAGCGCATCGATGCTAACGCCGAAAAAGCTCATCAGTCCTGCGCCGATCCAGAGCGCAGTGATCATGACGATCGTCGAGTACATCGCGACGCGCCAAGCAAGCGCCCGACGTTCTGCTTGTGGGCGGTTGATTGTAATCTGGCTGTAGATCAATGCGCCGCCGATCGGATTGACGATCGAGAAGAGCGCGGGCAGCGCGACGAGGAAGCTTGTGATCATGGCGCTCAAGAGTGTCATGGCATCCTACCAAGCTGACGTGCGTTGCGTCGTGCCGAATATTTCCCCCAGCCGTCGGGCGGCTCCAGGCGTTATATCCGGTGGCAGCGCGTCGCGCGCGAAGAAGCGTTGCTCGACGATTTCGGCGTTGGGTTTTGGAATGTGATCGCGCTGCCAGCGATCGATAATGAACAGCGCGACGTGGTCGCCGGGAAATGCTGCGAAGTTTGTGTAGATCGCGAAGAGACGCGGGCTGTCGATTATCGATACGCCGGTTTCTTCATTGAGTTCGCGAGCGAGCGCGGTCTCGACCGTCTCGCCCCGTTCGACGCCGCCGCCGGGAAAATGCCATCCGGGACGGTAGCCATGGCGAACGAGAAGAATGCTGCCGGTTTCGTCCGCCACGACACCTTGCACGCCGAGTGTAATGCGGTCGGCGCGGCGGGAGAGGTAAGATGCGAGGCGTATCAGCATGGAGGGCACCTCCAGCCGTAGAGCCAATCGAACCCGGCCATGACACGGTGTGGCGGCGTATGCGCCATCACAGCGTTGCGCACGACTGCGGTAGCGCCTGACATCTGATAGATGCGTCCGTTGCGTTGCGAGGCAGAAGCGACGCGTGCAATGCGCTGGCTGCGGTTTAGATCGTAGGATTTTAGTCCGTCTTCGATGCGATCGCCTGCAGCGGCGAGGCAGGCCGCAAGCGTTGCTGCGTCTTCCATCGCCAGGACGGCACCTTGAGCGAGGAAGGGAAGGATCGGATGCGCTGCGTCACCGACGAACACGGTGCGCTCGGCGGTAAAGCGCGGCAGCGGGCGCATCGTGTAAAGCGGCCAGCGCCGCCATTCAGCGGCCGATGCGACGAGCGTTTGCAGAGGAACTGCGAACGTCGTGATTTTCTGTTGGACGATATCGCGGGAGGCAGCGAAGTCCCAGCCTGCATCAAGATTGGAATCTTTGGCGATGAGGACGATTGCGATGTCGCGTCCCGCGTTGACGGGATAGTGCACGGCGTGCGCGCCGCTTGCGAGCCAGATGTGGACGGCGTTGGTGGTCAATTCCGGTGGCAATGCGGTTGCCGGGATGACGCTGCGGAATGCGGATTTTCCAACGGGCAATGGTGTGGCGTTCGGCACGAATGTTTGGCGCAGTGTGGACCAAAGGCCGTCCGCCGCGACGAGCAGCGAAGCCGTGGCTTGCTCGCCATTCGCGCCGTGCGCGATGATGCCGTCGCGGTGTCGAGAGACAGAGTCGATCTCGACGCCAGTGTGTAGAGAGATCAGAGGTTCGGCTTCGGCGCGAGATCGAAGCGCGGCGTGTACGTCACGGCGATGCGCTGTCCAATACGGCGCGCCATGGCGGGCGGCGATCCAGTCGCCAAGCGGCAGCCGCGTCAGTTCCTTGGCACTTTTTCCGTCGCGAACGCTCAAGACGTCCGGCGTGGCGACCGCAGGTTGCAGAATGGGCGCGACGCCGAGCTGTTCGAGAATTCGCGTGCCATTCGGGCCGATCTGTATGCCCGCGCCTTCCTCGGGGAATGCCGGGCGGCGCTCGTAAACGTTAGACGCGATGCCTGCATTCGCGAGCGCGAGCGCCGTCGTCAAACCGCCGATGCCCCCGCCAGCGATCGCGACATTCGTTTGCTCGGTCATTGTAACGCGAGGCGGCGCTGGGTTCGGGATATCGGCGCTTGCATGGGCCTATGCAGCGACGAGGCTGCCCTTCGGATCGCTCTCGTCTGCTGCGAGGCGGGAGTCGTGAACATAGAGCGTGGAGCAATACGGACAGAGAATTTGGCTATCCTGGCCCATGTCGAGATAAACGTGCGGGTGATCAAACGGCGGGCGTGCGCCCATGCAGTTGAATTCCTTGACGCCGACGAATATGCGCTCGGCGCCGACATCGTTGGCGAAGTGAGGGATGGGTGCTCCGGCCATGATTTTCCCTTTTCCGAGTGGCGCGATTGGTCTTCTAGCATACCGTCGGCGCGGCGATGATGGTAGGAGCTATCCGCCAATACAGCAGACAGCGACGACATGAACCATTTCGACAGTGACGGTGTGGATATTGCCTTTTCCGACACAGGCGGGGGTAATGGAAAGACGCCGGTTCTTCTCATCCACGGGTTCGCCTCGAATGTCGAGACGAACTGGGGGCATACCGGCTGGATCGAGGGGCTCAGCAAGGCAGGGTATCGCGTCATTGCGTTCGATAACCGCGGACATGGCGCCAGTCAGAAGCTCTATGCGCTGACTGACTATGGCGCGCCGCTGATGGCCGAAGACGCGCGCCGACTTCTCGATCATCTCGATATTCCGCGTGCGCATGTCATTGGCTATTCGATGGGTGCTCGCATTGCGGCGTTTTTAGCGTTGGGGCACCCGGACCGCGTTGCCCGCGTGGTGTTCGGCGGGCTTGGGATCAACATGGTGCGGGGGATCGCGGGCACCGGACCGATTGCGCGGGCGCTCGAGGCTGAAAGCATCGATGATGTAACGAACCCTGCGGCGCGAACATTCCGCGCGTTCGCGGAGCAGACGAAAAGCGATCTCAAGGCGCTGGCGGCGTGCATCCGTTCGGCACGAGCGCCGATTACAGCGGAAATGGTGGGCTCTATTGCCGTGCCGGTTCTTGTGGCTGTCGGCGATGGAGACGTTATCGGCGGATCTGCGGGAGATCTCGCGAAGATCATTCCGGGCGCGGAGGCCTTCACGATCGTGGGGCGGGATCACAACCGCGCGGTTGGCGACAAGACCTTCAAAGCAGCAGTGCTGGAATTTTTTGGCGGCGCCTAGGCGGCATCGCCTTCCGCGCGTCTTCTAATCGGTACGCGGGACAGTTCCGATCGAAGACGCGGGGAGGGCGCATTCCGGCCGCACGCGGTACAAGTTCAAGCCGGGCTCAGTCTCAGTCTGAGCACGGAGGAAATAGCGGTGCGCCGTGACGGGCTGATTGCAAACCCATGACGGTTGTATGTGAACGCTTGAAAGAGCGTGGATAGGACGGGCCGGGCAACGCGTCCGTTTGCGGACAGATCCGTCTCGACAACGCCGCGGTCGCGCCGCGCTGGTGCCGCGGGTGCGGCGCAAATCAGCCTGAAAAATCCGACAATTTGCGACTCGATAGGGACGCTGCTTAACGCGGCGTTAACGTTACCAGACATAGCGTCAGGCCATGGTTCCGCGTCGTATCCGCGTTTTTGGTTCTTTGGCCGTCCTGATGATTTCGGGGCCCGCATTGTTATCGGGCTGCGGGACAACGGGGCCGACGTTCGTCGTCAAAGACGATCCCTGGCGCTCGCCTGAAGAGCGCGCCTGTCTTGCCTCCGGCATCGTTCGCAATTCTCCGTTTGTGCATGCGCGATCCGCGCTTGGCGGTCCGAGCGTTTGCGGCGCTGAGCAACCGTTCGAGATGTCGGGTGCTGATGGCGGACGCGTCAGCCTTGTGCCGGCCGCGTCGTTGCGCTGTCCCATGATTCCGCAAATCGATAGCTGGGTGCGCGATGTCGTGAAACCTGCGGCGCGCTATTATTTCCGGCAAGAATTGGCGGAGGTGAAAGTTATGGCCTCCTATTCGTGCCGGCCGATGAACAGCGTCGATGGTGCGCGTATTTCGGAGCATGCGTATGCCAACGCTATCGACATCGGTGGCTTCCGGCTGGCGAACGGTGACGTTGTGACTGTCAAAGGCGGGTGGCGCGGGTCGCAGGCGGAGCAGGCGTTTTTGCGCCAGGTGCATAATGGCTCGTGCGACTATTTTTCGACGGTGCTTGGTCCGAACTACAACAGTCTGCACAGCAATCACTTCCATCTCGATCTGGCGCGCCATGGCCGCGACGGAACGATGAGGATCTGCAAATAGTCAGCACATTGGCGGTGTGTGACGCGTGCAGACGCGGCGTAAATCCGCTAGTTTGATCCGGCTTTCGATCGGAAAATCGGTTCCCACATTTCCGGAAGCACTCTAGAAGCGGCCGATGGACTGGGACGAAGGAACTCGTGGCGCGCGGCGCGGCTATCATCATGGCAATCTTCGTGAAGCCCTGATGAAGGCGGCGCTCGAACTCATTTCGGCGAAGGGGCCGTCGGGTTTTACGTTCGCGGAGGCGGCGCGTGCGGCGGGTGTCAGCCCTGCGGCTCCGTATCGTCATTACCGGGATCGCGACGCGCTGATGGCGGACGTCGCGCGGCATGCGTTCGAATTATTTGAAACGAAACTTCGCAAAGCCTGGAACGGTGGCGCGCCGGATCCGTTCGCCGCGTTCGAGCGTGTCGGGCATGCTTATCTGGCATTTGCGCGGGAAGCTCCGGCGCAATATTCGGCGATGTTCGAATCCGGGCTTTCGTTTCAGGCTTTCCCGGAACTGCACATTGCAGGCGAGCGCGCGTTCGATGTTCTGAAGGAAGCATGTGCGGCGCTAGTTGCGAAGATGCCGGATGACAAGAAGCGTCCGCCGGTGATGATGATGGCGCTGCATATCTGGTCGCAAGCGCACGGGATCGCTTCTCTGTTTGCGCGCGGCGACGAAGCGCGCCGACCCATTCCGATGACTCCGAATGACCTGCTGGATGCGGCGGTTCTGATCTATCTGGATGGGCTCGGTTTGAGGAGAAAGGCCCCATAGGTCGGCTTGCGGCGCTATTCCGCCTCCGAACTCGGCCTGCTCTCACTTGTAATTTGTTTCAGGAATTTTCTTACCCATCTCTTGAATCCGGCTCTTGCCGTTCCATTTATGTGAATGTAAAATACATTTACATCCTAAACCAAGGAGAGGGTGGCGAATGGCGCAAGTGGTTCAGACACTCGACGATTTCGGTAAGCCGGCGTGGATCCTCGCAGCGGTGCTGGGCTTCGTCGTATTTTGGCCGGTTGGGCTCGCAGTCCTCGCCTATTTGATTTGGAGTGGGCGCATGAGCTGCGGATGGCATGGTGTTCGAGGACGTTGGGAAAGCCGGTTGGCCGGGCGTTTTGACCGGGCGCGTAACCGGGTCGAAGATGAGTTCCGAAATTTCGGCAGAGGCGGTGCCTCGAGCGGAAACAAAGCGTTCGACGACTATCGCGAGGCGACCTTGAAGCGATTGGAAGAGGAAGAGCGCGAGTTCCACTCATTCCTCAATCGTTTGCGGCAGGCCAAGGATAAGTCGGAGTTCGACCAGTTCATGTCAGAGCGGCGTGATGCGCCTGATAGCGGCGCTGCACCGGCTGTTTAAAGACGATTTTGTTGAGGCGGCTCTCGGGCCGCCTCATTCATTTTCATTGTTGCGGCGGCGCAAACGCGCGGCGGAATGGGTTTGGCGCCGCGTAGATCGATCGCAATTTGAAGACGAAATTTCCCATTTCCATACTAGGTTGCGCAAAATTTAGGGGAAGTTCCAACCGCTCTCGCTTATGCTTCGCGAGGAAGGGTTGAAGCTGGCTCTGGCTGCCGTTTGGCCAGGAATGACGGGTTCCTGAGATGGCATGGCAATTTCTGAAAAACGCGGTTGCCGCAACGTATGAAGGCGGCCTGCGTCCGGCACTCGATCGCCTCAGGGGCGCATTCGGGTTTGAGCCGGCACATGGACAGTGCCGTGTCGCTTTCACGATCGCAGTTGTGGCGCTTGCTGCCAAGATCAGCAAAGCCGATGGCGTTTCGTTGCCTATTGAAGCGCAGGCGTTCGAACGGCAGTTTTCGGTGCCTCCGTCCGAACAGGCGCATGTGCGCCGTCTTTATGAACTCGCGAGCCAGGATGTCGCCGGGTATGAGGCTTACGCTGCGCAAGTCGCGCGTTTGCTCGAAGGGCAACCCGATCTCAAGATTTCCGTTCTGGAATGTCTCTTCCACGTCGCGAGCGCCGACGGCGTGTTGCATCCGGATGAGGACAGTTATCTCGCGCGCGTCGCCGAGATATTCGGTCTCACGACAAAAGAGTTCCGATGTGTGCGTCGCGGCTTCGTGATCGATGCCGATAGTCCGTACGATGTTTTGAATATTTCGCCCGCTGCCTCCGACAAAGAGATCAAAGCGCGCTATCGCGACCTTGTGAAAAGCCATCACCCCGATGCGCTGATTTCAATGGGCGTGCCGCCGGAGTTTCTTGCTGGTGCGGAGCGCAGGCTCTCTGCGATTACGTCGGCTTACGAGGCCATTCTCGCGGATCGCGGTCAGCGGGCTGAAAGGGCCTTGGAACCCAGCACGTGACGTTTGCTCCGGACAGTGCGCACGTTTCGGCGGTGTGCTCAGCGAAAAACACGGAAGAGCGTCGCTGCGAAGCTAAGCCATCGCTGCTCATTCTCCACTACACCGGTATGGCGTCGGCTGCGAAAGCGATCGATTGGCTTGCGCGCGAGGAGAGCGGCGTCTCGTGTCATTACGTCATTGATACCGATGGAACGATTACGCAGCTCGTGCCGGAGTGTGAGCGTGCGTGGCACGCAGGCGTTTCCTTCTGGCGCGGAGAGACGGACGTCAACTCGCGTTCGATCGGAATCGAGATTCAGAACCCCGGGCATGAGCACGGCTATCCCGATTTTCCTGTTCCTCAGCTCGATGCCGTGATCGCGTTGGCGAAGGACATTGTGCAACGTCACGGGATAGCGCCGGATGGTGTGTTGGCGCATTCGGACGTTGCGCCTGGACGCAAGATCGATCCGGGTGAAAAGTTTGACTGGGCTTATCTCGCGAAGGCTGGTGTTGGATTCTGGGTTCGGCCCGTCGACATCTGCGATGAAGATGTGGGTCTAGGACCCGGCGATCAAGACGCACGAGTTGAGCGAGCGCAGCGTTTGCTCGCGGAGTACGGTTACAACGTACCCATCAACGGTGAAGTCGACGAACAGACAACGAAGGTCTTGCAAGCCTTCCAGCTTCACTTCCGCCCCGCGCGTGTGGATGGACGGCTCGACCATTCGACCGAATTGACACTGGAACGGCTGATTCAGCGTGTCCGCGGTCAAGTCGCCGCTTGACGGAGTGTCGCCTCCTGAGATTGATGCCACGGACTAATCCATCGGTGGACGCCGCAACTCGGTTTGCGGGTCGGTTGCCTCAGGCTCAGGATCTTCTGTGTTTAAACCTCGTACGCCAGAGATCCTGTTGCTGCCGGTTGCTGCGTGGCTCGGCATCATTCTCAATCAGCCGTTTTGGTCGCGCTTTTATTCGGTCCTTCCGCCGCAAGACCCGAGCGACTGGCTGTTCTTCGCGTGCGTTGGCGTTGCTCTCGTTCTCATAATTTACATCGCTTTGCTGATCATTTCGGTGAAGCCGATCGTCCGCATCGCGATACTCCTTTTGCTGCCCATTTCTGCGGCTGCGAACTATTTCATGAATGAATTCGGACTGTTTATCGACGTCCATATGGTTCGCAATGTGTTCGAGACGGACGTGCGTGAGGCGAGCGACCTTCTGACGTTTAAGCTGATTGCCTACGTCGTCCTTCTTGGCATCCTTCCGGCTGTTCTCTTTTGTTTCGTTCCTTGGACGGAGCGAAGCTTCAAGGACGAAGTGCTGGGGAAGCTGAGGTTCGGGTTGACGTCGCTCGCATTGTTGATGCTGACGGTGTTTCCCGCGTGGGGCGACTACCTGTCCGTGTTCCGTACGCATCGCGAGCTTCGGTTGACGCTTGTGCCTCTCAACTACGTTTCAGCGTTGGTGCATTATGCTCGGCATAAAGATCGCAAGCCGCTGACAAAAGTTGCGGCGTTTGGTGAGGATGCGCATCGCGCGGCCTGGAAATCCAGCGACCGGCGGAAATCTCTATTCGTCATCGTTGTTGGAGAAACGGCGCGAGCGGATCACTTTTCGCTCAACGGATATGAACCTGAGACCAATCCTGAGCTCGCGAAAGTTCCAGGCCTCGTCAATTACCCCAAGGCTTACTCATGCGGGACGGATACGGCGCAGTCCGTGCCGTGCATGTTTTCGGGGCTTGGCCGCGAGCATTTCTCCAACGATGCGGCGGAACGTAAGGAAAACCTGCTCGACATTCTGAAGCGTACCGGGATCGACGTGCGCTGGCGCGATAATCAAGCTGGATGCAAAGGCGTTTGTGCGCGGGTTCCTTACGAGTTTCTCACGGGGCAGAAAGTCCCCACGTTCTATCCGAGTACGCAGAATTACGATGGCGTTCTGCTCAACGGACTCGAGGCGCAGATCGCATCTCTCGATCGCGATACAGTTATCGTTCTGCACATGATGGGAAGCCACGGCCCCGCGTATTGGAAGCGGTATCCGGAGGCATTTGAAAAATTCAAGCCGGTTTGCAAGGACGTGCAGTTCAGCCGTTGCGATCTGCAGCACATCGTGAACGCTTACGACAATACGCTGGTCTACACGGACCACGTTCTTGCTCAGCTGATCGGGATATTGGGGAAGGCGGAGAGCCACGGCGTCGATGCGGGGATGCTCTTCGTTTCCGATCATGGGGAGAGCTTGGGCGAGCGCAATATGTACCTTCACGGCATGCCCTATGCGATCGCGCCGGAGGCGCAGATCCATGTGCCGATGATGGTCTGGTTAACGCCATCGATGCGTACGTCGGCCGGGATCGACAACAATTGCCTGATCGGACATTCCGGCGAGAAAGTGAGCCACGACAATCTGTTTCATTCGGTTCTCGGGATCATGCATGTCGCGAGCAAAGTCTATGATCCGAAGCTCGATTTCTTTGCCGGATGCCGGACACGGCAGGTCCAGGCCTTGCAGCCCGTGGGCAGCGTACAAAAATAGTTCTGAGGGCCGAAATTTTGCGCCGCCGCCGTGGATGGGTAGCGCCGGGTAAGCGGTCCGGTGCATGATGCGGTGATCGCGAGGCTTTGATGGTTTCGAACTCGGTGCGTACGCTCGGAATTGCTTTTTGCCTCAGTGCGCTTTTAGGAGTGCCAGCGGGGGCTATCGCCGCGGAGGCGACGGAGCCCGTTTCTCAAACTGCTGAAATTAGCGCGCACGCAATCACAAGTTTGCTGCATCGGGCAAAGCCCGGGCATCGCCCTGATATTTCAGGGAAGTTCCTGGTGTATCTCGATCTTTCCGATCTCGACTTCAAGCGCGCCAATCTCGCGCGTTCGGATTTCTATGGGGCAGACTTTACCGGAGCCAATCTTTCGGGTGCCGATCTTTCGCATACGCGTCTTGATCGCGCGGTGCTGATCCGAGCCAACCTGTCGGAGGCAAACCTTACCGGTGCAACGATTTTCCGCCCGACGATCTATTCCGATCTCTCTAGCAATACGCTCGATGCGCCGAACTTTGCCGGAGCGAATTTGTCGAACGTCCATGTTCAGGCGGAGCTCTCAGGATCGGACTTCCGGGGCGCTAATCTGGCCGGTGCTGATTTCGCTCCGCTTGAAGTGCGCGCCGGTCAGGGCACGATGGTGACGGCCTATCGAAACATTCTCAAGTATTGCGATTTCTCCGGCGCAAACCTGCACGGCGCCCAGATGCAGCGCGTGGTGATGTGGTTTGCGAAATTCGTCGGAGCAGATCTGACCGGCGCGAACTTCGAGGATGCCGATCTGTCGCGCGCTGATTTCGCGGGCGCCGACGTTTCGGGGGCGAATTTTGCGGGAGCCGATCTCGACGGCGCGAGTTTTGTTGGAGCGAAAGGCTTCGATCAGGCGAAAGGGCTAGATCAAGCAATCAACCGCGACAGAGCCATTCATTGACCATAAGTCGTCTTGGGGATTGAAGTATTTGTCAGTATTTGCGGTAGGGCGACACTTTGCACTTCGCCAAAGCGGCAAATCTTGGTAGGTTTTATTAAACCATTTATTGTCAGTATGTTAACAACTCCCATTCACACGCGGTGCTGCATGCCTATGCTGAGAGATATGCCATTGCCTCCGACAACGAGAATTGCGTTCGCCGTTGGGCTCGCCATGCTGATGGGCCTGAGCGCCGTGCCGTCGCAAGCGGTCAGCTTGCGGGTGAAGCTCGCGTGTTCGAGCGATTACCGCGCCCATTGCAGCCGATTTCCTTCCGACAGTGCAGAGGTTCGTCAGTGCATGCGCGCGGCGGGCGAGAGATTGTCGCCGCGCTGCCTGCAAGCACTCATCTCGGCGGGTGAAGTGACAGAGGCCGAGGTTGCTGCGCGTCGCGCCGAGCATATGCGCGGCCGCTAGTTAGTTTGCTGCGATCGCGATCGAATCAGTAAAGCCGACCACCATCCGGCACGCCGTGCTCTGGTTCCAGAAGCACGACCTCGCCATTTGCGTCTGGCACGCCGAGCGTCAGCACTTCCGACATGAACGGGCCGATCTGCCGAGGCGGAAAATTGACGACGGCTATGACCTGTCGGCCGATCAGTGTTTCCGGAGTGTAGTGACGTGTGAGCTGCGCGGATGAGCGCTTCTTGCCCAGAGCTTTGCCAAAATCGATCGTCAGTTTGAATGCTGGTTTGCGTGCCTCGGGAAAAGGTTCGGCCGCGACGATGGTGCCGATCCGAATATCGAGCTTCAGAAAATCATCGAATGTCGCCAAGGGCTGGATCGTGGGGGCTGTCATTGTCTCTCATGCCGTTGGTTGCGTGGATGGGTGATTGATGGCGCGTTTTCGTTCCGAAAGTCTACATTTACGATGAATGCTGGCCTTGTGGGGCTCGTAAATTAGTTCCGTAGGAACCCTCGCAGCGCACGCCACGTTGTTCTCCAAAATACAGAACGAGGAGAACGCCGATGAAATTGCTTCTCGGTACGTCAGCGGTTGCCGTTTTATTTGCTACGGCTTCCTTCGCGCAAAATACGAATACGCCGAACACGACCACGCCGAATACGAGCATCGATAAGACGCTGCCTGAAAGCATGCAGATTCAGCAGAGAGCGCAGCGGCAGTATTCCACCGAGCCCGCTCAGCAGAAAACGGATCAAGAAAATCCTTCAACCGAAGCGCCGGGAAATCCCACGTCGACGGTTGGCCGTAACCGCATCGATCCCGCTGCACCTAGTCGTCAACGCTTGCAAATCGACGAAGGTCAGAGCGCGCGGGCTCGCGAAAATCCCGATGCGAACGCGCCGCAGGACGGACGAGGTACGTCCTACAATTCAGTCATTCGTGGCGCACCTTCGAGCAGTGGCACCAGTACGGGTGAAAGCGGGGCTTCGAATTCCGGCGTAAGCGGCTCCTCCACATCGACATCGCCAAGCGCAACGCCTTCCACCGGTAGCTCGAGTTCGATTGGATCGTCGCCGAGTTCTGGATCTACGGGTTCGAGCGGCGCGTCGTCAGGATCCGCCGGTGGTGGATCATCGGGCGGTGGCGGTGGTGGCGGCGGAAGCTAATGCGCCAACAGGCGTTCCATCCCGATTTGCGCGAGCGCTTTGCGTGTGCTTGCGATGCGAAGGCGAGAATAAACACAGGATATGAGTAATGGACAAAGATCGCGATACACCGCGCAGGCCGAAGGAAACTGAGAATGGGCCTGACAAATCGAAGTCGCGCCAATCCCGCACTCCAACGCCAATAGAAAGAGCCGAAGCAGAGAAGGAGGATCACGTCGCTCGACGCGAAGGGTTACCGCTCCCCCGCGAGGATGGCGATGCGAAGAGTGTCGACGGTCAGCATGATCGCGCAGATCGACGGAACTAAAACGCGGATGCGCGCGCTGTTCGAATGCACCGGCCGCTAAGCCAATCGGCGATCGGCCTAGCCGAGATCACGGATTTCCACGATCGATATTGGAGCATTTAAATGGCCATAAGTAGTTTGACCGAAGACGTCATAGCCGTAACGGAAGCGCCGACGGCGCAAAAGCATGTTGATTGGGCCGCGATCTTCGGAGCGGCCCTTATTGCGACGGCAAGCGCGCTCATTTTTTCCGCAGCGGGCGCAGCGCTTGGATTTGCCGTGATTTCTCCTTGGACCGGCGCGCCATCTGCGAAGAGCCTTGGTCTCGCGGCCGCAGCCTGGTTCACGCTCAGCACGCTTTATGCGGCGGCGATTGGCGGATACTCGGTCGGCCGTTTGCGAACGACTGCGCTGGATGCTTCGCTAGATGAACGCTCGATCCGTGATGGTTTCAATGGCCTGATTGTTTGGGGTGTAGGCGTTGCCGCTTCCGTGCTTCTCGCTGGCAGTCTCTTAGGATCGGCCGTCAATAAAGCGGTCGACGCTGCATCTGCAGTCGCTGGACCAACGATCGCGGAAGCAGTGAAGACGTCGAGCGGACAAGGCCAAGCCTTTTTCGATTACTACATCGATCGCGCCATTCGTCCTGGTCCGACTGCATCCGCGCAGCCTGCGGATACGACGAACGTGAAGCCGGAGTTGACGCTGGTATTGGCGCGAAGTCTGGCATCTGGCGCGATTTCCAATGATGACCGCGCGTATGTGCAGGCTGTCGTTGCGCGGCATACCGGTCTGAGCGAGGCGGATGCGAAGGTACGGGTCGATCAGTTGGTCGATGACACCCGCGCTGCATACGTAAAAGCGGAAACGGCAGCGAAGGAAGCCGCAGACACTGCACGGAAGGCTGCAGCTTCGGCCGCTATCTGGGCCGCGATCATCACGCTGCTTGCCGCCATCTCGTCCTGGTACGCCGCCGTAATTGGCGGACAGCACCGGGATCAACGATCACCCATTTAATGGAGTAGAGCATGCTATCTACCGTACTCCTCATCATCATTGTGCTGGCACTCATTGGTGCGCTGCCAACTTGGAATTATAGCCGCGATTGGGGCTATGGGCCCTCGGGCATCGTTTCCGTCGCGCTGTTGTTGCTCATCGTCATGGCGCTGCTCGGCCGGTTCTGAAGAAATTCCGAATCCCATTGGAAAAGTCCCTGCCGGTTTCAGCGAGGACTTTTTTGTTTGCGGTTGTTGTCAGGAGAAAAGGAGCTCTGTGCGATTTCGATGGGAGAACAGTTGTGTCGCAATCGTCACCGCTCAGCAGGTGTTCCCGCCAAGACGATCGCTTTGAGTTTCTTTGGGTCGCGCTCGCCGTCATCGAGGGCCGCGAACAGTCGACGGGTCATTTCGGCGACCGGATTTTCCAGGCCCCGAATTTTAGCTTCGGAGATCGCCGCGCCGAGAATTCGATGAAATGATTTCAGTTCGTCGGAATGGTAGCCAACGCCGTCCATTGTCGTTCCAATCTTTAGGCCTCTGCCGAACTGAACCCGGCACGTCGATCACCGTTCCCCGCGTCAGGGGGTAATTGTTCGGCTCTCCAGGGGGCTCGCTTCTTTGCTGCAATGCACTGGATTCGATCCGATGCTGGCCGGGTACGGCTGGTTTAGCGGAGGGAGGCTGTGTCCCCGCCCGCTGTCGGCCGGAAGTTGTGGCCGTTAAGACAATTCAGGGAGCGAATTGAACGGTGCGACGATAGGCGAGCGCCAATGTGGGGTGTGGTGCTTGAAATTCAGGCAAAAGCTCTATTTGTGGGCTGCGAAGCACCTTTGCTCCCTTCCGGATAGCCTAAATCTTTCGCACTTTTGAATGATTTGCGGGCGAACCGTCGTGACGATCCTGCTGTCACGAGGCTTCGGCGGCGTGTGTTTAGGCGCGATTCAATAGCAACAAAACAGTGATGCCTGGGATGAAGCGAATGCTGGATGAAAAGTTGGAGCCGATCTACGCAGACGTTCTGCGCCGCAATGCTGGTGAAGAGGAATTCCATCAGGCGGTCCACGAAGTTCTGGACAGCTTGGGTGCGGTTATTGCCAAGCACCCCCACTACGCTGAGAACGCGCTGATCGAGCGGATCTGCGAACCTGAGCGACAGATCATTTTCCGCGTTCCGTGGGTGGACGACAGAGGCCAGGTTCAGATCAATCGCGGTTTTCGCGTTCAGTTCAATTCCGCGCTCGGCCCCTACAAAGGCGGGCTTCGTTTCCATCCGAGCGTGCTGCTTGGCACGATCAAGTTCCTTGGCTTCGAGCAGACGTTCAAGAACGCACTGACCGGTATGCCGATCGGTGGCGGCAAGGGCGGTTCTGATTTCGATCCCAAGGGTCGCTCGGATGCGGAGATCATGCGGTTCTGTCAGTCGTTCATGACGGAGCTCGGGCGTCATCTCGGCGAATACACCGACGTTCCCGCGGGTGACATCGGCGTTGGCGGGCGCGAGATCGGATACATGTTCGGTCAATACAAGCGCATGACGAACCGGTACGAGTCGGGCGTGCTTACGGGCAAGGGCCTGACATGGGGCGGGTCGCGCGTGCGCACGGAAGCGACCGGCTACGGTGCGGTCTACTTCGTCGAGCGTATGCTGCGCCGTCGCAGCACTCAGTTCGATGGCAAGAAGGTTATCGTTTCGGGCGCTGGCAATGTTGCAATCTACACCATCGAGAAGGTGCAGAAGCTCGGCGGTCGCGTGATCGCATGCTCGGATTCCAACGGCTATGTCGTGGAAGAGAGCGGTATCGATCTTGCGTTGCTGAAGGAGATCAAGGAGCGCAAGCGCGGCCGGGTTTCCGATTACGCCATGGCGCGCAAGGGTGCGACGTACGTTCCGAACGGGCGCATCTGGGATGTTCCGGCCGACGTTGCGATGCCATCTGCTACGCAGAATGAGCTGACCGGAGCGGATGCGAAGACGCTGGTGAGGAACGGCGTTCTGGCAGTTGGCGAAGGTGCGAATATGCCGTGCACGCCAGAAGCCGTGCGTACGTTCATCGACGCCAACGTTCTGTTCGGACCAGGCAAGGCTACGAACGCCGGTGGCGTTGCGACCAGCGCACTCGAAATGCAGCAGAACGCGTCGCGTGATTCCTGGAGCTTCGAGACGACTGAAGAGAAGCTGCGCACGATCATGCACAGCATTCACGACAACTGCGCGCAGACGGCGGACGAATATGGTTCGCCCGGTAACTATGTTCTCGGCGCGAACGTCACCGGGTTCATCCGGGTGGCGGAAGCCATGCAGGCGATGGGCGTGGTATAATATTTAACGGTGCGGCATCCCCAAAATGGGGTATGCCGCACCACTTCGGCGCTAAAATCAGCCGTTTAATGAATTGATTTCGGATTATATTTACCAGCACGACGTTCAGTTCAGGCTAAAGCCCCATCAATTCGTATATGGAACCGCGCTTCGTCGGCTGGGGTTCTCCCGGTTAGGTGATCGGGATTTGTTGTTGTGGTGTTGCGTCATTTGAGAATTGCCCCGGTGTCCGCCTATTTCGGCGGCGTATTTTCATTGATTGCTATCATTGCGGTGTCAGTCGAGGCGCTTGGCGTTGCGGTCGTCAAGAGCGTGGCCGAGGCTGAGACCAGCAGCGAGCGCCCCGTTTCGCGTGTCGATATCGGCCTTGAGCGTGCCCACCGGATTGCAATGTGGCGGCCCAAGGCGAGAAAGCCGATTATCGTCGCCAGCACGGAGCTCGATAGCGAAGCCGCCGCTTTCGCGATGGCGCAGAGAATGGATCTCGCTCAGCATTTGGCATCGGAAGAGTTCGAGGAGATTCAGGTCGTGGCTGCTGAGCCGCCACTGGATCCCGTTCCGCCGGCGCAGCCTGAAGTCGCGCGGCGGCCACCTCCGGTCCTTGCTCGCGCGCCGGCTGTTGCGGGTTGGATAAAGCGCACGACCAAGACGTCCAAATTTCTCGTCGAAGATCCGGTGGCGCGCATTATCGAGCGCAGCTTACGGGCTGAGATCTGAAGCGCCGCCGAGATTGGCTTGGCGGCACCTTCCGCCGAGGTTGCGGTATTCATTGCTTCGAAGTCCCGTCTCCAGAAACACCGCCTTTTTGGCGTTGAGGTCCAGACCGTAGAGAACGATGCGCGTCGCGCCGTCCGGTGACGTGATCACCGGCGCGTCGTCTTCATCGAGGGAGTACTGCCAATTCGGGCGATCATCGGCTTCGAAGATCTTTTCAGTTCCGTCGCGTTCAGCTTGTGCTGTTTGCATAAAGCGGGGCGGCGCATCCTTTGGAACCGCAACGTCGAAGTCGAAGCGCACAACGATGGTTGCGCGTGTGAAGTCGTGGAACCAACACGTCATGGATGGTTTTGCAGCAGCGGGCGATGCTGCAGACGCTTCTTTTTGCGGCGCGGCGGTTTCGGATGTGGACGTCTGATAAAACGAAGGCGCTACGAAAATGACTGTGAGGGTCGCGACTGCGATACCGGCCAAGAGTAGCATCATAGACTTGGCATAGGCAGGGTCGTTCATCAAATACGGCTCGCTTTTTTTGATTTTCAGGAAAGGCGCGCAGCTTCACGCGCCGCAGACTTGCGCTTTCCCGACCGGGTTGGAAGATTGGTCGGGACTACAATAGCTTCGCTTGACGTCGAATGGCAGTGGAGCGCGGACACAAGTTTGCGAGCGGACTGGATTGAGCAGCTTGCCTTCGCATCCATCTGCTGTCGTTGATATTGGCCGACGTCGGCATCGCGCTGGGAATGGGACAATCCGGACTGGGAAAGATTGGCATGATCGGAAATTTTGCTCGCACGATTTTCGCATCGCTCCTTTGGCACATCGGCTTCGCCGCGCTGATCGCCAGTGTATTCGCGGTACCTGCGAACGCGCAGATGCCGTTCTATGATGCGTCCGCAAGTGATCTCATTGGCAAGCCGGGAACGATTATTCGCCAAGAGTCTGTTTCGGGCGCGCCGTCCGATTCCCTCGCGTATCGCGTGCTGTATCGCTCAACGAGCTTCGATGGGCAGCCAATTGCTGTATCGGGTTTGATCATCATCCCGACAACGCCGGAACCGGTTGGCGGACGGAAGGTGATCGCTTGGGCCCATCCGACATCGGGCATTGTCCCGCACTGCGCCCCATCGCTTGCTCTGTTCAAGTTTCAACAGATCCAGGGTCTGCGCGATATGCTGGATCACGGCTACATCGTTGCCGCGACCGACTATCCCGGTCTCGGCACGCCCGGTCCGCATCCCTATCTCGTTGGGAAAAGCGAGGGTTACGCTGTGCTCGATTCAATCCGTGCTGCGCGCGCGGTGGCGCAAACGGGTACGATCCATCGCACTGCGTTATGGGGGCATTCGCAGGGTGGTCAGGCGGTTCTCTATGCAGGCTTGCTCGCAAAGAGCTATGCGCAGGAGCTCGAAATCACCGGTATAGCGGCCGCGGCGCCCGCGACAGAACTCGGTACGTTGTTGGATGATGACCTCGCCACGCCGGGCGGGAAGAACTTGCTCGCCATGACCTTGTGGTCCTGGTCACGCGTTTTCAATGCCCCGCTCACGGGCGTCGTCGATCCAGAAGCGATCGCCGTCATTGATCGTCTCGCCAATGTTTGCCTGGAATCCCTCATTGACGTTATGCCGAGGCGCCGCGCGGGAGAAAATCTGGAGCGCCGCTTTCTCCTCGTTAAAAATTTGACCAAGCGGGAGCCATGGCAATCGCTGCTGGCGGAGAACACGATCGGCACGTTGCCCTCGAACATCCCCGTGTTTCTCATCCAAGGATCCACGGACGACACCATCCGCCCCGCTGTCACGCGGGACTACATGCGAAAGCTCTGCGCCGCAGGAAGCCGCGTGCAGATGCTAACGGTTCCGGGCGTTGGTCATGGAATGATTGCGGTCAAGACTTCGCGCGAGGCCATTAGCTGGCTGTCCGAAAGGTTCGCGGGACAACCTGCAACAAGTGGCTGCGACTCGCCTTAAGTCGATGTTGTAAAAAGCGAATTCGGCAAACGCGCTGCGCGGCACCATTTTTTACGGCAACCCAAGTTGCTGCGTGCCGTTCTATTTTCTGGATTATTTCCAGTGGAACAGGCCAAAGCTCACTGCGAGGCGTGCAACGGCTGGTCTACGCAACGGGAGAGCTTCATATTAGGTTTGGGGAAAGAGCGACAAACGTGAAGGGTCCTGGCCGTTATCCATGCTGCTTCGAACAATTGCCATTGTTGTTTCGGTGCTCGCGCACGGCATGGTCGGTTATGCGATTTGGCCGTGGCTCGAAAGAGAAAATACCGAAGTTCTCGAACTGGGTATCGGGAACAGCATCGAACTCTCCCCGCAAGGTTTGATCGCAAATGAAGTGACGACGCTGGGCGATAGCGTCGAGAGTTTGGAGACGCAAGAGGTCGTCCCCGTCGATCAGAAAAGCCCCACGCCGAAGCCGCCGGTCGAGGCTCCGACAGAACATTTGCAAGACGTTGCTGATCGCGCGGTGAAAATGGCGCCGCGTGAGGTTGCTTCGCTGGAGGAACAAAAGCCGACGCCCAAAGCGCCAGCCGCTTCCGCTCCGCGGCAGCTTCACGATGTGCCAGACAGAACGGCGAAAAGTGCGTCGCCTGAGTCAGCCCTTCTGGATGATCAAAACCCGACGCCGCAAGCGCCCGTCGTATCATCCACCGACCCGTTGGCGAATGTCGACGTGGTCGAAAACAAAAGCACGCCAGCGCTCGATACTACGTCCGAACTGACGCCATCGCCGAAAACTCCGATCCTCTCGCCTGCGGATCAGCTTCAAGGGCTCGAAGCGCAAGAAACCAGCGCAGCTGAGCAGGAAGTTGCCAGCGCTGCTCAGTCTCCTCTGCCGAAACCCGTCCAGGCGCTCAAGGCTGCAAAGGCTGGCGATTTGCCGATGCCGGAACAGCTACATGACCGGCTCGATCAAGAGAAAAGCGCTGCCGAACTGGAAATGATAAGCGCTTCGTCTTCTGCTCTTCCGGCTCCGCTGAGTGCTCTTAAATCGGACAACGCCAGAGTCGCACCGCCGGAACGGCTGAGGGAAACGAACGAGATTGCGAAGGTTGATGAGCCGTTGCCGCCTGATCCCGTCAAATCCGAGCGTCCGGAAGAAAGGGAATTGATAGCGCAGCCCGAGCAGGTCGCGATCGTCACTGAGCTGAGTTCGGGCGAAGAGAAGATGGGCGGGAACGCACAGATCCTCGGCATCTACATGGGAAAAATAAACGCCAAGGTTCAGCGCGCCAAGGTCAATCCGCGTTCGCAGCAAACGGGAAGAGTGCTTCTTAGATTTACGGTAGCAACCGACGGCTCGCTCGTGTCGAAGCAGGTGGAGTCTTCGTCAGGATATCAAGTGCTCGATGATGCGGCTCTTGCTGCGATTGAACGTGCCGCGCCGTTCCCTGCTGTTCCCGCGGAAGTGGGTTTGAAACCGATGACCTTCACGCAGGTTTTTCGGTTTATCGTCCGCTAGGGACGCGCTGCGAGGTCATAATTGTATTAGCGGGTTCCTCAAACGAATGCCCCGGCGCGTGCGCCGAGGCATCGAGACTTCAAGTCATTCAATCGGGACTCATTGATCCGAAGGGTTTGCTTTCTTTTCCTCGGGCTTAACGGCTGGGCCTGATTTTGATCCGGTTGGCCCATGGCTTCCGGCTCCTTCAGATGACGCGGGTTTCGCGGTCTTGGAGCTTTCGGCTTGTCCCGTTTCCTGATCGGACGATTTGACCGTTGAATCCGTGGTGTCCGCAAACGTTGGAGTCGCGAGCAGCAGCGCGCCTGAAGCGAGGATTAGATATCGATACATTGGTTCTCCTTTCTTGCCTCTGTGGTCAACGGAGGGAGGCGCGAGCCGTTCCGATAAAACATTGGCGAAAGCTCTGAGACCCAAGACTCGAAGTAGCAGCCACTGGACCGTACTGATCGGCTGCGGCCTTTCAGTTCGCGGATGACCACGTGTTCGAAATTCCAAGCTTAGTGAGAAAAACTCCCGGATCGTTTCCTGCCGCGCTCCAAATTAGAAACGCCGCAATGAGTACATGAACGGCGAGCGCCAAACTGTAGACGAAGGGGCGATCGTCGATTTTAAATTCGATCCCGCGGCTAAAAACGGATCCGCTGTGGACGGCGCGAATGATCGTCCAGATTACAAAAACAGCGAGGCATCCAAAGACGATCCGGGCATAAAGAGGCATATCGATCCGATCACAAAAGCATTGGTTTGAGTGCTCTTCATCACGGCAATTGCGGCTGATTGAGCCCAGCCAGAATCAGATTTCATATTAACAGTAGGATGATAATTCAGGCAGTGCGGTGCGCGCTGATTCATGCTGTGCGCGCCAGACATGCTGAATTTTCTTTGCTTCCTGTTCAGTTCTTCCGTCTAGCCGGCCATTCGATATTTTGGCCGTTTCAAAGTGAATATTGAGAAAGCAAATAGCTGAAGCATTCCCTTGTCTTACTGGGAATGACAGGCCAAAGATGAGCTGTCAGAACAGACGAAAATGGCGCGGAAATCGGGGCAATAGGACGAGCGTGGATAATTCAAAATTCCGAGCGATGCATCAAAGAGGCATTTGGCTCGCCGTCGGTTTGATACTGGTGACGGTGATGATGTCATCTGCGACGTATGCTTCACCCTCATGTTCCGACGCATTCCGCGCACTGAAGGAATTCGAAACAACCGACGCGGACAGACACAACCAAGACGTCGAGGCGCTCCGTGCAGCTGACATGGCCGATCAGAACTGTACGCCTGAAAATCTCGCTCGCGCCGATCGGATATACGAACGCGCGAAGGCAAAAGCGCCGTTGGCGCGAGCATTTGTGCTGGCTTGCGCTGACAGGCGGGACTTCAGCCGGATCGTCAAAATCTACGACTACGATAAGGTGTTGGACCCCGTACCATCCGATCTTCACGCCGCATGCGCACGGAATGCAAAGTGAAGGAACGACCGGTCACATAAACGACCGTCGACGGAGAGATCTAGCAAGCTGTCGGCACCCAAGTTTTCGAACGGTCTCGCGCTACCACTTGTAGCTGAGCGTCGAGAGGAACGTTCGTTCGCTTCCTAGGAAGCAAGAGCCGGGCAGGCAGTTCGTGACATAGTATTGATCGGCCACGTTCTGAACGCTTAGGGACAAGCGCGCGCCTCGGAGAGAACTTGAGACGTTCTCCAGGTCGTAATGCGCAGCAAGATCGAAGAGCGTATAGGCTGGCTGCGCCAATGTTCCAAACGTCTCTGCCTTTGGGCCGGTGAAACGGACGCCGCCGCCGAAGCCAAATCCGCGCAGAGCCGTTTCGTGGAATGTATAATAAAGCCAGGTCGACGCGGTGTGTTTTGGCAATCCAGGAAGCTGCGAACCGATCTGGAACTCATCGCTACTCTGAGTGACTTCGGTATCGAGATAGCTGTATCCCGCGAGGAACTGCAGGTTCCTGCTTAGCTCGGTGCGAGCTTCCACCTCGAACCCGCGCGCTTTCACCTGACCGACCTGGAGATTGAAATCAGGATTGTCTGGATCGACGGCGGTGACGTTGTCTTGCGTAATGTCGAAGGCCGCGACTGTCAGCAGGGTCTGCGTGCCGGGCGGCTGGTATTTGACGCCCACCTCAAACTGCTCTCCCGTTGATGGAGAAAACGCCTTGCCGGTCGCGTCGGCACCGAGGATTGGATCGAACGACGTCGAATAGCTGAAATAAGGAATGAGACCGGGGGCAAGTTCGTAGCCAACGCCAGCTCGATAGGTCGTCGCACTGTCGGTCGGTTTCACGACCGTCGGCGCAGGATCAAAGAGCACGTACTGCGAGCTCGAGAAGCTATCTGCGATATCCTCGCGAATTCCGAGAGTGAAGATGAAATTCTCGAACTTGATCTGATCCTGGGCATAGAAGCCGTATTGATTCAGGAGTTGATCGTTCTTGTACCACGGCGAAATGTTGGGCCGGATGCCGGTATAAACTGGATTGAAGACATCGATCGGTGGACCCGGATCAAGGAAGTCGGTGTCGAGCGTATAGTTGAGCGTCGTGCGGCTGTAATCGAAACCGAGAACGAGTTGATGCGCAAAGCGCCCCGTCCAGAAGTCACCCTGTAATTGCGTATCGGTCGTGACCGCTGTGACGTCAGAATTCGGCTCGATCGCTGCGCGATTGGCTGTGCGCATATCGGGTTCGAGATACGTGAACCGGTACGCACGCACGTCCGCATCGATACTGGCGTAGCGGAAGTTGTGACGGAGTTGCCAGACATCGTTGAAGCGATGCGAGAACAGATAGCCAGCCCAATACTGCTCACGTTCGAAGGAGTCGTACCCTGGTTCTCCGAGGAAAGTTGATCGCGAGATACGACCATTCGGATTGGGATTGAGCGTCCCATCAGACGGAACGTACTGCAGCGGGACTGTACCCTTGTCTCTGCCGTAGTAACCGAGAACCGTTAGGCTCGTGTCTTTGTTGGGCTGCCACGTAAATGAGGGCGCGATGAAACCGCGATCATCTTTGGTGTAGTCTATCTGCGTGTCGGCGTTCTGAAGTGATCCGACGACGCGATACAGCAGTGTTTTGTCGGACGTCACTGGGCCGGAAAAATCAAATCCGGTGGTCGCATTATCGAAGCTTCCGAACTGAACGAACACTTCGTTCTGCGCCGTATCGGTCGGCCGTTTGCTCACAAGGTTGACGATGCCGCCCGGCGAATTTCGCCCATAAAGAACAGATGCTGGTCCCTTCAGCACCTCGATACGCTCAAGATTGTAGGGTTGGTTTAGCGATTGAGCGAAATCATCTGCGAACTGCGGCAGCGCCATGCCATCGAGATAATATTTGGCCTCGAAGCCGCGTACCCTCGCGACATCGACGCGTGAGCCTGCGCCGTCGCGTTCGACAACGACGCCTGGGGTATAGCGCAATGCCTCGGAAACAGTTTCCGCACCCTGATCCCGCATCTGATCAGCCGGTACGACTGAAATCGACTGTGGCACCTCTACGAGCGGCGCATCGGTTTTTGTACCGGTCGCAGACTGGGTTGCGACGTATCCTTTAACCGGTCCGGTGGCGCGTTCTTGCGAGCTATCGATTGACGCAGAGTTCGTGGGACTGGGCTGCGGATCTGAAGGTGGCGCGGTGGCTTCCTTCTTCGGCGCCGCCTTCTTCGCGGTTTTCACCTTTTTCGGTTTCGGAGTGGAAGTCACGACGACGTCTGGCAAGTTTACCGACGCCTGGCCGCCTGGATCTGTCGCGGTTCCATCCTGCGCAAATGCCGGACTGTCGGCAAAGCAAGCGAGAGGTCCAAAAACGAAAATCCCGAGCAGCGTCTTGCTGTCCACGTCGCCCCCAAAATGCAATTTTGAAGCCGACTTTGCGGGACCCGATTCTATATTCAATCAATAAACAATCTTGACGGCCATATAGGAGCGCGGTGTGGTGATTCCGCTACATCAGCGGTCGTCACCGTCCTTCTATTATTCTTGCGGGAAGATCGATTTCCAGTCCGTCTTCATGTCAACGATCGACCAGCCCTTTGCCGTTGCTTCGTCGAGCGCTTTGTCGAGTCGTCCAATATCTGACGTTCTGTCGTATGCCCATTCGCGATCGGCATCGGTGTGGTGGACGAGCCCTAAGAAGCGAGGGCCGTCTCCGGCCGCAGTGTACTGAAGCATTTGCAGGTCACCATCGGAGTTGCCGAAGGCTAGGATGGGCCGCCGACCGATAAAGCGGTTGATGCCAACTGGCTTGCCGGGTCCGTCGTCGACGAATTCGACCTTCGATTGCTTGATGAGTTGAGGTTTGCCGTCCTGATCGATCTCGAATGTTACGACCCCAGAGGAGCCGACGACCTGTTCTGGCGGGATGCCGTAAACGTCCTCGGCGAAGCGACGCATGAATTCGACTCCGCCGCCTGAGACGATGAACGTTTTGAATCCGTTCTCACGCAAGTACGTCAGCAGCTCCAGCATCGGCTGGTAGACCATCTGCGTATACGGGCGTTGGGTTTTTGGATGCTTCGCATTCGCGATCCAATCGTCGACAACCTTAGCAAAGGTCTCAGTGGTTATACCGGAGTGTGATGCAACGACGATCTGCGCGATGCCCTTTTCGCCGGTAGCGAGCGCCGATTTGATGTCGCCTGCGATGAGGCTCTTAAACGGCTCAACCGTTGCCCAGTCGGGATGATCCGGCGCAAGTGCGCGGACGCGGTCTATTGCAAACGCGAGCTGGAAGTAAAACGGCTTCTCCGCCCAAAGGGTGCCGTCGTTATCGAAGACTGCAATTCGTTGCTCAGGCGGTACGAAGTCCGGCTCGCCTTCCTTCGTTACCCTGTCGACGAAATCGACAAGAGCCTTTTTGACCTTGGTGTCATTCCAGGAGGCAAGTGGGTCAGTTCCCAATTCCCTGGAGACGAGAGGCGATGACGCGTAGGTGAAGACGATGAGCGCCAGAAGCAGCGGACGCAGAACAGGCGCTGCGAGAATATATTTCATGACGAAACCCACAGGTAGCTAAAGGAAACGAGATCGGCCGGACTAAGAAAGTCCGGCCGAGTCATGTCGTCAGAGGCCGCCAGTGGCGTTTTTCAGTTGTTCCTGGATCTTCTTCAAATTGAAGGAGCCAGGTGTCTGGCTCGGCGGATAATCATTCATAGACTGGAGGAATTTTCCGGCCATGGCCTGCATAGGCACGAGGACGTAGACGCGGTCGATGAACCAGTCGTTGTAAGTGTTTGAGGAGTGTTGCGCTCTTTCGAATGGATCACGCCGTAAATTGAAGAGAAGGGGCACGCGTAGCTCTACGAACGGTTCACGCCAAACGCCGAAACCTTCTCCGCGATTCTCGAGGAAGACCGCTTTCCATTGGTCGTAGCGCATAGCGACGACTTGGCCGTCGTCATTCACATATATGAATTCCTTGCGCGGTGACTCTTTGACGGCGCCGGAGAGATAATCGAGCTGATTGTGACCATCGATGTAGTTGCGATACTTTCGGCCGTTGAGCTCTACGCCAGCGCGAAGTTTCTCAGCGATATTCGGATCCCCGGCTATCGCGGCAAACGTAGGCAGCCAATCTTCATGTGCGACGATACCGTTCAGCGTTACGCCAGCCGGGAATTTTCCGGTCCAGCGCGCGAATGCCGGGACACGGTAGGCTCCTTCCCAGTTCGAATTCTTCTCGCTTCGGAAGGGAGTCGTGCCAGCGTCTGGCCAGGAATTGAAATGCGGACCGTTGTCCGTTGAATAGAACACAATCGTGTTCTTCGTGATGCCAAGGTCGTCTAGAACTTTCAGGAGTTGTCCGACGTGGCCGTCATGCTCCACCATTCCGTCATGATACTCATCACCACTCGGTCCGGATTTGCCCCGGTTCGACTCTTTTACGTGCGTGCGGAAGTGCATACGGGTTGCGTTCCACCAGCAGCACCAGGGTTTGCCTGATTTCTGCTGGCGCTGAATGAAATCGACGGCGGCGGACAGCGTCTCTTCGTCTACCGTTTCCATTCGCTTTTTCGTCAGCGGCCCCGTGTCTTCGATTCTTTGCGTTCCGTCGGGATTTGCCCAGGAGCGAATGACACCGCGCGGACCGAACCTCTTTCGAAATTCGGGGTCTTTCGGATAATCCTCGTTCTCCGGCTCTTCCTCTGCATTCAAGTGATAGAGGTTGCCGTAGAATTCATCGAAGCCGTGCATTGTAGGCAGATGCTCGTCCCGATCGCCCTGATGGTTTTTACCGAACTGACCGGTCGAGTAACCCAAGCTCTTCAAAACGGTGGCGAACGTGACGTCCGAATTCTGCCATCCCTCTTTGGCGCCGGGCAGTCCGACTTTGGTCATTCCCGTGCGCACGGGCACGTTGCCGCCAAGAAAAGCAGCGCGACCCGCGGTGCAGCTTTGTTGACCGTAGTAATCTGTAAACGAGACGCCTTCGTTCGCAATCCGATCAATGTTCGGCGTATTGTATCCCATCATTCCGCGGCTGTTATGGCTGATATTCCACGTGCCAATATCGTCGCCCCAGATAATCAGAATGTTTGGTTTGTCGCCGCCCGCCGGGTTTGAATCTGCCGCTTCGGATTGAGCATTGGCTGTCACGGTCGACGTGGCTGCGAGGGCCATCATCGATGTGCCGCTTAAAAGGATAGATCTGCGATCTAAGGTGACGCCGCCCTTATTGGAATTTTGGCTTTCATCTTTCTTACGCATGTACTGGTCCTTTCCAGATCGTTTTTTTCTCACTGCAGCGATACGTGTTCCGGTTAGTTGCTGTGCATGACACATCGAAATCCGACGTGACTGGTCGAGGTATCAATCGGTTGAGGATGGCGCGCGGCGGGGCGATAGCGCCGGCAGTAATTAGGCGCGCAGAGGTGAGACCCTCCCTTGAGTACTTTCCGCGGTATTCGGATCTGAGGCTGGTAAGGATCGAAACTCTGCTCGGCAGAGGGTCCGCGTGGATTCTCAGGAATGCAGCAGGGCTTGCCAGCGTCGGCCGGATGCGCCGGTGCATACCAGTCGCTTGTCCATTCCCACACGTTGCCAATCATGTCGTAGACGCCGTAGCCGTTGGGCGGAAACGCTTTGACGGGTGACGTCCGCTCATAGCCATCGAGCTTCAGGTTTTCGTGCGGAAAATTGCCCTGCCACGTGTTGGCCATCTGTTGGCCGCCCGGCGTTAACTCGTCGCCCCAGGCAAACTCAGCGCTCTCGAGACCACCGCGCGCTGCAAATTCCCACTCAGCTTCGGTTGGCAATCGTTTCCCTGCCCACTTCGCGTAGGCTTCTGCATCGCGATAAGCGATGTGGACGACGGGATGGTTTTCTCGCCCTTTGATCCCGCTTCCGCGACCATACGGGTGCCGCCAATCTGCTCCGAAGCGGAATTCCCACCACTCGCTCCAGTCGCGCGCGTTGATCGATGCCGGTTGAAAAACGAGCGAGCCTGCGTTCAGCATGTGCTCGAGCGCGCCCGGGTAATCTTCCTGATTGGGCGGTGTTTCAGCGAACGTTATGTAACCGGTTGCGTCGACAAAGCTTTTAAACTGAGAATTTGTGACCGGCGCTTCGTCTATCGAGAAGCTATCTACTGTAACGCGATGGCTCGGTGCTTCCTCGCGGTAGTGTTTGTCGGAGCCCATGACAAACGTGCCGCCCGGAATGAAAATCATTCCACGGGCGCGCGGAATCTGCGTAACGCTCGTTGCTCGACAGACATCGTTTTCTCTGTGGTAACAAAACGACGTATTCGTACTAATTTTTCGTACGCTACATTTGCTAGCAGAATAAATTTGCACCAAATGCTTCATTCAGATCAATCGTGGACGGATAATTCGTGAGCATCGCAAAATTAACGCCTCTTGATCAGCTTGGTTGGCTCGCGGAACAACCAAAAGAATTTATGAATTGGGCTTCCGAAATAGGACGCTGGCGCAGATATGGCGCGGGCCAGTTTGTTTACCAAGCGGGCGATCCTTCCGACGGTATTTATGGTCTGGCGGACGGTAGTTTGGAAATTACATTTCCGCTCGTCGCCGAAGAGCCTGTCTCAGTATATCGTGCAGAGGTTGGATTCTGGATTGGCGACGCTGCCGAACTCGCGAGCGTTCCGAGAATTGTTTCTTTGATGGCAGCGACCGAAAGCAGATTGCTGCACTTGGAGTATCGGTAAGCAATCTCAGCCAAATCGGAATGGTGACGAGACACAGAAGCGTGCCTGCCGCCGTAATGGCGGCCGACAGCAGCACATTGCAGCGCGCGAGATAACAGTAAGAATTGGAGATGCCGCCGTTCGGGCTAAGCGAAAGGAGCAGTAAGCCTGCTGCGACGACTGGAAGCGGGGAAACCAACGCGGAGATGGCGAGCACAACTGGCGGAAGCACGATGAGCGGGCACAGGGCGCCAATGATTATGCTTCGTGAGTTGTTCGGGAGGTCTAGAAAATCGTCGTGCAAAATCTCCGTGCCTGCGATCAGCATAAGGAGGAACAGGCAACCTGGGACGGCGAGATCAGCCAAGAATTGCAGCATTCGATGCGCCCGTGGATTGCGAAATCTTGGGGGGAAGCGCGTATGCTCCCTTAGCATGCACGAATGCATTTTTAGAATTCTAAACGGCGACCCGTCCCGTCACTTGCTGCGGCGGTTGCCTTGACGCAGTGGCGCTGCCGAGTGCGGCGTATGCAGAAAATACTGCTTTCGCGCCAGTGCTCTGGATTATCATGGGATCGATAATTTGGCGGAGAGGGAGGGATTCGAACCCCCGGTACGGTTGCCCGTACTCCGCATTTCGAGTGCGGCGCGATCGACCACTCTGCCACCTCTCCGAAGCCTTTGAGTGCAGCGTTTCCGGGTGCCGCTTGTGCGGTGCCGGGTGTCTGCTTTCTCTCACGGCGCCAGCCGTCGAAGTGGTCTTTCGACGGTAGCGATCGTGAACGGCGAGCGGCCCTCTTATGACATGCCGCTGATGCTTGCAAGTGTGCGTTTTACGACGCTCATTTCAGAGTAGGCCGGGCGGATGCTGTGCGCGTAGGCGAAGCATCCGAAAGAGCATCAGCCGCTCTTGGCGCCCGATTTCGTCGGTTTGCCAGCGTTGAGTTCTTTTTTCGCGATTTTGGCTTCGCGGCTCTTCGCGTTTTCCAGTTTGCGCTGCCGGGCAACGATCTTGCGGCGGCGGTTATCTGACATCAGAGGCATGAAACGTCTCTCCTAAGTGTGAAATTGATGAGCGCCGATGTTCTTCGGCGCTTTGGCCGACTTCTCTACAGTGTCTCGTGGGGTTTGGACAATCCGGCTTGATTCCGGCCTATCGTCGCTTGGGCGCTTAAAACGGGTGCGGTCAGGGAGCCCATGTCAGATCGAGCGTGGCGGTTGCCGGGGCGAGCGCTTCGTAGCCGCGAGCGATCATGCGCCCTTCCTTGGCATCAGCGACCATGGCGATGCGGGTAAAATCATTGAGAATAGGCGTCTGAAGGCACGGAAACTCGGGATCGAAGACGATCGGCATTTCGGCCATCATGCAGGCGCGCTCGGGGCTTTTTTCGCCACGTGGGCGGCCATGCCAGCCAGCCGATTGCCAATGGTTGGCGGCGACGTGGTCCCCGTCGCGTATGCGCGCTTCGCGTTCGGTCCGTTCGATGACGGCCGTTTCGCGTGGCTCCAGCCCGGCGAGTGTGAAAATGCCGGGCGTCGCGATCGGACTATCCGCCAACATGCGGCGCGCCTCAGCGAATGAGGTTGCCGTTTCGACGACGTGACGCAGAAGATGTGCGGGTGTTGGATAGGGCATGCGCCAGACGCGGCGACGATTTGCAGCCCAGTCGAGATAGAAGAGGCCGCTGCTCTTGCGCATCGGGGCTTGATTGAGGGAGGCGGAAAAGCGTCCCGGCGCCATGACTTGAAGGACGCCGCTGTATCCCGGCCAGGTGATGAGCGCGAACGGTCCTGCCGGTGCGCCCGTGACCTTCGCGCAGACGATGTTGGCGCCGAGGCCGGGCGTGCGCCAGTCCAGGACGCGCATCAGGCGCGCCGAGCGGCCATCGGGCGACGGGGCGGCGCGGCAGGTACAACCCCACTCGTAGTTGACGGAAAAGAAGTAAGCGCCGGGGCGGCCGAGGGTCTTCGCTATGGCGTCGATCTCTGGCAGGTGAGCGTTATTCCAGCGGGCGAGCCATGCGCGGGATACCGCGTCCAGGGCCTTCAGAGCGCTCTTCGGATAGCGGTGCGAGGCCGTGTCGAGCAGGGCGTTTGCGCGATCGGCGGCAGCGGCGAGCGTCTCCAGCGGAAAAGCAGGTCCGGTTTCAATAATTGGAACATCCGGAAGGGGCGCGGCGGCGCGGCTGGCCCCTGTTGCCATAGGGAGCTCGTGGTGTGATGACATGTAGCTCCTGTGGCCCCTTATCTCGTCGCCTTTTGTAGAGCGGATGTAAGCTCCGGGAAGGCCAATACAAAGTGCCAGCCCACGCGTCTTTTTGCGGGTGCGTTACACTCTTTCGATGGCTAAGGCCGAAATGCCGCACGGCGATTGACAAGGTAGCTCAGTTCGACAATAAACCGGCCTCTGCTCACGCGCGGGAAAAATCCCCCGTGGGACAACGCGCTGCCCGAGGCTTGGTGCCGAAATATTAACGGCATCCCTTTGAAGTCCATCGGTTTTTTCGATGGCGCCACAGGGCGCGGAAACAGGCCTGAAAGGCCGAAAGGACTTGAATTATGTACGCTGTCATCAAGACGGGCGGCAAGCAATACCGCGTTTCCAAGGACGATCTCGTCACCATCGAACGCGTGGCGGGCGACGCCGGCGCGAAAGTTGAATTCGATCAGGTGTTGATGGTCGGAACCGGTGCCGACGTAAAAATCGGCGGACCGATCGTTTCGGGCGCGAAAGTTGTTGCTGAACTCGTCGAACATTCGCGCGGGCCGAAGATCATCGCTTTCAAGAAGCGCCGCCGCAAAAATTCACGCCGTAAGAAGGGCCACCGTCAGGACCTTTCGATCGTGCGCATCACAGACATCTCGGGCGCGTAAGTCGTCGCCGTATTATCCAAGGATCTGAGCAATGGCACAGAAAAAGGCAGGCGGCTCGACACGTAACGGCCGCGATTCAGAAAGCAAACGCCTCGGCATCAAACGCTACGGCGGTGAAGCTGTCATTCCGGGCAACATTCTTTGCCGCCAGCGTGGAACGCAGTGGCATCCGGGTTCGGGCGTCGGAATGGGTACGGACCATACGATCTTCGCCGTCGAAGAAGGCACCGTCCAGTTCGATACCAAGCGCAACGGCCGGATCTACATCTCCGTAAAGCCCACCAAGGCTGTCGCAGCGGAATAACCGCTCCAGCAGTGGATCCAAGATTTTGGCTTGCGAATTGGGGGTGGCCTTGCCGCTCCCTTTTTGCATTTATGTCCGGCCCTTCATATGTGTTTTCGCCATACGAGTTCAGTCTAACGCCAGCTATGAAAACAGCTCGTCTTCGCCTCCGCCCCGTCGTGAACGGTGATGCCGCGCGCATCGCTGTGCTGGCGGGCGACTGGGAAGTGGCGAGCATGACGGGACGCATTCCCTACCCGTACTCGGAAGAAGAAGCCCAGTATTGGATCAGTGGCGTCGCGGCGAGTGAGAAAGTCTTCGGGATCGAATTTCGCGGCGAGCTGATTGGCATCTGCGGATTTACGCTCGACGAGGACGGATCTGCGGAACTCGGATATTGGATCGGACGAGAGTACTGGGGCGAAGGGTTCGCGACCGAAGCGGCGCGTGAGGTCATGCGTTATGGCTTCGCCAAAGGCGGCGTTCGGCGGTTCATCTGTAAGCATTTGACGGGGAATCCGGCGTCGGAGCGAGTTATCCGCAAACTCGGCTTCAAATATATCGGCGGCGCGACCGGATGGTGCGAAGCGCGTCAGTGTGAACTGCCGGCTTTAAGCTACGAGCGTCGGCGCCCATGGACCATGAAACTCAGGGCGCTCGCCACATGAAATTTCTCGATCAAGCGAAGATCTACATCAAATCCGGTGCAGGCGGGAACGGTTGCATTTCGTTCCGGCGTGAGAAGTACATCGAGTTCGGCGGACCGAACGGTGGTGACGGCGGCAATGGCGGCGATGTTTGGGCCGAGTGCGTGCAGAACCTCAACACGCTGATCGATTATCGCTACCAACAGCATTTCGCCGCGCAGAACGGCAGGCCCGGCATGGGCAAGGATCGCGCTGGGTCGAACGGTGACGACTGCATCATCAAGGTTCCCCCGGGGACGCAAATCCTGGCTGAAGATGGCGAAACGCTGCTTGCCGATCTCACGCAGCCGGGTGAACGGGCGCGTCTGGCTCGTGGCGGGAACGGCGGGTTCGGTAACGCGCATTTCAAAAGCCCGACCAACCAGGCACCGCGTCACGCAAATCCTGGCCAACCGGGCGAAGAGTTGACGATCTGGCTCAGGATGAAGCTGATCGCGGATGCGGGTCTCATTGGTTTGCCGAACGCAGGCAAATCGACGTTTCTTGCGGCTGTGAGCGCGGCGAAGCCGAAGATTGCCGATTATCCGTTCACGACGCTTTATCCCAATCTGGGTGTGGTGCGCGCAGGCGATATTGATTTCGTGCTCGCGGATCTGCCGGGTCTGATCGAAGGCGCAGGAGAGGGAGCGGGCCTTGGAGATCGCTTTCTCGGCCATGTCGAACGCTGCCGCGTGCTGCTCCATCTCGTTGATGCAACTTCAAGCGACGTTGCTGCGGACTACAAGACGGTGCGCCGAGAACTGAAGAGCTACGGCAATGATCTCGAAAAGAAGAAGGAGATCGTCGCTCTTTCCAAGGCGGATTCACTCGACGATGAGACGCTCGCTGAACGCCGTGATGCGCTGAAGAAGGCTGCGCGAAAGACGCCTCTTATCCTCTCGGCGGTATCTGGGCGGGGCGTGAAGGATGCGCTTTATGCGCTCACACGCGAGATTACCCGCATTGATGACGCAGAAGATGCGGAAAATGCTGATGCTGGGCCATGGAAGCCCTGAGGTTGGTACGTTTGTACTGATGCATCGCTTGCGGGCTGTGGTCAGTTTGCGCACAATCTGATTCCGTCGACTGCCCTCCCGCCATGTCAATGAAGAAAAAGGAATTAGATGGTCCATTCTGCCAAGACGCCCCTTTGGTCCTGGGCGTTGCCCATTCTCGGTATCCTTCTCTTCGGTGCCACAACCGTAATCGGGTTCGGTGAGGATTTCGCCTCTCGCCCGGAAAGTATCGCTCTCGCTGTTCTCGCCATTCCGCTCTTGATCGGCGCGGTGTTCGCGGCCGTCTATCATGCGGAGGAAATAGCCCACGCGACCGGTGAGCCTTTCGGCACGTTGGTTCTTACGATCGCCGTTACCGTTATCGAGCTCGCGCTTATTCTGTCTCTGATGGCAACGGGTAAAGCTTCGCCGACGCTTGTTCGCGACACCGTCTTCGCCGTCGTTATGATCATCGTGTGCGGCTTGGTGGGTTTATGTATCGTCGTCGGTGGCTTGCGCTATCGTCAGCAGAGGTTCGATGTCACCTCGGCGAAGATCTATCTCGCGGTTCTCATTGTTCTCGTTACGCTCACGACGATATTGCCAAATTATACGCATGCCGCTCCCGAGGGGCTTTATTCGTTCGGGCAGCTTGCCTTCATCAGTGTTTCGATTTTGGCTCTGTATGGAGTCTTTCTGTACACGCAGACGGTCTTGCACCGAGATTATTTCACGGGTGATTTTAATTCGGATGCGTCTCCGCCAACCGGTGGAAAGTTCTTCAAATCGCTGATCCTGTTATGTCTGGCGCTGACGACAGTCGTCGTGCTTGCGAAGCTGTTTGCCATTCTGGCGAACGTTGGCGTTGCTTCAATCGGGGCGCCTCCAGGCGTCACTGGCGTCTTGATCGCGCTTATCGTTCTCACGCCGGAAGCAATTTCCGCTGTCAGGGCCGCCAGCCGGGACGACCTGCAGAAGAGTGTGAATCTTGCGCTTGGCTCGTCGCTGGCAACGATCAGTCTCACTGTGCCGGCGATCGCATTTGTGAACATTTTTCAGCAGGTGCCACTCGTTCTCGGTCTGGAACCGAGGGACGTCACGTTGCTCGCAATGACGCTCGCGGCGAGCATTTTGACGTTTGGAACAGGCCGCACGAATGTGTTGTTCGGCTTCCTGCACCTCGTGATGTTCGGGACGTTTATGTTCCTCGCTTTCGTCCCATAGGGCGGGATTGAAGGCTCAGCCGATTGGTAAAGGATTTCCTGGTAAGCGGGATCGCGTATTCCCCTTGCCCGGATATGGAACCTGCGGATAAGGCATGCATGGATTTAACCGCAGGTACCTCCCTAGAGTCCGATATGGTTCGCACGCAGACATCCGAAGCTACCCTTGCGGCCGCACGCGCGCGCTGGGGTGACGCGCGCCGTATCGTCGTCAAGATCGGTTCGGCGTTGCTGACGGACCGTGAGACGGGTCGGCTCAAGTCGGATTGGCTTAACTCGTTCATGGACGACGTTGCTGAGCTGGCGAAGGCTGGCAAGCAGATCGTGCTTGTCTCATCAGGATCGATCGCGCTCGGGAGACATGCGCTCAAGCTGCCGAAGGGTGTGCTTGCTCTGGAGCAGAGTCAGGCGGCAGCCGCGGTCGGGCAGATCAGTCTTGCGCATTCTTATCAGGAGACGGCTGCGGCGCGCGGACTGACGGCGGCGCAAATTCTGTTGACGCTTGGCGACACCGAGGAACGTCGCCGCTATCTCAACGCGCGCAATACGATTGAGGTTCTGCTGTCTCTCAAAGCCATTCCCGTCGTCAACGAGAATGACAGCGTGGCCACGGCGGAAATTCGTTACGGCGACAACGATCGGCTTTCGGCGCGCGTGGCGTCGATGGTTTCGGCGGATTGCCTCGTGCTGCTCTCGGACATCGATGGGCTTTATACTGCGCCGCCTTCCGAAGACGCGAATGCGAAGCATATTCCTATCGTCAACGAGATCACGGCCGAGATCGAGGCGATGGCCGGAGACGCGGGAACGGAGCTGTCCAAGGGCGGTATGAAGACCAAGATCGAGGCGGGCAAGATTGCCCTCTCGGGCGGTACGCACATGGTCATCACCACAGGCAAAATTCTTAATCCGCTGCGCGCGATTTCCGAGGGCGGCCGCGTGACGTGGTTCGTGGCGAAATCCGATCCCGTCGCAGCGAGAAAGCGCTGGATTTCGGGCCAGCTTGTACCGAACGGACAGGTGTTTCTGGATGCGGGCGCGGAAAAGGCCCTGTTTTCAGGAAAGAGCCTGTTGCCCGCCGGCGTGACCCGCGTCGAAGGCGTATTTGACCGGGGCGACGCCGTTACCCTACGTTCAGCGACCGGCAGTGAACTCGGCCGCGGCCTCATTGCCTATTCGGCAGACGACGCGCGTCGTATCATCGGCAAACGGTCGACTGAGATCGCCGCTATCCTCGGTTACGAGGGGCGTGACACGCTCATTCACCGGGACGACATGGCGCTGACAAGGAGCCAGCGATGAACACGGTAGACCGCATCAATCGCGATACAGCGGATCAGATGCGCCGCATCGGCGAAGCTGCGAAGAGCGCAAGCCGGCGGCTTGGTGTTGCGACTTCTGAAGAGAAGAACAACGCGCTTCTTGCTGCAGCGAAGGCGCTGCGCGAGTCGACGCCAAAAATTCTCGAAGCAAACGCCAAGGACATTGAAGCGGCCAAGGCTGCGGGACGGCCTTCTGCATTCGTCGACCGGCTGCTGCTGAACGAAAAGCGCGTCGAAGGCATTGCGAAGGGGCTTGAAGAAATTGCAGCGCTGCCTGACCCGGTCGGCACTGTGCTCGCGGAATGGGATCGGCCCAATGGCCTGAAGTTCCAGCGTGTGCGCGTGCCGCTCGGCACCGTCGGCATCATCTATGAGAGCCGTCCCAACGTCACTGCGGATGCGGGTGCATTGTCGCTCAAGGCTGGCAATGCTTCGATCTTGCGTGGCGGCTCTGAAAGCCATCATTCAAGCGTTGCTATTCACGCGGCGCTGGCTGCGGGTTTGAAGGCTGCCGGGCTGCCGGAAGCCGCTATTCAGCTCGTACCGACGACGGACCGTGAGGCGGTTGGGCTTATGCTGCGCGGGCTCGACGGGGCTGTCGATGTCATCGTTCCGCGCGGTGGAAAGAGCCTCGTGCAGCGCGTACAAGACGAGGCGCGTGTGCCTGTGTTCGCGCATCTCGAAGGCATCTGCCACACGTACGTCGATCAGGGAGCGGATCTCAAGATCGCGGTGCCGCTGGTGGTCAACGCCAAGATGCGCCGCACGGGAATTTGCGGCGCGACCGAGTGTCTTCTCATCGACAAGAACTCGCGCGCCGATCTTGCTACGCCGCTCATTTCGGCACTTTTAGACGCCGGATGCGAGGTTCGCGGTGACGAAGCTGCGCAAAAGGTAGATGCGCGCGTCAAGGCCGCGACGGAAGCCGACTATGGCAAGGAGTTCCTGGAGGCGATTATCGCGGTGAAGTCGGTTGATGGCGTGGATGGCGCAATCGAGCACATCGCGCGTTACGGTTCGCAGCACACCGACGCAATCATCACCGAATGCGAAGGGACAGCGGAACGCTTTCTCAATCGTGTGGATTCCGCAATCGTGCTCGTCAACGCTTCAACGCAGTTCGCGGATGGCGGTGAATTCGGTTTCGGTGGCGAAATCGGCATTGCGACCGGCAAGATGCACGCGAGAGGCCCGGTTGGAGTCGAGCAGTTGACGAGCTTCAAATACAAAGTGCGCGGTACCGGTCAGACGCGGCCGGTTTGAGCGCATGCGGATGAGGCTTCTTTAATTGGCGCGCAAGATACCGCCGCAGGATTTCGGTTCAATCCGCGTCCGGACTCCCGATTGTCATCCCGGCCAGCGGATCGGCATCATGGGCGGTTCGTTCAATCCTCCCCATGATGGGCATCGGATCGCGGCCGAGGCAGCTATCAAGCGACTTCGGCTCGATCAGCTTTGGTGGCTGATTACGCCCGGCAATCCGCTCAAGACAGGCAATGGGTCTGGGGCACCCGGGATCAATGGCCGTCGCGATCTCGTGCGCGCGTTCGCGCGCGGGCCGCGAATGAAGATCACCAGTTTCGAGCATGAGCTCGGCACGCGCTACACGGCGGGAACGCTTGCGTTTCTCAAGCGGCGGCATCCCGCGGTGCGCTTCGTCTGGGTAATGGGCGCCGACAATCTGGCGACGTTTCATCGGTGGCAGCATTGGCGCGATATCGCGTCGACGATGCCGATCGCGGTGGTGGACCGTCCGGGTTGGCGCCATGCGGCTCTTGCCTCTCCTGCCGCGCAGGTCCTGGCGAAATTTCGCCTGTCGGAGACCGACGCGCCGCTACTGGTGAACCAAAAGCCGCCTGCGTGGTTGATTTTGACGACCCGGCTTTCGAGCCTTTCGTCAACCGCTTTGCGCAACGCAACACCGGATGTGGTAAAGCGATAACCGCGCATGTCATTGATTTGAAAGACATTTTTGTGACAATCGCCAAGGGAAATTCATTTGCCGAGTTTGGCGATGGCGATTACTATCTTACATGTCCGGAATCGTCCGGATGGCACGCGGGACCAGACAGCAAAGGATGTTTGCCCTGATTCGACCTACAACAGAGGCCGCCCGTAAGGGTTCCTCTCACGCCCAGTCCGCCGCCAAGGCGTCGGATTCGGCCAATCTTCTTGCCGATGTCGTTCACTGGCTGGACGAAGCGAAGGCTGAGGAGATCATTACTATCCCCCTCGAAGGCAAATCCGCACTCGGCGATTTCATGGTGGTCACGTCTGGCCGCAATGATCGTCACGTTGCGGCCATCGCTGAGCAGCTTCGCGAGAAGTTGAAGGCGCGTGGCGAGGCGCGTGTGCGGGTGGAAGGCCTAAGCGCTTGCGATTGGGTGCTCATCGATACGGGCGACATCATCGTTCACGTCTTCCGTCCCGAGGTTCGTGAATTCTACAACCTCGAAAAGATGTGGCAGGCGGAGATTCCGCCGAATGCGTCGCTCGCCGATAATTCGCAGCACTGACGGCGAAGTGAAGGCCCGCTCAATTTCGGCCGATGCGTTTTCCGGCAGGTGATCATGCGTGTTGTGATCGGAGCCGTCGGCAAGCTGAAAGATGCTGAAGAGCGGGCGATGTGTGAGCGCTATATGAAGCGCTTCAACGGAGCGGGGCGAGCCATTGGGCTGGGTCCGCTCGATGTTCACGAATTTTCCGAAAGCCGCGCGCAAAGCGCTGACGAACGCAAACGCGACGAGGCATCCCGTTTATTGAAGGATGTGCCCGCGGGGGCGTTCATCGTTGCACTCGATCCTGGCGGACGCTCCCTCGATAGCGAGGCATTTGCTGCGCTCATCCGCGACAAGCGCGATGGCGCGACGAAAGCAACGGCGTTTCTGATTGGCGGCCCGGACGGTCACGGGCGGAGCGTGTTGGACGATTCATCGATCTTGAAACTGTCTCTCGGTGCGCTGACGCTGCCGCACGGACTAGCGCGTGTCGTTCTGCTTGAGCAGATCTACAGAGCCGCTACGATACTTTCCGGACATCCCTATCATCGCGCGTGATTAGGATGGGTAACTAAAGCAACCGAGGGGAAATCGCATGGACTCGCTGTCTAAGTGTTGTTTTCCGCCGATCGTCGGGCCCGAGGCTCGAATTCTCGTTCTCGGTACTTTGCCGGGTGAGGAGTCGCTTAGGCTTCAACAGTACTATGGTCATTCGCGAAATCATTTCTGGCCGATCATCGCTGAAGTTTGCGGTGAAAAACTTCCGAGCGAATATTCGGATCGAATTGCGATGGTGATGCGAAGCAGGATTGCTCTCTGGGATGTCCTAAAGAGCGCGGTTCGCGACGGGACAGCCTTGGATTCTGCAATCGCCAACGAGTGTGCAAATGACTTTGCATCCTTTTTTCGTGAGTATCCGAAGATACGAACGATCGCGTTTAATGGAAATAACGCGCTGAAGTTCTTCAGGCGTCATGTGCAGAAAACTCAGGATCTACCTGCTGATCTCGTTTTCCTAGAAACACTGCCTTCCACGAGCCCCGCCTATGCTCGGCAGCTCAGCGAGAAAACTGCGCGTTGGCAGAACGCGTTCTCTGCATAAATTGTGCGCCGAATATCGGCGTCAGAACCGTCGGGCGAAGTAGTCGCTGGCGAATTCGGGGAGCAGGCGGCGCATTGCGGCGGCCATGTAGGTCGGAACGGTTACGTAGTAGTGGCGGCGCGGTCGTGAGCTTTCAACTGCGTGCACGAGGCGTTTCGTAACTGCTTCCGGTTCGAGCTTGAAACGGTTTGTGCCGCCCGCTTGGAACGCTTCGAGGCGTTCGCGATAGGCGGTGCGATGGGGCGAGTTATCGATATCGATCGTCTCGACAAGGCGCGCGGCGACGTGTTCGACGAAGCGTGAGCGAATGGGGCCTGGGTCAATCAGGGATACTGAGATTCCCGATCCTTCGAGTTCCAGCCGCAGGGCCGTCGTCAATGCTTCAAGTGCAAATTTCGAAGCGCAGTACGCGCCGCGATATGGGGCCGAGACGAGACCGAGCACGGAAGAGCAATTGACGATGCGTCCTTCGCCGTTCTTGCGCATCGCCGGGATGAGGCGGCGCGTGAGATCATGCGTGCCGATGACGTTGACTTCAAACTGTTCTCGCAACAGTGCCGGCGACAGGTCTTCGACGGCGCCGGGTTGGCCGTAAGCGGCGTTGTTGAAAAGAGCTGTGAGGCTGCCGCGCGTCAACTCAAGGGCGCGTATGGCGCAGGTCGCGATTGACTGAGGGTCGTTGAGTTCCAGGCGTAGCGCGTCAACGCCATCAAAGTTTTTCAAGCGAGCGATGTCGTCTGCTGTTCGGGCCGTCGCGATGACGCGCCAACCCCGCTCTCGCATCGTGTGCACCGCTGCACGCCCGATTCCAGACGAACATCCCGTGATGAGAATTGATCGTGTCATTTCGCCCATCGAAACTCCGGTGTTCCCGAATTCGGCTTAGCACGCGTGCGATACAATCGCCGAATGGTGAGGCGCACTGAAACGCGATTTTCGCACCGATTCGTGGACGGCGTGGTTGCGGCGCGACGGTTCAGGCTGTTCAGCAGAGCGTATTGACGGATTTACGCACTCATTTGCGGAATTTCAGAAGCACTTTGCCGTTCTCGCCTTTGAGAACCAGCTTGCCGTTTTCAAGCGTGAAGGCGCGCGCTTCTTCGAGTGCCGCGAAGTATCTGGATTCGATTTCCGATTTGCCTTCGCAGAACATCCTGGTCGAAACCAGAGGACCGATCTGCACCGCGTCGTCTTCGATCGCGATCGGACCGTTGAAGCGATTGCAGCCGCCGGTGCCGGAGACTTTGTCAGTCGTGTAAGCGAGCGTCGGTCCGTCGACCGCTTTGCCGTCGAGTTCGATGGCGACCCATTGAGCCGTCAACGGTGCCTCGTCTTCTTCGGCATGGACGGCGACCGCCAGCGGCAGAGCCAGCGCGGCAACGGCAAAGGCGATCGCTCGTTTCATGTCAAAAGTCCTCAGAGTATTTTGGCCGAACTCAGTTCGCATTCTCCAGCAGGCGGCGCGCGATCACCTGCGCTTGAATTTCTGCTGCACCTTCGAAGATGTTCAGGATGCGTGCATCACAGAGAACGCGGCTGACCGGGTATTCGAGGGCGAAGCCGTTGCCGCCGTGAATCTGCAGAGCGTTGTCGGCGTTGGCCCAGGCGACGCGTGCGCCGAGGAGCTTCGCCATGCCGGCTTCGAGATCGCAGCGACGGCCCGCATCTTTCTGACGTGCGGAGAAGTATGTGAGCTGGCGCGCGATCATCGTTTCGACCGCCATCATCACGACCTTGTTGCGTACGCGCGGGAACGCATAGATCGGCTTGCCGAACTGCGAGCGTTCAAGCGCATACTTGAGTCCGAGATCCATTGCGCATTGTGCAACGCCGACGGCGCGCGCGGCCGTCTGAATGCGTGCGCCTTCGAACGTATTCATAAGCTGTTTGAAGCCTTGGCCTTCAACGCCGCCGAGCAGATTTTCGGCCGGAACTTCGAAGGCATCGAAGGAAATGTCGTATTCCTTCATGCCGCGGTAGCCGAGAACTTCAATCTCGCCGCCGCTCATGCCCTGCGCCGGGAACGGCTCGCCGTCGCTGCCGCGCGGTTTTTCGGCGAGGAACATCGACAGGCCCTTGTAGCCGGGCTCATTCGGGTTCGTGCGGGTGAGAACGGTCATCACGTCGGCGCGAACGGGATGCGTGATCCACGTCTTCTGGCCGGTGATTTTGTAAACGTCGCCTTCCTTCACGGCGCGCGTTTTGAGAGACGCGAGGTCGGAGCCGGTGTTGGGCTCGGTGAAGACGGCGGTGGGCAGCATTTCGCCCGATGCGATTTTCGGAAGGTATTTTGCTTTCTGCTCCGGCGTGCCGTTGTGCAGAATGAGTTCACCGGCGATTTCGGCGCGTGTTCCGAGCGAACCGACGCCGATGTATGCGCGCGAGAGCTCTTCGGACGCGACGCACATTGCTTCCTTGCCGAGTGCCATGCCGCCGAATTCTTCCGGAAGCGCCAAGCCAAACACGCCGAGCTCAGCCAACTTGGAGATGACTTCGAGCGGGATGTATTCGTTCTTGAGGTGCCACTCGTGGGCGTGCGGATAGACCTCGTCGAGGCCGAAGCGGCGCATCAGGTCCTGGATCTGCGCGTGGGTTTCGTCGAGGCCCGTGTCGCCGAAGGTCATGGCTTCGGGCTGTGCGGAAATAAGCTCGCCGAGGCGTGCCTTCACGGTTTCAGAGCCGCCTTCAGCAATGAGATCCGCGATTGAATCTTCGAAGCGGCGGAGATCTGCTTTCGGCACGCCGAGCGCATCGGCGCGCGCAATTTCGAGCTGGCTCATCGGGATGCCGTTCGCGATCTGCGCGCCGTATTCGGCGAAGCCCGCAATCAGAAGAAGCTGCTCGAATTCGCCAAGGCGGCCTTCGCCTTTCAGCCGGCTCGCCCAGTCATGCAACTGGCGGAGGCCTTCAACCGTCGTTGCCAGCCAGGCAAGGCCGTGCGCGACGTGCTGCGCATTGTCGATGCCGCCTTCTTCCTGGATCTTGATGCGAACTCCGGCCTTCGCTGCTTGCAGGATGCGGTCGGCTTCCATCACGGCTTCGCCGCAGCGCTCGATGAGCTTTTCAGGGCTGGCGGAAAGATTGCTGCTTCCTGCCTTCAACGGCGCAACGGACATACGAATTCTCCTGAGAACGTGCGGGAACGTCGAAGGCGAGCGGGGCCCGGCTTCGCGACGGTGATTGGTCAATCGGTCAGGTGTGACTTCTTTATAAAACACGGTGATTAGTCAACTCTCGGGGCGCTTTCCGGAGCGCGCGACCTATCGGCGCGAAACGGGCCGCTGGGCGTTCTCCGGCGAATCGTTAACGGCCCGCGAGCTGTGATTTTATGCCTGTGTCTCAATTGCCTCCCATTCGTCAGGCAGTGGACCGCGCGCCTGCGAAACACTAGGTTCCCGCGGCTGGTGGCTAACGGATCGGGATTGAAACGGCATGAAGCGGATGCGGCGATTGTTCGATGCCCTCTATAGGGTTTACGAGCATTCGGGGTTCGCCATGGCTGGCGCTGTGGCGTTTTCGTTTGTTGTCTCGCTCTTTCCGTTTTCGATCTTCCTCGGCGCCCTGTCGGGCGTTTTCGGGGGCCGCGAACTGGCTCAAGACGCCATCGCACAGCTCTTCGCAATTCTTCCGGGTCCGGTCGCCAAGGGGATCGCTCCTGAAGTTGAAGCGGTGATGGGGTCGAGGCGTATCGATCTTCTGACGGCCAGCGGATTTCTTGCGCTGTTCTTCGCAACGAGCGCTATCGAGACGCTGCGCGCGGCGCTCAACGGTGCTTACCGGGTGCATGAAACGCGGACGTATCCGCTGTGTCTGCTGATCAGCATGCTTTTTGTTTTCGTCAGCGCGATTTCGACGTTGGTGCTGACGTGGGCGGTCGTCGTCGGACCAAGCGTCGTTGGACCGGCAATCGCGTCGCTGTTTCAGACGGAATGGGTCAAGACGCTTTTCGACTCGAGCTGGCTCGGGCCGGGCGTACGTTATGCGCTTGCTGGAGCGGTCAGCGCGATCGAGCTGCTGGCGCTGCATTTGTGGCTCGCTGCCGGGCGCCGCCGCGTGGCCGATGTCTGGCCGGGCGTTATACTCTCGATTGCTCTATGGCTGGCGCTTGCCGGGCTCTGGTCGCACTATCTCGAGATCACCAACTACTCGCTCTTTTATGCGGGCCTCTCGCAATTGATGATCGCGCTGATTTTCTTTCAGTTCACGGCGATCACGATTCTGCTGGGCGCTGAATTCAATCGCGGCATCATGGAAATGAAGCGCATGCGGCGCGAGGCGGCCGAGCGGGCGGCGTTTAGTGGCGGTTCGCCGAGCTGAGCTGAAAGCGTATTCCAAAAGAAATCGGGCGAACGCTGTAGCGTCCGCCCGAGAAAATCGTTTTTCAATTTGCGCCGTGCAAATGTCGCTTGGCGCCTGCCAACTAGCTTTAGCTGGCTTTCTGGCCGGCTTCGATAACGTCTTCGAGCGAGCGAAGGCCTGTCGTCGGAGCGGATACGAGAACGGCCATATTGCCCGGCTTATGCTCGTTTTTGTACATGCGCATATGGGCCTTGGGAATCTGCTCCCAAGAGAAGACCTCCGACATGCACGGGTCGATGCGCCGTTCGATGACGAGGCGGTTTGCCTGGCTTGCCTGCATGAGGTTGGCGAAGTGTGAGCCCTGCACGCGCTTCTGGTGCATCCAGAGATAGCGTGCGTCCATCGTCAAATTGTAACCGGTCGTGCCGGCGCAGATGACGACCATGCCGCCACGCTTCACGACGAGGACGGATACTGGGAACGTCGATTCGCCCGGATGCTCGAACACGCAGTCGACGTTGTTGCCTTTGCCGGTCGTTTCCCAGATCGCGGAGCCGAACTTGCGGGCTTCCTTCATCCAGTCGTTGAATTCCGGAGAATTCACCTTCGGGAGCTGACCCCAGCAGTTGAATTTTTTGCGGTTGATGACGCCCTTGGCGCCAAGCTGCTTCACGAAGTCCGTCTTATCGTCTTCGGAAACGACGCCGATCGCGTTAGCACCGGAGGTGGCACAAAGCTGGATCGCCATTGAGCCGAGACCGCCCGATGCGCCCCAGACGAGCACGTTGTGGCCGGGGCGAAGAACGTTCGGACGATGGCCGAAAAGCATGCGGTAAGCGGTGGCGAGCACGAGCGTGTAGCAGGCGCTTTCTTCCCAGGTGAGGTGCTTGGGGCGCTCCAGAAGCTGACGGTCCTGAACGCGGCAGAACTGCGCGAACGAGCCGTCCGGCGTCTCATAGCCCCAGATGCGCTGGCTGGGCGAAAACATCGGGTCGCCGCCGTTGCATTCTTCGTCGTCACCGTCGTCCTGGTTGCAATGGATGACGACTTCGTCGCCGACCTTCCAGCGCTTCACCTTCGAGCCGACGGCCCAAACGATGCCCGAGGCATCCGAGCCTGCGATGTGGTAGGGCTGCTTGTGGACGTTAAACATCGAGACGGGCGTTCCGAGCGACGCCCAGACGCCGTTGTAGTTGACACCGGCGGCCATCACCAGGACGAGAACGTCGTGGCTGTCGAGTTCCCAGGTCGGGACGACCTCGACCTGCATCGCCGTTTCGGGAAGGCCCTCGCGTTCTTTGCGGATCGTCCAGGCGTACATGTTCTTCGGAACATGGCCGAGCGGCGGGATTTCTCCGATTTCGTAGAGGTCTTTTTTCTCGCCCAGCTCGGCGGTGCGAGATGGGCCGGCATTATTTTTAGTTGCCACGTTCTGGCTCGACATTGGTGCTGTGTCTCCCGACAATTCCCGCAGTGAGTGGCCGTTTTGGCTCATTAACTCACACTTCCCCGCTTTTTGGCGGCGGGGACCGCAGTATGAAGCATGTTTTTGCGCTGCAATGAAGGGGTAAGCGTGCGCGCTGTTAACTCGGCATCAATAACCCTTTAACCCCTGGTGGCCTAATAATGGCGTGTACAAGACCTGAGGCGTTTTGGCAGCGGTCACGATTGCCGCACTTTTTGAGTACGAGAGCGTCGCATGCAAGATTTGATGTGGCAGCTTAAAGATATTGATGCGCTTTCCGTTTACATCACGTTGCTTTTTGCGGGCGCGGTGTTCTGGTTTATCCGCGAAATCATAGATGCGCCGATGCTGGCGGTTTTTTCGTTGCCCGCTCTCGTTATTGGCGGGCTCTTGGTTCCCGCCTTTTTCCGGTCTGAAGTCATTGTCCTCACACCGGACCAGGAAGCCAACGCGGCGGCAACGTGTGCGCTGGGCGTGCTGGGTGCTCTCATTCTAATGGTGGCTGGCAAGTGGCTTTGGCTCGTCTACAAAGAGCGCCAAGTGCAGCGAACCAAACTGGCCGCGCTGCAGTCACAGGTCTTTCCCGAGCAGCCGCCGTCACAGTAGCTCTTTGTTCCCACATACAAGTGGACCTGTTCTGCTCCTAGGGCGCGGCGAACTGCCGTTTTTTGCTTTCCGTAACGATCCGGTACTTTACAATCCCTCCAGTACACTTCGGCCCCTGACCTCGAAAGACGCACTTCCTATGTCGGAAAAAAAGCCGTCTCACCCAGCCAAAGCGAAGGATGGGAAGCCAGAGCGGGATAGCCCGTGGCTTTTCCGGACTTACGCTGGCCATTCGACGGCCGCGAAATCGAACGAGCTTTATAAGCGCAACCTTTCGAAGGGGCAGACCGGGCTTTCGATTGCCTTCGATTTGCCGACGCAGACCGGATACGATTCCGATCACGAACTCGCTCGGGGCGAAGTCGGCAAGGTCGGCGTGCCGGTCTCCCATATTGGCGACATGCTCGCGCTGCTCGACGGCATTCCGCTCGACCAGATGAACACGTCGATGACGATCAACGCGACGGCCGCTTGGCTGCTGTCGCTTTACATCGCTGTGGCGGATCAGACCGGCGCGTCACGCTTGAAGCTGACGGGCACCGTTCAGAACGACATCATCAAGGAATATCTTTCGCGCGGAACGTATGTGTTCCCGCCGCAGCCGTCGTTGAGGCTGATCAAAGATACGATCGTCTTCTCGACGAAGAACGTGCCGAAGTGGAATCCGACGAACGTCTGCTCCTACCATCTGCAGGAAGCTGGTGCGTCGCCGGTTCAAGAACTTGCCTACGCGCTTGCGACGGCGATTGCCGTGCTAGATACGGTGAAAGCGTCCGGCGAAGTGCCTGAAGAAGAATTCGGCAACGTCGTTGCGCGCATTTCGTTCTTCGTGAACGCGGGCATGCGGTTCATCACTGAGATGTGCAAGATGCGCGCGTTCGGTGAGCTTTGGGATGAGATTGCTCGCGACCGCTATGGCGTGACCGACGCGAAGCAGCGACGCTTCCGGTATGGCGTGCAGGTGAACTCCTTGGGGCTGACGGAGCCGCAGGCCGAAAACAACGTCTATCGCATTCTGCTCGAAATGCTTGCTGTGACGCTCTCGAAGGGCGCGCGCGCGCGCGCTGTGCAGTTGCCAGCCTGGAACGAAGCGCTGGGACTGCCGCGTCCGTGGGATCAGCAGTGGTCGCTGCGCATGCAGCAGATCGTGGCGTACGAAACGGATCTTCTCGAATACGGCGATATCTTTGACGGGTCGGTCGAGATTGCGAAGAAGGTCGCGGCGCTCAAGGAAGAGGCGCTGGCCGAACTCGCAACGATCGACAAGATGGGCGGCGCGGTCGCGGCCATCGATTATATGAAGCGGCGTCTCGTCGAGAGCGGCACCGGGCGGCTTTCGCAGATCGAGACGGGTGAGCTTGTCGTCGTTGGCGTCAACAAGTTCGTCGAGACTGAGCCGTCGCCTCTATCCGGCGGCGTCGATGCGATCATGGTCGTAGATCCGGCTGTCGAGGCTGAGCAGATCGGCCGTCTGAAGGCATGGCGCGAACAGCGCGATGCCAAGAAAGCAGCCGCAGCAATTGCCGAGATCGAGCGCGCAGCGAAGGAAGGCCTCAACATCATGGAGCCGTCGATTGCCGCTGCGAAAGCCGGCGTGACGACGGGCGAGTGGGGCACGACCCTGCGCAAGGTATTCGGCGAGTACCGGGCGCCGACTGGCGTGGCAGCAGCGGCTGTGGTGCGCCAGGGCGGTCAGCTCGAAGCCGTTCGCGGTTCGGTTGACGCGGTATCGCAGCGTCTTGGACGGCGTATCAAGTTCCTGGTTGGTAAGCCGGGCCTCGACGGCCACTCGAACGGCGCGGAACAGATCGCCGTCCGCGCGCGCGACGTCGGCATGGAAGTCGTCTACGAGGGCATCCGCCTCACACCCGCGCAGATCGTGCGCGCGGCCGTCGACGAGGCGGTGCATGTTGTCGGTTTGTCGATTTTGTCGGGCTCGCACGTTCCGCTGGTCAAGGATGTCGTCGAGCGGATGCGCAAGGAAGGGCTTACCGATGTTCCGCTCGTCGTCGGCGGGATCATTCCTCCGGAAGACGCCAAGGAGCTGAAGGCTTACGGCGTTGCGGCGGTCTACACGCCGAAGGACTTCCAGTTGAACGATATCATGGCTGAGATCGTTCAACTCGTTGATCAGCATGCGCGCGCGGCGGCTTGAACCCCCGACAGTGAGAGAGGGGCGGTCGTAGGCCCCGTCGCCACGCCTGAGTGGTCAATTGGCTCGGCTACCTAAGGAGCAGGTGACCGCGCGAAGCAACTCTGCTAGATGCAGCGCGATTTTCTCAGGAGGCGATCGTGCGTGATGAAACGCGGCGGCGGCTGAATAGGGCGCTCTGGATCGAGCGTGCCCAATACGCCGGTATCGGGCTCGGCATAGTGGCGGCTATCGGGTTGGCTTTCGGTTACGAAACGCTCGATCTCAAGGTCGACAATACGGATGTGGCGGGCGTCGTGACCGACATCGAGCCGCTTGTGTCCAAAAGGGATGCGGCGGACGGAGAGAATGTCCTCGTCAAACTGGATGATGGGGAGATGGTTCGCGTAGTTGCCTACAAGTCGCGAAACATCAAGATCGGCGACAAAATCCAGGTCGTTGCCCACCATCATGCAACGGGCCGGGTGACGCACACGCTAAGATAATGCGCGGAGTGCGTTGACGGATTTGGCGGTACAGGTATAGATCGCCGCCTGCCCACTTTGGGCGCATAGCCTCAGTGGCGGAACGGTAGACGCGGTAGACTCAAAATCTGCTATCTGCAAGGGTGTGGGGGTTCGAGTCCCTCCTGAGGCACCAAGTTTCGATGGCGCGATCGCAGCGCCGAGCCAGCACGGGTTGCGGCTCAAGAGATAGGCTTTTCTTCCAGCTTTCTAACAATCGAGCATGAGATGCCGCCTTCTGGCGGTGTTTTGCGACTGCGAGCGTTCGCGCAAGAAAAAACGCCCGGCTCGCTGTTGGGCGAACCGGGCGTTGAAAGCCACATCTGTGGACGGCGAACCTACTTCAAAGGAACGTAGGGCGCCGGTTCGTCACGATGGAAGTGATAGGTCAGGCCCACGCGAGCGACCCAGAAGCTGTCGTCCCAGCTTACGCGCGTGGAGCAGGTTTCGCAGACCGTGGTAACGGCGTACGATTCGCTCTCTGAACCGAGATCGACGTACAGAGCTTCCGCCCGGATCGACCAGTTGCCGTCCCTCATAAATTCGATGCCGCCGCCTGCGGTCCATCCCCACTGCGTTCCGCCGCTCGATGCGGAGAAAGAACCGCCCGGTGCGCCGGGATCAAACAGCGTGTGATCTACGTCGGCATAGGCAAGACCGCCAGTCGCGTAGACGAGGAAGTTATCGCCTGAAACGAGGCCAAGACGTCCGCGCAAGGTGCCGTACCAGTCAATGCTGGAGCCCAAGAAGGCCGTGCTGCCGAGAAGGGCGCTCGTGTCAGCGTCAAAGTAGTTGAAATCCGTTTCGACGCCGAACAGGACCCGGCCGCACTGAATGTTGTAGCCAGCGTGCCCACCGATCGAGAAACCGCGATCATTGTCGGACGCGTCAATCCCGCCGATCGGAACGCCGCTCACATATGCCCCGGCTGTGTTCTTCGAGCGAAGGCTGCCGAAGCCGACGTGAACACCGGCGTAGGGACCAGCAAAGGCGCCGCCGACGCAACGGCCGCTGTCGCCGAAATCGCCGTCTTTCAGGCTGCCGCCAGCCTGTGCTTGGCTGGCGCCCAGACAAAATGCGCCGGCAATCATCAAGATTGGAAGTAGCCTCATGAGCATGACCTTATGTTGCGCCATAAAAAAATGGCGATGAGAGGCGAAGACGCCTGAAAACGAGAATGCTGGCTGTCATCGGAGGTGATTCGTGGGGAGGCGTCGAGGTCAATGACCGAATTATGCCGCGTTTGTTGGTAATTCGTGGCCTTTTCGCAGCAGGAATCGGCGTTTTCTGCTTGCGCGACGTCAGTTTCGCGCAAGGTTCGAGTGGGTTGCGTGGATAAAATGGAGGCAGCTCAGCTCGCCGCCGCTCATGTCAGAGCAGGGACCATTGTCCCGCGGCGACGGCCCAGAAAAAGATCACGGCATTGGTCGTCATGTGTGATGCGACCGCGTCTGTCAGGCGGCCACTTCGGTTCATCAACAGGGCGTAGACGCAACCGGCTAGGGCTGCCGCGATCCAGCGATCATGCATCAATCCAAACAGCATCGACGAGACGATCAACGCCATCCATCCAAAGGTCTTGAAGTCGACCGTTTCGAAGCGCGAAGAAATCAGTACGCGATAGAGGTAGCCGCGAAAGGCGAGTTCTTCAGCTATCGGAACCATGACGATCGTGCCGATCGCGCGCAAGGCGAGCCAGGCCATGAGTGCGGGCGTAGCGAGTCCGTCAAGCCAGGCAGCGAGCCCTCCCTCAGTGGTGCTGCCGGGGTCGGTCGCGATCCACGCTACCGCTACGGCAACGCCAACGCCGATGGAAAACCACGGTACACCGGTCAACAACCGGGCGTACGCTTCGCGATAGACGTAAACCGGGAGGAGTACGGCCAGGACCTTGACCGGGTAGAGCGCCTGCTCATTCGGAGCGAAGGATTTCGTCAGGATTTGCGCGGCCATCAGCGCCATGAACGGCGCCAAGTACATGATGACAGGATCGTTCGCGAGGCTGGTGCCCGGCTTGGCTGAGCTTGGTGCGGTTGTGGCTGACTGTCCGGCGCTGGCCGCCGTTAGCGAGAAGAACGGCATGCGTTGCGTCACGATCATCATCGAGATGGCGACGAGGAGAAATGAGATCCAACCGAACTGCGAATGGAAACCGTCGAGCGCAATTTCCGGCGAGTAGTGTGCGCCGATGACAACCAGCAATGCGATCCGCAAGCCGTTGAGCAGCCAGATGGTGACCATGCCGATCGGCAGAAGCAGAAGAATATTCGGAAACCGGAGCGAGTGGCGGAAGACCCAGATATAGGTCGTGAGGAACGCTGCGATGAGCGCCATGCCTTCGTAGCCCGAGCATGGCGCAAATACCTGCACACTGAAATCGCGCGCACCGAGGATGCGGGTGTCGAGCTCCATGTGGGCTCGGTCTTCGATCACGGCGAGGATGCCGTAAGCGAGGTACAGTGTGGCGGCCGAAAGCCGATCCCAGCCCGCTTCGGAAAGCGCAGTGGCGTGGGCGACGATCGTTCCAATGGGTAAGGCTAGCGCGAGTTCGGCGCGCCACCGAGCCGCTAGCTGTCTCCAGAACGATAGCGGTGCCGCTACGAATATGAGTGAAACGCCCAACGCGGCGAGCGCGAATGCGTAAGCATACGACCATTCAAACGCGGTCGAGGGATCCGCGAGCGCGGAGCGGCATACCAAGAGGAATGCGAACGCAGTGAGATTGAAGGCCCCCGCGACTGCAACGTTGCTGCGGCTCGAGGTGGCATTCAACGCGTGGAGCAGTTCAGCGCGACGGGTCCAGGAGACGATTACGAAAACGATTGCTGCCGCGACCATGGCTTTCGCCGTGCCGTTGGCAAGCCAGATGGCGACGCTATCGTAGCGAATGGTGGGGATCAGGCGTTCGGCTGCGAGGAGCTGGCAGCCGGCGATAATGGCGGAACCCGCAATTCGGAATGGAATCCGGCTGTGTCCGGATAGAATCCTAGACATGCGGGTTCGGCCTTCCGTGTGTATGGCCGAGGTACGTCGCAGACACGATCGAGGAGCTGCGATCGTGGCCGATTAGCGCGACTGCATCCGGCGATAAGCGACGGCGCAGCAGCTGGCGAGCAATGCCATTGCAGCAATTCCGCCAGGTCCGTCGATTTCCGGAACGCCTGGGGTGTCTTTTGTCGGCAAGCAGTCCCAAATCGAGATGAAAAGCGAGCTGATTGTATGCACGGTAATCTCCACGGTTGTCGCCGCACCCTCCGAAAAAATTCGACGGCACTGGGCTGCCCCGAACAGATTTAGCTGTCAGGAAAATGTCGCTCAACGAATTCGTAAACGAATGGTTAAAATACATTCCATTTTCGCTCAGCGTGGGTGAGGCTCTGCTGAGTGTTTCAAAATCGGTGCCATAAGGAATGATCGCTGGGCGTTTCAATTTGAAACACGTCTGTGTGAACACATTCGTCACTAGGCGGATTATTGAGGAATGACGCGGTTCTTCAGCTCTCGCAGCGACGTGCGGCTGTGGCGACGCCGGGCGTTCTGCACGCTACTGGTGAAATTTAGCCGAGGATCAACTCGTGGATGCTGAACATTTCTGCGTCGTCGGTCCAGAGGCCGCGAGGGCTCCAGCCAGCCTTTACGGCGGCGTCTCGAAATTGCTCGACGCTGTATTTGTAGGAATTCTCCGTGTGGATCGTCTCACCGCTTTCGAACCGGAAGCGGCGTCCCGCGACGAGGGCATCTTGTCGGCGTGTGCTCACGAGATGCATTTCGATACGGCCGCGGTTCGCATCGTAAATCGCCCGATGGCTGAAGCCATCCTCGTCGAAGGAACCGCCCAGCTCGCGATTGATCCGCTTCAGCAGGTTGCGATTGAACGCCGCCGTCACGCCTGACGCGTCATCGTATGCGGAGACGAGGACGGCGGGGTCCTTTTTAAGATCGACGCCGACGATAAGCCGTCCGTTCTCGCCGAGCGAATGCCGGAACGTCTTGAGCAGTTCGATGGCGTCGTCGGGCGCCAGATTGCCGATTGTGGACCCGGGGAAGAAACCGGTCTTGCGGCGCGATCTGAGATCGGGCGGCAGGCTGACGGGTTGGGAAAAATCGGCGACGATGGGGCGAACGTCGAGTGTCCGGTACCTGCGGGCAAGTCGGGCGCGAGCGTCTTCAAGTGCCGATCGTGAGACGTCGATCGGAACATAGGCAACGCGCGACGCGATGCGATCGAGCAGAATTTCGGTTTTGACGCTCGAGCCGGAGCCGAATTCAACGAGCAATTCATTCTCGCCGATCGGCGCGCAAATCTCTTCGGCATTTGCGCGTAGGATCGCCGCTTCCGTTCGCGTGGGGTAATATTCGGCGAGGCCGGTAATGCGTTCGAATAAGCGGCTTCCGCGCGCATCATAGAGGTACCGGCAAGGCAGCGTCTTTTGAGTTTTGGAAAGACCGGCGTGTACAGACTTTGCGAAAGCCGTGTCGTATTCCCCGCGGGCGTCTTCGCGGTAATCAGCAGACAGAGATTCATTCATTATACGTGATCCGATGCGAGACGCAGGCCGGCGAACTGCCAGCGTTGATGGGGATAGAAGAAATTGCGGTAGGTGGTGCGCGAGTGGTCTGGTGGCGTTGCGTAAGATGAGCCGCGCAAGACGTGCTGGCTGACCATGAACTTGCCGTTGTATTCGCCGATTGCTCCGAGTGGCGGCCGATAGCCGGGGTAGGGAAGGTATGCGCTGGCAGTCCATTGCCAGAGATCGCCGAAAAGTTGCTGTGGAGCGTTCGCGCTTCCGGTGTCCGGCGTTCGATGCGGACGAAGCGCACCGGAGCGCGCACCATTTTTCATTTCGCCTGCAGCCTTCGCGGCGAATTCCCATTCGAATTCGGTTGGCAGTCGCTTGCCGCTCCAGCGCGCGAAGGCTTCGGCTTCATAGAACGACAGGTGCGCAACCGGTTCGGCCGGAGAGACGGGGCGCGATCCCTGCAGCGACATCTGCATCCATCCGCCGTCGGATTGATGCCAGTACAGCGGCGCGTTCCATCCTTCGCGGTTGACCGTGGTCCATCCATCGGCAAGCCAGAGCGAGGGCGTGCGATAGCCGTCGTCGAGAATGAATTCCAACCACTCCGCGTTGGTTGTCAGTCGACTCGCGATTGCAAACGGATGGATGAGAGCTTCGTGAGCTGGGTTTTCGTTGTCCCAGGAATAGCCCTCGCCGGAATGACCGATCTTTACGATTCCGCCGCCGTGCGTGATCCAACGCACGGGGAGCTGTGGCTCAGTATCGTTTATGTCCGCAGCTTCCTGATAAGCGGGCCGAAGCGGATTTGCATCGAACAATGCGAGGATGTCTGAGAGCAGAAGCTCTTGATGCTGTTCCTCGTGATTGATGCCGATTTCAATAAGCCGCGCAACATCAGGCGCCATGTCGGCCCGCTGTTCGAAGAGTGTGCGCAATCCTTCGTCGACGTGCGCGCGATACGCCATCACGCATTCTATTGACGGGCGTGTCAGTAATCCGCGCTTAGGCCGTGGATGGCGTGCGCCTTGGCTCTCGTAATACGAGTTGAAGCAGAAGTTGAAGCTGTCGTCGAAGATGCGATAGCCGGGGAGGTATGGCTTCAGCACGAAGGTTTCGAAGAACCATGTGACGTGAGCCAGATGCCATTTCGTCGGGCTGGCGTCTTCCATGGCCTGGACGACCATGTCTTCCGGCGTGAGCGGCGCGGCCAATTCCATGGAGCGATCGCGCGTTGCGAACAGTCGTTCGGCAATCGATGGGGCATCAGGCTGGTTTAGGATATGGGCTTTGGGCGGGCTCGTTGTGTCTAGCATCGGCCTCCTCCGGGGTTTCGTGTGTGATACGGCTGGGCCGGTTGGTTTGTTTCACAAAGTCGGGTCTGGGATTGCGGAGGTGTCGGGTCAGCGGATCGGCTGCTGTTCAAATTCCCTGAAGACTTTGCCCCGTGTATTTCCGGTATATCGCGGACCGCAGCGCCTACCGCGCGCGCCTGAGATTAGAGAACGACATTATGGCGAGATCGTTCCCGCTGCGTGATGGCCAAGTTAGGCTTCGGCAATTGTTAATTGACGCAATGCTGCAGACTTCATCAGCTCCGACTTGACGTTTGGGAGAACTGACCGCTTATGCTGCATCACCAGCCGGCCGGACGGCCGCTGCCGGATTTCGTTGTGGCGAAGCGGGCTCTAAAGGCCCGGTAGCAAGCAAGCGTCCGGTGGAGGAAAGTCCGGGCTCCATGATGATGCGGTGGCGGCTAACGGCCGCCGGGGGCGACCCCAGGGAAAGTGCCACAGAGACGATACCGCCATTGGGTTCGCCCGAAGGTAAGGGTGAAAAGGTGCGGTAAGAGCGCACCGCGCGTCTGGTAACAGACGTGGCATGGCAAACCCCACCGGGAGCAAGATCGAATAGGGGTGAGCGCGTAGGGCGGGCAACCGCTGCTGCGAGGCGTGTCATCACGTTACTCATCCGGGTTGATTGCACGAGGCGCCTGGCGACAGACGTCCCAGAGGAATGGCCGTCGCGGAGGCAACTCCAGACAGAACCCGGCTTACAGGCCGGCTGGTACTTTTCATTGCGACTGACGGGATGCAGCTTTTGCTCACCGCGAAGTTGCGAGTCGATCCGGCGTCTACACATCATCGAGGTAAGGCGCAGCACGTCTGATCGCGCGTCGTGTTACGGCGCGACAACGAGTTTTCTATAGAGATGCCATGTCGCGTGGCCTAGCACGGGTAATACGATCGCAAGGCCGACAAGAAATGGCAGTGCGCCAAGAACGAGGCTCAGGGCCACGATCAAGCCCCAGAGCGCGATTGGGCCTGGGTTTTCAAGTGCGGCGCGTACGGATGTTCTGACGGCTGTGGCGGCGCTCACGTGCTGATCGACGAGCATGGGAAACGATACGACGCTAATCGTCAGTACAAAGAGCGCAAACACGAATCCCACGACAGTTTCGACGATCAGGACCTGCGTGCCTTTTCCGGAGTGCCAAAGCTGGTCGAAGAATTTCTCCGGCGTTGCTGCTTCGCTCCCGAAGATCTGCGTGTGAATGAGGTTCGCTACAAAGAGCCAAGCGACGAAGATTGCTGCAAGCACAAGCCCTAGCCGGACGATGGCTCCGATCCCAGGGCGGTGCAGAACATCAATAGCGCGTGCCGGTGAGATATCGAGCCCCTGTTCTCGCCGTCTGCTCAGCTCATAGAGACCGATCGCAACGAGCGGTCCGAGAAGCGCGAAGCCTGCGGCCATTGGATAGAGCAGCGGCAACAGTTCGAAGCCGAACTGTAGGCGGAAGAGAATGAGCCCGACCACCGGATAAATAATCAGCAGGAAGGCGACCTGTGTCGGCATCGCGCGGAAATCATCGATGCCCTGCTGTAGCGACGACCAGACGTCGGAATAGGTGATCGTTCTGACCTCGGGCTCTCCGTCGCGCCAGAGGGCGCTTGCTGGCCATCTGGGGTCACCGATGGGGTTCAGCGGGTGTCTGGATGACTGAAGACTGGTGTTTGAGATCGGCATGTCGGCGCCTCCGATTTCACGGATGCCGAGACATAATTGAGGTCCACAGCATCCGCCGCGGGTACTCCCACCATCAGGCACTGGAGTGAGGATGCGCTCTGCAGTTGTGGCGTCAAGTCAGGACTGCGTGATTTTGGCTGCATCGGCAAGTCATGGTGTTTAGCCGAAGGATCGCCACACTCCGACAAGTGTCTGATTTTACGTGCGCTTCGGATTATCGGCGCGGCCGGAGCCCAGTTATCCCCTCTAATAATCCTTAAAATTCCATTGACGACCATTTAATCCCATGGCATCCCATGAGTGCCCGTCCGCACCGGGCAGGACACCGTGGTCGGGCGCCGATTTGGTAGAGGGCCCAGATTTGAGCGACCGCCACGGCCCCTTTCTTGATTGTTTCGGGCGACACGCGTTCCGCGCGCCGGCCGCCCGAAACGAAGCCGGTCCTGACGGCCGGCTCCCCGGAGGGGGAGTCGTCAGGACCAAGCGAAGAGATTTTCGGGCGACACGCAGTTTGTGCGCGGGCCGCCAGAGCCAAGTGAATGAGTGAGTGTCCGGCAATCGGCGTTCGGCCTACCGGGGCCCAGGTAACGAGTAAGGGAGCGATTATTCGTTAGCTGGGGGATGGACCGTTTTGTCTCAACATTCACAAACAAGATTGACGCCAAGGGCCGCGTTTCGATCCCTGCATCGTTTCGCGCCGTCTTGGAGCGCGACGGTTATCCGGGCGGGCTTTACTGCTACCCCTCGCTCGATGCTCCTGCGCTCGATGCAGGCGGCGAAAGACTTGCGAAAAAGATCGATGGTCTGCTCGCAAATCTCCCGGATTATTCGGACGAGCGGGACCAACTCTCTGTCGCACTCTACGGCGACGTCCAAGTTCTCACGATCGATGGCGACGGGCGCATCGTCCTTCCTGAAAGCCTCCGCTCCCACGCCGGGCTGGAAACCGCCGTCACGTTTGTTGGCCTCGGTGACAAGTTTCAGATCTGGGAACCTGGGCGGTTCGAAAAGCGCCGCGCAGAAGCGCGAAGCAAAGTTCAAGTGACGCGCAAACTATTCGCAGCGGGTAGCCGTTCTTCGGGTGAAGGCGGCGATGAAGGAGCACGGGGATGACGCGGGGTGGCGGGGCAGAGGGAGCCTCGCTGGGGCACGATGACAAGCCTCCGCGCCACGTCCCCGTGCTTATTTCCGAAGTCATCGAAGCGCTTTCTCCAAAAGACGGCGAAGTCTTTATCGACGGCACGTTCGGTGCGGGCGGATACACGCGCGCGATTCTCAATGCCGCGAATTGCATGGTGCTGGCGCTCGATCGCGACCCGACAGCACTCGCGAATGCGGAGCCGCTGCGCGCCGAGTTCGGCGCCCGGTTTATCGCCGTTGAATCTCCCTTCAGTGACATGGCGGATGTAGCTGAGACGGTTCTCGCAGGGCAGAACGTCGATGGTGTCGTTCTCGATATCGGCGTGTCTTCGATGCAGATCGACGATGCAGAGCGCGGGTTTTCATTTCAGCATGACGGGCCGCTCGACATGCGGATGTCGCGCGATGGGCAGACCGCTGCCGACTTCGTCAACGAGGCTGAAGAAGCCGAAATCGCGGACGTGATTTATACGTTCGGTGAGGAGCACAAATCGCGTTCCATTGCGCGCGCCATCGTTCGGCGGCGTGCTCAGGCGCCGTTTGCAACGACGCTGGAACTCGCGGATACGGTGTCGCGCGTTTTGCATGGCCGGCGCGTGGACGGGCGCCATCCGGCGACGCGGACGTTTCAGGCGCTACGAATTTATATCAACGATGAACTCGGTGAATTGAGCCGCGCGCTCAGCGCTGCCGAGAAAATTCTTAAACCTGGCGGCCGTCTCGTCGTCGTCTCGTTTCACAGCCTGGAAGACCGTATCGTAAAGAAATTCCTGATCGAACGGTCTGGAAAAGCGCCTGCAGTTTCGCGGCATTCTCCTCAAGCTTCGATAAAAACTGAGCCTGCGAGTTTTCGAATTGTTAACTCCCGCCCGTTAACACCTTCTAAAGGTGAATTGGATGTGAACCCGCGTGCACGCTCGGCACGACTTCGAGCAGCGGTTCGCACTGATTCTGCGCCAATGCGGGACAAGACGGAAACCTGAGATTTCGGGGCCGTCCCTTCACCCCGCAGAGGTTGTTCTTCGAGTTTTAGTCAGTAGGGGACATGAAATGCGTCTCTTAAACATAACGGCATTCTTCTTTGCCATTGCGAGCGCGCTGCTCCTGTATGGCCTTAACTATCAAACGCGCCGTCTCGAAGCCGAGATGCAGGGAATAGAGCGTCTCGCTGCGAGCGCGCGAGACGACATCGCGGTGCTGAAGGCCGAACGTGGCCACCTCGCCCGTCCTGACCGCATCGATGTCCTGGCACGCCAACTTGGCTTTGCTCCGCCGAAGCCCGACCAATTCCGTAACGGACGCATGGTGTCTGAGCTGACCGTCAACGGGGCGCAGGCCGATGGCCGCTGACATTGCGCGAGGTCTTGATGCGCGACGGCGCCCGCGCGGTGGATACGGATCGAAAACGCGGCACATAACTGAAGCCTGCGTCTACGGCTTTCTGTTCTTTGCGTTCGTGCAAGTCGGAATTCAGCTGGTTCTGCTCGCGGTGAACCGGTCTCCAAGCGCGACGCTCGCGCTTTCGGAGCCCGTGGCGCGAAGCTTCAGCCGTCCTGACATTGTCGACCGCAACGGACGGCTTCTCGCGACCGATCTCGAGGCGCCTTCGATCTTCGCCGATCCGGCGCTGGTGCTTGATCGCGACGAACTGGTCGAAAAACTCGTCACTGTATTGCCGGATATCAACCAGCAGGAGCTGCGACGCGCGCTCTCCGATCGCTCGCGCCGGTTCGTGTGGGTGCGCAGAGGCGTTTCTCCCAAGATTGCGCAGAAGGTTCATGACCTCGGTTTGCCGGGACTATCGTTCCGCAATGAGCTGAAGCGCGCTTATCCGGCCGGGGCTCTCGCGGGGCACGTGCTCGGTTCCGTAAACGTCGATAACCGCGGCGTAAGCGGGATCGAGAAGTACATCGACGAAAAGGTCGGGGTCGATCCGGTGCATGCCGCTGTGCTGTCATCGCGCGCACCCGTTCGGCTTTCGCTCGACATTGGCGTGCAGCACGCGCTCGAAGACGAACTCGATGACGCAGTAAAGCTGTACAAGACGGAAGGTGCGGCGGGTCTCATCCTCAACATCAAGACCGGAGAAGTTCTTGCGAGCGCGTCGCTGCCGCGGGTCGATCCTTCCTGGCCGACGGAAGCGCTCGCCGATCAGCGATTGGATCGCGTTTCGGGTGGCACGTACGAGCTTGGGTCGGTCTTTAAGACGCTTACGATCGGCATGGCGCTTGATGATGGCCATGTGCAGCCCGGCACGATGATCGATGTGCGCAAGCCGATGCAAGTTGGGCGCTTCACCGTCACGGATTTTCATCCGGCGGGGCGGCCTTTGAGCGTGACAGAAATTTTCACGCACTCGTCGAACATCGGGGCCGCCATGTTGGCGTTGCAGGCGGGGCCGGAGAAGTTCGCGGAGTTCCTCGACAAGGTTGGCGTTCTGGGCACGCTAAAGACCGAGCAAGGCGTGGTTGCGCCGCCGCAGGTTCCCAAGACATGGACGCGCGCATCGACGATCACCGCTGCGTACGGACATGGGATTGCCGTCGCTCCGATTCAGTTTGCGGCTGCCGCCGCGACGCTGCTGAATCACGGCCATCAGGTGCAGCCCACGTTCCTTCGCCGGTTCGACGCTGAATCGGCGGATACGAAGCCGCGGATAAGCGACGCGACCTCGCGGCAGCTGGCGAACATCATGCGCCTCAACGTGACCGCGCCAGACGGAACGGGCCGGGAAGCGGACGTGCCCGGCTACCGTGTGGGTGGAAAAACAGGTACGGCCGACCTTGCCATTCGTGGCGGTTACGCCAAGAACGCAGTCATCACGTCGTTCCTGGCGTCGTTCCCGATGGACGAACCTCAGTATCTGACGTTCGTCGTGCTGTTTCAGCCGAAGGGCGTCGCGGACACTCAGGGGCGGCGTACGGCGGGCACGAACGCGGCGCCGGTTACCAGCCGTCTTATTTCGCGGGTTGCCGCTCAGCTTGGCGTCGCACCGATGGACGTTGCGCAGAGCCAATAGGGCTGTCGGCCGTCGCGGCGGCGGTTTGCGTGATTTGACGCATCGGCCCCTCGCCTCGTATCTAAGTTCGCGGGGCGAAGGGGCACAAAGCACATGAGCGATAGCGAGCAGACTGGAGGCGAACTACGGCTCAGCGATGTGCTGCCGTCCGATATTCCGCTGCCAGCGGGCTCGTCGGATATTTTTGTCACCGGAGTTACAGCGTCGAGTGCCGCAGTCCGGCCCGGCTTTATATTTGCAGGTCTTCCCGGATCGAAGGTGGATGGTGCTACGTTCGTGCCTGTTGCGGTTGCACGCGGCGCTCGAGTCATCATCGTCGGGAAGGGGAAAGGCAGCGCCGTCCCGGCGAATGTCGCTCTGATCGAGGTCGACAATCCGCGCGCCGTGCTTGCGAAGATTGCCGCGAAGATTCACGGCAAACAACCGCGCTGCGCTGTGGCCGTAACAGGTACGAGCGGTAAGACGTCGGTTGCCGATTTTACGCGCCAGATTTTTTCGTATCTCGGCCATCCTGCTGCGTCCCTCGGCACGATCGGAATCGTTAAGCCGGGTGGGGCGATCTATGGATCGCTGACGACGCCGGATCCCGTCACGCTGCATGCAACGCTTGCCCAGCTCGCGGACGAAGGCGTTACGCATCTCGCGTTTGAAGCCTCATCGCACGGTCTCGATCAGCACCGCCTCGACGGCGTGGAGCTTGCTGCGGCGGCGTTCACAAATTTGGGGCGCGATCATCTCGACTATCACCCGGACGAAGAGGCTTATCTGAAGGCCAAGCTGCGCTTGTTTACGGAGCTGCTGCAGGTTGGACAGCCCGCCGTTGTCAACATGGACGGCGCGCGCGCCAATGATGTGATCGCGGCTGCGCGCTCGCGAGGTTTGCGCGTGATGACGGTTGGCTCAGGCGGAGATCTCCTCAATCGGCTGTCGCTCCGCCGCGAGGGATTCTATCAGCGCATCGGGCTCGTTTCCCAAGGCAAGGCCTATGACGTGCGATTGCCGCTCGTCGGCGCGTATCAGGTGGAGAATGCGCTTGTCGCGGCCGGGCTTGCCATTGCCACCGGCGAGGCAACTGCTGACGTTCTGGCGTCTCTCGAGCATCTTAAAGGTGTGCCAGGGCGGCTCGAAATCGTTGGGCAGAAGAATGGTGGCCTCGCCGTTGTCGATTATGCGCATAAGCCGGAAGCTCTCGCGGCTGCTCTTGATGGTTGTCGGCCGTTTGCTTCGGGCCGGTTGATCTCTGTGTTCGGCTGCGGCGGCGATCGCGACAAAGGCAAGCGTCCGATCATGGGGCGCATCTCGATCGAGAAGGCCGACATTACAATTGTCACCGATGACAATCCGCGCAGCGAGAATCCGGCGGTAATTCGTAGCGAGATCCTGAATGGGGCGGCGGCAGCGCTGGAGATCGGGAACCGGGCGGAAGCCATCGCAACGGCCATGGCGATGCTGAAACCGGGCGACGTGCTGCTGGTTGCCGGGAAAGGCCATGAAACGGGCCAGATCATCGGCGATCGGGTCGTGCCGTTTTCGGACCACGAAGAAATCCGCCGCCGGCTAGAAAGCTGATCTCTCCATCAATGCAAAACCTCTGGACCTCACCGGAACTCTCTCAGGCGCTGGGAACGGCTTCGTCCCGCGAGGCGACCGATGTTTCGGTTTCTGGCGTTTCCATCGATACGCGCACGCTGGCAGGCGGTGATCTGTTCGTCGCGCTCAAAGATCTGCGTGACGGGCATGAATTCGTGACGTCTGCCTTCAAGGCCGGGGCGAGCGCGGCGCTTGTTTCAGACGCCTATGCGAAGCAGGCGGGAGACGGGCCGCTTTTTCGCGTGCCGGATGTGCTGAAGGGACTCGAAGCCCTCGGCGTTGCCGCGCGAGTGCGTCTTGCGGGCGAAGCGCGCGTGGTCGCTGTCACCGGGAGCGCTGGTAAGACCGGCACCAAAGAAATGTTGCGCGCTTGCTTCTCGATACTGGGCCCGACGCACGCATCAGAGAAATCCTACAACAATCATTGGGGTGTGCCGCTGACGCTTGCGCGGATGCCTCGCGATACGCGCTTCGCCGTATTCGAAATCGGAATGAACCACGCCGGTGAGATTCGGCCATTGACGGCGATGGTGCGTCCGCATGCGGCGATCGTTACGACCGTAGAAGCGGTGCACCTCGAACACTTTTCGTCGGTCGAGGGTATTGCCGATGCAAAGGGCGAGATTTTCGAGGGGATTGTTCCGGGCGGCGCGGCGATCATCAAGCACGACAATCCGTTTCGCGAGCGTCTTGTAGGCATTGCCAAGAACTGCGGCGCGCGCTCCGTTACCTTCGGATTTGGGGCGGATGCGGATGTTCGTGGCGAGGATCTGACGTTGAGCGATGCCGGAACGACGATGACCGTTTCGACGAGCGGGCGGCGGCTTCGCGTTACGCTCGGGATGCCGGGGCGGCATATCGCGGAAAACGCTCTTGCGGTCGTCGCGGCGCTTGATGCCGTCGGTGCGGACATTGAGCGCGCAATTGCTGCCCTTGCCGAGTTGAAACCGCCGGTCGGTCGCGGCGAACGAACGATTCTGGCGGTTCGGGGCGAGGAAGCGCTTCTGATCGATGAGAGCTACAACGCGAATCCGGCGTCGATGCGGGCGGCTCTTGCGACCCTCGCAGCGCAGCCGAGGGACAAATTTGCCCGCCGGATCGGGGTGTTGGGCGACATGCTGGAACTCGGACCGGATGCGGCCGAGCTGCACCGGAGCCTAAAGGACGCTGTGGAGGAGGCGGGTATCGATTTGATATTTGCCTGCGGCGTCCACATGAAGGGCCTTTATGATGCCTTACCCGAGTCCAAGAAGGGCGGGTACGGTTTAACGCCCGGCATTCTCACGGAGGGACTGCTCGAGATTTTGCGACCTGGCGATGTCGTGATGGTCAAGGCGTCGAACGGGACACGGCTCGGTGAGGTCGTCTCTGGCCTCAAATCTCATTTTTCGCGACGCGGGTCCGCCGCCTAAGCGATGGCGGCATTTACGGGGGAACTTGATCCTGCATGCTCTATGAGCTCGTAAACTTCAGCGACCAGATCAGCGCGCTGAACGTTTTTCGCTACATCACCTTCCGTACAGGCGGCGCGATCTTCACGGCTCTGCTGTTTGTGATGATGTTCGGGCCGGCGATTATCGATCTTCTGCGCGTGAAGCAGGGGAAGGGCCAGCCGATCCGCTCTGACGGTCCGCAGACGCATCTTCTGAAGCGCGGCACGCCGACGATGGGCGGTCTGATGATCCTCGCGGGGGTCACGGTTTCGACGCTGCTTTGGGGGCAGCTTTCCAACGGCTACATTTGGGTCGTGCTGGGCGTTGCCATTTCTTATGGGGCGATCGGCTTCTATGACGATTTTCTGAAGGTGACGAAGCGTTCGAGCGACGGCTTCTCGAGCAGATCGCGATTTCTGCTGGAGGTTCTGGTCGCGGCGATTGCCGGTTACATGCTGATGAAACTTGGGCCGAACGGGCTCAACACCGTGCTGACGCTGCCGTTCTTCAAGGATCTTGTGATCGACCTCGGGCCGTTCTTCATTTTGCTCGCGGTGCTGGTGATCGCGGGTGCGGGCAACGCGGTCAATCTTACGGACGGCCTTGATGGGCTTGCCATTGTGCCGGTGATGATCGCCGCGGCGACGTTCGGTGTGATTGCGTATCTCTCGGGCAACGCCAAGTTTGCCGGGTATCTCCAGATCCATCACGTTCCGGGCACGGGTGAGCTGGCCGTTATTTGCGGCGCTCTGATCGGTGCAGGGCTCGGGTTCCTCTGGTTCAATGCGCCTCCGGCGATGATTTTTATGGGGGACACCGGGTCTCTGGCCCTCGGCGGCACGCTTGGCGCTATCGCGGTGGCGATCAAGCATGAAATCGTGCTGGCCGTCGTCGGCGGACTATTCGTGCTGGAGACGCTATCGGTCGTCATACAGGTGCTGTCGTTCAAGTGGACCGGCAAGCGCGTGTTCAAGATGGCGCCGCTGCATCACCATTACGAGCAGAAGGGGTGGAAGGAATCGACCGTTGTTATTCGCTTCTGGATTATCGCGGTGATTTTGGCACTCGTCGGACTTTCAACGCTGAAGTTGCGTTAGGTCGCGGCCAAATCATGCGGGATGCGTTAGATTTCGGCCGATGATTCGCGCAACAACATTCAATGGTCAGACGGTAGCGGTTTTCGGTCTCGGATCCTCCGGGATCGCGGCGGCGAAGGCGCTTGTCGAAGGCGGTGCCCACGTCGAGGCATGGGACGACGGAGCGGCGGGACGGGAAGCCGCCATTCGCGCCGGTGTTCCGGTTCTTGATTTGCGTGCCGCCGACTGGTCGCGGTTTTCTGCGCTCGTATTGGCGCCGGGCGTGCCGCTGACGCATCCTGTTCCGCATTGGACGGTGGAGAAGGCGCGCGCCCACGGTGTCGAGATCATCGGCGATATCGAGATCTTCGCGCGTGAACGGGCAGCGCGGGCGGGGTCCGCTCCCTTCATTGCGGTAACGGGCACGAACGGGAAGTCGACGACGTCAGCGTTGATTGGGCACATTCTCGCGTTCTCGGGGCGTGATGTGCAACTTGGCGGCAACATCGGCCGCGCGATTTTGACTCTCGATGAGCCGCAGAGAACGCGCTTCTACGTCGTCGAGATGTCGTCGTTTCAAATCGATCTGACGCCGACGCTTTCGCCGACCGTCGGCGTGATGCTGAACGTGACGCCGGATCATCTCGACCGCCACGGTACGATCGATCGCTATGCCGCCATTAAGGAGCGCATCGTTGAAGGCGCGGAGGTTGCGGCGGTTGGGATCGATGATTCCTTTACGCTTGAAATGCTGAAGCGGCGCATCGAACGCGGCGCGGCAATTGCTTTCAGCGCAGAGAAATCCATCGCGCCTGGGTATAGCATTCTTGATGGCACCATCGTGTGCAGCAACCGCGAGGGGCTTGCCGTTAAGCTTGGTGCGCTCGACGGTATTGCGACGCTCCGTGGGAAACACAATGCGCAGAACGCGCTCGCCGCCGTTGCCGCTGTTCGCGAATGTCTGAACTGGATCGGTGAATCGAGCGATCTCGATTGGCAAGGTGCGCTTTCATCGTTTCCGGGATTGCCGCATCGGATGGAAGAGATTGGCCGCGCTGGCAATGCGGTGTTCATCAACGATAGCAAGGCGACGAACGCGGATTCGACCGAGAAGGCGCTGCTGTCTTTTCCGAAGAACGTGTTTTGGATCGCAGGCGGTCGTGCGAAGGCGGGTGGGATCGAACCGCTTGCGCCGTACTTCGGCGGTATCACGAAGGCTTATTTGATCGGTGAATCGGCTGAGGATTTTGCGGCGACGCTTGAGGGCAAGGTTCCGTTTGAAATGAGCGGAACGCTCGACGCGGCACTCACCGCCGCGACGCGCGACGCGAGCGAGATCGGCGATACCAAGTCGATCGTGCTGCTGTCTCCCGCGTGCGCGAGCTACGATCAGTTCAAGAATTTCGAAGCGCGTGGTGACAGTTTCCGTTCGCTGGTCGCCGCTTTGCCCGGCATCGTCATGCGGCGGGCCGCGCCATGAAGATGTCGCGCGCAGACCGCAGCCTGCTGTCTGATTGGTCGTTCACCATCGATCGCGGGCTTTTGACTGCGCTTCTCTCGTTGATTGCCATCGGCGTAGTGCTGTCGTTCGCGGCATCGCCTGCTGTTGCGATTAAAAAAGGTTTGCCGACGTTTTACTTCGTCGAACGGCACGTTGTGTTTGCTGCACTGGGCGCCATTTTGATGCTCGGGCTATCCTTGCTGTCGCCGATCGGCGTGCGCAGGCTGTCCGCCGGTTTGCTTATTCTCGCGCTTGCGGGGATGGGGCTCGTGCTTTTTTCCGGTACGGAGATCAACGGCGCGCAGAGATGGTTGAACTTCGGGGGATACTCGATCCAGCCGTCGGAGTTTGCCAAGCCCGCGTTCATCGTCGTCATGGCGTGGTTGTTCGCTGAAGCTGCACGGCGCAGCGACATGCCGGCATTGCCGCTGGCGCTCCTCTTATGGGCGGCCTTCGCGGGGTTGCTGGTGGCGCAGCCAGACGTTGGGCAGACCGTTCTCGTCAGCACAACAGCAGGACTGCTGTATCTTTTGGCGGGCCTTCCGCTGATCGGTGCGGCGATCCTGGTGGCGATCGGGGGCGGCGGGTTTTGGCTGGCCTACATGAATTTCGGTCATGTGCAGTCGAGGCTTGAGAAATTCTTCAGCGCGGCGCCGTTCGAGAACTATCAGGTCGGGCGCGCGATGCAGTCGTTCTCCGAAGGCGGGTTGTTCGGCCGCGGTCCAGGCGAGGGTACGATCAAGTCCGTACTGCCGGACGCTCATACCGACTATATCTTCGCGGTGATCGGCGAAGAATACGGCGTCATCGCTTGTGTTGCGCTGCTGATGGTCTTTGCATTCATCGTCATCAGGTCTTTGAAGCGCGCGGCTGATGAACCAAATGCTGCGGATCGGCTGGCGGTGCAGGGCTTAGCGCTGCTGCTTGGTTTGCAATCCCTCATCAATATGGGTGTGAACATTGGCTTGCTACCGCCGAAGGGTATGACGCTGCCGTTCATTTCCGCGGGCGGATCGTCGATGCTGGCGCTGGCGATTACGGCGGGTATGCTGATGGCGTTGACACGCAGACGGCCAGATCCGACACGCCTGAAGAAACCGAAAATGGTGGCCATAGACGAACCGCAGTTCGGCAGCCCCAATCCATCGACATGAGCAGACATCCATGAGTGGCGTGCGATCAATCGTTCTGGCGGCAGGTGGAACGGGGGGACATCTTTTTCCGGCGTTCGCACTCGCCGAAGAGCTTGTGCGGCGAGGGATCGCGATCGACCTCATGACCGATACGCGCGGCGACCGCTACGGCACGAGTTTTCCCGCGCGTTCGATCTACCGGATTCCTTCCGCAACGCTTGCGTCTCGTTCGCCAGCGGACATTGCAAAAACGACGTTTGCACTGGCGAGCGGTGTCAAACGCGCGTTCGAGGTTTTGAAGGACGTGCGTCCGAGTGCTGTGATCGGGTTTGGTGGCTACCCGACATATCCGCCACTCGTAGCGGCGCGCTTGCGCGGCATTCCGACAGCGATCCATGAGCAGAACGCCGTGCTCGGGCGCGCGAACAAGATGTTGGCGCGCCGCGTTACGGCTGTCGCGACATCATTTGAGAAGACGAAGTATCTGGAACGACGATTGGCCGAGAAGGCCGTGTTGACGGGTAATCCTGTTCGCAAGGTCGTTCTCGATGCAGCAGCGCGCCGATATGAAGAGGCGACGATCGATGGCGACATTCGCTTATTGATATTCGGTGGCAGCCAGGGCGCGCGCTTCTTCTCGGATACGATGCCGCTGACGTTGTTCGCGTTATCCGACGATGTGCGTAAGCGGTTGCGGGTGGTGCAGCAGGCGCGCGAGGAAGACATCGATCGTGTGCGTGAAGCTTACGCCGAGGCCGGAATCAACGCGAACGTTGCACCGTTCTTTTCGGACCTTCCGGCGCGGATAGCAGAGGCGCATCTCGTTATCGCGCGGGCTGGCGCCTCAACGGTTGCGGAACTTACGGTCATCGGGCGTCCGTCGATTTTGGTGCCATTGCCGCATGCGCTCGACAACGATCAGCTCAACAATGCGCAGCGCCTTGCCGAATCGGGCGGTGCATGGTGCATCGAACAGCGCTCGCTGTCGCCAGAACGGCTTGCGGACCACTTGCAAAGGCTTTTGGCGGAGCCCGGTGCCCTTGCGGACGCGGCCCGAGCGGCTAAAAACGCTGGGCGCCCGGAGGCGGTTCGTAATTTGGCCGACTTCGCATTGGCATTGGCAGATCGGCGCCGTCCGGATGTGGCGCGCGCCGGATGACGCAAGCCAGCACATTTTTTCCGCCGACAGGCTGAAGCTCGACCGAGGATTTTGAGCCATGCAAATGCCGCGTGAGATCGGGCCCTTCCATATCATCGGTATTGGCGGCATCGGCATGAGCGCCATTGCCGAGATCCTGGTGGCGAAGGGCTATACCGTTCAGGGGTCCGATCAAAAAGAGAGCGCGAACGTGCGGCGGCTGCGCTCGAAAGGTATTCGGGTGTTCGTTGGCCACGATCCCGTCAACCTGATCGGCGCGCGCTATGTTGTGATTTCGACGGCGGTGAAGCCATTCAATCCGGAGCTGATCGCGGCGCGCCAGAAGGGCCTGACGATCATTCGGCGTGCAGAAATTCTTGCGGAATTGATGCGGCTTTACTCCACGGTTTCGGTGACCGGCACGCACGGCAAGACGACGACGACGTCGCTGCTGTCGCATATCTTCACGGAAGCAGGCGAAGAGCCAACGGTGATCACCGGCGGCATCATCAACTCATGGGGATCGAACGCGCGGCTTGGACGCGGCAAGTGGATGATCGTCGAGGCGGATGAGAGCGATGGCACGTTCACGCGTCTGCCGACGGAAATCGGCATCGTTACGAACATCGATCCCGAGCATCTCGACTATTTCGGTTCGGTCGAAGCCATGCACCGCGAGTACGAAGCCTTTCTGAAGAACATTCCGTTCTTCGGCTTGGCAGTTGTTTGCATCGATCATCCGGTGGTGCGGGAACTGGTCGAGCGATTGAATCTGAGAGCAGACGGACGGCGGCTTTTGACCTACGGGGAAAGCGCCGATGCCGATCTTGTTCTGAAAGGTATCCGCATCGAAGGAAATACGGCGGTTTTCGACGCGACGCTTACGGCTCTCGTCAAAGGCGGTGCGCGAAAGCTCGAAGGCTGGTCGGTGCCGCTGCCGGGCACGCACAATGCGCTCAACGCGCTTGCGGCGATTGCTGTCGCGACGCAAGCAGGCCTCGATGATGCGAAGATCAAGGCCGCGATGGCCGGATTTTCAGGTGTCAAACGGCGCTTCCAATTTACCGGCGAGTGGAACGGCGTCAGCATCTACGACGATTATGGGCATCACCCGGCGGAAATCGCGGCGGTGTTGTCGGCGGCACGTGGCGGCGCGAAGGGTAAGGTGATCGCCGTCGTCGAACCGCATCGGTACACGCGCGTGCGCGATCTGTTCGATGATTTCGCCCGGTGCTTCAAAGATGCCGATCACGTCATCGTCGGCCCGCTCTACACGGCGGGCGAGGGGCCGATTGCGGGCGTGGACAACAGAACACTTGCGGAGCGCATCGGCACTCTTGGACGGCGCTCCGTCGAAGCGGTGGATGATGCGATGGAAATCGTTCCGGCGATCGAACGCGTCGGCAAGCCCGGCGATATCGTGGTTTGCCTTGGCGCCGGATATTCGACCGAATGGGCGCACGCATTGCCGGATTGGCTGAATGATGGTGCGCGTCGCGCTGGGGGCGTTGCGTGATGTTTGCAGATGTCACGAGCGACCTGCGCAGCGCAATGCCGGATCTTCGCGGGCGGCTGGCGGCGAATGCGTCGCTGGCCGACATCACGTGGTTCCGTGTCGGCGGTCCGGCGCAGGTTTTGTTTACGCCCGCCGATGAAGCGGATCTTGCTTACTTCATGGCAAGGCGGCCGCGCGACCTGCCGGTGCATGTGATTGGGCTCGGTTCGAACTTGCTTGTGCGTGATGGCGGCGTGCCCGGAATCGTCATTCGGCTTGGACGCGGGTTCAGTGAGATCCGCGTCGAGGATGGGCATCGGCTCAGTGCGGGAACGGCGGTGCCCGACGTGAAAGTTGCGCGCGCTGCGGCAGATGCCGGTATTCGTGGCTTGGCGTTCTATCGCGGCATTCCGGGCTCGATCGGCGGAGCGCTGCGGATGAATGCGGGTGCTCACGGCCGTGAGACGAAGGATTGCCTTGTTGGTGCGCGCGCGGTCGATCCCGATGGCAACGTGCATGTGCTGTCACTTGCCGACATGGAATTCACGTATCGCCATTCTGGAATTCCCGCGGATTGGATTTTCACGGAGGCGACCTTCGCGGGTGAACCTGGAGATTCCGCCGAGATAGTGAAGGAAATGGACGAGGTCGCGGACTATCGCGAGAAGAACCAGCCGATCAAGGAGCGCACCGGAGGTTCAACATTCAAGAACCCGCCCGGTCACAGCGCCTGGAAGCTGGTCGACGCAGCTGGGTGCCGTGGATTGCGGGTCGGTGGAGCGAAGGTCTCCGAGATGCACTGCAATTTTCTGATCAACGACCAGCAGGCAACCGGCGAAGACGTCGAGACTCTTGGCGAGACGGTGCGCGCGCGCGTGAAGGCGTCGTCGGGCATTGAATTGAACTGGGAGATCATTCGTCTCGGTTCCGCAAAGCCCGGCCGGTTAACCGGCGAGGCGTTGGCGATTGCCGACGCGACTACAGAATCTTCCCAAACTTGAACCCTTTCGCGAAGCGAGGTCGAGGGCGCCATGAATAAACTCGGTCCGGTGCCGAAGCGCACGCACGAACACGTTGCCGTTCTGAAGGGCGGTCTTTCGGCGGAGCGCGAGGTGAGCCTCAGGTCGGGTGCCGCCGTTGCGGAGGCGCTTCGTGGCGAAGGCTACCGTGTTACCGAGGTTGATGCTGACCGCAATCTTGCGATCCAGTTGCAGGAGTTGAAGCCCGATGTCGCGTTCAACGCGCTGCACGGCAAGTTCGGCGAAGACGGATGCGTTCAGGGCATCCTCGAACTTCTTGGGGTGCCCTACACGCACTCTGGCGTTCTGGCTTCCGCGCTGGCCATGCACAAGGAACGCGCCAAGGACGTAATGAAGCTGCAGGGCATTGCAGTCGCTGAAGCCAAGCTCGTGACGCGCGGTGAAGCGCTCGCGTCCCATGTTCTGCCGCCGCCCTATGTCGTGAAGCCCATCGCGGAGGGCTCGAGCTTTGGCGTCGTCATCGTGCCGCCGGATGCTGCCCAGCCACCGAATTCGATAGCTGCTTCTGCAACTCTCGATGAAGTCGTCATGGTCGAGCGCTATGTCGCCGGGCGCGAACTGACGTGCGCCGTACTTGGCGACTTTGTGACGGATGTCATCGAGATCGTGCCCTTAAGGGGACTCTCCTTCTACGATTACGAGTCGAAGTACGGTCCTGGCGGCTCCAAACATGAGCTGCCTGCACAACTTTTACCCGATGTTTACCAGTCAGTCCGTTCCTTAACGTTAAGAGCTCATCAGGCTTTGGGCTGCCGTGGTGTGTCGCGTGCGGACTTCCGCTTCGACGATACGCCGGGTGGCAGCGGGGAGCTGATCTGTCTTGAGGTGAACACCCAGCCGGGCATGACGGGAACTTCTCTCGTGCCAGAGCTGGCCGGATATGCGGGCTGGTCGTTTGGCGACCTTGTCCGCTGGATGGTCGAGGACGCGAGTTGCAACAGGTAGCGGGCATCGAGCGGTGGTGGGGGCGAGCGCACAAAGCGCTAACGTCCGGAACCGCTCATGTTCGCACGTCTCCCGCGACCGGAAGCACTCAAGGTGCGGTTCGCGGGCGTACTTCGGTTTCTCCTCAGAGCTTACGGGTTCCGCGCGGTGATCGGCGGCCGCCACGCCGTTCGCGGCGCTCGCTTCGGCGCTGGACGCGCGCGTTGATTGCATTCTCGGTCTGCGGTTCAGCGATCGGCGGTGCTTACTTCGCGCTGCCGCGTGATGCATTCAATCCGGCGGATGCAATTCGGTTCGTGCAGGCACAGGCGACTGCGCTGGTCATTGCTGCGGGCTTCGGCATCGATCAGGTGAATCTCTCGGGACAGCGCTTCGCCGCCGATAGCGACGTCTATGATGCTTTGGACCTCACCAACGTCAGGACGTTTGCAGCATTCGATTCGGACGCGGCGCTGAAACGCATCGAGCGTATTCCGTGGGTCGATACCGCGCAGATCACACGCGTTTATCCGAGCACACTCGACATCATCATCCGAGAGCGGACGCCGTCGTTCATCTGGACTCGCGGCAGTGACGCATACCTGGTCGATGGCACCGGGCGCGTGCTGGGTCCGGTTCCGGTGGCGAGCAACTGGGCGTTGCCGCGCGTTGCGGGCGAAGGCGCGAAAAACGAAGCTGCATCGATGCTCGCCGCGATCAAGCGTTATCCCGCAATCGCGCGCCAGTATGCCTATGGCGAACGTATTGCAGAACGGCGTTGGCGCATCGTTCTTGCCAACGGTTCCGTTCTCGAACTTGCGGCCGACCGCGAAATCGAAGGACTGGAAGAGATCGCAAATACGAACGCGGTTTCAACGCTTCTCAAAGGAGACCCTATGGTCATCGATGTGCGGACGCCGGGTCGGATTGCTGTTCGGCCGGTGGACGTTGCGGTTGCCAGCAATAACGGCGGTTCGACGCCTTCACTTCATCGGTAAGCTCATGGCGGACAAGCGCACATCTAAAACGTTCGGCCTCCTCGATATCGGCACCAGCAAGACGGTGGCGGCGGTGATTGTCGCCGAGCAAAGGCCGGGCTCCGCAGAGCCGGTGCTTAAGCTGGCGGGCCTTGGCATGCAGCGCTCAAAGGGCGTCAAAGCCGGTGTTCTGACAAATCTTGATGACGCAGAATCGATCGTGCGTTCGGTGATAGGGCATGCCGAGCGGACGGCTGGCGTGTCGGTTGGCAATTACACCGTGTCGATTGCTGCAGGGCGTCTCGCATCGACGCATTGCACGGCGCGTATCGACGTCGAAAGCGGTCACGTCACGCACGAGGATATGGCGCGCCTGATGTCTGCGGGCGAAAGCTACGCGCAACGGGATGGCCGCACGCTGCTTCATCTCAATCGTTTGGCTTGCGAACTCGACGGCGCGGCAGGCGTACGCGATCCGATCGGATTTGCGGCCCGGCGTCTCGCGGCAGGCCTTCATGCCGTAACTGCTGACGAAGCGCCGCTGCGCAACCTTCTGGTTCTGATCGACCGCTGTTACGCGGAGTGTGATGGGCTCGTCGCGACGCCTTATGCCAGCGCGCTTGCGGTGACGACGCCGGAAGAGCGTCAGTTCGGTGTGACATGCATCGATTTCGGCGCCGGTACGACGACACTGGCTATGTTTTCAGAGGGGATGCTTGCGGGCGTCGATGTCGTTCCGGTGGGTGGTCAGCACATCACCTACGACATCGCGCGGACGTTGCAGACGCCACTCTCAGAAGCCGAGCGAATCAAAACGCTTTATGGCACACTGCTCAATGCCCAGTCTGATGAGCACGAGTCGATCGCCCATCCGGTTGCCGGGGAAGATGACGACGCGAGCTACGAAACCACCAAGGCACGACTGACGGAAATCATTCGGCCACGCGTGCAGCAACTCTTGGGGCTAGTCGGCGAGCGGATCGCGCTCAACCCGGCGAGTCGCTTTGCAGGAGAGAAGGTTGTTCTGACGGGCGGAGCCAGCCAGCTTCTCGGACTATCCGAGTATGTCGCGCACGAATTCGGGCGGCCGGTACGACTCGGTCGGCCGAACGATCTCGTGGGACTGAACGCAAGCCTATCCGGACCGCAAATGGCGACGATTTCCGGTTTGGCGACGATTGCGGCCCGGGGTCGTGCCGAGTGGAGTCCGCCATATGGGCGCAAGGTTCTTACGCAAGGGTACCTCGGACGTGTCGGTTCGTGGCTCAAGCGCGGGTTTTAGGGACGGTATGGACAGGTTCGCGGCAGGGATAAACCAGAAGGGGCGCATTACGCCCTCGGGTCCGGACCGGCTAGAATTTTCGAGGACGTCATGAGCATCAAGCTGCAATTGCCTACATTGGTCGATGTGAAGCCGCGGCTGACGGTCGTCGGCGTCGGTGGCGCAGGCTGCAACGCTGTCAACAATATGATCGCTGCCGGATTGCAGGGGGTCGAGTTCGTCGTTGCGAACACGGACGCGCAATCTCTCGCGGCTTCAAGCGCGGAATATCGCGTTCAACTCGGCGCTAACCTCACGGAAGGGCTTGGCGCGGGATCGCGGCCGGAGATCGGCGAAGCGGCCGCTGAAGAAGCAATCGATGAACTGAGAACGCATATCGCGGGCTCGCACATGGTGTTCGTTGCGGCTGGCATGGGCGGCGGAACGGGAACGGGCGCGGCGACTGTCGTGGCGCGGGCTGCTCGTGAGACAGGTGCGCTGACCGTCGGCGTCGTCTGTAAGCCGTTTCAGTTCGAAGGTGCGCGGCGCATGCGCATCGCGGAAGCTGGTGTGCAGACGCTGCGCCAGTACGTCGATACGCTCATCGTCATTCCGAACCAGAATCTGTTTCGCATCGCGAACGAACGGACGACGTTTGCCGAAGCGTTCGTGCTGGCCGACCAGGTGCTCTATTCGGGCGTAGCTTGCATCGTCGAGCTTGTACTGAAAGAGGGCCTAATCAATCTCGATTTCGCTGACGTTCGCACCATCATGAGTGGAATGGGAACAGCGATGATGGGTACGGGCGAGGCGACGGGAGAGCGGCGCGCCGTTCTCGCGGCCGAAGAAGCCATCGCCAACCCGCTGCTCGACGACGTGACGCTGCGTGGCGCGCGCGGACTGCTGCTTTCGATCTCGGGCGGCCGAGATATGACGCTTTACGAGGTGGACGAGGCCGCGAGCCGGGTCCGCGAGGAAGTGGATCCCGAGGCGAATATCATCGTCGGCGCAACGTTTGACGATCAGCTCGGCGACCGGCTGCGGGTTTCCATCGTTGCTTCCGGTATGAATCGCGCCGAAGCGCAATTTGCGGCGCAGCAATCGGCTCAGGCTCAAGCGCAGGCTCGCGGCGGTGCAAAACAGCCCGCGCAGCAACCAATGCAGAGCGGCAATGGCGGCTACGGCGCGCCGGAACCCTTTTCTCAGCCGCAGGCTCCCGCGAAACCGCAAGGGCAAGCCGGAAAGGGAAATCCTCCCGGCGATTTACAGCGGCGACTTTCCGAAGCGATGCAACCGCAATCGGCGGATCGTTCGCAGAACTATTCTAATGAAACGGAAAACGATTCGCGTGGCTCCGGTCGCGACAGCTGGATTGCACCGGGCAATGTCAGCATCGAAGACGGACTCGAGAATTTTCCTCCGCTCACCGGCAACGCTTTGTTACGAACGCCACCGCTTCCACCGGGTGGTCTTACGACTGCAAGCGGACATCACTTCGAGCCTCAAGCGCCCGCAGAATTTCAGCGGGGCGGACGTCGCTTGCCGCAGATCGAAGACTTCCCTCCGCAGGCGCAGAAGGAATGGAATGCGCGTCGATCCACAGATGGTGGACGCTCAGAAGAGTCAAGAAAATCGGGCTTTTTTGGACGTTTGACGAATTTCAGCCGCAGTGTAAAACAGTCGTCACAAAGAGACGATGCGTATCGCGTTGAAGGCGATGATGAGAATCCATCTCTGCCAGTTTTTGTTGCACGCGAGCGACGGTGAGATTGCGACTGCTTCAAGACAAACGTGTCGTCAAGCATGGTTGCTAAAGCGTAACAGAATGTAAGAAAGCGTGATTTGTCGGTGTTTCGCGAAGCAGTTAGCTTTTGGACATCGACTTCCTGCAGTGATCCTTCCAACGGTTCAAGACACGGCGAAAATAAGCCGGCGAACTGGCAAAAATCAGAAGGTGATGTGCAGCAGTCAGGGGGTGGTTGACCGCATTAATGCTGGGGAGCAGCGGTCCACCAGAACACGAGGGACGGCGCTGTATGTCGAATCGATTCATCGGTGCGCGGCAAACCACGCTTGCTCGCGAAATTCAGTTGACAGGCACGGGGGTGCACAGCGGAGCTCCGGTATCACTCACACTGCATCCAGCAGAGGCTGATACTGGGCTCCGTTTTCTTGTCACCAAACGTGGCAGGGTCATTGCTGAAATCGCTGCGCATGTCGCGAACGTAAAAAATCTAACGCTCTGTACGGTCATCGGCGATGAAGCCGGTACGACCGTCAGCACAGTCGAACATCTTCTTGCCGCGCTCCGTGGCCTCGGGATCGATAACCTCTATATCGAGATCGATAGCAAAGAAGTTCCGATCATGGACGGCAGCTCGGCGGATTACGTCGAAGCCATTGATCGGGTCGGCATTCGCGAGCTCTCTGAGCCGCGCAAGTACATCAAGGTTCTCAAATCTGTCCGCGCTGAAGAAAATGGCTGCTGGGGTGAGCTTCATCCGCACACCGGTTTCCGTATGGACGTTGAGATCGACTTTGAATCGCCCGTTATCGGTCGTCAGCGGCTCCAGTATGAGATGAGCCCAGGCATCTTCCGTCATGAAATCGCTCGCGCTCGCACGTTCGGCTTTATGAGCGACGTCGAGAAACTCTGGAAAGCAGGACTGGCGCTCGGCGCCGATCTTTCCAACACGGTCGCTATCGGCGAAGGCCGTGTGATGAACCCGGGCGGCCTGCGTTATCCACAAGAGTTCGTCCGTCACAAAATGCTCGATGCAGTTGGTGATCTGGCGCTGGCAGGTATGCCGCTGCTTGGTGCTTACCGCTCGTATCGCGGTGGCCATCGCCTCAATTCGATGGTTTTGCAGGCTCTGTTTGCCGATGCTTCGAACTGGAGCGTCGTGCAGGTTCCGCGCACTCGCACCACGCGGGCGCCGATGCCGGTTGCAACGTCCGGTATCGCAATCGCTGCGGAATAGTCTATCGGCGGGGCCTCAATCGCGGTGGCCCCGCACTTTCGGCCTGGAATGCACCACATTCCGCCGATAAATTTTCCCTGGGACAGGGTCTTCGGCGCGAGGGCGCCGATCTTTCAGATCGAAGACGGAAATGCTATCCGGGTTCCGGGTTGCAGTCGTTGACGAGATGGCCAAGAGCGGCACCAGCGCGGGCCAGGGTGGGGAAGCAACGCGGCGTATGACGATACTCGCAGACAAGATCATTCCGTATTTCGTGCGGTTTTTTGCTGGAGCAACGCTTGTTGCAGCGCTGGCGCTTGCCGGCTGCGCGTCGAGCAAGCTTGATACCTCAGCGCTTAATCCCGATCCGCCTTCGAAAATGTTCGCGGATGCGGACGCAAAAATGGCGAGCGGAAATTTCGAGGATGCAGCGAAGCAGTTCGAAGCCGTCGACCGCGAGCATCCATATTCGCCGGAAGCGCGCCGTTCGATCGTGATGGCGGCTTACGCGTATTATCGCGCAGGCAAGGCGCCTGAAGCGATTGCGTCGGCCGAGCGCTACGTCGCGATGCATCCCGGCACGAAAGAAGCGCCGATGGCGCACAACATTATCGCCCAATCGTACTTCGACGACATGAAGACGTCGAACCGGGATCAGACGCCCGCGCGGAAGGCGCTTGAACAGTTCAAGACTTTGAAGACGCGCTACCCTGATAGCGAGTACGCGCGCGATGCGGACAACAAGATCCGTCTTTGTCAGGATAACATCGCAGCTTCCGAGATGGAGGTTGGCCGCTACTACCTCGACAAGCACAACTACGTTGCCGCGATCAATCGCTTCAAGACAGTGGTGAGCGATTACCAGACGACTGCGCATGTCGAGGAAGCGCTTGCGCGCCTCGTCGAAGCCTACATGGCGCTGGGGATCGTTAAGGAAGCGCAGAATGCGGCCGCTGTGCTTGGGCACAACTATCCCGATAGCAAGTGGTACAAAGATTCCTATGCCCTGCTTCAGTCGGGTGGTGTCGGTCCGCGTGAGGACGGGGAGTCGTGGCTCTCAAAGACTTGGAACGCAGTACCGAAAATTAGCCTCGGTAACGGTTAGAGCTGTTCGCGGCTGATCGATCCGCTATTCTCCGGTCGATTTTGAGCGCGGTGGGGTCGCCTGCCGCGTAGGTCTTGTCGGCGGCGGCTGTACGCATATCTCAATGGCGAAGAAGACGAGCAAGGGAACGCGGGCTGCCGACGCAGCGCTGCCTGAAGATGTCGCCGAGGAGATCGCTCGGCTGTCGGCTGAAATCTCGCATCATGATGCTCTTTACTATCGCGAGGATGCGCCGGAGATTTCGGACGCCGCCTATGACGCTTTGCGCCGCCGCTTGACGGAACTCGAAGCAGCGCATCCCGAGCTTCGGCGAGAAGACAGTCCGAGCGAGACAGTGGGCGCTGCGCCCGTTGCTGCGTTCGGTAAGATTCGTCATGACGTGCCGATGCTGTCGCTTGGCAATGCCTTCAGCGACGAGGACGTTGTCGAGTTCGGCAAACGCGTGCGGCGGTTTCTGAATGTCGCGGAAGATGACACGCTTGAGATCACTGCTGAGCCGAAAATTGATGGGCTTTCGATTTCCATCCGCTACGAGGACGGCAAGCTCGTTCAGGCTGCGACGCGGGGTGACGGTTTCGAAGGCGAGAACGTCACCGCGAATGTGCTCACGATCAAAGAGATCCCGCATACCCTGAAAGGCAAAGGCGTGCCGGACGTCATCGACGTGCGGGGTGAAATCTATCTCGGTCATGCGGACTTCTCCGCGCTCAACGCTGCGCAAGCGGAAGCCGGTGGCAAGGTCTTTGCGAATCCACGCAATGCGGCGGCGGGGTCTTTGCGTCAGCTTGATTCCGGAATCACGGCGAAACGACCGCTGCGGTTTTTCGCTTACGCCTGGGGTGCCGCATCGAAGCTATCCGCAGATACGCAGGCGGGTGTCCTGGCGGCGTTCGAAGCATGGGGATTGCCCGTCAATCCGCTGCTGCGCGTGACGCGCGAAGCGGATGAACTCATCGCGTTTTATCGCGAGATCGAGCTCAAGCGTGCGGGACTTGGCTACGATATCGACGGTGTCGTCTACAAGGTGAACCGGCTCGACTACCAGGAGCGGCTTGGCTTCGTGTCGCGATCTCCGCGCTGGGCGATTGCGCACAAGTTTGCTGCCGAGCGGGCGACGACGGTTCTCAACAAAATCGATATTCAAGTCGGGCGTACCGGTGCGCTGACGCCTGTTGCGAAGCTTGAACCGGTGACGGTCGGTGGGGTCGTCGTCTCCAATGCGACGCTGCACAACGAGGATGAAATCCGGCGCAAGGATATCCGCGAAGGCGATACCGTTGTCGTGCAGCGCGCGGGCGATGTTATTCCGCAAGTCGTTGAAGTTCTGCTCGATAAGCGTCCGACAAATTCGAAGCCTTTCGAGTTTCCGACGGTCTGCCCAATCTGCTCAAGTCATGCTGTGCGAGAGGCGGACGACGAAGGTAATGCGGTTGATGTCGTTCGCCGCTGTACCGGTGGATTGATCTGTCCTGCGCAAGTGAAGGAACGCCTCAAGCATTTCGTGTCGCGCAATGCGCTTGATATCGAGGGGCTTGGTGCGGAGAAGATTGAGTTCTTCTTTGAGACGGGACGCATTCGGTCGGCGGCTGATATTTTTACGCTCGAAGCACGCGATCAGGCTTCCGATGAACCTTTGACGAAGGTGCGCGGCTTCAAGGAAACGTCCGTTCGTAAGCTCTTTTCGGCGATCGATGCGCGCCGCTCGGTATCGTTGGACCGGTTTTTGTTTGCGCTTGGGATTCGCCACATCGGGGAAACGACCGCGAAGGATCTTGCCAAGGCGTATGGGACGCTCGACGCGTTGCTCGCGGCCGTCAATGCCGCCATCCAGGACGGCAAGGAGAGCGACGCGTATCGCGAGATCGACGATATCGAGGGCATCGGCGAAACCGTTGTTGATGCGCTCATCGACTTCTTTTCCGAACCGCACAACCGCGAACAGATTGCGGCGCTGCGTAATGAATTGACGGTGACGCCGTTCGAACGGCCGCAGGTAAAAGACACGCCCGTTAGTGGAAAGACGGTGGTCTTTACCGGAACGCTTACGAAGCTGACGCGCAGCGAAGCGAAGGCGCAAGCTGAACGCCTTGGCGCCAAGGTGTCGGGCTCGGTCTCAAAGAAAACCGATTATGTCGTCGCCGGAGCGGAAGCTGGTTCGAAACTGGATAACGCTCGTGCGTTAGGCGTCACGGTTCTCAGCGAAGATGAGTGGCTTGCGCTTATTGGGTAAGCTTTGCCCTGCGAACCGCGCGTGCTTTATGGTTGCTTATAGAGGCTTCGTTGCCTGTTTCAGCCACGCACGGTCGTGTGCATCAAGTTTGCCCGAAAGCGTTTCAAACACGCGGCGATGGTAAGCGTCGAGCCATTCGCGCTCGATTGTCTCAAGCATCTCGACATCGATCAAGCGTCGGTCGATCGGCGCGAGCGTCAATGTTTCCAATGCCATCATCGGCCGTTCGCCGTCGCCGATTTTTTCCGCGGGCGTGACCAGCACGACGTTCTCGATGCGAATTCCATAGGCACCGACTTTATAAAAGCCGGGCTCGTTGGAAATGAGCATGCCGGGTTCGAGCGGCGTCATGCCTCCGCGCGAGATCGACTGCGGGCCTTCGTGTACCGAGAGATAGCTGCCGATGCCGTGACCCGTGCCGTGGTCGAAGTCTTCACCGATGGACCATAGCGCGCGGCGCGCGAAGGGATCGAGATCGATGCCGCGCGTGCCTTTTGGAAAGCGCGCTGTTGCGACTGCGATGTGTCCTTTGAGAACGGCGGTGAAGTGCCGCTTCATATTTTGGTTCGGCTCTCCGACGGCGACGGTGCGCGTGATGTCGGTCGTGCCGTCCTGGTATTGTCCGCCGCTATCGATCAGGAAGAGTTCGCCAGGTGTGACTGTCCGATTGGTGGCTTCGGAGACGCGATAATGGACGATGGCGCCGTTCGAACCGGCGCCGGAAATGGTTGCGAAGCTGATTTCGCGCAGCATGTTCGTGTCGCGACGGAAGTCTTCAAGTTTTTTAACGGCCGTGATTTCGTCAAGCTCGCCTTTGGGTGCGGTATCGTCGAGCCACGCCAGAAAGCGAACGACTGCTGCGCCATCGCGTTCGTGCGCGGAACGAGCGCCGTCGATTTCGGCTTCGGTCTTGATCGCCTTTGGCAGAATGCACGGATCCTGTCCGCGCGCGATTGCTGCTGGGCCGAGTTTCAATTCGAACCATGCGCTTGCCGTTTCAGGGTCCAGGCGAACGCGCTTGCCTTGTGATTTCAGGCTGGCGAGGCGCTCCTTCATGGTCTTCGGCGGAAGCAACTTGGCGACCTTCGCGAGGCTGGTGCGCGCTTCGGCGTCTACCCTTTCAGCGTCAATAAAAAGCTCGGCCTTGCCGCTGGCGGGCACGATCGCGAATGCGAGTGCGACGGGGTTATGCGCGACGTCGCTTCCTCGGATATTGAATAGCCAGCAGATCGAATCCGGCAGCGTCAGAATGACGGCGGCCTGTCCTTCACTTTTCAATCTCGCCTGAATGCTCGCGATCTTGTCGGCGGCGGACTTGCCCGTGAATTCGAGCGGCTGCGCTATGACGGGGTTTGCTGGCGGCTTTGGACGCGCTTTGCCCCACAGCGTGTCGATTGGATTCTTGGGCAGCGGTTTTAGTTTGATGTTCTTCGAAGAGAGCGCTGTTTTGAGACGCGCGATCTCTCCGCCCGTGTGTGTCCAAGGATCAAAGCCGACGGTGTGGCCCTTGCCGAGCGCGCTGCTCAACCATTCGCCGAGCTTCGCGCGGGGCAACAGCGAGACCTCGAAAACGGACTTATCGGTCTCAGCCGCAGCTTGAACCGTGTAGCGGCCATCGATCATCAGCATCGCGGATTTGCGCGTGACGACTGCGAGGCCCGCTGAGCCCGAGAAACCAGAGATCCATTGCAGACGCTCGTCTGACGCCGGGACGTATTCGCCCTGATGCTTGTCGGCGCGCGGGATCAGTACGGCGTCGAGCTTTGCTTTGGCCATCAGCGCGCGCAGCGCCTTTACGCGCGCGGCGACGTTTTCGGGGTTCGACTGCGATTGGAAGGTTTGAAACATGACGACGTTTTTAGGAGGCTCACGGGGTGGCGGCAACGTGCGATTTTAGCGCCGTTCGAACGTCAGTGCCGACCATCCGGTGTGGCGGTCGTGGCGCATGAGCGCAAAGTCCTGCGTGCGATAGGCGGCGATGACTTCTGGCGCTTGCGGAATGAGGATGCCGGAGAGCACCAGCGTTCCGCCGGTTGTGACGGCTTGTGCAAGCGCCGGTGCGAGACGCAGCAACGGACCGGCGAGAATGTTCGCGATCAATAGATCATAAGGTGCGCGGCTGCGAACCTCGGGATGGGCCAGGCCATCACCCTCATAAAGCGCGATGCGGCGCGAGGCCCCATTCAGGCGGACGTTCTCTGTCGCGACCTCGACGGATTTAGGGTCGATGTCCGCGGCGATGACGCGAGCGTGAGGCATCGCCTTTGTGGCGGCGATTGACAGGACGCCCGATCCGCAGCCGAGATCCAGGATGTTTTCGTAAGCGCGTGAGCGGGACAGCCGGTCGATCGCAAGCAGGCAGCCCAGCGTCGTTGCGTGGTGCGCTGTGCCAAAGGCCTCTCCCGCATCGATCAGGATGGTATTGGGACCTCGTGCAACGCGATTGCGATCATGGCTGCCGTGGATCGTAAAGCGACCGGCTCGCACAGGCGGCAGGGCCGCTTGGGACACCGCCACCCAGTTGAGGTCAGGCACGATCTCGGCTGTGAATTCCGGAAGAGGGCCTTCCATGATCTGAGCAAGCTCGTCCGCGAGGTTGCGGTCTCCGCTGTCGAGATCGACATATGCTTCGACGCGCCACTTGCCCGGACCGTTCTCGAACACGGTCAATGCGTCCGGCGGCGGCTCTACGAAGTCCTGTAGAGCGTTGACGGTCGCATGCGCGAGGGATCGATCGGTAAAGTCAGCGGCGAACTTCTTGACGGTCATAAGCTTCAGTTAGCTCATCGGCCCTCAAACTCATAGCCCTCTGATGGGATCGGATCGGGAAGGTGATCGAGAAACAGGTCCCACTTGTCGTCGATGTGCTTGGCGGCCTGGGCCGGCGGCAGGGTTGCCAGCGTTCCGTCGGGCTTTTCGACGACGATGCCGTCGCGAATTAACCGATCGAGGGCATCATCGATCTCGAAGTCGACTTTCACGCCGAACGTCCGGTGCAGGTACGACTCGATGGCGAGGTCGATCGAGGGAAGGTCCGCACGCGTCGATTTTTCTTTCGCGAGAACGCTGTAGAGCAGCATTTCTTCCTTTACGTCCTCCTCGGCGCCGCGGGCAGCGATCTTGAGGATGACGCCGCGGTTGTCGGCCATCGTGTGGAAGTAGAGGTTCTGCGCCATCACGACCATGTAGCGCTGCTTCTGATTGAAAAAGCCCATTGCCTGACGCGCGGCGATACCGCCGAGGCCTGCCAAGGCACCCATGGCCGCGATTGGATTGCTGGCGAGCAACGCGATCTTTCCGGCGGCGCCAAAGGCACCCATGCCGAGGCCGCCCCCGGCCGTAACGCCGAGGCGAAGCTTATCGCGCGAGCGGAAACGCACCTCCGTATTCGGAAACACCATCTCGATGTCTGTGCGCGGAATGTTCTTGAAAAGCTTCAAGTAGATATTTTTATCCGCGATGCCCGGCGGAAGTTGCTGCCAGCGGCGATCGACCCATTTGGTGGCGGCCTCGCGGGTCCATTTGCGATCCTGCATCACCTCTTCGACGCGGGTTTCAAACGGCTTCAGTTTGAACATGATGAAAAGGCGCTGGAAGATCGGGACGTTGAACTCTTCCTTGCGCAGGAACTTGCGAACAATCCGTTTTTCATAACGCTGGTTGGTGGCGCCGCGGTAGTAGATCACGATGCGTTCGAACGCTTTCATGTCCACGGTCAGGTCCAGCCCGTAGTGGCTGTCCCGCGTCAGAATCATTTCGACGTCGGTTGGGTCGATGCGTTCGTAGTTGGCACGCTGCAAGAGGCCTTCGACTCCCTCGAAGACCCGATGCTTCAGCACATCGCGATCCTCCTCAGAGAACTTCCGCGTCATCAGCAGATCGCTGTCGGGCGAGAAGGTTTCGTAGGTCTGCTCGAGATCGAGCAGCAGCGCGAAATACTGCTGCTGGCGCCAATAATCGAGATAGCGGAAAAAGCGTCGTGCGTCGGCTGCCTGGCCCGGTGGCCAGAGCCACGGCTTGGTCAGGCGATCCAGCAGCGCGAAGCGCGTGACGGGAATGAAGCGCTCGCGCTTTCTTCGTTCGTCTGGTTGAAGGATGTCGCTCACGCGCTCTTCGACGTCGTCTTCGCGCGCCTCGGCCGGTTTGGCGTCGAGATCGGTCAGATCGTACAGGCGCTCAAAGAATCCCGGCTTCCTCGAAAGAGGGCCCGCTGTAAAATCCGCGGACGACATATGACGCAACTCCCCGTCGTGTGATTTCCCCCGGCCCCTTTGCCCTGATCTACGGGTCCGGCGGAGATTTTAGTCGGCCCAGGGCGGCTTTGTCGAGTTTGGCAGTTCCCTAGATCGGACGGCACTGTTCGCGACGCCCTTCTCTCTGGTTGCTTGGAGAGAACGGCAGCAGCATGGCGGGGACGGAGAGGGCATGTTGCACGCCAGCATTGTAGAATACCGGTTCATAACTTGCCGAATTGCCACAGTCGTGCCGAGGTCGCGATACGATCCTTGTACAAAGGGATCGGGAAGTGATTGCCGGGGGATGAATGCGGTTCTGGCGGAGTAGTTTGAGGATCGGAGCCGGAGCGGGCTTCGGTTTGGTAGCGCTGGTTTGGGCTCTTCCCACTGAGCTTCACGCGGAAGATCTCGTCATTCCATTCACTTGCGAGATGACGGCGGGATCGCCGCGTCTGGCGCATTCCGCGCCGACCACGTACCCGATTGTCGGAAGACGTGACGCGCGCCCCTTTTCGGCCTGTTCCACGGATGGCGGAGTGGGATGCGAATCGATCCTAGTCCATCGGTTTGCAATCGCGTGCGATGGCCAGACGGTCCCCTGGGCAACGGTTGCAGCTTCGGCCAGCGCGCTTGGCGTTGAATTGCCTGTGAATCTACCGGCTGGATATGCGCCGATCGCAGGGTTGCGCGGGCGTATCGTTCTGCCAGGCTTCGGACAGACGACACGGCTGCCTGCCGTCTCGCGCCAGTTTCTTTCGCCCGACGATGTGATTGTGGACCGCGACCCCCAATCCTCCGAGGCAACGTCCAGTTGGGTAACGGTCGTCAGCCCGTCGGAAAGTTTCGTTTCATGGGGTGGCATAGCGACAGGTTCAGCGGCGATCGCTGTCCTCGCGCTGGGATTGTTTGCGACCAGCCGCGCTTTCACGCGCCGCCGTCGCGCTGGTGGAGCTGATAATGCGGCGCTCGAAGGCGATCTTGGGCATCTGATCAACTCGGTTGCGCTGGCGAAGGCGCGTATCGCGCAGACTGAGATGATTGTCTCATCGCTTGCTTCAGGGCTTGCGCTTCGCAGTGTGCTGCAGTCGGAGCTCGACGGCCTCAGAAAGCGCGCCGACGACGTGGCGCAGCGTGGCAAGACGCTGGCGCCGGAGCGGGCGGGGGCCATGCTCCGCGGTTTGACTCGCGATCTCGACCGTATCGCGCGAATTGCGAAAGGCGCTGGGGAGCAGCCGGAAGGCGACGAGCAGTTTCTGGCCGCGTCACCATCGACGACATTCGAAGCCTACCGCGTCCTGGGTCTCAATGCGGAGGCGCCACAAGCTGCGGTCAAGAAGGTCGTCGATGCGCTCAGAATGTCATGGCATCCCGATCATGCGCAGAACGAGCCCGACCGGCTGTATCGGGAGCAGCGGATCAAGCAGATCAACGCTGCCTGGGATATTCTGAAAGGCAACGGCGCCGGGCAAGTCGCGGCGGCTTAGTTTCTTGCCCTCGACCTTGCTTCAGTCGCCGTCGGCTGTTGTTGCGCTGGGCGTTTGGGCAAATCGCAGAAACACAAACGGCGCCTCATGGGCGCCGCTTGAAACCGGAATCCGTTTTTGCTTCCGTCTGTTTTTTTCGTCTCTCTGGTGCCTAAGCCGATCCTCGATCTCAGGCGGAACAGCGATGAGCAACGGGAAGTTTTCTTACTTCCTCTTCGCTCAGCGGTTTGATGTCCTGCAGGACGTATGACCTAGGCTTCGCCTTCGCTTCTTCGCGCCTCATACTGATGACGCGCAGCAGGCCATATCCGTCCAGTCCTCGTACGAGTCCGATTTTGCCGCTTAAAGGAAACCGGTACGTGCTCATGGATAGCTCCTCTCCAGGACTCTACCCCTCCCAAACCAAATCGACCCACTCAAGTTGCACCCCCGCGCAAATTTACTTTCGTGGGTCACGAAACGCGCAACAAGAACTCGTCACCGAAGTGATTTCGGCGTTACCAGAATAACTTAGCTTGTGAACCCCCACAGCTCATTCAGCTGCGACAAACGTGCCATCGAATTGTGGCGAGATCTGGATTCTGCGGGCGAAAATCGATTCGGGAGGGCAAATTTCTTGCTCTCACCGCGAGATTAATGCTTTGTTGTAAAAGCATTTTTTCAATTGTGATGCTAACTCTCGATCGGATCGACGAAGCTCGCCACAACCCGTTTTGTTGAGCCATCGTCGAAGTCGATGGTGAGCTTGTTGCCGTCAACGAAGGTGACGGTGCCTGAACCAAACTTTTCATGCTGGACGCGCGTACCGACCTTGAATGCGGGGGCGCTGGCGGAGGAGGCGGCTACAAGCTCGCCTTCGAGCGTCACAGGAGGGCGGGATTTGCGTCGGTTGTCACGGCTGCCGCTCCACGATTGCTGGGCGCGCTGCCAGCCGGGTGTATTGTAGGTCGAGGCGAATGGGTCCGACCCGCCCGCGCGATCGAACCTGCTCGGTCCGAACGAGCCACCGTAACCGAACGCGTTCGAGCGCCCGCCGTAGGGCATCTCGCTTTCGACGACGTCGACGGTCGCTTCGGGAAGCTCATCAACGAAGCGGGACGGGATCGCAGACTGATATAGGCCGTGCGTGCGCCGGTTCTGGGCGAATGAAATTTTTGCCCGGCGCTTTGCGCGGGTGATGCCGACGTAAGCAAGCCTGCGCTCTTCTTCGAGGCCAGCGTTGCCGCTTTCATCAAGCGCGCGTTGATGCGGGAAGAGCCCTTCTTCCCATCCGGGCAAAAATACGATGCCGAATTCGAGACCCTTCGCGGCGTGCAGCGTCATCAGCGATACGCGATCTCCGTCGCTTCCCTGATCCGCATCCATGACAAGGGAAACGTGCTCCAGGAACCCTTGGAGCGTGTCGAAGCCGTGCATGAAGCGCACGAGTTCTTTCAGGTTTTCGAGCCGGGTTTGCGCCTGCGGGCTCTTATCCGCCTGCCACATCGCAGTGTAGCCGGACTCGTCGAGCAGGAGTTCCGCCAGATCGGTGTGCCGCATGTGGTCGAGGTTGCTACGCCAGCGTTCGAATGCGTTCGTCAGGTCGCTGAGCGATTTGCGCGCCTTGGTGGCAAGCTCGTCGGTTTCGACGATTTCGCGCGCCGCCTGATAGAGCGGCAGCCCGCGAGCGCGGCCATGTTCGCGCACGCGCTTCACCGTGGTGTCGCCGAGCCCGCGTTTCGGGACGTTGATGATGCGCTCGAACTTCAAATCATTCGACGGATTGGCAACGACGTCGAGATAGGCAATGGCATCCCTGATTTCCTGACGCTCATAGAAGCGCGGACCGCCTATGACGCGGTAAGGGAGGCCAAGGGTGATAAAGCGGTCTTCTATCGCGCGCATCTGTGAGGACGCCCGCACGAGAACCGCCATGTCATTCAGCTTTTCACGTGTGCGCTGAAAAGATTCGATGTCCTCGCCGATGGCGCGGGCTTCGGCTTCATCGTCCCAGAAATTGGCAACGGCGATTTTCTCGCCAGATGCGCCGTCGGTGAACAGCGTCTTCCCGAGACGGCCGCTGTTCTTGGTGATCAGACCGGATGCCGCGGCGAGAATATTGCCCGTCGAACGGTAGTTGCGTTCAAGGCGAATGACCTTCGCGCCTGGAAAGTCTTTCTCAAAGCGCAGGATGTTGTCGACCTCGGCGCCGCGCCAGCCGTAGATCGACTGGTCGTCGTCGCCGACGCAGCAGATGTTTGGCGAGCCTTTCGCGAGGAACCGCAGCCAGAGATACTGGGCGACGTTCGTGTCCTGATATTCGTCGACGAGAATGTAGCGGAAGCGCCGGTGGTAGTCCGCGAGCACGTCTGGATGCTCGCGGAAGAGGCGCAAGCATTCGAGTAGCAGGTCGCCGAAATCGCAGGCGTTGAGGTCTTTCAGACGCGCCTGATAGGCCGCATACAACGCGGCACCTTTGCCCGCGGCGAAAGCGAAGGATTCTCCGGCCGGAACTTTGTCGGGCGTTAATCCACGGTTCTTCCAGCTATCGATTTGGCCAGCAAGCTGGCGCGCGGGCCAGCGGTCCTTGTCGAGACCGGCGGCTTCGATGACTTGCTTCAGCAGGCGGAGAGAATCGTCGGTGTCGAGGATTGTGAAGCCAGACTTCAGGCCTACGAGTTCGGCGTGGCGGCGCAGGATCTTGACGCCGATGGAGTGGAACGTGCCGAGCCAGGACATACCCTCGAGCGAGCCGCCGATCAGCGTGCCGATGCGCTCGCGCATTTCGCGGGCGGCTTTGTTCGTGAACGTCACCGCAAGGATTTGTGACGGATAGGCTCGCGCCGTCGCCAGGATGTGCGCGATGCGTGTGGTCAAAACGCGCGTCTTGCCAGTGCCTGCGCCTGCCAGAACGAGAAGCGGGCCTTCTGTCGTTTCTACGGCGTCGCGTTGCTCGGGATTGAGGCCGTCCAGGTACTGGGGTGCACCGCGCGCAGCGGCAACCGCGCGCGCCGAGATGGACGGGCGTGTGCTGTTATCTGAGGCGGGCTTAGGCGCAGAACGATCGGTCGTCGCCGGAGCTTGTGGGAGATCAAACGGCGGGTCGTCGTCAGGCGGCAGATCGGGACCTGCCGAAGCGCTCGGCTTGCGAGTCGAATTCATGTGAGTTGACCTAAACCACCCGGGCTGATCCTACAACTGATGCGTCCGGGTTGGGCGAATTTGCACAGGTGCGCCAACAGGAAAAACAGAAAAAGTACCTATGCCTGAATTGACGCCAAAATTCGGGTTCAGAGTGTGCGCACTCCGTGGCATATAGGTGCGCACGGGGGTTCAGTTTTTCAATCTGACCCGACGCAGCGCCCGGCGATCCGCGTGCGGGCTGCAAGAGTAGCTCATGAACAACGGGCTGTTATACTTTGGCGGACTTCTGGTCGTCGTTCTAGCGGCGCTTTTTGCCGTCCCGAATGTCATCGACTGGAATGGATATCGCGGCGTCTTCGAAGAAGAAGCTTCGAAGGTCCTTGGCCGGGAAGTGCGTGTCGGCGGCGAAGTCAATTTGAAGTTCCTGCCCGCGCCCTACGTCCGTTTCGAGAAGGTCCGCATTGCGAACGTCTCGGGACAGACGGGTGAGCCGTTTATCCGCGCTGATAGCTTCAAGATGTGGCTCTCCGGTTCGGCGCTGCTGCGCGGCGTTCTCGAAGCGAGCAAGATCGAACTCGAGAAACCGGCGCTGGCGCTTGTCGTGGATCCGCAGGGCGGTGGCAACTGGGCGAACATCGAACTGAAGCCAGGCGACCTGCCGTTCGTGCCGCGCGACGTGGCGCTGCGCTCCGTTCGTCTCTCGGATGGCAGCGTATCGATCTACAACGCGGCGACGGAGCGTGTGGCGCAGGTTGAGAATATCAACGGCGAGCTTTCGGCCGATAGCTTGCGCGGACCGTTTCGGTTCAAGGGCGATGCTGCCTGGTCGGATACGGTGCATGACATCAAGTTTGCGACTGACCCCGCTGCAAGTGATGGCTCTATCGGGATTAAGCTCGCCGCGCGCGCCGAAGGAACGTCGAACTCGTATCTGCTAGAAGGGCGTGCATCGGATATCGGTACCAATCCCGTCTTCAAGGGTTCGTGGACTGGTACTGTTGCAGTTCCGGGTGGTGAAGGGCTTGCCGGGGCAGAAAACGGCGAGGCACCGCTGATCGACCTCAAGGCTGACGTGACGGCTGACGTTGCTGGCGCAAAGCTTGAGGATCTTTCTCTGTCGCTCGCGAATGCCGCTGAACCGCAGACGATCACTGGTTCGGCCGTTGCGACCTGGGCGACTCCCGCGAAGCTCGATCTTGCTCTCAATTCGCAGTGGCTGGACATCGATTGGCTGTCTGGATCTGCAAAAGGCGGCGCGTCATTTGCAAAGCTGAAGCAACTCGTTCTCGGTCTGGTGGAGACGGTCGCAGGCGAGAGCAAGGCTAGCGCGAAGATCAACCTCGATCGGGTGAAACTTGGCGGCGAAAACGCCGGTGGATTGCAGATTGATGCCGAGCGCGACGGAGCGGTTACGCGGATTACGCGTTTCAACGCTGGCCTTCCCGGGGGAGCGCGTCTCGATCTCTCGGGAGACATGAAAGACAACAAGGGCAAGCGCAGTTTCTCCGGAAATCTGTTTATTGGCGGATCGAGCCTTGCGCGTCTGCGAGACTGGGCTGCTAAAGGCGGCATCGATATCGGCGTGACAGCCGATGGCGCATATTCGCTCACCAGCAAGCTCGATATTGATCCGGCGCGCTTCACGCTAAGCGACGCTTTCGGCACGATCGCCGGGAGAGCGATGTCGGGTGATCTGACTGTTGCGAATAAGGATAGCGGACGTATCGATCTGGTGCTGCAGGCGGCCGACCTCGACGCCGGCGAAATTTTTCCGACGATGCTTGCCGGGCTCAAGACGGAGCTTCGCAAGACGCTTGGATTGCCGGACAACGCTGAGAAGGCTTCAGAGAAAGATCTTCCGGGAGACATGCGTCTCCGCGTCATTACAGGAAGTCTCACGGACGGCTCGGATCGGTATCGTGACGTGGACGTGACTTTCGAACTCGAGGGATCCGACATTCGCGTGCCGTCCGCAAAGGTGACGACGGCTAGCGGTCTGACCGTCGGTCTCGAAGGTAAGATTAAGAAGGGCGAAGGCGCGGCCATCGGACGGTTGGCTTACGACGTGTCTGCTACGAGTCCGGATGCCATGCGGGAGCTGGCGCAGAAGACGGGGCTCGTCGAGTTGACAGGGCCGGAGGGTCTTCGCGGGCTCAAGACTGGCAAGCTCGCGGGTCTCATTGAGTTTGGCCGCCGCACTCCCGGTGCGGTGGACCTCAGTGTCGATGGCGTTCTCAATGGTTCGCTGTTCCGCGGCTCCGGAGAGTTTGATGGCGGGTTTGCAGAATGGCGTACACGGCCGAGCCGCTTGGACGTTACGTTCGATGCGCCAACGCTTCGTGAGTTGCTGCCGGCGATCGGCCGAGAGCCGAGGTCCGTGAGGGATGCCGCGCGTGCGCCGGAGGGTTCTACGCCTGGCCGGGCAACGGCATCGGTCGTTGCGGCGGGTACTGTTGCAAACGGTGTTGCGACGCGCATCGAGATTTCTGCGCCGGGATTTGCAGCGACCGCGAATGGTACGACGGTGTGGCCCGAAGGCGCGCGTTATGCCTTTACCGGAAGTGGCGATGTCAAATCGAATGACGTGGCTGACGTTGTTGCGTTTGCCGGTTTGTCGCTTCCTGCCGGCGTTGCGCCAGCGGAAATGCATGGGCGGTTCGATATCAATCGCGAAAACGGCGCGTGGAGTTTGGCGACGCACGATTTGCACCTTGGCACTTCGGCCGTTTCGGGTGATGTGCAAGTCAGCGTCGACGATAAGGGGCAGCGCAGGATCAGCGGAAAAATCGGCGCGGATCGCGTGCGGATTGCGACGCTGTTTACCGCGGTCACGGGCGCGCCATCAGCTGGAGCTGAATCGGACGGTGATACGTCCGCGCCGCAGGGGGCTGACGTTTGGCCTGCAGGACTTTTTGATTTTTCTGCGCTCGATAATACCGAAGCGGATTTGCTGGTTAGCTTCGCGTCTCTCAATCTGAGCGGAAACCTCGCGACGCACGAAGGCGAAATGCGCGTGAAGCTGACGCCTGGAAAAATCTCGATCAGCAATCTCTCTGCGGATGCAGCGGGAGGAGAATTTACGGGCAGCGCGGATCTCGAAAAGGTTTCGAACGGCGTGACGCTGGCGTCAAAATTCAAGCTCGACGGGGCGAAGCTTTCGTCGCTTAGCAGCGCGGCGAAAGGCACGGCGAATGTTAGCCTCGATGGCACCGCGCGGGCGCAAAGTCCGGCGGGCCTCATGGCAGTTCTTACTGGCTCAGGGCATGTGACGCTCAAGGATGCGACGCTGCGCGGCCCGTCTATCGAGGCGCTTTCGCGCGTCGTCGACGACGTTGTGCAGGGCACGGCGCAGAACGATACGCGGACAATATCAGCGGGGTTGCTCACCGCGCTCAATACGTCCGAACTCCATGTCGGCGACCGCGAATTTGCGCTGCAGATGGCGGACGGGACGATCAAGTTCGAGCCTCTCAAGATCGATGCCGAGGGTGGTAAAGTCGACGCGACGGTCTCGGCCGATCTCACATCGTTCAATCTCAGTGCAGCGTGTCAGGTGACGGCACCCGCCAAACCTTTGCCTAAGCCGCCAATTCCGTTGCCGGACTGGAACCCGACGGCGCAGACTGCGCCGCTGCCTCCGGCGATCGTGCTTTACGATGGGTCTCTCGATGATCTTTCGGTCATCAAGACGAGTGTGGACGTTAACGATCTGCAGCGTGAACTTGCGGTGCGGCAGGTGGAGCGGAACGCGAAGCTGCTTGAGCAACATCGCAGGGTGGATGAAGAGCGCGCGCGCCTAGAGCGCGAACGCCGGAAGACTGTTGAGGCGCAGCGTGCGGCGGCAATTGCGGCCGAGCGCGCGAAGAAAGAAGCTGAACAGCTTCCGCCGGTCATTCCAGAGTCTGCCGGTACCGATGGCGGTTCCATATCGCAGCAGTCTCCTGCTGGCGAAGGTACCACATCTGCTGGGGCGTCGGCGTCTTCAAACGGAAACACGGTTTCTTCTCCCACCATCACGGTGGAGCCGATTCCGTCAGCCTCAGGCGACGCGACTGCGCCGTCGATCGATCCGACGACTGGTATTCCCGTTGTTGCGAAGGATCAGGCTGTGGTGAGACCTCGGCCGAGGCCGCAGCCGCCGGCTCAGCGGCGTACATCCTCAGACGAAGTTATGAAATCGCTTCGTAATTTCTGAGCGGCGTTCCCGTCAGTTGTCGCAATTTTTTGCGTGGGGAGCGGCGCGGGATTTCAGCCGATCCAAAATCCACACGCGTACGGCGCTCGATAGGCCAGCTTCTCCGCGTTGTTCGTCGATCTTGCTGATCAGTCCGGCGAGCGGCACGCCATCTTCCGCGGCGGCTTCCTTGAGCGCCACCCAGAATGGCGCTTCCAGCGAAATCGAGGTTCGATGTCCTCGAATCGAGAACGATCGCTTCTCAGGTCGCATTATGACGCTTTGGGACCCGGATCCTGATCGTCATCGTCGATGTGATGCTCGTTCTGGCGGCGCGCACGGTCGAGGTCCATCTGCGACTTACGGCTTTGCGCATCGAACAGGCCGCGCTCCGCCTTCGACTGGCCGAACTTCATGCGATTTTCCTCAGCCTCGCGCTCACGATTGGCGCGCTCACGCGCCTTTCGGACCTTGTTGAGGTTGACGATCTCTGCGGTCATAAAAATGCACTCCGCAACGGGTCGGGTCTAACGACGTTTGCTGCATCTTACGTGCATCAATGCAAAGCCGTCAAACTTCGCGTCGTTCTATCCGCGACGGTTGGTGCTCGATGGAACACTTCCAGCCGCGGTCTACGTGAGTATGTGCATCTTCTGAGTGCGACGAAACGATGTCTCAGCCGGGGCCGATCATCTTTTCCGGACGCACGATGTCGTCGAACTCCTGATCGGTCACGTACCCGCCGCCGACGGCTTCTTCACGCAACGTCGTACCGTTTTTGTGTGCGGTCTTGGCAATTTTCGCAGCGTTGTCGTAGCCGATTTTCGGTGCAAGCGCCGTGACGAGCATCAGCGAACGCTCGAGCCCGGCCTTGATGTTGTCTTCGCGCGGCTCGATGCCCGCGACGCAATTTTCCGCGAAGGACGTTGCGGCGTCGCTCATCAAGCGTACCGATTGCAGGAAGTTGTAAGCCATCACCGGGTTGAAGACGTTCAGCTCGAAGTGGCCCTGGCTGCCCGCGAACGTCAACGCAGCGTTGTTGCCGAAGATCTGCACGCAAACCTGGGTCATCGCTTCGCACTGCGTGGGATTAACTTTGCCCGGCATAATCGACGACCCGGGTTCATTTTCGGGAAGCGACAGCTCGCCGAGGCCAGAGCGCGGGCCTGAGCCGAGGAAGCGAATGTCGTTCGCGATTTTGAACAGCGACGCCGCTACCGTGTTGATCGCTCCGTGTGAGAACACCATTGCGTCGTGGGCGGCGAGGGCTTCGAACTTGTTCGGCGCAGACTTGAACGGAAGCTGCGTGATGGCGGCGATGCGCTCGGCCACCATTTCGGCAAAGCCTTCCGGCGCGTTGAGGCCGGTGCCGACGGCCGTGCCGCCCTGCGCAAGCTGCATCAACGCGGGCAGCGTCTGCTCGATGCGGGCGATGCCGTTTTCGACCTGCGTGGTGTAGCCGGAAAATTCCTGACCGAGCGTCAGCGGTGTCGCGTCCTGCGTGTGCGTGCGGCCGATCTTGATGATGCGCGTCCAGGCGTGCGCTTTGTCGTTCAGCGTATTGCGCAGGTGCTGGAGCGCGGGCAATAGCCGGTGCACGATCTCTTCGGCGCAAGCGACGTGCATCGCCGTCGGATACGTGTCGTTCGACGACTGGCTCATATTGACGTGATCGTTCGGATGCACGGGCTTCTTCGAGCCCTGTTCTCCGCCGAGGCTTTCGATGGCGCGGTTCGAGATCACCTCGTTCGCATTCATGTTCGACTGCGTGCCGGAGCCCGTCTGCCAGACGACGAGCGGGAAGTGATCGTCGAGCTTGCCTTCGATCACGTCCTGCGCGGCTTTGACGACGGCGTCGCCGATTTTGGTATCGAGCCGTCCGAGCGCCATGTTGGTTTCGGCGGCGGCGCGCTTCACAATGCCGAGAGCACGGACGATCGGCGCGGGCTGCTTCTCCCAGCCGATCTTGAAATTGCCGAGGCTGCGCTGGGCCTGCGCGCCCCAATAGCGGTCGGTGGGAACTTCGATGGGCCCGAAGGTATCGGTTTCGGTGCGCGTTTTGCTCATGTCGTTCGGTCCCATTTGCAGATCGTGAGTGTGAAATTGCGAGCTTCGTCGCGCATGGAGCGGGCTTTGTCGAGCGTTTTCCGGCCGCATTTACCAGTGCGAGCCTGTCGACGGTGGCGGGTGTAGCACCAAGCGGGAGTTCGGCTGGCCCGCAGAATGCGAGTCGCCGTGACGGATGAAAACAGAAGGACGGGGCGGTGTGGCCTCGCTCTTTGCAATTGGATTAGCGATGCGAACCAGCGCCGCCCCGTGCATGCCAACTCTCCGCCTCGGCCCCGGCCCCGGCCCTAACGTCCGGCGCCTCTCGTATGAGTGCGGATCGCCGCACGGCGATCTTTGAGCCTTCGAACCCGCCATCCGCCCCCGCATCACATTCCGAGCGGCGTTTCACCGCGCCGCCTCCTCAGAGGCCCGAGCGCGGCAGGCAGCGAACCCGCGGCATACCGATTTCTCCGCGCGACCCCGCATGCTCTCATCCACTCATGTCTCGCGGCACGAGCTCATGCTCTCTGTAAGCGTGGTAAGATGCGTGGAAGTATGAGGTCGTCGGGTAGAGCGGGGATAAGTTTTCGGGTGGGATGGGGAAGGATGGTTAGTGTCGCCGCGCTAGCGCGCCGGGACGAAACTTTGGTTTTGCGGGTGCGTTGCTAGCGAGGCGACGATCAAGGTTTGGCTTGCCTTTCTCGGTCAGCAGTGATGGTCGCAGTGAAACGGCATCATGAAGCAGAATGATCCGCTTGTTGGGGGCGCTCCGCGGAGATGAAACACAAGACCGTACACGTGAACGACAAGATGCAGCGGGGCTATCGCTACGAATTGGTGGCGGGGGCGGGTCGCGATTTTGCGTCGGACTTCGCGCCGGATCTCACGCCCACAGAGATGCTTAGCCTTGGCGTCTTTGGCGGCAAATACATGACCGACTGCCAGAAAGAGTTTCCGAAAAGCTGGTTTCAACACGCGAAGCTCTCGCCAGATCGATATGACGCGACGCTGAATTTTTTCAGGATCAAGGCGAGCCAACCGCTTTCGGTTTGGCGCAAGAACGGATGGATTCATTCGGACGATCCGCGCGGCTGGTTCCAGTGGTACTGCCGCTATTACATGGGCAGGCGCTTGCCGGAAGAAGACGCTCGCCAGATCAAGCGTTGGAGACAGATCAGCCGTCATGTGGGGCAATTGAAGCGCAACTGCGACACTCTCGATCTCGGTTGCAGGCGGCGGCAGCGGCAGGCTCTGCTTCACTGGGCGTATGACAGCAGGAAGATTTAAGTTTGCCTGTATCACGTCGGTGCTGTCGGGATCGGTCCTCTCGAAACGTCCTCGTTTCGAAACGCCAGAGGAGCACGCCATGAGAGAGCTGATTTTGAAGATGTTTGTTTCCCTCGATGGGTTCGTGGGAAGCGCGGATGGCAATCCCGGTGTGCTGCAGCCGCCGCCCGATCCCGTGGCGAAGGCTTGGAACGCAGAAAGGGTCTCGGAGACCAGCCTGCACGTCGTGGGTAGCAACACGTTCCGGATGTGGGCTGGTTATTGGCCGAGCGCGACCGACGCGTTTGCCGCTCCCATGAACCGGATTCCCAAGGCCGTGTTTTCGAAACGCGGAGCGGCGATCTTGGATGAGGCCCGCGCGGCTCTCTCTAAGCTCGAAACTGTTCAACCTGGCGCCGAAAGCTGGTCACAGGCCTATGTGGCGAGCGGAGACCTCGTTGATGAAGTCGCCAAATTGAAAGCGCAGGACGGGAAGCCGATGTTCGCCTATGGCGGCGCGTCCTTCGCTCGCAGTCTCATCGCCCATAACCTGGTCGACCAGTTCGAATTGGCGACCGTTCCGATCGTGTTGGGGCAGGGTCTTCCGATTTTCACGGAGGTGATCCAGCCTCGTCGCTTCACTCTGATCAGCTCGAAAGCATTTCCTGCGGGCACGATCGTCAACTGCTATCGGCCGAGCTGAGTGCGAGCGCGTTGGGGGCAGCGGTCGTTGGTCGCTGTCGGCTGGGGTAGGGCGCGGGCTTCAAAGTCTTCCCCCAGCGAAACCATCTTGCCGTAGTGCGGAGAGATACCTAGGTTTACTCGCGATCTCGGATGGGACCGAGGGCAAGGCGAGGTTTGAGGAATGCTCCAGGCCTGGTTGTCTTACGGTTTTATCATCCTGTTCGCGATTGGCGTGCTCGCATATGTGCTTTGGCGCAAGGGCGGGATGGTTCTGGCCGTCGCATCGCTCATTGTGGGGCTGCCCATCTGGTTCGCATGGGAGTATGCGCGTCCGACTTGGACGACGGGACTCGTAACCGGAACGGAAGTGCGCCGTAGCGAACCAGACGCGAAAGGGAATACGACCGACGTCCGTTACATTTTTATGCGCAACCAATCCGATCGCGGGCTAGAGCTGGCGAACGAGGATTCCTGGTGGTGGCTGAAGCGCAATAGCGATCGCGTGTTCAATGATGCGAAGACGTTCGAGGGCCGCAACGAGAAAGTGACCGTGGTGTGGAACAGGTGGCGCTCGACGCTCTTCTCGTTCTATCCCAACGTCGTCGCCATCGGTGCCGCCGGTAACTGGCCGCTGTGGTCCGTGCGGACCATCGTTTTTTACGGCCTCTCCGTGGTTCTTTGGCTCGGTTATTTTTACGGCTTTATCAGGCTGCTTCGTTGGAAGGGTTCAACGAATGCCGCGCCGTCCGCATGAAGATGCTGGCGGTGGAGTAAAGCCGTTTTCAGGCGCTGCCCGCCTCTTCCCAACGGAAGAGGCAAGTTAAGGCGGCACGCTTATTTCTTGCGGAATTGGTCGAGGCTGAGGATCTTCGCGCCTTCGGACGGACGGTCGTCCGTTTGCGCAACGTCGTCAGATTTTTCGACGTCTTCTCCTGCGCGCGATGCGGGCTCAGGCGAGGGCGGCATCGCTTCGCTTTCGTCACGCGCGGTGCGTGCCGTATTCAGCGGGGCGTCCTTTTCGGCACGTGACTTGCGAGGTGCGCGCGGGCGCTTCGTCGTCGTGCGCGGAACGTCTGCTGCGCCACCGACTTGATCGTATGTTGCGTCGGCGGTGAGTGCATGATGCGGGCGCGCGGCCTCGGCTTCGACGGCTTCATCATCGAACTGCAGGCCGTAGCGAACGCTCGGATCGATGAACACCTTGATGGCGGCGTAAGGAACGACGAGCCGCTCCGGTATGCCGTCAAACGTCAGCTTCACCTCGAAACGATCTTCCGAGACGATCAGGTCCCAGAAGCGGTGCTGAAGCACAATCGTCATCTCGGTGGGGTACTTTTCTTTCAAGCGCTTTGAAAGAATGACGCCCGGCGCCTGCGTGAGAAACGAGACATAGAAATGATGCTCGCCCGGCAAACCGGTTTTCACGATTTGCTGGAGTACGGCGCGCACTACGCCCCGCATCGCGTCCTGTTGTAGTTTCGCGTAATCGATTGATGGCCCGGATGCCATGCTTCAGCCTTCGAAAGTGCCGCACTCTTTATCGACGGTTGAGATCAGTTTTGCCGCTCAGTCAAGTCCGAACGGCTTGTGGCGGTAAAGTGGAGGGCTTCTGTTGCCCGGTGCCCTCCGGACCGCGCCTTACCCGGCTAAGGGTAAGGGCTTCAAGTTCAGGCTAGTCGCGCTGCATTACGCAGCGAGAGCGGCCTCAGCATAGTTGTCATTGGCAACTATTCTGAATGACCCGATAACGGTGGTATCATGCCGGGCAAAAGCAAAGTCCTTTACACTTTCGTCGATCCTATTTCGCCCCCATATTCCCTGGCGCTTCGCGACTCCCCGGAGGGGAGCCGGCCGCGAAGCGCGGCAGAGAGAAATGGTGGAGGCGCCGGGTACCGCCCCCGGGTCCGATCAGCTTATTACGACCGCGTTTATCGCCATAGCCGGCAAGCCGGCACAGGAAATATAATGCCTCGCGCCAAGAAAACAAAGCGGTTCCGCATGAGAGAAATTACGCTCCCAAGGAAAGTTCATTGTCAGATGGTCGAGTTGACGCGGGGCGTGCGCGGCCATGGGATGCGCGGCTGTAACCAGGCGGCGGCATTTTGAACCTCTTTGCAGGTCAGCGTCAGGAGCCGGGCGAGCGCGCTGGGTGGAAGCCGGTCGTTGCGGTCTTCGTCATCACCGCCGCGATTATCGTTCTGGCGACTGCGGCCGGTTTCGGGGCAGCGAAGCTGTTCGACATCGTGTCTCGATTGGACGAGCCGCGTGCCTTTCGCGCTGGGGAACCCGAGTTTTTGCTGACGGCGCGGGTTGCGGCGTCGCTCTTCGGATTTCAAGCCGTGACGGTGCTTCTGGTATTTTTTGCAGATGCCCGGCTGCGTGCCAGCGGACGATCTCTATTGCCGTTCGGAATGCCGAAGGAGGGCATCCGAACGCTCGTATTGTCGGTGATCGCGTTGATGGCGCTGGCGGCCCTGATCGGCGCCTCAACCTATGCGTTCGATGGGGATGCCGTTCGTCAGGATCTGGAACCGTTCGTCGGTTTGATGGGGACGGGCGCGTGGTGGTTGATGCTCATCGCCGCAGGTATCGGCGCACCGCTGGCTGAGGAACTTCTGTTTCGCGGTCTTCTCTATGCGGTGCTTAGACGGTCGGTGTTCGGGTTTCTCGGTACGGCGCTCGTGACCTCGGTGCTCTGGGCGTCGCTGCACGCGAACTATTCGATCTATGGCGTGATCGCGGTGCTGGTGATCGGGATTTATCTGGCATTTCTGCGGGAGCGCACGGGGACGCTGGTTGCGCCCATGGTCGCGCATGGTGTCTACAACTCTTTGATCGTGCTTATACTCGCGTTCTGGCCGTCTTGGCTGATCGGCTAGTTGAACCTCCTGCCAGAATCGCACGAGTGCTTGGGACATGCAGCAATATCTCGATCTCTTGCGCCGCGTGCGCACGGAAGGTGTGAAGAAGACCGACCGCACCGGCACGGGCACGCTCAGCGTGTTCGGGCATCAGATGCGGTTCGATCTGGCGGATGGGTTTCCGCTGGTGACGACGAAGAAGCTGCATGTGAAGTCGATCATCGTCGAGCTGCTGTGGTTTCTGATGGGCGCGACGAATACGAGCTACCTCAAAGCCAACGACGTTTCGATCTGGGATGAATGGGCGGACCCTGAAGGTGAACTCGGGCCGGTCTACGGTAAGCAGTGGCGCTCCTGGGGTGGGGAAAACGGCGCGTCGATCGATCAGATCACGTCGGCTGTCGAAACGTTGAGGCGCGATCCCGATAGCCGTCGCATCATCGTTTCCGCGTGGAATCCGACGGATATTCCGAAGATGGCGCTGGCGCCGTGCCATTGCCTGTTTCAGTTTTACGTCGCAGACGGACGACTTTCCTGCCAGCTCTATCAACGCTCGGGCGATGTGTTTCTCGGCGTGCCCTTCAATATCGCAAGCTACGCGCTGTTGACGCTGATGATGGCGCAGGTGACCGGATTAAAGCCGGGCGAATTCGTGCACACGCTCGGTGATGCGCACCTTTATCTCAATCATCTGGAGCAGGCCGATCTGCAGCTTTCGCGTGCGCCGAGGCCGTTGCCCCGAATGGCGCTCAATCCCAGCGTGACCTCGATCTTCGATTTTCGCTATGAGGACTTTACGCTTGAGGGTTATGACCCCTGGCCGCACATCAAAGCGCCGGTAGCAGTTTAGAATGGTTGTACAATGAAGGTTTCTCTTGTCGTTGCCGTATCCGAGAACGGCGTCATTGGTCGGGACGGCGGGTTGCCGTGGCGGTTGTCGTCCGATCTCAAGATGTTTCGCCGGCTGACGATGGATAAGCCGCTCGTGATGGGCCGGAAGACGTTCGACTCCATCGGCAAGCCGCTCGATGGGCGCGATAATATCGTCATTACGCGTGATCCGGCGTTTGAAGTTGCGGGCGTTTCGGTCTGCGACAGTGTCACGGATGCGCTTACGCTGGCGCGGATACTCGGAACGACCCGGGGCGCCGACGAGATCATGGTTATTGGCGGTGTGGCCGTGTTCGAGGCGACGTTGCCCGTTGCAGATCGCATTTATTTCACGCGCGTGCATGCCGACGTCGAGGGTGACCGGCACTTTGCACCGCTGGATGACGCCGTCTGGCGCGAAGTCAGCCGGGAGGGGCTTCCGCAGGGCCCTCGCGACGAACATGCGGCGACCCTAATCATTTATGAACGGACAGGCGCTACCGAATAAAGTTCGCCGGAGTTTGGGCCATTCGCCCTTGAAGGCGGCCTGGGGCTGCCCCAAATTGCGATTAGCCAAACAAAGCGGAATTTGCGAACGGTCGATCCCTGCCCTATAAGCTGCGCAAAACTCTGATCAATCGAGTTTTCGCAATTCGTCAGCGGTGCACCTCTGGCATTTCGTATCGGGGCTCGGCCCGGATCGATTTGAGGGGCTCTCCGTATTGATCTCATTCAGCCCTAAATTCTAAAGACGAGGTCCCTGATTTATGCCCTGGAGTAGTCAAGGCGGCGGTGGCAGCAGCGGTGGAGGCGGCGGCAACGGCGGCCGTAAAGGTGGCGGACCTTGGGGTCAGGGGCCTTGGGGCTCAGGCGGCGGTGGTGGCGGCGGCAAGGAGCCGCCGGATCTCGATGAAATTCTCAGACGCGGCCAGGATCGCATGCGCCAGGTGATGCGCGGCGGTGGCGGCGGTAATGGCAGCGGCGGCGGAAGCTTGGGCGGCGGCGTGCCGAAGCCCTTTATCTTCCTGGTCTCGATGCTGCTTCTCGCTGGCGTGGCGTTTTACGGCTTTTTCTTCCGCGTGAATCCGGACGAGCAGGGCATCGTTCTGCGGTTCGGCAAGTTCGATCGCTGGGAGCCCGCTGGTCTGCATTTCCGCTGGCCGTATCCGATCGAAGAAGTTCGCCTGCCTAAGGTTACGCAACAGCGCACGATCGAAGTCGGCTCTGCGCGGAGCGCTATCGGTGCGCGTGACAGCGGTTTGATGCTGACCGGCGACGGTAGCGTCGTCGATGTCCGGTTTGTTGTGTTCTGGCGCATCAGCCCGGAGCGTGACGAGAAGACCGGCGAAACGGGCGTCGAGCAGTTCCTGTTCAACATCGCGGCGCCGGAAACGACGGTTCGCGAAGTTGCTGAAAGCGCGATGCGTGAAGTCGTCGGGCAATCCAACCTGCAGCCTCTTCTGACCGGTGGCCGGCAGCAGACGCAGGAAGAAGTTCAGAAGTTGATGCAGCGAACGCTCAATTATTACCGGGCGGGCATCAAGATCGACCAGGTGCAGCTCAAGGAAGTCGATCCGCCGGAAGAAGTCGTCGGTGATTTCCGTGCCGTTGCTGCTGCTGCTCAGGAAAAAGAAACGCTGATCAAGCAGGCGCAGACGTATGCCGATCAGGTGACGCCGCGCGCGCGTGGTGATGCGGATCGCATTCTTGCAGCCGCCGAAGGCTACCGTGATCAGACCGTCGCTGAGGCGACCGGTCAGGCCGCGCGTTTCGAGAAAGTCTACGAAGAATACAAAAAGGCGCCGGACGTAACCCGCGATCGCTTGTTCCTGGAAATGCAGGAACGAGTGCTTGGCGGCGCGGACAAGATCATTCTGGATCAGAAGCAGGGTGGGCAGGGCGTCGTGCCGTTCCTACCGCTTGATCAGATCCAGAAGCGCGTAAGCGAACCGGCTGAAGGAGAACGATGAGATGCGTGCGTTTTTTGCTTTCATCGCGACCGTTCTCGTTCTTGGCGCCGTCGCTCTCTACGCCTCAGCATTCATCGTGCATCAGAACGAGCAAGCGCTGGTTCTGCGGTTCGGTAATCCGCAGCAGGTCATCACATCGCCGGGCCTGAAATGGAAGATTCCGTTCATCGATACGGTCGAGACGTTCGACAAGCGAATTCTCGATCTCGATACGACGGAACAGGAAGTCACGGCGTCTGATCAGCAGCGTCTGATTGTTGATGCGTATGCTCGCTATCGCATCACGGACCAGCTCAAGTTTTATCAGAACGTGCGCACCGAAGAGCGCGTGCGGGAAGTTGTTGGACCGTTGATTGAATCGGAAATCCGGCGTGTGCTCGGCTCCGCGACGCTTCAGGAAGTCGTGAAGGACAAGCGCGAAAGCCTGATGAAGCAGATCGCGGAACAGGTGAACAAGGAAGGTCGTGACTTCGGACTCGAAGTTGTCGACGTGCGTATCAAGCGTGCGGACCTTCCGAAGGCCAACCTTGTGAAGGTCTATGACCGGATGCGCGCCGACCGTGTTCGCGAGGCGACTGAGCTTCGTGCGCAAGGTGAAGCCGAAAGCAATCGCGTCCGCGCGAACGCCGATAAGCAGGTGACGATCATCAAGGCCGAGGCGACCAAGAAGTCGGACGAGATCCGAGGTGATGGCGAAGCTGAGCGCAGCCGCATCTTCGCCGATGCTTTCGGCAAGGACGCGGAGTTCTTCCGGTTCTACCGGTCGATGCAGGCTTACACCGCAGCGATCAGGCCCGAGGACACGCGGATGCTGCTGACGCCGGATAGCGAATTCTTCCGGTACTTCCAGGATCCGCAAGGTCACGTCCGGAATAACGCGGGCTCTGCCGCGCCGGCTCGATGACGGATCTGATTGCGGGTCTGGGGATTGCCCTCGTTCTTGAGGGTCTTCTCTGGGCTCTCGCACCAAACCTTGCGCGGCGCGTGGTTGCGGAGATTGCAACGCGCGGCAATGGCGGTATTCAGGCTACGGCGCTCGGCGCCGTAGCCCTTGGCGTTTTTCTGGTGTGGCTGGCGCGGGGATAATCTCCGCCCAAGTTCTCCCGGGTTTTGGGGGTATGCTAGGATTGCGCTTCGACAGTCGAAGTCGATCCGGCTTATTCTGCCGGGCTTGCCGGCACTGGCCGGATCAGATCCTGGAGTTTCGAATGCCCGGAATAGCTTCAGCGCCTCTCGGCCGCGTTCTGGCTGCCGCCGCCCTCTCCCTGGCGCTTTTCTCCGCCACGGCTCACGCTTTCAGCCAGAACGGTCCAACGTCGGTTGCGCCATTGGCGAAGCGGCTTTCCGATGCCGTCGTCAATATCGCCACCTCGCAGCGGGTGAAGGGGCCGGCCGGGGTGCCGTTGCCCAAGGTTCCGAAGGGTGCGCCCTTCGAAGACTTCTTCGATGATTTCTTCAACAAGCGCGGCGGCGTTCCGAATTCGGATCGCAGGATCTCATCACTTGGCTCGGGCTTCGTCATCGACGGCAAAGAAGGCCTGATCGTCACGAACAACCACGTGATCGAAGGCGCTGAGGAAATCGAGATCAATTTTCACGATGGCTCGAAGCTGAAGGTCGACAAGGTGATCGGCCGCGATCCCAAGTCCGATCTTGCGTTGCTCAAGGTGACACCGAAGAAGCCGCTGGTCGATGTGAAGTTTGGACCGTCCGAACAGCTTGAGGTCGGTGACTGGGTCTTAGCGATCGGCAATCCGTTCGGCCTTGGCGGATCGGTGTCGCTCGGCATCATTTCGGCGAAGAGCCGCGACATCAATTCGGGCCCCTATGACGATTATCTGCAGACCGATGCGGCGATCAACAAAGGCAATTCCGGCGGACCGTTGTTCAATATGGATGGCGAAGTCATCGGCGTGAACACGGCGATCATTTCTCCGACGGGCGGATCCATCGGCATCGGCTTTGCGGTTCCTTCTGACACGGTTGCGAGCGTGGTCGACCAGCTCAAGCAGTTCGGGCAGGTTCGGCGCGGCTGGCTCGGTGTGAAAATTCAGACGGTGACTGACGATATTGCTGAAACGCTTGGCATTCCGGAAAACAGCGGCGCATTGATTTCGGCCGTGACGCCGGGGTCTCCTGCGTCGAATGCCGGTCTTCAGGCGGGCGACGTTATTTTGAAGTTCGACGGTAAGGACGTGAACTCGATGCGCGGCCTGCCGCGGGTCGTCGCTCAGGCGCCGATCGGGAAGGCTGTCGATGTCGAATTGTTGCGGAAGAACGAACGCAAGACATTGCCGGTGACGGTTGGCCGTCTTGAAGATGAAGACGACGACGCGACGCCGAGTTCCGTTACGAATGACAGCAAACCAGTTCCGGGCGCCGCAATCATCGGGCTCAAGCTTTCGGCTTTGACGAGCGAGCTGCGCAAGAAGTACGGGCTCGACGACAAGGTCAAGGGTGTGGTCGTCGAAGCGGTCGATCCGCAAAGCGCGGCGATGCAAAAGGGGATCAAGCCCGGCGACGTGATCGTCGAGGTTGCGCAGGAAGCTATCTCGGAGCCGGGCGATGTGGCGAAAAGCGTCGAGAAGGTTCGCAAATCTGGGCGCAAAGCTGTTCTGCTTAGACTAGAAGACGGAAAGGGCGATCTGCGCTTCGTCGCGGTTCCGCTCTCGTAAAGAATAGTTCGCCGAGAAAATACATCGCGCCGCAGGAGCCCGACGTGTCCGATAATAGCAGTTTGATCGATACGATCTTCGATACGTTGTCGCCGGTTCATCCGGACGGGCACAAATTCATTGCGATCGGCGCAGCCGTGGCGCTGGTGTTCTTTTTGCTCTATCCGCCGATTGGCTGGATTGCGGCGGGCGTAACGGCGTGGATCATCTATTTCTTTCGCGATCCGGCGCGTGTGACGCCGCTTCGGCCGGGGCTCGTTATTTCGAGCGCCGATGGAAAGATCTCGTCGGTGGAGCGTGTGATTCCGCCGGCTGAACTTGGAATGGGGCCTGAGGAACGCGTTCGCATCTCGACGTTTCTCTCGGTCTTTGACGTGCACATCAATCGTGCGCCGGTTGCGGGGCGGATCGTGCGCTCGCTTTATGTGCCGGGCGCGTTTTTGAATGCGGCGCTTGATAAGGCCAGCGAAGAGAACGAGCGGCGCATGCTCGTCATTGAAACGGCGGCGCATGGAGAAGTCGGTGTCGTGCAGATCGCTGGATTGGTGGCGCGGCGGATTGTGACGTTTCTCGATACCGGCGACGCTGTGGGCGTAGGACAGAGGTTCGGACTTATTCGCTTCGGGTCTCGCGTTGATGTATACTTGCCGCCTGGAAAGATCGCTTTGGTGAGCGTTGGGCAGCGCGCCGTTGCGGGTGAAACCGTTTTTGCAGACCTGCTTTCAACTGAACCAGAGCGTGAAGCGCTGCGCGGCTGAGTGATGCCGCGCCGTTCGATGCGTTTGAGTGCGTGCGGTCGAAGGAGACCCTGCCATGGATCCTGTTGAGCCAATTCTGGATACCGAAACGCGGCGTCGGCGCAGAAGATCTCTGTTCCGGCATCGGCGTGTGCCGGTGCGCATGTTGGTGCCGAACTTTTTCACGTTGCTCGGGCTGTGCGCCGGTCTGACGTCGATCCGCATGGGAATCGAGGGGCGCTATGACCTGGCGCTTGCGGCGATCGTTTTTGCGGCGTGCCTCGATGGTATCGACGGACGCATTGCGCGGCTGCTGAAGGCATCATCACGTTTTGGCGCGGAACTCGACAGCCTTGCAGACTTCGTGAATTTCGGCGTTGCACCGGCGTTCCTCATCTTCACGTGGGGACACGGAGATTTCAAAAGCGGCGGATGGATCTGTGTGATGATCTTCGCGCTGGCATCGGCTCTGCGGCTTGCGCGGTTCAATGCGGCGCTCGAAGACGAAAAGCCAAAGTGGCAGTCGAATTTCTTCGTCGGCATGCCAACGCCTGCAGCGGCGATCGCCGTTTTGCTGCCGGTCTATATCAGTCAGCTTGGGTTTGAAGAGATCAAGGCGCCGTGGGCTCTTTCGGCGGTTCTGATCTACACGCTCTTCCTGGCGTTCATGATGGTTTCGACGATCCCGACATATTCGGGCAAGTTGCTCGGAGAGCGCGTCGGCCGAGAATGGGTGCTGCCGATCTTCGTGATCGCTGTCGGTCTCGTGGCGATGCTGTTCACGTATCCATACCAGACGCTCACAGCGCTTACGCTTGGCTATCTGGCATTCATTCCAGTGAGCTGGCGCAATTTCCGCGAACGCTGCGGAGAGCAGGACGAAGCGAATGCCGAGGCTGAGGCGGCGGGTATGGTTCCGGCCTCAGTTACGGGCGTTGAAGCCAGTGCTTCAAGCGAGCCGAAGACGTCTGGCACTGGGCGGATATTCACGCTTCGACCGCCGCAGGAGCCGCCGAAGTAGCCGGCAGCTACTTCGTCTCTTCGGGTGTGCGGTGATAGATGTCGTCGGTGCGGAGAATGTCATCTTCGCCGAGGTATGAGCCGATCTGCACCTCGATGATTTGCACGGGAACCTTGCCTGGGTTCTCCAGGCGATGCCATTGCGTAGCGACGATGTAGACGCTCTGGTTCTCGCGCACGAGCTGTTCACGCTCGCCGATGACGACGCGCGCCGTTCCCTGCACGACGACCCAATGCTCTGAACGGTGGTGGTGCATTTGCATCGACAGCATGCCGCCGGGCTTTACGTGCAGCAGCTTGACCTGGAAGCGCGGGCCGATGTTGAGCGTCTCGAAGTATCCCCACGGGCGATAGTTGCGGAGATGCTGCTCCTGCTCTTTGCGGTTCGATTGCTTCAAGCGACCGACGATCTTGCCGACATCCTGCGAGCGGTTTTTGTCGGCGATCAGTAGGGCATCTGGCGTGTCGACGACGATCAGGTCTCTGACGCCGATGGTTGCGACAACCGACTTCTCCGAGTGAACGTAGCAATCGGTCGTATCTTGCAGAATGGCGTCGCCCTTGACGTAGTTTCCGTCCGCGTCACGCTCAGCGACATCCCACAAAGACGACCAAGAGCCGACATCGTTCCAGCCGACGTCGAGCGGCAGCATGGAGGCTGCAGCCGTTTTTTCCATCACGGCGTAGTCGACGGAAATGCTGGGCGCGGCGGCGAAGCTTTTCTTTTCGAGGCGCAGGAAGCCCAGATCTTCAACAGCGTTTGCAAGGGCGTCGCGTGCTGCCGTCAAGATCTCAGGCGCGAGCCTTTCGATTTCGTCGATGTAGGTGCGGGCATCGAGAACGAAAATGCCGCTGTTCCAGTAATACGTTCCCTGCGCGAGATAGCTCTCAGCCGTTGCACGATCCGGTTTTTCCGCAAAGGCATCTACGATGAAGGCTTCGGTTTCTTCGCCTGGAAGTCTGGCTCCGCGTTTGATGTAGCCATAGCCGGTAACGGGTTCGTTCGGCTTAATTCCGAACAGCACGAGGCGTCCTTCCGAGGCCACTTTGGCAGCGCGGCGCACGCTTTCCGCGAATACGGCTTCGTCCTTCACGATGTGGTCGGACGGCATGACCGCGAGGATGGCGGCTGGGTCGGATTGCAACGCGACGAGGGCAGCAACGGCGATGGCGGGCGCCGTATTGCGTGCGACCGGCTCAAGGATGATTTTTTCTGCCTCGATCCCTGCGCGCTCGAGTTCTTCGCGAACGAGGAAGCGATGATCGTTGTTGCAGAGGAGGATCGGTCCGGCGAAGTCCGGGCCGGACTTCAGACGCTTTAGTGCTGCGCCGAGGAAGCTCGTCGTCTGTCCGTTGAAGAAGTGAATGAACTGCTTCGGATACATTGACCGCGACAGCGGCCAGAGCCGTGTGCCAGAGCCGCCGGAGAGAATAACCGGAAAGATTGTGCTCATCGGGTGCCCTACGAAAATCCTAAAACCACTGTCTAAGTTGCGCGCGGATGCGATGCAAGAACAGCGCCGATGTGGCCTCGAGAAGGCTAGCTAACGTTATCGGTTCCGCACTTTTTTAGCTGAACAGGTGAAGGTCGGGCTGTTCGCTGTTCAATTCGATGTTCGCGTGAGGCGGTCACGAAGTGAACGAAGCGATGCCGACACTGCGACGGAGGCCGTTGCCTCCTCGGCGTCGTCGGGAGCTGCCGTCGTTTGCCGCGCGGCTGGCGGCGTTGCGCGTTGCGATCGCATCGCGGATGCAAAGCTGGCTGGCGGTTTTGCAGCCGGGAGCGGTGGAGCAACGGATCTCGCGGGTGGCTCGTGCGCGGTTTCCTGCTCGGGCTGGTTTTGCAGTCCGAGGGCATCCACCATCATCGAGAGGTTTTGCGTAAGATCTGCGGTCGGCGGCGCGGCGGACATGCGCCAACGTTCGACGATCTGATCCAGGAAGCGCTCGTCGCCGAGCGGGCGTTGCCAACGTTCGGTGAAGCGTGCCGTCGACGACCTCGGCAGCGCCGCGGCGGGAAGCTCGTCGAATTTGATGCGGACGGGCAGGGACATTCCATCGCCGAATGCGATGGCCTCGCGTTGTCCGAGCGACGGGAGAAATTCCAACAAACCCGATCCCGTGTCGGAAACCGCGGATGAGACAATCGCCTGGTCACGGTCGTTCGACATGCGCAACGCGAAGACGGTGTTGCACTGGGAGAGAATGGTAGGGTCGATTTCAGCGGGACGCTGGGTGACGATGCACAAAGACGCGCCGTACTTTCGGCCTTCCTTTGCGATCTTGGCGATGGCCCGCTTGCAGGGCTCGAAGCCGAGAGTCGAATTCACCGGCACATAGCGGTGTGCTTCTTCGCAAACGAGCGTTACCGGAATCTGGCCTTCGCTCCAGAGCGCGAAATCGAACGTCATGCGGCAGAGAACCGAAACAACGACGTTGACGATCTCGGACGGGATGCCCGTTAGCTCGAGAATTGTGATCGGCTTGTTGTTGACGGGCACGCGGAATATGCGCCCGAGCACTTGTGCCATGCCGTCGTATACGGTGAGCGAGCCGAACATGAACGCATAGCGCGGGTCTTTCGAGACCGTTTCGATGCGATGCTTGAGGTTGCGGTAGGGCGTCAGATCGCGCTTGTTCTCAAGCTTGCCCATCCGGTCGTCGATGAGTGCTACCAGATCGGAAATGCGATACGGAACGGGCGTATCCGCAGTGTAGCGGCCAAGCTCGGCGAAGCTTCGCCGGGTTTTTGGAGCTTCGCTTGCGCGGCTGCTGGCGTATCGCGTTTTGGCGATCGGTATCAGCTCTTGCAGCACGTCGGATTCGGTCTTGCGATCGTCGTCAGCAACGAGGACTTCGGAGATTTCCTCGAACGTCAGAAGCCAGAATGGCAACTGCATGTTGCGTGGGGAAATGACCTCGGCCCACTCGGTGAATGCCGTCGCGTATTCGCTATGCGGGTCGAGCAGCACGATGTGCGCCGCTGGATTCTTTTCCAGGATCGAGCGGAGGATGAGCGCCGTGGTGCACGATTTGCCGGTGCCGGTCGTTCCGAGAATGGCGAAGTGCTTGCCGAGCAGTTCGTCGACGCGAACCATCGCGGGGATCGAGTTGTCTTGCCGGAGGCATCCGATACGGACGGCAGCGTCTGCATCGCCACAGAACGCGGCTTCGAGCTCCGCTTTGGATGCAGCTCGGACGCGATCGCCGAGCCCGGGGAACGCCGTTACGCCGCGATTAAAATGCACCTGATTGTCGGAGCGCTTCTGCAACTCTCCGACGAGGCCAAGCTCTGCGATCCAGACTTCGCCATCACCTTCGCCTTGCGACGGAACCGGAACGCTCAGTGCCGAAACGACGGCGAGCGCCAACGTATTTTGCGTTTCGATTGCGAGCAGCGTGCCCATTTCGGGGCGGATGCGCCGGCGGCGGCCATGTGCGTCATTCGCGTTGTCGAGCAGGACGATCGCTTTTGAGCCCGTGACGGAAACGATGCGCCCGAACGAAGGGTCGCGATGTTCATCACTGAGCGGATTGCCAATCATAGTGTGGTTTCCGTCCGCGCTTAGGTCGTCGAGTTCCGCGCGCCGGTGCTTTTCACCGCGGCAGACTGGATGTTCTTATCTTTGTTCGGGATCGAGATAACGACCTCGGTGCCTGAGCCCTTCTGGGAACGGATTTCGAGTGCGCCGCCGTGCAGTTCGACAAGTGCATGAGCGATGGGCAAGCCGAGGCCAGCGCCTTCGCGCCAGCGCGTGCGGCTGCCATCGGCTTGGCCGAATGGCATCAGCGCGAGTTGGACTTCCTCGCTCGTCATGCCGACGCCGGTGTCGGCGATGACAACGCGGGCGTCGCCGTCGTCCGTGGTCGTGGCGTTCACCGAGATCGTGCCGCCTTCGGGTGTGAACTTCAGCGCGTTCGAGAGAAGGTTGCTGAATACCTGCTTCAGCTTTGTGTTGTCGGCGCGCACGAAGGGCAGGTCGGGCGAAAGCGCGATTCTGAGAGAGAGGTTCGAGTCGCGCGCCTGCTTCTGTATCGTCGCGAGAATGTCAGTCAGCACGATTTCGAGATCGAGCACCTTGGTGTCGAGCGCGAGCTTTCCGCTCTGCAGTTTCGAAATGTCGAGAATGTCGTTGATGATCGCGAGAAGCTGGCCGGCAGCAGAATTGATGAGCGTTGCGTATTCGACGATCTCCTGATCGCCCAGGCGCTTGTGCTCGTGCTGCGTGAGGAGCTTGGAGAAGCCGATGACCGTGTTCAGCGGGGTCTTCAGCTCGTGGCTCATATTGGCGATGAATTCGGACTTCACCTTGCTCGCCAGTTCGGCTTCAAGGCGGGCCGTGTGTTCGGCTACACGGGCGCGATGACGGAGAACGGCGTCGCTCAGCAACGCGGCGTATTCATCCATCAGCGAGTTCGGCTTCGAGTTAGGGGCAGATCCGAAGTGCATCGAGTGCAGCCTAGAGCGGTGCTCGGTTAACGGTTCACTCTATTATCGAGTAGACTAATCGTCGGTTAATTCCCGCCATCAGCCTTGGGCCGGACCGGGCAAACCGGGGCCATCGTTGCAAGACAGTTAATAAATAAATTTTTTGAAAAATTTACCCCGAGGGGAAGCATGGAAGCGCGCAAAGCTAACAAGCTTTGGTTAGCGCATGATGAATTTGAACGGCTGGGTAAAGGCCAAGGGTTTGACGCTGACCTGAGGCGGGATCGGCGGGAACGGCGCGGCGCGATCCAGGGCGGCGCGAGCGGCGTCATCGAGCACCTTGGAGCCCGAGCTTGTGGCGATTTCCTTCGACAGCAGCTTGCCGTCTGTGTCGATCGTGAAGCGCATGACAACGACGCCAGCAACCGTCGATCGCGGGTTCACCTTGGCGCGCTGGACGTGATCGTTGATCTGGCCGAGGTAGCGGCCGAACAGCTTTGCGTCACCGCCCGACTGGGCTTCGCCCGAACTCTGCTCGGTGACGATCGCGACCTGCTCAGGCTGCGATTGCGTCTGCACCTCGTCGGGCGATGGCGGCAGGACTTCCGGCGGCGGGGGCTGCTCGGTCTTTACGACCTCCTGCTCGACCGGCTTCGGCGGCGGAGGTTGCTCGGTCTTGACGATGTCCTGCACGATGGTGCTCGCCTCGGACACGATGACGTCCTGCAACTCGTCGGGTTTCACCTCTTGCGGCGGTGGTGGCGCCGTCTGCTGAACGGGAACGACTTCCGCCGTCTCGATGGTTTCGAGCGCATCGCCGAGCTTGGAAATGCCTTCGGTTGCGATGCCTTGTTCAACGAGGACGATGTCAGTGCCTTCGCCGACATCGAGCGACATGTCCGCATGATTGGAAGCAGGCAGCATGGCGTATCCAATTGATCCGTGGATCAATAGGGACAACAGAACCGCTGCCGCTCGTAACCAGTTCATACGCCGCCCGTCAGGTTAGTTGGCGCTCTGCGCGGAAGGTGCTGGCTGTGAGAGCAGAGAGACGCGGGCAAAGCCCGACTCTCCGACACGCCCAAGCAGTTCCATGACATCGCCGTAAGCCATTTTTCGATCGGCCCGGACGTAGACCACACCGTCGCCCTCTTGCGACTTGATCTGCATCAGGCGCGAAACGAGACTTCCCGAGGAAACTTCCTCGTCGCGAATATAAAGTTTTCCATCGGTCGACATTGAGACGACCATCGGTTTCTTGATGGCGCCAAGTTTCGACGCCGACGTCTTCGGCAATTCAAGCGGCACGCCTTGAACCATCAACGGCGCGGCCACCATGAAGATAATAAGTAGCACCAACATCACGTCGACGAACGGCGTCACGTTGATCTCTGCCAACGGCTTGTAACCGTTCTCGTCGTCACCGCCACCGCTGGGAACCGACATGCCCATTAGTTTGCGCTCCCGACTCCTGAGCGCGATAGCGAGCGCGCCAAACCGACAATTGCGGGCGTGGCGCGATCAGAGGCGCGGCCAAGCGCAACAGTAATCTGATTGTAGAAAATAACGGCAGGAATAGCGGCGGCCAGACCGACGGCGGTTGCGAACAGCGCTTCAGCAATACCGGGTGCGACGACCGCGAGGCTCGTATCCTTCGACTGCGCGATGGCGGTGAAGGAGTTCATGATGCCCCAAACAGTGCCGAAAAGGCCGATAAACGGAGCTGCCGAACCGAGCGTGGCGAGGAACGGAAGTCCCTGTTCGATGTTCTTGAGCTGACGTTTGGATGCGGCGCGCATGGCAATTTCCAGGCGGTCTCGAATTTCACCGCTCGTACCGTCGTGAACGCCTTCGTTCCATTCGGTGCGTGCTGCTTCACCAACGGCGCGAACCAATCCGTTGGAGCGCGACGCGGGCAACGTGCCTTTTGAGCTGTTCGTTTCGAGAACGCGAATTTCGCGGTTCAATAGCCAAACGCGAATGAACTTTTCAAACGCCATCGCCCAGCAGACGAGCGACGCCGCCAGCAAGCCGATGATGATGGACTTCACGACGATGTCTGCGTGCTGGAACAGCCCAAGGATAGTCAAATCCCGGCCGACGATCTCTTCTGCCAATACGTACAAAGCGATCCCCACTTACTTAGAAAGTTGGACGTTCGTGAGGCTCGATGTCGAGAGCTCGCGCAAGCAGGAGTCCGACTCGGGTTCGGACTTGCATTCCATCACGTCATTGATGAGCAGCGAGCCGATTTTATTGCAGGCCATTCCGTCGATATCGAACAGCTTGACGCTTCTTTTCTTCGGACGGAGCGGAGCGAGATCAATCGAGAAGCGGCGGCCGATGACGCCGTCTGCCTGGAAGAGTACGAGATCGATCTTGTACGACTGAAAGCTTTTCTCAGTTTCGTTCTTGATGACGACGTAAGCGCGGCAGCCTTTGTCAGATTCTTCGAGCTTATTCAGCTCAAGATGAACTGATGTTCCCGACGACTCCGGAGCTTTCGCTTCTTGCGATTTTGACTCGTGCTGTTGATGTTCATGATTTTCCGGCTCGGCGCTTGCGCCAGGAGCCATCAGAAACATGATTGCCACGAATGCTTGAGGCAACTGGAGACGCTTCAGAATGCTGATCACGTTCTTGGTTTCCGGTTCTGAGAAAGCCTGCACTGTTGCTTTGCGTGTACTCATTTTGTGGGGACGTGACCAGTGCCAAAACCTCAAGAATTGGTAGAGTTATCATGCGGCAAACTGAACTTTCGCACCTTTGATTTAGAACAGTTTTTATCCGGTCGAGATTGATGAGGCGCTTCTCAACATTGCTGCGTCGCACCGAGAAAATTTCCTGATTTAGAACCAGTCGAATTCCCGAAACACTTTGCTTCTGTTGCACATTGGCAACTGGGCACTCCAGGAACATATGCTGGGAAGTTTTCTCCTGTCCGCTTGGGTTGACCGTCCGCGGCAACGTGTCCCTTGGTGTAATGGGGAGCGGCCGAGAGTCGGGTGCCGCTTGGGAAATATTGGTGTTGTTGCGATTGGCTAAGGTCGAGCGACGCTAATTTTTAGAAGGGGAATCGGGGGATGAGGCGTCATCTAATAGCGTCGGCTGCGACCGCTGCCATGTTCGCAGTCATGAGTGGCTCTGGGTCCGCTATCGCGCAGGATCAGGGCAACACTACCCCTCCCGCAGATACTCCGCCGACTGCAGAAACGCCCGCAGCGCCCCCTGCCGCTGGGCAGGGAACAAATGCCGAGAACTTGCCAGAAGTTCGGGTCATCCAGCAGAACAACGCTAAACCCAAGCCCGTTAAGAAAGCTCAGAAGCCAAAAGCTCCGCCGCCGGTCGCCGTCGCTCCGCAGCCGATGCCCGAAGAGGAAGTGCCGGCACAGACCAGCGATACGGCATCGGGCCCGCCCGCTGAAGTGAATATGTCTCCGTTGAGCGGAAGCGCTATTCCGGTCGCGAAGGTGCCGAGCAGCGTTTCGCAGGTTACGGCGACGGACTTCAAACGCGACGAGACCGTCATTCCGCAGGAAGCACTGCAGGCCCGCGTGCCCGGCGTCATCGTTGGCGATCTTCAGGGCAACCAGTTCCAGACGAACGTCCAGTTCCGCGGCTTTGAAGCGTCGCCCGTCAACGGCGTGGCGCAGGGCCTTGCCGTTTATCAGAACGGCGTCCGCATCAACGAGTCGTTCGGCGATACGGTCAACTGGGACTTCCTGCCCTCGAACGCCATCAACGACATCACCGTGATGACGGGCAATCCGTTGTTCGGCTTGAACGCAATCGGTGGTTCGATTGCCATCAACATGAAGGATGGCTTCAACTATCAGGGTGCCGAAGTGGATACGCGCTTCGGTTCGTACGGCCGTAAGCAGGTTTCGACGCAGGCTGGTTATCAGTCGGGTAACTTCGGCATCTACGGCGCATTCGAAGGCATCAACGACGATGGCTTCCGCGACTTCTCTGATGCGGAGATCCGTCGTGGTTATGCTGACCTCGGATTCAAGAATTCCTGGTCGGAGTTCCACTTCAGCTTCACCGGCGCGGACAACCACGTAGGTGTTACGGCTGCAGCGCCCGAAGAATTGCTGAACCAGCGTGGCTGGGACCGCACCTTTACGTCGCCGCAGACGACCGACAACCAGCTGCAACTCTATCAGCTCAACGGCCGGGTGCAGGCGACGCAGACCCTCGAGGTTGCGGCCAATGCCTACTACCGCAGGTTCAAGCAGAGGCACGTTGACGGCAACATCGCCGAAGCTGAGGAGTGCGACGACAATCCTGGCCTTCTGTGCATCGAAGACGGCGTAGCGTTCGGCAAGCCGGGCATTGCAGGCGTCAATCCTGACGGCACTATCAACTTTGATCCAACCGCAAACTATGGATCGATCGATCGAACATCGCAGGATGCCGATAGCTGGGGCGTGGCTCTGCAGGCGACCGACAAGTCGCGCCTGTTCGGATACCGCAACCAGTTTACCGTCGGCACAAGCTACGATCACGGTCGCGTCGGTTACACAGCAAACAGCGAGCTTGGCACCTTCCTGCCGCGCTTCGTCGTGGCTGGTACGGGCATCCAATTCCAGGCGCCGCCGGAAGGTCCGTGCCCTGTGCCGATCGAGCCGGGCGAAGAGTGCGGATCGGATGACGTGACGCCGCGCGATATCACGACGAAGAACGATTACTTCGGTGCATACTTCAGCAATACGACCGATCTGACGGATCGTTTGGCTTTGACCGTCGGTGGCCGCTTCAACTATGCGCGCATCGAAATCAAGGACAATACGGGCGAAGAAGAGCTGTCGTTCCTGAACGGCACGAACACCTACAATCGCTTCAATCCGATGGCTGGCCTCACGTATCAGCTGGCACCCGGTCTCTCGCTCTATGGCGGATATTCGGAAGCGAACCGCGCTGCGACGCCGGCTGAAATCGCCTGCGCCGATCCCGAGCATCCGTGCATCATCGAAAGCTTCCTGACGGCGGATCCTCCGCTGAAGCAAGTTGTCTCCCGCACCTGGGAACTCGGTGTACGCGGCGAGACGAAGCTCGGCTGGAAGGGTGATCGGATCAACTGGGGCGTCGGCGCATTCCACACGCTCAACACCGACGATATCTTGAGCGTTGCTGACGAGACCTCCAACGGTCGCGGATACTTCCTCAACGCCGGTAGAACGTTGCGGCAGGGTGTCGAGGCGAGCATCGAGTATCGTTCGCAGCGCCTCTTCGCCTACGCCAACTACACCTATGTCGATGCGACGTTCCGCGATTATCTGACCTTGTCTTCACCGGATAACCCATTTGCAGGCGAGTGCCCTGAAGGTGCCGGCGGTGATGACGACGACGATGATGAAGCACATTGCGTCCAGGTGCGGCCGGGCAACCGTCTGCCGGGCACACCGCAGCACCGCTTCAAGATCGGCTTCGACTACTGGATGACCCAGAAGTGGAAGTTCGGTGCCGACCTGCTGGCTGTCAGCGACCAGTTCTTCACGGGCGACGAAGGCAATCAGGATCGTCCGCTGGCGGGCTTTGCAAGGCTGAACCTGCACACGTCCTACGACATCACGGACAACATCCAGATCTATGGTTTGTTCGAGAACGTGACGGACAACTACTACGGCATCTACGGTACGTACTTTAACGTCGAAGCAGCCAACGTTGGCGGTAAGGCTGATACTCCGCCGATCCAGTTCGACGAAGACGGTACGCACCGGTCGATTACTCCGGCTATCCCGTTTGCGGCTTATGGTGGCGTAAAGGTGAGATTCTAAGTTGCCCTCGTAAACCTACTCCCGAAACTGCCAGGCGGCGGAGCACATCAGCTCCGCCGCTTTTTTCTTGTCTGCAGGGTGGTTCGGAGAAGCAGATTTGAGTGCGGCAGGGCTGCTGCGATTGGAGCAGGCAGCGATGCGGCGCGGCTTAGACCATTGGGAGCGGGAGCAGCGGTTCTACGTCGTTGTAGGAAGTTCGGCGCCAAGCAGAAGCGAATTGGCTGCTTCAGGCTGCGCGTGATCGGAACGTCGGGAAGGCGGCTGCGCCGCGGATCTCACCGAAGATGTCGGCGAAGCTCATCACTCTCGTCGCGTGTCCAGCAGCGACGTCCGTCAGAACTGCCGCGACGACCTTGCGCCGGTTTTGTTCGAACAATTGCAGTGCCTGCTGTGCGACGTGCTCGGGAGTTCTGTCCCAGGCGGTCACGAAAATGATGTCGTCGGCAATGTCGGCGAGAGCGCGCGCGTCGGCCGCTTCCATGAGTGGCGTTGCGGATAGGATCACGGTTTCAAAGCCGCCGCGCAGTCCCTTCAAAGCCTCGCTCATGTGACGCGATTTCAAGACGTCTTCCGGGCGTAAGCCAGATGGGCCCTGACCGGCGGCCGGAAGAAAATGTAGCCCTGTCGTTGCGTCGCGCAGGATGGCGTTCTCGACGTTTTGGCCCGCAGCAATCTGCTCGAACATGCCCCGCTCGATCCGGCCTGCAAGCTGTCGCGTCAGCCCTCGTCCGCGAAGATCGGTATCAACCAGCAGCGGCGAACGGTTCGCCATCGCGAGTTCGTGCGCGATGTTGGAGGCAAACAGTTCGGCGCCCTCGCCGTGGACCGCGGAAACGCAAAGAAGGAGGCGGCCGGAACTGCTGCTTCGCCGATCGTCAAGCACGCGGCAGGTTTCTCGAACGGCATCGGCGTAGCTGCCTTGGGGTTCGCTGAGCACGACACGGCAGGCGCGAGATGGTGTAGCTGTGGCCGCGTTTTCGGCGAATTGTGGAATCGTCGTTACGTGAGAGCAGGCGAATACGCCCTTGGCGCGTCGTCGTTGTCCGGCGGGTGAGGCGCGCAGTTCGAGCGCCAGCGCGATCAGGATCGCGATAAGCAATCCGCCACCGAAGGCGAGTGCCGTTGTTTTCACTCGGTTCAACGAGGACGGCTCTAGCGGAGGTTGGGCTTTCGCGACCATACGGGCACCGGCGAGCGGCGCACCGTATTTGGTCATTAAAGATGCGAACATACGTTCGGATGCTGTTTCTCCAGCAGCGGGAGTTTTGGTGCTTCCGTCTTCGGTCTGCTCCTGGAGCTCGATTTCTGTCAGGCGGTTTGCTTCATGGGCCAAGTATGCTTCGGCGACGGCATTGGCGACCCGCGCGGACTTCTTAGGATCGGGCGATGAAAATCGAATGTTGACGAGGAGCGTGTTGCGCAGGCGCGAAACCGTCAACCCGCTATAGATGGCCGCTGTCGCCATTGTTTTGTCGTCGCTGCCGGGCTTCAGAATCGTGAGAACGCGCGCGGGAAGGCTCGGTTTGATTTGCGGGTCGTTTTCGAGATGCAGTGCTTCGGCGGCTCTTGCGATGACAGGCTCGGACCTTAGGACCGCGATCTCGGAATCGATCGGGTCGCCGCCCGTGATCCTTGCGCCCGTCTCGGCTTCGGAAAGAGCGAGGCTGTGGCGCGGATCGATCTGGAGAATGGCGCTGGCGACATATCGGTTCGGGAGGAACGACACGATCGTGGCAGTCAGCAGCGCTGCCGCGACCGGCAATGCGACGACGGCCTTGATCCGCTTGTGAACGGCAGCGCGCAGGCGGCCAAGTGCTGACGCATGGGGTGCGGGCATTTCAGCGACGGGTTGTGTCTTCTGCTTCATGCGTTCGCAGTTCGTGAGGCGGGGCGTCGCCGTCGCCAATCGTGGAGGTTCGCCGGAATTCACCGGCGGAAGCCGAATCACCCGGTCATTGTCGGGCTCAAAGGTGAACGGGACGTTGTTAACGAAATGGCAGCCGGCGCGGCATGAGGTTGCAGCTACGCAATTTATCCCTAGTTCGAGAGCGTCGCCGTGTTTCCGGTGACGTCGTAGGCGCATCGGGTGCCGGCCGTTGCACTCGTCAGCACGAGATAGGGATCGCGGAAGCGGCGCGACCAGAGCGGATTTTGCGTATCCCAGATGGCGACGTCCACATCGGCGTTGCCAAGCGTCGTCTCGATGCCGGTTTCGCGGCCCCACGCAGCGGCTGTGATCCGCGCGTTTTGCGTACGCGGTGCCGATGCCTTCCGGCAGGCTTCGAGCGCTCGCTCGCTATAGGCATTGGCCAAAGCTTCGCCCATGACTGAGCGATAGGTCCGGTCTTGGCTCCAGACTTTGAAGCAGGCGAGCAGCGCCAGCATGATGACGATGATGCGCATGGCGCCACCTTGTATTCGAGGCGAAATACGCCGCCCCCGCGTACCGTTAAAGATATAGGCCGCGCGTGAAAAAATGGTTTCTGAGCGTCCGGTTGCGGTGCGATGCGCCGTTGTGACGGGCTTGTCAGCCAAGGCCCGGTCGGGCACAAGCGTTGGTCTACGAACAAAAGAATGCCCGGGAGAGCCTGATTTCCATGTCGAAGAAGAAGATTTTGATCACCTGGCCGTTGCCGGAGGCTGCAATGGCCCGCGCGCGCGAGTCCTATGACGTCATCGCCCACGGCGACGATCCGAAGATTACGATCGATGAGATGATCGAGACGGCGAAGTCCGTCGATGCGCTTCTGATCACGCTCAATGAGAAGTGCCGCAAAGAGGTCATCGATCGCATTCCCGAGAACATCAAGTGCATCTCGACGTATTCGATCGGCTTCGATCATATCGATCTCGACGCCTGCAAGGCACGGGGTATCAAAGTCGGCAACGCGCCGCATGGCGTGACCGTCGCGACTGCTGAAATCGCAATGCTGCTGTTGCTCGGTTCGGCGCGTCGCGCTGGCGAAGGCGAGAAGATGATCCGCACGCGCTCGTGGCCGGGTTGGCAGCCGTTGCAACTTGTTGGCCAGCGTCTCGATAACAAGACGCTCGGCATCTACGGCTTCGGAAAGATCGGTCAGGCGCTTGCGCAGCGTGCGCGCGGCTTCGACATGAACGTTCACTACTACGACATCTATCGCGCGAAGCCTGAAGTCGAAGCGAAGTACAACGCCACGTATCACGACTCGCTCGACAGCCTGCTCAAGGTTTCGCAGTTCTTCTCGATCAACGCGCCTTCGACGCCGGAGACGCGCTACTTCTTCAATAAGGAGACGATCGAGAAGCTGCCGCAGGGCGCGATCGTCGTGAATACGGCGCGTGGCGACCTTGTGAAAGACGACGACGTGATTGCAGCTCTGAAGTCGGGCCGTCTCGCCTATGCCGGGTTTGACGTGTTCGCGGGCGAGCCGAACATCAACGAAGGCTACTACGATCTGCCGAACACGTTCCTGTTCCCGCATCTTGGATCGGCGGCCATTGAGGCGCGCAACCAGATGGGCTTTGAAGCGCTCGACAACATCGACGCGTTCTTTGCTGGCAAGGACATGCCGTTCAAGCTGGCGTAATCGCGCTCAGGTCTATCGGTATAAAGACTGTTTTATCGCTGGGGCTGCTCAATCGAGCGGCCCCTTCGTTTTTTGGGGGTATGTGTGGCTGACAAATGGACGACGGGCTTCGCCCGAGTCTTGCGCTGGATCCCCGGCCGTCATTCGCTTTGCTCACTTGGCCGAGGATGACGAGATGAGTGTCATTCGCTTTGCGCGTTTGGCCGAGGATGACGTGAGGAAAGTAGCGTCAGTCGTCGTCGACGCATTCTTCATGGAAGCCCGCTTCGACAAGACGGACGAGCGCTGCGAGCGCTTCCGGCCCTTGCGGTCCTTGCGCGACGAGATGCAACTCTGCTCCCGGCGAAGCGGCGAGCATCATCAGGCCCATGATGGATGTGCCACCAACGGATTGGCCGTGATGCGTGACTGTGACGGTCGCTTGATAGCTTTCGGCGCACTTCACGAACTTCGCGGATGCACGCGCATGAAGGCCTTTGATGTTGCGTATTGTAACGACGGCTTCAGGTCGGGGGCTGTTTGACAGCTCAGGCATTACGTTCTCTCAGCCAGATTTAGCTTCCGGTCAATTCTTGGCTCGCGACCTTAATGTATTTCTGCCCCGCGTCGCGGGCCATTATTACCGCGGCCGGTAATGGCACTTCGTTGCGGATGCTCGCGAGTTTCACCAGAATAGGTAGGCTGATGCCGGCGATGACTTCGGCCTTCGTTTCATCCATGACGGAGATTGCCAGATTGGATGGCGTGCCGCCAAACATATCTGTGAGGATGATGACGCCGGAACCATCCGTTACGCGACCGACCGCGTTCAGAATATCAGCGCGGCGCTCTTCCATGTCGTCATCGGGGCCGATTGCGACAGTCTCGAGAGCTTCCTGAGCGCCAACGACGTGTTCCAGCGCGTTGCGAAACTCTTTTGCAAGGCCACCATGCGTGACGATGACGAGTCCGATCATGATGGCAGCCGATTGCAGTTCCATTTGGCAGCGGCTTAAAGGCCGGGCCGATTGCGCGGAAGGTGGCAAGTGTTTGCCGTAGGTGCAAGCTATATTTAGTGGGTGTTCACGGCGTATATAAGGTGGGTGGTAATCCGGCCAGCTGCAAGGCAGCGACGACCTTCTGGGGCGCGGACGTGGTGAACGGCGCGAGCCTTAGCACTGGAATTTCGAACTTCGCACAGAGAACTTTTTTCCAAGGGTCTGGAAACCTTTCGAAAGGTTCATCCGTGCTGAGGTCAATCACCAGGACGATCTCGGCGGATGGCGCGGCCTTTACGTCGATAATACCGATGCCACGGACTTCCAGGCGGCCGCGGATTGTCTCTGGCGCCGATGCGAGCAAGCGTATGCGGCCCGCTGTTTCGTCCCGTGTGAGGATCACCTGATCGTCTGAAATGAGCTCCACCGCGCTTGAAAGCAGGGTGGACGGCGCGAGCGAGAGGCAGCGGAGCGCGAGGTCGGATTTGCCCGAACCCGAGGGGCCGCGGATCAACGCGCCGCGTCCGCCCACGGCAATTGCGGTGGCGTGGATGCGCTCGCTCTCAGGTTCGCCAGGCAAGCCCGGCCCCCTCTATCGTTAATGGGAGCCGCACCGTGAAGCGCGCTCCGGCGATGCCGCTGCCGGTATTCCGCGGCAGGTTTTCGGCGAAAATTTCTCCGTGATGGCTGGCCACGATCTCGCGCGAGATCGAAAGGCCGAGGCCGGAATTCTTGCCGCGTTTGGTGTCGGTCTGCGGACGATCGCTGTAGAAGCGGTCAAAGATCTGGCCGAGCCGGTCTTCTGGAATGCCGGGGCCTTCATCGTCGATTGTGATTTCGACTTTTTGGCCGACGGGGCGGGCGCGCACTGTCACTTTGCCGTTCTCGGGCGAGAAGGACAACGCGTTGTCGATCAGGTTTGTGAACACCTGGCCAAGCCTGCTGTCGTTGCCGCGCACGCGGTAGGCGACGGCGGCGGCCGGTTCCACCTCAAGTGAGATGTCGCGCGTGTCGTCGGCCAGCATGTCGACGAAGAGTGCGTTCACCGATTCGAGCACGCTGCGGATATCGACGGGCTGCATCTGCTGGCGCGCAAGTTCCGCGTCCAGCCGCGAGGTGCTGGAAATGTCGTTTATGAGCCGGTTGAGGCGCTTCAGCTCAGCCTGGATTTCATTCACGAGTTCGGTGCGGTCGGAATCCGATTTCGCGTAGGCGAGAGCTTCGGCCGTCGAACGGGCAGCGGCGAGCGGGTTTTTGAGTTCGTGTGCAACGTCGGCGGCGAACTTTTCGCTGCCTTCGATGCGTTTATAGAGTGCGTTGGTCATCGCCACGAAAGCGCGGCTGGTTTGACCGACTTCGTCACGGCGCTCCGTTAGATCAGGAAGCTCCTGACGCGCTGAGATATTTTCAGTGACGTGATTGGCGGCTTCCGACAGGCGACGCATCGGCCCGGCGACGGTGCGCTCCAGGACGAGAGAGCTACCGATTGCGACGAGCAGCGCCATCGCAGCGATTTGCAGGATCAGCCAGCGTTCGTCCCACAGGATGTCATCGATGTCGCCCGGCTGTGTTGAAACGAGAAGGACGCCGAGGACCTTGTTGCCGCGCTTGATCGGCTCCGCCATCGAGACGATTTGCTGCCCGCGTTTATTGAGCAAAAGGATCGGCGTTTCGACGCCCTGTTGGGCCGCGATCTTCACTTCGGGATAGAGGAAGCCGTTTGCAGTGCCGAGTTCGCGATAGACTTTCAGCTCTTTGTTGATGAGCCAGTAGTTCACGCGCGTCCAGAAATTACGAAGGCGCGGAGCGGGACTATTGTCGGCGCCAGCGCTCGACTGCGTATCGTCGGAAAAGAGAGTCTCGCTGTTGATAATGAGCGTGCCCTTCGCCGAATAGACGCGGGCTTTGAGGTTTGCAGGCCCGACGAGCTTGCGAAGCACGACGGCGGCCTGATGCGGGTCTATCGGTAACTCGAGCGCGGCAAAGGCATCGTCGCGTTGCGCCCACGGCGCGGTTTTTTCCGGCAGGCGGTTGGGGTCGAAGATGGCGCGCTCATTCACGGCGCGGTAGGCGATGGCTTCGGACGTGATGCGTGACACCGTCTTTACGACGTCGACCTTGGCGTCGAGCAGCCAGCCGTGATGCAGGCTGAAGTAGAGCATCGCGAAGAGAAGCACCGCGAGGCCGACGAGGTTCGCGAGCAAGATGCGGCGGCGCAGGTTCTTGCGAAGCGCGCGGGCGATCCAGCCACGCGAAATCCACCGGCCTGCACCCGCGACGAGCGACGCGGCCGCGTCGCCGATATCGAATTTGCGCCGAGGGGCCGTGCGGGGTGGATCGTCGACGTCGATAGCCGAAGATGGAAGAGCGGCGGCTGCCGCTATTTCATTGGTGTCGAGCGCCATCCATTCCCCATTGACGGCGGACCGTTCATTCCTTGAAACGGTAGCCCACGCCGTAGAGCGTTTCGATCACGTCGAAATCGTCGTCGACCTGCTTGAACTTTTTCCGCAGCCGCTTGATGTGGCTGTCGATTGTGCGGTCGTCAACATATACCTGATCGTCATAAGCGGCATCCATCAGAGCGTCGCGCGTCTTGACGACACCTGGCCGCGTGGCCAGCGCCTGTAGGATAAGAAATTCCGTAACCGTTAGCGTAACCGCCTTGTTGTCCCAATGGCACGTATGACGCTCGGGGTCGAGCTTCAGCTTGCCGCGCTCAAGCACGCGCTTCGCTTCATCTTCGACCGTGGTGCCGTCTTTCGGAGCGGCGCGGCGAAGAACCGCTTTCACGCGTTCGACGATCAGGCGCTGCGAGAACGGCTTGGCGATGTAATCGTCGGCGCCCATCTTGAGGCCGAACAGCTCGTCGATTTCCTCGTCCTTGGAGGTGAGGAAGATAACGGGCATCGCCGATTGCTGGCGAACGCGGCGAAGAAGCTCCATGCCATCCATGCGCGGCATCTTGATATCGAAAATTCCGAGATCGGCCGGCTCTTCAGTCAGGGCTTCGAGGGCGGACACACCGTCGCCGTAGGTGCGAACTTTGTAACCCTCCGCCTCCAGCGCCATGCGCAGCGAGGTGAGAATGTTCCGTTCGTCATCGACGAGTGCGATCGTACTCTTTTCTTTCATATTTTCCTCTCACGCCCCCGCGTGTGCCGCAGGCAGTCTGGCCGCCGCTGCCGCATATGGTGGCATGGTGGACCAATTGTGGCATCCAAGTCCATTAGGACGCCTGAGACTGAATGGTACCTGAATATGCGACCCAGGCTGCATGAGCAAGGCGAAGCGCAGGGTTTGCGCGCTGCAACGAGCGAAGAAACGTGCGAGGCCTGAACATTTCCACTTGTTTCGCACAGATGGCGTAAGCGGCGAAATTTTGTGCAGGAACATGCGATTACGAAAATCCCTGCGATCGACATGTCTAGGACGAAGGGACGGCTTGAGCTTGCCTTGATCCTTTTCTAATGAGCCAAGACTGCGCGCATGCAGCATAATCGGTTGTATGTTGGGCATTCAGACGGTTCGCCGGCTCATCCGGTGCGGACCGTAAGGGCATGTTGCAATGACCATTCAGCTTTTTCCGATTTCAAAAACCGACAAAATTCACCGCAACCTTCGCGAAGCCGACCTCGTCGAGCATGTCATTCGCCGACGCGAAGGCCGGCTTGCCGCGAGTGGTGCCGTCGTCGTCGAGACGGGGCAGCACACCGGGCGATCTGCGGAAGACAAATACATCGTCCGAGATTCCACGACGGCCGATGCGATCTGGTGGGATAACGCCAAGGAGATGAGCGAGGAGCAGTTCGACCGGCTGCTTTCGGATTTCATCGACTTCGCGCGTCACAAGGAACTGTTCGTCGAAGATTTGTTCGCGGGCGCAAATCCCGAACATCGGCTCAATACGCGCATCGTTACGGAATATGCGTGGCACGCGCTGTTCATTCGACATTTGCTGCGTCGTCCTGGAAACGAAGAGCTGGCGCATTTTGTTTCTGAGTTCACGGTTGTCGATCTGCCCGGCTTCCGCGCCGCGCCGCACTATCACGGTACGCGAACGGAAACGGTGATTGCGTGCAATTTCACGAAGCGTCTCGTGCTGATCGGCGGCACGAGCTACGCGGGCGAAATCAAGAAGAGCGTCTTTTCATTCCTGAACTATCTGCTGCCGCAGAAGAACGTTATGCCGATGCATTGCTCGGCGAACGTCGGCAAGGATGGAACTTCGGCGGTCTTCTTCGGGCTTTCGGGAACGGGCAAGACGACGTTGTCGGCTGATCCTTCGCGCGAGCTTCTGGGTGACGACGAGCATGGGTGGGCCGATACCGGCATCTTCAATTTCGAAGGCGGCTGCTACGCGAAGACGATCCGGCTTTCGAAGTCTGCGGAGCCTGCGATCTGGGATGCTTCGAACCGTTTCGCCACGGTACTCGAAAACGTCGTGATTGATCCCGAAACGCGCGTTCCCGATTTCGATGACAACAGGCTGGCCGAAAATGCGCGCTCGGCTTATCCGCTCGAAGCGATCAGCAATACGAGCCCTACGGGCGTTGCAGACCATCCGAAGAACATCGTCATGCTGACGGCGGATGCCTTCGGCGTATTGCCGCCAATTGCGAAGCTGACGCCGAGCCAGGCGATGTATCACTTTCTCTCGGGTTTCACGGCTAAAGTCGCCGGGACGGAGAAGGGAATGGGATCGGAGCCGAAGCCGACATTTTCGACGTGCTTCGGTGCGCCGTTCATGCCGCGTCATCCGAGTGTTTACGGCAACCTCCTTCGTAAGCTGATTGCCGATCACAATGTCGATTGCTGGCTGGTCAACACCGGGTGGACGGGTGGCAAGTATGGCGATGGCAAACGTATGCCGATTGCCGTGACGCGGGCGCTTCTCGACGCCGCTCTTTCAGGCACGTTGAAATCTGCGCAAATGCGGATCGATCCGGTGTTTGGATTCGAAGTTCCGGTTGCGCTCGAGGGTGTCGATCCGAAGGTTCTCGTGCCGCGCGATACGTGGGCGAACCCCGCTGACTACGATGCGATGGCGGCGAAGCTTGCGCTTATGTTCCACGAGAACTTCGCGAAGTATGCGCGTTACGTCGATGCCGACGTGGTTGCGGCGGGTCCGGCGATCGGACGCTCGAAGGCGGCGTGAGAACTGAAGGCGTCTTCGACGAGTCTTCGTTGTTGGCGCTGGCGACTCTCCTCCGTCGAGCCGGCCGCCAGCGCAGGCTAGCCTCGGGCACCTTTGTCGGTAGTCATCCACTTGGCGACGCGGAGGAGCGCTGCATCGCTGCCGCGTGCGGAGGTCAATTGTACGCCGACGGGCAGGCCATCGATTTCGATCAGCGGAAGCGAAATGCAGGGCATGCCAAGGTAGGTCCAAAGGCCGTTGAAGACGGGGCTTCCAGTTGAGGCCAGACCGATTGGCGCGACTCCGGTTGCGGCGGGCGTCAGGATCGCATCGTAATTTCCGAGTACGGCGCAGAGCGCTTCGTACAGGCTTTCCTGTTCCTCGCGCGCGGCGGCATAGTTGGACGAGGAGAACGTGCGGCCTTCGGCGATGATCTCTTTCAGCTTGGCGGAAATCGCATCCGGATTTGCGTCGGCAATCGGGCCGTAGTTTCGGGCGATGTCGGAGAACTGCACGATTTGCTGAAGGCGGAGGATCTCATCGAACTCTGCTGGCAGAGGCGTTTCGACAACTTCGGCGCGTGCGCCAAAGCTGCCAGCGAAATCATCGAACGCGGCTTTCATTGCGGCCTCGGCTTGCGGCCATCCGGGCGAGCGGACGTAGGCGAAGCGCGGCACTTTGGGGCCCGGTTCTGCCAGAGCATCTACGAGCGAAGGACGATTGCCTGGCGCCATGCCGGTATCCGCCGGGTCATGGGCGCTGATCGCATCGAACAGAAGCGCGATGTCGTCGACGGAGCGGGCATAACCGCCGAGCGTATCAAGCGGTTCGGACTGGGGCAGGACACCGGTGCGGGAGGTGTAGCCGAATGTCGGCTTGAAGCCGACGGTGCCGCAGTAGGACGCCGGACGAATGGTTGAACCGGCGGTTTGCGATCCGAGCGCTAAGAAAACCTGATCGTCTGCCACGGCAGCAGCAGAGCCCGAGGATGATCCTCCGGGCGTCCGTTCGAGGTCGCGCGGATTGCGCGTTTTTCCGGGTCCGAAGAACGCGAGCTCCGTCGTTACCGTTTTTCCGAGCAGAACGGCGCCTGCGGCTTTCAACTGAGCGACGATGAAAGCGTCTTCCGAGGTTTGGTTCCCCGCGAAAACGGATGAGCCGTACTCGGTTGGAAAATCGGTCGTGTGGATAATGTCTTTAATGCCAACCGGGATGCCCGTGAGCGGCGAAACGCTTTTGCCAGCAGCGCGGCGGGCGTCGGCTTCCTGAGCGGACTTACGGGCGGCTTCGGCATTGAGATGCGCCCAGGCGCCGACATCCGAATCGCGCTCCGCGATGCGGGCGAGACATGCGTCCACAAGCTCCAGCGACGTCAGCGTCCCGGCTTCCAGTTCGGCGCGCGCCTCCGTGGCCGTCAGATGAGCGATGTTTCTCTCCGCCATGGTCACGAACCCCACTTGTTCAAAAAATCAACCGGTTAGCCGTTTGATGGGCCAGCCATTCAAAACTTGCAAGCTGGCGGGGGCAGGGAGGGGCCAGGGGTTCGCGTTTTGCTGCCAGCGAGACAAAATGCGCGAAAGAACGGGGAAAATGCATCGATCTGCTAATTGTATCCGGAGCGGCAGCGTATTACGACAGCGGCACTAAATTCACCCAGCCCCGAGGAACATGATGACGAACGCGCCCCGCCGCCCTGGCCGGCATTTCCTTCAGATTCCCGGCCCGACGCCGGTTCCGGAGGGAATTCTTTCGGCAATGTCGCGGCAGATCCTTGACCACCGTGGGCTTGAATTCCAGCAGCTTGGCAAGCGCGTGTTGAGCGGCATCAAGTCGGTTTTCAAGACGCAGAGCCACGTCATCATTTATCCGTCGTCCGGCACGGGCGCCTGGGAAGCCGCGCTGACGAATACGCTGTCGCCGGGCGATAAGGTTCTGATGTGCGAGACGGGCCAGTTTGCCGTGCTCTGGGCCGGAATGGCGACAAGGCTCGGTCTTGATCCCGAGGTTATTCCGACGGACTGGCGGATCGGCGCTGATGCCAGCCTCATCGAGCACAAGCTGCGGGCAGACACCGCGCACAAGATCAAGGCCGTTTGCGTCGTTCACAACGAGACGTCCACGGGTTGCCTGACGCGGATTGATGAAGTTCGTCGCGCGATGGATGCCGTGAAGCATCCGGCGCTGCTGATGGTGGATTCGATTTCGGGTCTTGCTTGCGCCGATCTGCGTCACGACGAGTGGGGCATCGACGTTACGGTCTCCGGATCGCAGAAGGGCATGATGCTGCCGCCGGGTCTCTCCTTCACGGCGATCAGCGCGAAGGCGCTCGACGCATCGAAGACGGCTGGGCTCAAGCGGTCGTACTTCTCGTGGGACGATATGCTGGCGAACAACTCGAACGGGTTCTTCCCATATACGCCTGCGACTGGCCTGCTCTACGGGCTGGCAGAAGCGATCGACATGCTCAACAGCGAAGGCCTTGAGAACGTATTCCAGCGCCATGCGCGGCTTTCGGAAGCAACGCGCCTCGCTGTTCGCGTGTGGGGTCTTGAGCTCGTATGCCGTGACGCGAAGTATTATTCGCCTGCGGTGACGACCGTGCTCATGCCGGACGGACATAACGCTGACGCGTTCCGCAAGATCGTGCTCGACAATTTCAACATGTCGCTCGGCACGGGGCTCAACAAGCTGGCCGGGAAGGCGTTCCGCATCGGTCACCTCGGCGACACGAACGAGCTGACTGTGCTCGGCGCGTTGACCGGCGTGGAGATGGGTCTGGAGTTGGCGGGCGTGCCCCATAAGAAGGGCGGCGTCGCGGCGGCTATGAGCTACATCGCTGAGACGGCTCAACCGGCGAAAGAAGCGGAAGCAGCCTGAGTGCTCGCTCTCGACTGTGCTGTGGCGGCGTGAATTGCGCCGCCTCGTCGGCGCCCGCGTAATTTTCTGCGGGCGCCTAAAGCGGATCAGCCTGCGAGGGCTGCGAGCTTTCCAGCCTTTTCGGCGAGAAGATAGTAGAACGTCACGCGCTGCTTACGGTTGTCAGCTTTCATGACCGTGCAGACGTCGTGGATCGCGCTGTCGAGCTTTGCGTCGTCGTCCGTCAGCGCGAGCTTTTTCTTGAGCCAGCTATCGCGAACGGTTGCGAGTTCGTCCTTGCTCGAACACGAAACGAGAGAGGCGTCCGCGCTTTTAAGTGCGATGCCGAGATGTTTGACGATGGCTGCTACGGCCTTCTCGTCAACGTTCGGCTGATAGCGCTTAATGTCCTCGGCGTACTTTGCATCCATAAGAATTGTCTCCTGCTGCTAGCTCGCGCCACCACCGCGTCGTCCAGCGCGCATGGCCTTCGATTCGCGAGTGTTGCATCGAAGGATGACGCGGATTGGAAGGATTGTCGTCTTGTTCGCGGCGGCTGGTAAAAAATTTACGATCAGGGCGCGGACGACCGCAAGTAATGAATTGAATGGAAGAAGTTTTCCGGTCCGACGTAGCCGGCGATGCGATCGATTTCGCGGTTCGATTTTACGACGATGAAGGTCGGGACGATGTCGACCGGAGACGTAAATTCCATCTCGGTATTGTCGAGAACGTTCACGTCGATAAAGCGGACGGGCATGTCTTTGCCGTCATTGGAGGCCTGGAAGGCGGGGAGAACGTCACGCCGGAATAGTTTGCAGTAGATGCAACCGTCGGCTTCGACGACGATGAGCTGGAAGCCGCTTTCAATTGCCGGGGGCGAGGCGCTGCCGTCTAAGCCCGCGAAAGGCGCGCGCAAGGGCGTTGCCAACAGCAGGGCGAAAGTTGCGGCGGTGAAGAGGCGAAGCATCCATTTTCCCCGAGAACGCAGTGGTCGTTACAAGTCTTAAACTCTCGCCGCGCGATGGGGTTCGAAAACTTTAAGCACTAGTTAATCGCCGTCTCGGATTGGGACTACGGGCGCGCCGTGATCCCGGACGTCGCGATCGCGCTACGAGCCTTTGCAGCTTACGGCAACGGTTTTGTAGGAGCCGAAGCCGAGCGCGTCGCCGCCGAATTGCTGCACGATCGCGTCTCCGAGCTTCTTGGCCTGCTCGTCCTGCTTTTCGGCATCGGGATCGATCATCGTTGCGCTGCAGCCTGCTGGAGCGGAAGCAAGTTTCACGCTGTCTGTTTTCTCGGGCTCGAAGGCGATGAAGAACGACGGATCGAACACCGCGAACGTCAGGCCTTCCGCTTTGGCTGGCACAGGCTTCTCAAGCGTGAGCCGGAAATGGAGGCTCAACACTTTGTTCTTATATTCCAGGCGCTCATTCGTCGGCGGCTTAAACGTGAGCTTGTCGGCGCCGAGCTTGGCAACGGTGAAGTAGTTGAACTCCTTCAGGCCCTCCATGTTGACCTTCAGCAGTTCGGCCAGTTCTTTCTCGTCGTAGTTGCCGTCGTTATTGGTATCGAGTCCTTCGAGCGCCATGACGGAATAGGCGTCGTCGAACGACCAGATGTGGTCGACGCCGGTGACGACGTCTTTGTCGTAGTCGACCGTCATTTCATACGTGACCCAGACGTGGGGATGGGCGACTACCGGTGTTGCGATAGCCAATGCAGCCAAAGCCGTAAACAAAGAGAAGAGCGTCGATTTCGTACCCAGCACGTGTGGCCTCTTGCATGTCCGAAAGTGAGCGGTGCGTTTTCGTTGCTGTTGTACGCACGCACGGGCAACGTGGCGACAATGCGACACGGAGCGCAGCGTGCCATATGCCAGGGAGAGGCATGACGGCGTATTGCGGCGGGAGTACGGAGATTGTTATAATATACGGATAGCTCGCGAGGCGGTGATTTTTCGATGTTTTTGAGATGGCCGACGGCCGTGATTCTTGGCGTTTTCGGCCGAAGTGCTTCGGCATTCGTGTGGTCGGCGATGTTTTTGCTGGCGTTTGCGGGGGCTGCCCGCGCCAACACGCCGAACGTGGTCGTGACGATCAAGCCAATCCACGCGCTCGTTGCGCAGGTGATGGAGGGTGTCGGCGAGCCGCGGCTGCTCGTTGATGGTTCGGCGTCGCCGCATACGTTTTCACTGCGCCCTTCAACGGCGCGTGCGATTAACGGTGCCGATGTGTTCATCCGCGTGTCCGAGGCGATAGAGCCTTTCACGCGAAAGATCGTTTCGACGCTGTCACCGAACGTAACTGTGCTGACTCTCGCGGATGCTCCCGGTGTGCGGCTTCTCGATCGCCGCGCTGGGGGGACTTTCGAAACGCATGCTCATTCGCATGAGGGCCATGAGGCGCATGATGAGCACCAGCATGAAGGACACGCACACACGCACGCGCATGACCTCGACGATGCCGCGAAGGACGGGCACATCTGGCTCGATCTGGAAAACGCGAAAGCGATTGTTGCAGATGTGAGCGCGACGTTGGCCAAGCGGTTTCCCGAACATGCGTCACGGATCGAAGCTAATGCAGCGGCACTCGAAAAGCGTATCGACGGCCTGAAGGGCGAATTGGCGGCGGTTCTTGCGTCGGCATCTGACCGGCCGTTCGTCGTGTTTCATGACTCGACGCAATACTTTGAGAAAGGCTTCGACGTTCACGCCGCTGGGTCGATCACGGTCAGCCCGGATGTGCCGCCAAGCGCGCGCCGCCTAACGGACGTGCGCCGGAAGATTGCGTCGCTCGGCGCCGTTTGCGTTTTTAGCGAGCCAAGCTTTCAGCCGAAGCTCGTCGAGGCTGTGACGGAAGGGACTGAAGCGCGCTCAGGCACGCTCGACACCGAAGCGCAGCTTCTGACGCCCGGACCCGATCTCTATTTCGAATTGATGCGCGGATTGGCAAAGAGCCTCGCGGGCTGTCTCTCTTCGCAGAGTTGAGCCAGCCGCGAGGCTTGAGCAAACGTTAGGCTGCGTCTGCCTGACGGCCGTCGAACACGTATCCCGCGCCGCGGACCGTGCGGATGGGATCGCTTTCATTGCCGCGGATCAGCGATTTCCTCAGGCGACCGATGTGGACGTCGACCGTGCGCTCATCGACTTCAGCCGATTGACCCCAGACGCGATCCAGCAACTGGCTGCGCGAGAGGACACGCCGCGGGCTCTCGAGGAACACTTCGAGCATGCGGTATTCGGTGGGACCGAGGCGGACTTCACGCGCGCTGCGCGTGACGCGATGGGCACCGCGATCCATTGTGATCTCGCCGGAAACGAGGGTGTCGCTGAGGCGCTCGGGCGACGTGCGCCGGAGAAGCGCTTTGATGCGCGCCATCAATTCCTGAACCGAGAACGGCTTCGTCACGTAGTCGTCGGCGCCGGTCGTCAGGCCGCGAACACGGTCGGCTTCTTCGCCGCGTGCTGTGAGCAGGATGATCGGCAATGCTTCCGTTTCGCTGCGATTGCGCAGACGGCGGCAGAGTTCGATCCCGGAGATTTTCGGGATCATCCAATCCAGAATGGCGAGATCGAACGTTTGCTCGGCGAGCAGGAGTTCGGCCTCTTCGCCGTCGGCTGCATGCACGACGTCGTAGCCTTCCGAGTTCAGATTGTAACGCAGAAGCTCGACGATCGGAGCTTCATCTTCGACAACGAGAATTTTAGCTGCCATGACTTAGGCCTTTTATCTCCCTGGTCCGCGATTACTGACGCGGGGTGATGAGAGTTGATGCCGTCTTGTCGCCCTTCGGACGGTCGTCCGCGATCGGCACGCCGTGCACGAGATAGTAGACGTTTTCGGCAATGTTGGTCGTGTGGTCACCGATGCGCTCGATGTTCTTGGCGCCGAACAGGAAATGCGTGCAGAGCCCGATGTTGCGCGGATCTTCCATCATGTAGGTGAGGAGTTCGCGGAACAGCGAATTGTACATCGCGTCGACCTGCTGGTCGGCATGCCAGACCTTCATCGCCTTGTCGGCGTCGAGAGACGCCAGCGAGTCGAGGACGTCCTTCAGCTGCGTCTGGACCATCTCGGTCATGTGGCGCATGCCGGTCATCAGCGGCTTCGGATACGTTTCGCCCGCGACGGCGAGCGCGCGCTTGGCGATGTTCTTCGCAAGGTCGCCGATGCGCTCGAGGTCGCCCGCGATTTTCAACACCGTCATGATGTGACGGAGATCGTTGGCGATCGGCTGGCGGCGAGCGATCATCACGATCACCTGCTCCTGCACTTCTCGCTCAAGCGAGTCGAGGACAGCGTCGCTCGATACGGCGGTTTCGGCGAGCTGGGGATCGCGCCGTTCGAGCGCGTCCATCGCCTGCACCAAAAGCTTTTCGGCATAGCCGCCCATCTGAGCGATGCGACGGTCGAGGAGTTTGAATTCATCCTCGTACGATTTGACGGTATGTTCGTTCATAGCGGTCATTCCTGAAAGTACCGGCCTGAATCGCAGGCCTTAAAGGCTGGTTTCTGGCGCTATTCTAGCCGAAGCGGCCTGTAATGTAGTCCTGCGTGCGCTTGTCGGTCGGGTTCATGAAGATCTGTTTGGTCTCGGAGAATTCCAGCAATTCGCCCAAGTACATGAACGCCGTGTTCTGAGAGACGCGCGCAGCTTGCTGCATGTTGTGCGTGACGATCGCGATCGTGAAGTCGTGTTTCAGCTCGTCGATCAGTTCTTCGATCTTGGCGGTCGAGATCGGATCGAGTGCGGAGCATGGCTCGTCGAACAGAATGACCTCGGGCCGAATGGCAACGGTGCGTGCGATGCACAGACGCTGCTGCTGGCCGCCGGAGAGGCTCAGACCGCTGCTGTGCAGCTTGTCTTTCACTTCTTTCCAAAGCGCCGCTTTTTCCAATGCGGATTCGACGCGCGCATCGACTTCGGATTTCGGCAGGCGCTCATAGAGGCGAATGCCGAATGCGATGTTTTCGTAGATCGTCATCGGGAACGGCGTCGGCTTCTGGAACACCATGCCGATGCGCGAACGAAGCAAATTCAAATCCTGCTTCGGGCTGAGGATGTTCTCACCGTCGAAGATGGCCTCACCTTCGGCGCGCTGGTTCGGATACAGATCGTACATCCGGTTCAGCACACGCAGCAGCGTGGACTTGCCGCAACCCGACGGGCCGATGAAAGCCGTCACTTGCTTCTCATAGAGAGGCAGCGAGATGCTCTTCAGCGCGTGCGTCGAGCCGTAGTAGAACTGCAGATTCCGGACCGAGATCTTTTCCGTGAGACCCTGGTCTAGGGTTTTAGACATGACATTCATTGTTGCGTCCTTGAAGACCCTAACCAACGTGCAAGAATACTGAGAGTGAGCACCGCTGCGGTGATCAGGAGCGCGCCCGCCCAAGCGAGACGCTGCCAATCTTCATACGGGCTCAATGCGTACTGGAAGATCACCACCGGCAAACTTGCAATCGGAGCGTTAACGTCGGTGCTCCAGAACTGGTTGTTCAGCGAGGTGAATAGAAGCGGTGCCGTTTCGCCGCTGATGCGTGCGATTGCCAGCAGGACGCCGGTGATCATGCCTGCCCGCGCCGCTTTGTAGGCGACGTTGCGGATGACCATGGATTGCGGCATGCCGAGCGCGCTTGAGGCTTCGCGAAGCGTGTTCGGTACGAGCAGCAGCATGTTCTCCGTCGTGCGGACCACCGTCGGGATGACGAGGATGGCAAGCGCAGCCGCGCCGGCTATGGCGGAGAAGTGCCCCATCGGCCGGACCAGGATTTCGTAAACGAAGAGACCTGTGACGATCGACGGCGCGCTGAGCAGGATGTCGTTGATGAAGCGAATGACGGAGCTAACTTTATTGTAGCGGCCGTATTCCGCCATGTAGGTGCCTGCCAGAATGCCGATCGGCGTACCGACGATAACGCCGATGACCGTCATGATGAGGCTGCCGACGATGGCGTTCAGAAGACCGCCGTCGCTTCCCGGCGGCGGCGTCATTTCCGTGAACACCTGCAAGCCCAGTCCAGCAAAGCCTTTGTAGACCAGCGTGGCGAGGATGACGCCGAGAATGGTGATGCCGAGAGCCGCTGCAAGCCAGCAGAGGGTGACGGTAATCGTGCTTCTCAGGCGGCGGCGGCGATAGCGCCCATGATCGAGTGCCATGTTTAGGTTCCCGCCTTTTTCTCAATGCGCATCAGCATGAGGCGCGCGAGCGCCAGCACGACGAAGGTGATGAAGAAGAGAATGAGACCGAGGGCGATCAGCGACGATGTATAGAGATCGCCAACGGCTTCGGTGAATTCGTTCGCGATGGTTGCCGATATCGTGGTGCCAGGCGCCAGGATCGAACCGGAAATGCGGTGTGCGTTGCCGATGACGAACGTCACGGCCATCGTCTCGCCGAGCGCGCGGCCGAGGCCGAGCATGACTCCGCCGATGATGCCGACGCGGGTGTAAGGAATGACGACGTTGCTGACGACTTCGCGCGTCGTCCAGCCCAGTCCGTAAGCTGCTTCCTTCAATACCGGTGGCACGGTTTCGAATACGTCACGGCAGACAGCGGTGATGAAGGGCAGGATCATCATCGCGAGAATGAGCGACGATGTCAGAATGCCGATGCCGTATGGCGGACCGGAGAACAGCGTTTCGAGTATGGGCACGCCTTTGAACGTCGAGATCAGTTCGGGCTGCACGTAGCGCTGAATGAAGGGGGCGAAGAAGAAAAGGCCCCAGATGCCGTAGATGATGCTGGGAACGCCGGCCAGAAGCTCAATCGCGACGCCGATCGGGCGGCGGAGGGCCATCGGGCAAAGCTCGGTCAGGAAGACGGCGATGCCGATGCTGATCGGCACGGCGACGAGCATGGCGATGATCGACGTCACGATCGTTCCGTAGATGGGAGCGAGGGCGCCGAACTGTTCGGTTACGGGGTTCCAGACCTCGGTGGTCAGGAAGCTGAAGCCGAACGTTTCAAAGGCGATCCACCCACCTGCGACGAGCGAGAGGAAAATCGAGCCCAGAATAATGAGAACGAGATAGGCCGATGACTGGGTGAGCCAGCGGAACAGGACGTCGGTTTTGCGGAGACGTTCAAGGACGCTGCGCCGTTCGGCGGGCGACTGATGCTCAGGGAGATCTACATAGAAGGTCAAGTTTTCCGCTCCGGGAAAGGAAACCGACGTTGCGTCGGAAGGCGGGAGGAGGCGCCACGTAAGGCGCCTCCAAGATTTCCGTCAATCAGTTCGTAGCAAGAACCGGCTTGTCGTCTGCGCCGACGATTTCGGTCCACGACTTCTTGACCTGTTCGACGACGTTGTCCGGCAGCGGCACGTAGTCGAGAGCCGAGGCTTCTTCGTCACCCTTCGCGTAGGCCCACTCGAAGAACTTGAGCGCTTCCTTCACGGCAGCGACGTCCTTCGGCTTCTTGTGGATGAGGATGAACGTCGGGTTGGTGATCGGCCAGGTGTTGGCGCCGGGCTCTTCCGTCAGGATAACGCCCATGCCGGGAGCCTTGGACCAGTCGGCGTTCGCGGCTGCTGCCTGGAACGTGTCCATGGTCGGTGCAACGGTCTTGCCGTCCTTGTTGATGAGCTTGGTGTAGGACAGCTTGTTCTGCTTCGCGTATGCAGATTCAACGTATCCGATAGCGCCCTTCGTCTGCATCACGTTGTTTGCGACGCCTTCGTTACCCTTGGCGCCGATGCCGACGGGGAACTGAACGGAGGTGTTCGAGCCGATCTTCGATTTGAAGTCCGCGCTGACCTTCGAGAGGTAGTTGGTCCAGACGAACGTGGTGCCCGATCCGTCCGAGCGGAAGACAACGGCGATGGCGTCGTTCGGGAGCTTGAGGTCGGGATTGAGCTTCTTGATCGCGGCGTCATCCCAATGGGTGATTTCGCCGAGGTAGATCTTGGAGATGGTCTGACCGTCGAGAACGAGGTCACCCGGCTTGATGCCGTCGATGTGGACGACCGGAACGATGCCGCCCAAAACGGTCGGGAACTGCACGAGGCCGTTCTTTTCGAGGTCTTCAGCGGAAAGCGGCTTGTCGGAAGCGCCGAAGGTGACCGTGTTGGCGATGATCTGCTTGATGCCGCCGCCCGAGCCGATCGACTGATAATTCAAGCCGACGTTGGTCTCTTTCTTGTAGCTATCGGCCCACTTTGCGTAGACCGGGTAGGGGAACGTGGCGCCAGCGCCGGAAATGTTGCCGGCCTGCACTGGGGCAGCCACAGCGGCCGTGACCGCAAGCGCCGCAAAAAGCGCAACCAAAGACTTTTTCACTCGTGTTCTCCTGTTGAACGAGGGCTCTAATTGCCCCGTCACTCCCCTTTGCCGGCCGTGCCCGGCAAAACGTTCTCCGGTTTCGTTTTGTCACCGCATGAACGGCGACAGCACTTTCGAACGCGTCTTCCCCTTGAGGTGTCGCGCGTTTGCTCGCGCATTTCGGCGAGCCGCGACCCTTGTGCCCGGCAAACCCTTTTTGGCGGGCCTCGTTCCGGGGCGTTGGCCGAACCCGACCGCAGCGGGGTGGCCGGCAATGTCATCCATTTCAGGACAACTCAACGCGAGGACGTTCTAGACCTTTGTTGCAATAGATTTGTGACAGATTAACTTATTGAATTACAATTATATTTTAATGCAGGAAGCGTGACTCGAAACGTGGTGCCCTGGCCAACGACTGACTCGACGGATAATTCGGCCGAATGGCGCGTGAGAATGTGCTTGGTGATGGCGAGGCCGAGGCCTGTGCCTCCAACGCGCCGGCTGTGCTCGGCGTTGACACGGTAAAAGCGTTCGGTGAGACGCGGCAAGTGCTCGGGGCTGATGCCCGGGCCGTTGTCTGACACGGAAACGATGGCGTGAGGCGTGGAGCCCGATGCCGCGTCCTTCGAGCTTGGCTTGAACTCGGGCGTGACTGTCACCTTGCCGCTTTCGCGGCCATACTTGATGCTGTTTTCGATCAAATTGTGAAACACCTGGAACAGCTCGTCGCGGTCGCCTAAAGCGACAAGCGGCTCTGGCGTGTTCGCGATCGTAATCTTGATGTCTCGCGCCGCTGCGATGGGTGCGAGCGCGCGGCCAACGTCTGCCAGTAGGCCGTTTACATCGACTGTGCCGGTGGGCTTCAGGTTGGCCTTTTCCTCGGCCCGGCTCAGCAGCAACAGATCGTCGATCAAACGTTTCATGCGATTGGCCTGATCGGCCATGATCGCGAGGAAGCGATCGCGTGCGCCTTCGTCGTTTCGTGCGGGGCCCTGTAGTGTTTCAATGAAGCCGTGCAGTGTCGCGAGCGGCGTGCGCAGTTCGTGGCTCGCGTTTGCGATGAAGTCGGTGCGCATTTCCAGCAGGCGGTGCTGCTCGGATTGGTCGTGCATCGTAATGAGAACCGCCCGCGCCTTGCGATGCTCTGTGTTGCCCAACGCGGAAATCGTAACGATGAAGCGGCGGCCAAGCACCCCGTGTGGCAACAGACGCGAGGTGCGGCGTTCCCCGTTTTCGAGCACGGCGCTCACGGATTCGAGCAGTTCGGGATCCCGACTGACATGTTCTAGAGATTTTCCGGCTTGAAGGAGGTCGAACACAGCGCGCGCCGGTTCATTGTAGCTTTGGATGATCGACGAGCGGTCAACGACGACGGCTGGATCGGGCATCGCAGCCACGACTTCGGGCCACGGTAAGACCTTTTCGCTGCGCGTCCTTTTGACGATCATCTCAAGCATGTCGTCACTCAGCGCATCGCTTCGCCAAATTGCGATGACAGCCGCGCCTATGGTCGCACCGCAGAGGGCCAGGATGACGCTGCGAAATGGTTCGGCCGCGTAAAGCGTGAGCAGAGCTGCGACGGGCGTCGCAACGCAAAAAGCGATGATCCCGAAGCGGCGGATGGACAAGCGTTCGCGAGATCGAAGAGACATCGGAGGTCCGGGCGAAAGACTAAGTCCGGCGCATGCCGCGGGCAGCAGGTCTCTTTGTCGTTGCACGTGTTCGTGTCGTGCGTGCGGGGCCGGTCGTCTCTTCCGTACCCGTCACGTTCGCGATCTCCATCGGCGATCGCACCGCAAGTTCGGCCAGGGAATGCTGATCGAGAACGGAAATGAACGCACCCAGAGCGTCATCAAACATAGCGTTGATGTTCGCAGGGTCGGATTCGGGTGACTTGCGGTTGCGTCCGCCTTCAACTTGGACGCGCGTCACCTCGATCGCGCGAACGATGTCGCCGATGCGAATTTCGGCGGCGGGACGCGCCAAACGGACACCACCGTTCGGTCCGCGCAAGGCCACGACGAAGCCAGCGCGCGACAGGATGTGCACGATCTTGAAGACGTTTTGTTTCGTAACACCCAGACGGCCCGAAATACTGGCAACCTTTACGAGCTGGTCACCTGCGTGGGCACAATCCACCAAAATACGGATTGCGTGTCCGGTTTGCTTCGTTAAGCGCATTTCGATACCTGAAAGGCAGCCCCGCGGCGCAAATATTCCATGGCAGAGCTTGTTTCACAGTTCTTGGCAACGTGGCAAGTGCCGGGGGCCGGGATGGCATGTACAATGTCGCCGAGTTCACTTGACACTGTCGATCCAGGCTCAATCTATACCTCTCCAGTAAATAAAAACGAAGGTATCCCCGTGGCTGCACTGCGAAATTCAAAGTTTGACGGAGATTTGGGAATGGCGAAGGCGGCGGTAGCTCTGGCGAGTGTGATTGGACTGGCGTTTGGCGTCGTCGTCACAGCGGCTGGCCCGGCGCGCGCCGATGCGCCGGCCGTAAAGGATATCGTTCAAAATTACGGGAATCTGGCGGAAACGATCTATGGCGACGCGCTGGCGAAGGCGCGCGATCTCGATAAGGCCGTTGATGATCTACTGGCTGAACCCACAACCGAAAAGCTCGCAGCGGCCCGCGACGCGTGGAAAGCGGCACGTGTTCCTTACATGCAGAGCGAAGGATTCCGGTTCGGCAACAGGATCGTGGACGATTGGGAAGGTCGTGTGAATTCCTGGCCGCTGGATGAGGGTTTGATCGATTACGTCGATGCAGCCAGCTACGGCGACGAAAAGGCAGAAAATCCTCTCTACACGGCCAATATCATTGCCAACAAATCCATTCGGCTCGGCCCGAAGGTTCTGGACGCGAGCAAGATCACCAAAGAGGTGATCGGCCAACTGAACAGTGCGCTGCACGTCGAATCGAATGTCGGCACGGGGTATCACGCCATTGAGTTTCTGCTTTGGGGGCAGGATCTGCACGGGACGGGACCCGGCGCTGGCGAACGGCCCGTTACGGACTACGATCTGAAGGCGTGCACGGGCGGGAATTGCGACCGGCGGCGCGATTATCTGAAGGCCGCGAGCGGTCTGCTGGTTGATGACCTTGCGGAGATGACCGGCAATTGGAAGGCGGGCGGACCCGCGCGGGTTGCACTTGAAGCGCAGGGCGATAACGTCGCGCTGTCGTCGATCCTGACAGGTATCGGCTCGCTGTCTTACGGTGAGCTTGCAGGCGAGCGCATGAAGCTTGGTGTGCTGCTGCACGATCCCGAGGAAGAGCACGATTGCTTCTCCGACAACACGCAGAACAGCCACTACTTCGATCAGGTCGGCATGATCGGGATCTGGAACGGAAAGTACGAGGGCTCAAAGACCGTCAGCGGCGCGAGCATCGCCGAATTGGCGCGGGCGAAGGCTCCGGAAGCCGCGAAGCGCGTGGACGAGGCGATGGCCAATACGCTCGCGAAGTTGAAGGCGATCAAAGACAAGGCCGACTCCGGCGAAATGGCCTACGACCAGATGCTGGCCGCTGGAAATGAAGCTGGCAACAAGATGATCCTCGACGGCGTAGATGCTCTCGTGGCGCAGGCGCGCGCGATCGAAGGCGTCGTCGCGGCGCTGCATCTCAAGATCAAGATGGAAGGTTCCGATAGCCTCGACAACCCGACGGCAGTTGGAAGCAAGTAGCGGCCAGGCATCGCGAGCGTTCGCGATGCGTGTGCGGTTATAAGAGGAAGCATGGGTACGACACGACGACAGTTTGTTGCGGGCGCCGCCGCGTTTTCGGGTGGCGTCGCAGCGTCTTTCGCCGGCACCGCGTACGTTGCCAGAGCGCGGGACGCGCTAACGCCGGAAATCGTGGCGGAGCCCATCGCGTCCGGCGTCAAGCATCTCGCGCTTGATCTCGCCGAGCGGCCGACGGCGCTTCCGTGCTTCAATGGCGCGACGTTGCCGTTGTGGACGTTCGAAGAAGGAACGACGTTTCCCATCGTGCGGATGAAACTTGGCGAGCGTCTTGAGACGACGTTGGTCAATAACCTGCCGCGGCAGGGCGAATACGTGTCGATCCATTGGCACGGTCTCAGGATACCGAACGATCAGGACGGTGTTCCGTTTCTCACGCAGCAGCCGATCGAGCCCGGCGCCAAGGGCAGCTACAGTTTCACGCCGCCCGACACCGGGTCGTTCTTTTTTCACACGCACTGCAATTCGGCGGAGCATTTCGGACGCGGGTTGGTAGCGGCGCTGATTGTCGAGGGTGACGAGATTTCACCTCCCGACGCTGAACTCGTTCTGCTGATGAAGGACTGGCGAATTTCGCCGGACGGCAAATTTCTTCCGTTCATCACCGATGATGGTGCGGCGCGTGCAGGCACGTCTGGCACCGTTCGCTCGGTCAACGGTGTGACTAAGCCGGTGTTTAAGGTTCCAGCTTCGGCAGACGTTCGCATTCGCTTCTACAACGTAGATCCGGTGCGTATTTCGGAGATTGGTTTCGAGACGGCGGAAGCGGCAATCATCGCGGTCGACGGAAACGGACAACCGCCGATCATGCTCGAATCCTGGCGGCTTGGTCCGGCGATGCGTGTCGACCTGCTGCTGCGTACGCCGCCTGCGGGCGAGACGGTGCGGTTGATGGATTACTTCTCGAAAGTTCCCGCTGTTCTTGCCGAGTTCGTTTCGGAAGGTGCGCCGCGACGGACGGGGAAATTCGTTCCGCAGCCGCTGAAGGTTTCGAAGTTTGCGCCGCTCGATGAGGCGAGTGCTGAGCACATCCAAATGGATTTCTCGGCGACTGCGACGGGCGAAGCGGTTGTGCAGATGAGTGATGCCACGGGCACTACAATCGGCTCGCTTTGTCTTTCGACCAATACGTTCTGGGCGATCAACAAGGAAGCGTGGCCCAGCAAGGATCATCAAAATCTCGGCGCGCCGCTTGCGGTTCTCAAGAGCGGTAACAGCTACGTATTCGAGCTGAAGAATCTGACGCCGCACGCGCATCCGATCCATATTCACGGGCATATGTTTGAGGTTCTTGGCTCTAACCTCCGTCGACTTCCGCGGTTTCGCGCCGACACTGTGCTGCTTTTGCCGAAGGAGCGGATCACCGTCGGACTGGTCGCGGGCGATCCCGGAAAATGGATGTTCCACTGCCACATCATCGAACATCAAGAGACCGGGATGATGGGCTACATCGTCGTGACATGAGCGCGGTTCGGACGGCAGGCATAATGCCGATGACGATGCTTGCGGCGTTCTTTTTGTCGGGCGGCGAGTTTGCTCTGGCTGCCGATACCGATCCGCTGGATGCGATTGCCGGGAAGGCTCTGTTCGACCGCAACTGGATTCCAGCGCCGTCTTCAACAGATGGTTCCGATGGATTGGGTCCGTATTTCACAGCGCGTTCGTGTGTATCGTGTCACGCGGGCGGGGGAGGGGCGCACGTGGCACCCTCGCGCAACGATCCATCTCGCGACGACATTGCGGGTGCTGTTCTTCGGTTCGGGCGCGCTGACGGTTCGGCCGATCCCTACTATGAACGGCAACTGCAGACGGATGCGGTTCCGGGTCTTGTTCCGGAAGGGAGCGCGCATTTTCTGCCTGAGCTTTCGTATCATCTCAACGGGCCGCCGCTTGCTTCTGGTGTGAAGGCGGGTGTGCGTATCGCGCCGCCGCTTCACGGGCGCGGTGCGTTTGATCAGATTTCAGACGAGGAAATTCTGAAGCGCGCCGATCCTGATGACAAGAACGGCGATGGCATTCGCGGGCGTGCAAACCGTACAGCGGATGGCATCGGCCGGTTTGGATGGAAGGCGTCGCAAGTGACGCTGGAAGACCAGGTGGCGGACGCGTTCTCTCTCGACATCGGTTTATCGAGCCCGAAGGCGCCGCATCCTTATGGAGATTGCACGAAGTTGCAGACGGCGTGTCTCGGTGCGCCGAACGGCGAGAGCAAACTATTCGACGGGCGGGAGATATCGGCGACGATGTTGCGGATCGTCGCTAACTACATCGAGAGCCTCAAGCCGCGTGCGCTGCAGGACGATTCCGCAGGAGCACGTATTTTTGACGCGACCGGATGTGCGCAGTGCCACGTTCCGAGCCTCAAGGCGCGCGATGGGAGCCTTATTCCCGCATTTACCGATCTTCTGCTTCACGATATGGGATCGGCGCTCGACGATGGCGTTGGTGAGCCGGGCGTCGCATCTTCGGAGTGGCGAACGGCGCCGTTGATTGGCGGCGGAAATCGCGGCCCGCGGCGCTATTTGCACGATGGATCGGCGGCGACTGTTGATGAAGCTGTTGCGAAGCACGGCGGTGAGGCGGCGCGCAGCCGGGAGCAATTCGGCGCCTTGAAGGCGGAAGATAAATTGCGTCTGATCGAGTATGTAAACGGACTATGAGACAGAGACACAACACCATGCGAAGCGCGATATCTGTTCGTTTGGCGGCGATTGTCGCGACGTTTGCGATGATGGCGTTTGCCGTTGGAAGCGCTCGCGCGGCGGAGACGCCACCGACGCACAAGGAGATTGTGCGCGCTGCGATCGAGAAGCATATCCTTCCGCACTTCGATGCACTGAAGGCCGCCACCGGGCCGCTGCCTGACGCGGTCAGAAATGTCTGCAAAACAGGTAGTCCGGAAGCTAGAGCAGCGCTCGATACTGCGTTCGCGAATGTGGTTACGGCCTACGCGGGCGTCGATTACATGCGCTTCGGTCCAATGGCCGAGCGTGGCCGCCGCGAGCGGCTTTCATTTTGGCCCGATCCGCGCGGGTTCGTTGGCCGGCAGTTGCGGCTCATTCTTTTGAACAAAGATCCGGCGGTGCTGGAGCCCGGTGCAATCGCAAAGCAGAGCGTGGCGGTGCAGGGGCTTTCAGCGCTCGAAGTTTTGATACGCGATAAAGCTGTGCCGCTTGGACCGGGTGAGGCCGCGGACTATCGCTGTAAGCTTGCGGAAATCATCGCCAAGAACATTCAGACGGTCGCTGGCGAAGTGACCGACGCTTGGGAAGCGCCGGGCGGTTGGAGAGACACGATGGAGAAGGCCGGGCCAGACAACCCGGTTTATAAGTCCGATAGTGAGGCCGCGGCTGAAACGGTGAAGACGCTGTTGATGGGCATGTCGCTCACCTCGGATTTGCAGATCAAGCCGCAGATCGATCCGACATTGAAGCTCGCGGGGGCTTATGAAAAGTCCGGCTTGCAGAGCGCGTATTATCTGGCGTCGATCGCGTCTCTCAAGAATCTGTTCGATACGCTGAAGCTGCAGGCCTATCTCCCGGAAGACAAAGATTGGGTAATGGGTTGGATCAGCGGTGCGTGGCGCGCATTTCTATCGACCGACGGTGTCGGTGGACGAGGACCGAAGGCGCAAGAAGGACGCAAGACGCCGCCTCTGCGCGAAGTGTTCGATAAGTTTGTCGGCATGCGAAAACTGATTACCGGTGAACTTTGCCCAGATGCGCGCATTACGGTGGGATTCAATGAACTCGATGGCGATTGATCGTAGATCCTTGTTGCTCAGCACGATTGCGTTCGTCGGCGCGACGGCCGTTGGTGAACAGGCTTTCGCGGCGGCTGCAACCGATAATGATGTCGCTTACATTTCGGCGGCGCGGCGTGCATCGGGGGGCTATTCCGTTCTGCTTCTAAAGGCCGACGGTTCGATCGTGCGTGAAGTTCCGCTTTCGGGGCGTGGACATGACATTGCGTTTCATCGCCCGTCTGGGCGGCTTGCTGCGATTGCGCGGCGGCCCGGCATCTTTGCGGTGGCGTTCGAATTGCACAAGGCGACGCCGCCCGTCATCTTCACGGCAAGCAAGGGGCGGCACTTCTTCGGGCACGGCGCGTTCTCGCAGGATGGGCGGCTGCTTTACATTTCCGAGAACGATATCGAGGCGGGACTCGGCTGCATCGGCGTCTATGACGTGGAGCGCGGTTACCGCAAGATCGGGGAACATCCGAGCTATGGCACGGGCCCGCACGAGATCATGCTGCTGGCGGATGGCAAGACGCTTGCAGTTGGCACCGGGGGCCTCGACACCGTTCCAGATGCGAACCGCGTGAATTTGAACGTCGAAGAGATGCAGGCGTCGGTTGCGTTCGTCGATGCGGAGACGGGCGCGCTCAAGGTCAAGCACGATATGACCGGAGATTTGAAGTCTCTTTCGATCCGCCACCTTACGCAGGATGCAAGCGGCGTTGTCTGGTTCGGCGGGCAATGGGAGGGCTCACCGAGCGAAGCGCCCCAGCTCGTCGGTAGCGCTGGGCTCGACCGTGCTCCGCAGTTCATCACCCCGCCCGCGGGCACGACCGTCGAGCTTCGCGGTTACATCGGGTCGATGGCTGTCAACGGTGACGGCAGCATCATCGCGGCTAGCGCGCCAAAGGCCGGGCAGGTTCTCTACGTCGAGGCGGCGACGGCGCGGGTCATCTCGCAGAGCGTTCTCAAGGACGTTTGCGGGATTGCGTCCGACGGCAAGCACGGTTTCGCGGCGTCATCCGGGTTCGGTGTGATGCGGTATGAAACGGCCGAGGCGCGCGTCATTTCCGAGGTCGAGCTGCGCAACATCGCGTTTGATAACCATCTGCGGCGGCTGGCTTAACCGCCTCGGGAGGACCTCCGGGGCGATCGTGTCACGATTGCGCTTCCCGTAGGGCGCGGCTAGAAGCGCGGAATGACAGAGCCCAGGGTCAAATCAGTTTCCGCTGACAGCGCTAAAGTGCGCCGCCTCGCGAACGCGTCGGCGCCGCCGAAGGTCGGGTTCGTGTCGCTTGGCTGCCCGAAGGCGCTTGTCGATAGCGAACGGATCATCACCAAGCTGAGATCGCAGGGCTATGCGATCGCGCCAGATTATGAGGGCGCGGACGTTGTGGTGGTGAACACCTGCGGCTTCCTTGATTCCGCGAAGAAAGAAAGCCTGGACGCCATCGGCGAGGCGATGACGGCGAATGGGCGCGTGATCGTCACGGGTTGTTTCGGCGTCGAAGAGGATCGCATTCGCGACGCGCATCCGGGTGTGCTGGCGGTTACGGGGCCGCATCAGTATGAGCAGGTGGTTGGCGCTGTGCACGCTGCGGTGCCGCCGTTGCATGATCCATTCATGGATCTCGTTCCGCCGGAAGGGCTGCGTCTGACGCCGCGCCATTACGCGTATCTGAAGATTTCCGAGGGCTGCAACAACCGCTGTTCGTTCTGCATCATTCCCTCGCTGCGCGGCGATCTCGCGAGCCGTCCCGCCAATCATGTGATGCATGAGGCTGAGCGGCTGGTGGATGCGGGTGTGAAAGAACTTCTGGTTATCAGCCAGGACACGAGTGCCTACGGTGTCGATCTCAAGTACGCGGAAAGCCAATGGAAGAGCGCGCCGCTGAAGGCGCGGTTCCTTGATCTTTCACGGGCGTTGGGTGATCTCGGCGTGTGGGTGCGCATGCACTACGTCTATCCGTATCCGCACGTTGACGAGGTGATCCCGCTGATGGCGGAGGGCAAGATCCTTCCGTATCTCGACATTCCGTTCCAACACGCTTCGCCATCCGTTTTGAAGGCGATGCGGCGGCCAGCATCGCAGGAGAAGACGGCGGAGCGTATTCGCCGCTGGCGCGACGTTTGTCCTGATCTTGCGATCCGATCGACGTTCATCGTCGGTTTTCCGGGCGAGACGGAGGAAGATTTCGCGTTCCTGCTTGAGTGGCTGCGTGAGACGGGCATCAATCGCGCCGGTTGCTTCAAGTATGAAGCAGTCGAAGGTGCAACGGCGAATGCGCTGGGTGATGCTGTGCCGGAAGAAGTGAAGGACGAGCGCTGGCACCGCTTCATGGAAGCGCAGAAGATCGTGAGCGCGGAGCGGCTCGAAAGCCGGGTCGGATCGACGATCGACGTGATTGTCGATGAGGTTGACGAAACGGGCGCGATCGCACGTTCGAAGTGGGATGCGCCGGAGATCGATGGCAACGTCTTTCTCAATGGCGAGAGCGACGTAAAGGCTGGCGACATCGTGCGGGTGAAAGTCGTCGAAGCGGGCGAATACGATCTTTGGGGCGAGCGTGTCTCGTCCGATGCGTAACGGACCAGAATGCGCCGTGTCGCGCGCGGTCGATCTAAATCGGGACCGCTCCTGAATCGTCAGGCTTCGCTTTGTGCTCGGGCTCGACGTGGATGACGACCTGCGATCCTTTAATTGCATTTTCGATCGAGTGTTCTAGGCGGTCGCAGATTTCGTGCGCTTCCTCGACCGACATCGTGCCGGGCACCACGAGATGAAACTCTATGAATAACGCGCGCCCCGCTTGACGTGTTCGAATGTCATGGGCCTGTAGCGCGCCGTGTCCGTTCCCGGCGATGATCTCGCAGATTTGTGCAGCAATCTCTGGACTCGCGGCCTGATCGAGTAGGCGCGACATGGACTGCGTGGCGATCCGATAGCCCATCCAAAGGATGTTCAGGGCGACGAGCGCTGCGATTAGCGGGTCAAGGACGTGCCAGCCGGTGATGACCGCAAGGATCAGGCCGATGACGACGCCGACCGAGGTGATGACGTCTGTGAAAAGATGCTGGCCGTCGGCGACAAGAGCGGGTGAGCGCCACAGTCGTCCGCGTTGGATCAGTAGCCATGCCCAGGTGCCGTTTACAATCGTGGCGACGATATTGAGGCCGATGCCGAGCGTCGATTGCTCCAGCGTAACGCCGGAGACGAACGCATCATGTGCTTTGATCAGGATGAGTACGGCGGCAACGGCAATCATTGCGCCTTCGAACATCGCTGCCAGGAACTCGGCCTTGTGGTGGCCGAAGGGATGGTCATCGTCGGCGGGTTTGGCGCTGATGCGGACCGCAGCGAAGGCGGCCACGGCCGTCATCACGTTGACGATGCTTTCGACGGCATCCGAGAAGAGCGCTACCGAGCCCGAAACGTAGTAAGCGGCGTATTTGATAGCCACGACGGCAAAGGCAACGGCGATGTTGATCGCCGCCAGCTTGGCGATGCGCGACGCTTCGATCTCGGGGCGGGGCATAAAACGTATTTCCGAAGGAGCTTCGGCGACTAGGTGGCACATTTGCCGCCATGCCGCCAGCCGCGAGAGATCGCACCCGAGGCGCGGAAATAAGGGCTTATCCACACGCCGCATGGCCTAGCTGCTCGTCGGGAGGGGGCGAATCTGATGCTCAGATAGCGGGCTGGCGGCGTTCAGTCCGGCGTTTTCGCTGAGACGGGGTGAGATAGAAAGCCATGGCCAACTTTACGACGCACATCGCGGTTGGAACGGTGGTTTCGGGCGCTATGGCGACTCTGACGCTGGCTGCCGATGTGGTCGCGCCGCAGAATCTCGTCGCCGTGACGCTCGCAGGCGTGTTGGGATCTGTTCTGCCGGATATCGATCTTAAGGATTCGCGGCCCAGCCGCGCGATGTTCGCAGGGCTTGCCATCTTTTTCTCGTTCGCGGTGCTATTCAACGCGGCGACGAAGTATTCCGTGGCGGAGCTTTGGATCTTATGGCTCGGGACGCTGCTATTTGTGAGATACGGCCTGCATAAGGCGTTTCACAACCTCTCTGTCCATCGTGGCGTCTGGCATTCGATTTTGGCGGCAGTGTTCTGTGCTGTCGCTACGGCGATCGTATTTCATCACGCGCTTGGGAAGCCCACGGGCGTTTCGTGGCTGGCGGCGGCGTTCCTGTTTCTCGGCTACTTGACGCATCTTACGCTCGACGAAATGTATTCGGTCGATGTGATGGATACGCGGCTCAAGGCTTCATTCGGGACAGCGCTGAAGCTATTCGACCGTCGTTACCTCAAGGCCTCTGCAGCAATGGCAGCCGCTACGGTCGGCGCGTTGTTGATCTCTCCGTCGACGACGACGTTTGTCGATGGGCTGACAACGCGCAGTCTCTGGACCGGACTTGAGCAGCGTTTGCTGCCGCGCGATCGATGGTTTGGGGTTCTGCAAGGGCCGCATTTCGCGCGGCGTGAAGCTCCGGCGCCTGGCGTCGTTACGGGGTCTGTTGCGAAAACGCCTGCGGACGTAATGGAGGAAGCCCCGGCAGCCTCGAGCACGCCGGATGTTCGCCTGCCGGAGGCTGACCATTCCGAAAGCGCTGCCCCGGTTACGGTGGAGCCTACGCCGGACGAGAACGCATCCCCCTGAGGAACGTCGAGCTCAGCTGCTTGGCGTAGGATCGGGCGGTGAGGGGCGTCAGAATTGCGCTTTTACCGCTGGCAGCAATCGCGGTCATGCCATGCACCGCTGCAAAGAGGCTGTGAGCTGTCAAATCGAGTTCGCTGTCCGTGGCGTTCGGATCGATCGGCTTCAGCGCGCGGCGGAGAATGTCCGAGAGGCTATTCAAATGGTCGGTGAAGGATACCGGTATCGTGAAGGTCGCGGGTAGGGTGTGAGCGAACAGAACGTTCCACATGTGCCGGTTCGAAAGAGCGAAATCGATGTACGCCTGGATCAGCGCTTCGACATTCTCCTCACTATCCGAACCAAGTTCTACACTGTGGAGGTGGTCAACTGACCGGCCGAGCAGCTGAATTTGCATGCTCAGAAGTACATCGTCGAGATTTTCAAAGATGTTATAGAGTGTACCTGGAGAATAGCCGATTATGCGCGCAATTTCACGCGCAGAAAGACCAGAAATACCGTTTTGCTCAACGATTGTTTTTGAAGCATCGAGAATAAGTTGTCTCAATTCTTCCGGAGAATGCGCAGACCTCCGTCCCATCGAAATTACGTGCCTTTTTCGCCCGTCATGGAAATAATTCCACATATCAACATGCTCGCCTCAAGACAACATTGGGTTGAGCATAAACCGCAGATTGAACCGGGGTTTTAGCGTTGTTCGGGAAAGGGTGTTTCTCGCCTTTTCGAATTATTCGAGCATCCGATGTTGATTTGCGTAGGACGCCGGGAATGAATTTCGTTCACTCATCACAAATGAGCAAATCGGCCAAAAAATATTGCAAACAACAAATTTTATTCGCGGAATAACTTTTACCGTTCAGCCGCTGCCTGGCGGACATTTCGTGTTTTGGGCAGCTTGTGCATAGAAAACGGAACCGTAGCGCGGAGCGAATGTCATCGTGTCTCGCCACGTCATCGACTGCACCAGACCCGGTATAATGTTGGTCAGTAGAGGTTTGTAGTCATAGGTCGTCTCGATGACGACCACGGCATTGCCCTTCGTGACCATATTGTCGGCCGGCATAGATTTATCCGAACCACACCCTGTCGTTGGCATGCCCTGGTAAGACCATGACCATTCGACCTTCGTTTTTTTTGCGTCCGTTGGCGACGCACGCAACTGTGAAATCGCGGCTTTAAACGGCGTTGTGCTGTAGGGCGACATGACATGCTGGCCGGAGGCCATGATGCCGGTTAGCGCAGCGTTCGCGCTTGTCGCATCTGAGCCGATCTGCTTTTCGCGGGCTACCAGATCTCCGATCATAGCGGTCGCGCGCTGGAAGCGTTTGTGTACAAACAGGCCGCGCGCCATCTCATATGTGCCGAACGTAATCAGCATCAGCAGCGGTGCGAGATAGGCGAACTCCACCGCGGCGACGCCGTTCTTGTCCGACATGAAGGCGCGGAAGCGTGCCTTAAGAAGTAAAGTTGAGCGGATGCGCATGGCTGAAACGTCTTCCGATGCTCGCAAGATCAAGATTCGGGATAGGGTTCGCTACGGAATGCGGTGGCAGACTGCACCATCATCGAGCCGTTCTTCATGTTGCCAATTTTGAGGAAGGGAAAATTGGCGGTGAATTTCCATAGGTAGCAGGCGGTGACGATGACGACGTCGCTCGCGTTACCGGACTCGATCGCGATCAGCTGATTGCCCGGGGTGGTATTCTGAATAATGACTTGATTGCTATCGAGGCACTCCTGCGGCGCATCAGATACTAACCCGGCCCAGTTGGCGTAGTGTTTGACGAACACTTGAAGGTTCTCGCACTTGATCCAATCGCCAGCGCCATCGCAGATTTTTTTCTTGAATTGGTCGACCGTCATTTTATCGGAGACGGCTTGTCCCGTGCGGATCAGCCTGCTCGACTGATCCATCCCTTTTTCGACTGAGTTGATGACGAAGTAGTAGTAGGAAATGCCAATCAGCGCGAAGACGAACATGAAGAACGGCGCTGCGACGATCGCAAATTCTACTGCGGTGCTGCCCGAGCGATCGTTCCGCCAGCGGCGAAAAAGATTTGGCATATTCCGGCTCGAGTGAGGCTTATCTGCTTCAACGCTCGGCATGGCACTCTCGCAACCCTCTGAATGGATCGCGATAGATAGGACGAAACGGATTAAAAGCGCATTTAGCGAAAGATGTTTCGTATCCGATGGTTGAGAAAGTATGAAACAGACTACTGCTGTGCGTTTCCGCTCGTTGAGTCAGAAGAGCCTTCCGAAAAGCGCGTTTTCTTGGAATTGGCGGCTTCTACGTCGGCGAAGAAGTCTTTGTCGTCACCAATCGTCAGAGTCGGTTCGCAATTCGGCGTGCACGCGTATGTAAAGCGTGTGCTGCCTTTGTGAAGGTTGACGATCTTGCGGTCGTCACGCTCCACCATGACCCGTTGGTCCTGGATGACATTATGCTGAGCATCGAGGGCGATGATGTTGGTGATGCCGAACGTCTTGCCGGTAACGACCAGCATATTGCCGCCTTGAAGAGCGACATCGGCGATCGACGGGTTGCCGACAATGACTTCAGTAGCTGGCCGGGGAAGGCGCAGAAGCTGCGATTGGTCGTAGCGGACGATCAGATCACCGGCGAGCGCGTCACCAGCGAATAACGCCAGAAGAGTTGCGCCAAGTGCCACAACGCGGGCGGGCCGATGCATCGGCTTCAATTTAGTCGTCGCTCCACGGAGCATCGCGCGATCCTTTGAAGAATGTCCGGCGATTAGCTCATATAATGGTGAAGGAACTACAAACGGTCGTTCGGTTATGTGCCGAAACGCGTTTTCGGCTGGTGCCTGGGAGTTCGGCGGTGCGTTTCGAGCCGCTGCCGTCTGGGACGGTTTATTGAATTAGATCGTCAGACCAGCCCAAAGTTCGATTGCATTTTAGTCGAACTTTGGGGCTCGACGGACCGGTCAACCGGTCTGGGCGTCAGTGCAATCAGGTGATTAATTTCAGTATTAACCAGGTAGTACTTGTTATATTTTTGATATGCGGCATATGTGTCGCGCGGTATGTACGAAAGATGCTTTGATATATCAAATAATACTTTGATTTATTCTTTACGTATACACCGTTTTGTTGCTCGTTTAACTTGTTATCTCGTGTTTGAGCTATTTTACTTGGCTTTAATTTTTGTCCTCTACTTTGATCATCAGTTCAGCGGAGAGGACAGACGTCCCACGGTGGACATGGATCGGAACTGTACAGTTTAGCGTATTGGGAGACTTCAACATGTTTTCGCGTTTCATGAATGACGAGTCGGGCGCAACGGCTATCGAATATGGCCTCATCGCAGCTCTTATCGGCGTCGCTATCATCGCCGTCCTGAAGCAGGTCAGCGGCAGCCTCAACACGACCTTCACGAAGGTCAAGACCGAACTCGACGGCGCTTCCAAGTAAGCTTCGTTGGCTTAAGCCAAGCAGAGAAACGCGTCTGGGCAAAACCCGGGCGCGTTTTGCATTTCAAGAGCTTCTCGTCTCGCGGAAAAATTCGGCGCACTACGCAATATTAAGAGATGCCGGATAGCGTCGCGATGATGATTACGGCTTGTCGCCCCGGCGGGTTCTCGCAGATGGATTGTTTCCCCATGCTCCTTTCGAAGCTTCGGAAGTTCGCTGCAGCAGAGGATGGCGCGACGTCCATCGAGTACGCGCTGATCGCAGTCATCATCAGTATATGCATCGTAGCGGCAGGCAAAGGCATTGCGACGTCGCTCAACGGCACCTTTGGAAAGGTTGCGGACGGTATGGCGCCGACCAACTAATCGCGAAGCCAGCCGCATTAGGCGCGTTTTTACTCTCCTCGCGCATACTCGCGCCGAACCCGCACTTTAGTCCGGAAAATCATATGTCGATCGTCGTTTCGCTGCTTCTGATGACGTTTCCCATTGCGATGACATTTGCAGCGGCCAACGACCTTTTCACGATGAAGATCCCCAACCGGATCTCGGCCGCTTTGATCCTTGCCTTTCTGGCGGTCGCGGCTCTGACACAAATGCCGCTCGACGTGTTCGGTCTCCACGTTGCTGGCGCGTTTTGTGTTCTTGCACTGACGTTCGCGCTGTTCGCGATGAACTACCTCGGTGGCGGAGACGCGAAGCTGATGGCGGCCGGCGCTCTGTGGATGGGCAGCGCATATATTGTAGAGTACGTGGCATCCGTAACGATCTTCGGCGGCGTGCTTTGCTTGTTCCTTCTCGCTTATCGCCGAATGGTTCCCGCCGAAGCTCTGGGATTTCCTGGTTGGGCACTGCGCCTCAATAAAGAGGGCGGCCCGGTTCCCTATGGCATTGCGATCGCTGCTGCCGGTCTTCTTCTTTTCCCGCAGACCGATCTTTTCCTGACGTGGATGCGCTAGGCCAGGTTCTCTAACCCGCGTCCTAAGGATCACCCTCGCATTTCTTACCCCGTAAGTGGACGGATCGGCGTTGCGGTGGCGCTACAATGACGTCATTGCGAGACTCCGGTTAACCTCGCATTGACGTTTGTCACCCAATATCCGCTTCACAGGATCGAACTCCTGGTCGAAAGGATGCGGGGCGCGGATGAAGCGGGCTCAACTTGTCGGTTTCTCAGTCGCGCTGGTTGCTGCCGGTATGGCCTATTACGTGGCGAGCGCGTTCGTGCAGCCGCCACCGGCACCGGTCACCGTCGAGAAGCAAGTCGACAGCACCGAAGTTCTCGTTGCCGGTACCGATATTCCGGTCGGGCAGATCGTGAATGAAGGTCACTTCCGCTGGGTTTCGTGGCCTGTGAAGGCGACGTCGCGCGCCTACATCACCAAAGAGAATGGCGGCCTTTCGCGGATGCGCGAGATTTCGGGATCTGTCGCGCGCTCGGCGCTGCTGGCGGGTGAACCGATTACCGCACAGAAGCTCATCAAGGCAGGTCAGGGTGGCGTTCTTGCCGCGATCCTGCCTCAGGGCATGCGCGCGATTTCGACCAAGATCAAAGCCGAGACGGCTGCTGGAAGCCTGATTCTTCCGAACGATCATGTCGACGTGATTTTGATCCGGCAGATGCGGAGCCGCGGCGGCAAGGATCAGACGATCTCCGACACTCTGTTCCGCAACGTTCGCGTCATTGCGATCGGGCAGCAGATCGAGATCAAGGAAGGTAAGAAGGCGGCCGATATGTCCGCTTCGACGGCCACGCTCGAACTGATGCCGCGTCAGGCTGAGATGATGGCTCTCGCGAATTCCATGGGTGAAATCACTCTGTCGCTCAGAAGCGTTGCCGACCTGTCGTCGGATCCTGAGCGTGCGGGTGGACTGAATCTCAATAAGCCCGAGGATAATAATTCAGTTCGTATAGTTCGGTATGGTGCCAAGTCGCGTGTGTATGGCGTGAACTGAGTCAGTGTGAGTCAGTGGTCGTCACAAGGTTGGAATTACATGCGCGCCCTAAATACTCTCCTGCAGCGCTCTGCTGCATGCGCACTCGCTGTGCTCGTGCCGGCGATGCTTATCGCCATTCCAGTTGCTCTGGCGGGGCCCCAATCGGGCTCGCCACAGTCGGCGCGCGAAATGGCCTCAGCTGGTCAGCACCAGTCCTTCATCCGTGTCGGTGAAGAGGGCCGTCGAGATATAAAGATCGGCTTGGGCAAGTCGGTTCTTCTCGAATTTCCGCGCGATGTGCGCGACGTGATGGTGTCGAACCCGTCGGCTGTCGATGCCGTGGTTCTCAGCTCCAACCGCGTTTTTCTTCTCGCGCGGAAAGTCGGCGAGGCAAACGCTTTCTTCTTTGATTCCTCGGGCGAGCAATTCGCGACGATGGAAATCTACGTTGAGCGTGAGACCGCCGGGATTGAAAGCCTGCTGAACCGGCTGATCCCCGGTTCGCGCATCAAAGTCGAGATGCTCAATCAGTCCGTCGTGCTCACGGGCTCGGTCAAGAATCCGACGGACTCGGTACGCGCGGCCGATCTCGCCCGGCAGTTTGCCAACGTCCAATACGATGTTTCGAACAAGTCGAAGCAAACGGAAGGGATTGCGATTTCGACCGACGCGCAATCGCAGACGTCCACGCAGGATACCGTCATCAACATGCTCACGGTGGAAGCCGAAGAGCAGGTGATGCTCAAGGTTACCGTTGCCGAAGTGAAGCGCACGCTGCTCAAGCAGTTGGGTGTCAACCTTGGTGGCATGCTTCAATCCGGAAGCTTCGCGACAACGCTTCTGACAGCGAACTCATTCCCGATTTCGTCCTCCCAGGGCCTTGGCCAGCTGCCAGCGTTCGGACTTTCGACAGCTGCCAGCGGCGCATGCGCGGCAGGAGCGATGTGCGTTTATAACTCTGGCCCCGGTACGAACTCGGTTGGCAACAGCGGTTTGATTTCCGGCTGGGGCAACGGCAGCAACAACATTCAATCGGCAATCCGCGCGCTCGAGCGCGACGGTCTGATCCGTACGCTTGCAGAACCCAACCTCACTGCAATTTCGGGTGAACCTGCAGAGTTTCTGGCGGGTGGCGAAGTGCCTTACGTCACCGGAATCGATACGCAGTCGGGTGTCAGTTCGGTCGCGTTCAAGAAATTCGGCGTGCAGTTGAGCTTTACGCCGGTTGTTCTGACCGAAGGGCGCATCAGCCTCAAGATCGATACGAGCGTCAGCGATATTGCGAACTACATCGCGAACAATCCGGTGTTCGATACCCGCCAGGCGAAGACTGTCGTCGAACTGCCGTCCGGTGGATCGCTGGCTCTTGCTGGTTTGATCTCGACGAAGATGCAGCACAACATCGACGGCTTCCCCGGTGCGAAGGACATTCCGATCCTCGGTACGCTGTTCCGCAGCCGCGATTTCCAGAATGAAGAGTCCGAGCTCGTCGTCATCGTCACGCCGTATCTCGTGCAGCCCGTTTCGCGTCAGCAGCTCGCAACGCCGACGGACGGTCTCTATCCGGCGACCGATCTCAAGGCAGACTTCCTTGGCCATCTCAATCGGATCTACGGCAAGGGCGAGAACGCTCCTTCTGGCGGTCTGAAGGGCGATTACGGCTTTATCGTCGAATAATAAGGTTCCGGAGACGCAGCAATGAGCAGCGAAATTACAAATATCCGCGAACCTCATGGTGCCCGCATGGTGTGGGCCAAGGTTGTCGCCCTCGCTATTCTTCCGCTTCTGGGAGGGTGCCAGCACGATCGCGCAGGACCGCAGGTTGCGGGCTGGCAGTTGATTGATCCGGAGCAGCGTCACCCGATTTTGGTTTCGCAGCAGCCGGCCAATCTCAATCTCAGCGTGGCCAGAGGATCGAGCGGTTTGACGTCGGCTCAGCGGGGACGCGTGGTCGATTTCATCAGTCGCAATCGCGCGGGTGACGCTGGCAATAGCCGCTTCGTCATTGCAGCGCCGGGAGGGTCTGCGAATGAAGGCGCGGCGCTTGACGCGGCCGAGGATGTCCGTCGGCTGATGCTGTCCAGCGGATATTCGGAATCGTCGATCTCGATCGAAGCGTATCACGCGAATACGCGCGAAGCGCCGCTACGGATCTCGTACATGCGCTATGTCGCCGATGCGCCCGACTGCGGATTGAACTGGTCCGAAAATCTGGCGCGCGCCTACCAGAACACGCCTTACCCCAACATGGGATGTTCGGGTCAGCGAAATCTCGCGGTCATGGTTGCGAACCCGGCCGATCTTCTTGGCCCACGCACGATGAGCCCGCGCGATTCAAACCGTCGCGATGACATGTACGGCAAGTATGTGAAGGGCGAGACGCTCGGGGCGAAAGAAGAAGTGACGAAGGTCCGAATCGCGGATTGATTTGAGGTAGCGAAACGATATGGCCCAGAACGCGCAATCCTACGACGGTGGAGACATCATCGACGATGGGGGGCTGGAATTGCACCCGAGCGATCGTGCGCGTCCCATCCCGCGCATTTCGATCCAGGCATTCTGCGACGATCCAAACGTGGCGGATACGTTACAGTTTGCGGCCGATGATCGGCGGCTGGCGAAGGCGCATCTCAGCGTCCACATGGGTGGCATCGCGGCGGCGATCAGCCACTATATGGATAGCCCGACGCCGAACCTCATCATCATCGACAGCAATCTCTCCGGCGGACAGCTGATCGAAGAGCTTGATCGGCTCGCAGAGAGCTGCGACCCCGGAACGAAGGTGATCGTGGTTGGCCGCCACAACGACGTTCTTTTCTATCGTGAGCTATTGAAACGCGGCGTCGGTGAATACCTCGTTGCGCCGGTCACGCCGATTGGCGTGATGGAGAGCATCTCCAATCTCTACAATAATCCCGACACCGATCCGGTCGGGCATGTCTTTGCTTTCATCGGCGCAAAGGGCGGCGTTGGCTCTTCGACGATCTGCCATAACGTTGCTTGGACGATGTCGGAGACATTGAACACGAACGTTACGATTGCGGATCTCGATCTGGCGTTTGGCACCACGGGTCTCGATTTCAATCAGGATCCTGTTCAGGGCATTGCCGACGCGTTGGCGGCGCCAGAACGCCTCGACGATCAATTGCTGGATCGCTTGCTGACGAAATGCTCCGAGCGGCTTTCGATCTTCGCGGCGCCAGTCGTTATCGATCGCGACTACGAAATTTCGCCGGATGCGTGCGATGCGGTTCTCGATGTGGTGCGCCAGAACGTACCGTTCGTCGCCGTGGATCTTCCACATGGGTGGTCGGTCTGGACGAAGCGTGTGCTGCTGCAAGCGGACGAGGTGGTGATCACCGCGGTTCCCGATCTTGCAAACCTCCGCAACGCGAAAAACATCGTCGATCTGTTGAAGACCTCGCGGAAGAACGACAGCAAGCCGCATATCATTCTCAATATGGCGAACGTGCCGAAGCGTCAGGAAATCACGCTCAAGGAGTTCGAGCAGGCGCTTGATCTCAAGGTAATGAGCGTCATCGACAACGACTACGAAACGTTCAGTCAGGCCGCCAACAACGGGCAGATGATCGCAGAGCTCAATCCGAAGGCAAAAGCCACGGAGAAGTTCCTCGAAATCGCGCAGAAGGTCACGCGGCGCGGCGTCAAAATCGAAAAGCCAAATTCACGTCTCGGTGCAATCGCGCCGTTTCTCGATAAGTTGAAGCTCAAGCGTTAAGGACGTCATCATGTTCGGCAGGCGTTCGAACGATCCCGTTACTCCGGTGCGTGTTGGCGTTCCGGTTTCTACACCGAATTCGCCGGCAGCTGTTGCTGAGCCGCGGCAAGCGGCGCCTGCTGCGCCAGCGAAGCAGCCGAAGCCCGAGCCCGTGGAAGAGGTGCGTCGCAAGCATTCTGAAGAGTACTACGACGTTAAAACGACGGTGTTCAACGCGCTGATCGACTCGATCGATCTGACCCAGCTTGCGAAGCTGGATACGACGGCGGCACGCGAAGAAATCCGCGACATCGTTAGCGAGATCATTCAGATCAAGAACGTCGTGATGTCGATCGCTGAGCAGGAAGAACTGCTCGAAGACATCTGCAACGACGTTCTCGGATACGGGCCGCTGGAGCCGCTGCTTTCGCGTGACGACATCGCTGACATCATGGTCAACGGTGCGGGTGCTACGTTTATCGAAGTCAACGGCAAGGTCATCAAGACAAGCGTGCGCTTCGCCGACAATCAGCAGCTGATGAATATCTGTCAGCGAATTGTCAGCCAAGTTGGACGTCGGGTTGATGAATCCAGTCCGATCTGCGACGCGCGTCTTCCTGACGGGTCGCGCGTCAACGTCATTGCGCCGCCGCTTGCGATCGATGGCCCAGCTCTGACGATCCGAAAATTCAAGAAGGATCGCTTGCGCCTCGAGCAGCTCGTCAAGTTCGGGTCGATCACGCCGCAAGCGAAGGTGCTTCTCGAAATCGTTGGCCGTGTGCGCTGCAATGTTATCATTTCGGGCGGCACGGGCTCCGGTAAAACGACGCTGTTGAACTGCCTTACCGGTTCGATCGATCACGACGAGCGCATTATCACATGCGAAGACTCTGCGGAACTTCAGCTGCAACAGCCCCATGTTGTGCGGCTTGAAACACGGCCGCCGAATATCGAAGGGGAAGGTGAGATTCGCATGCGCGATCTCATCAAGAACTGCCTGCGTATGCGACCTGAGCGGATTATCGTCGGTGAGGTCCGCGGACCGGAAGCATTCGATCTTCTGCAGGCGATGAACACGGGCCACGATGGCTCAATGGGTACGCTACACGCGAATAGTCCGCGCGAAGCTCTGAGCCGTCTTGAATCCATGATTATGCAAGGCGGCTATTCGATGCCTGTAAAAACCATACGCGAGATGATCTGCGGGTCTGTCGACCTCATCGTGCAGGCGTCGCGCCTTCGTGATGGTTCGCGAAAGATTACGCACATCACCGAAGTTCTCGGCATGGAAGAGGAAACGGTGACGCTGCAAAATCTGCTCGTTTACGAGGTGACGGGCGAAGATGCGAATGGCAAGCTGATCGGACATCACCGCTCTACAGGTATCGCGCGCCCACGCCTCTGGGAGCGCGCGGAATACTACAACGAGACCGAACGCCTTGCGCGCGCCTTGGCGGAATCGGAAATAATGGACAACAACGGCAATCCTTTAGGCGATCGCAATGGGTGATGGCAGCTTGATTTCCTTGCTGGTGCCGCTCTTCGCGGCGCTTGCGTTTGCCGGCGGTGTTTACGCAATTGCGTTTCCGTACTTTTCCGGGGATCGCCAGAAGGACAAGCGTTTCGAATCTGTTGTCGGTGGCAACCGTCGCACCAGCGGAGTTCTTGGAGAGATCCAGAACAACCGCAAGCGTTCGGTTGCTGAAACGCTGAAGGAGATGGAGGAGCGACAGAAGTCCGACAAGAAAGTGACGATGGGCTTGCGCCTGGAGCGCGCGGGTCTGACGCAAAGCCCGCGTGATTTCTACATCATCAGCGCGACCGTTGGCCTGGTCTTGGCTGGTGTCGCGATGTTCCTGTTAGACGCGCCACTACCCGTTGCGATCGTTGCGCTATTTGTCGGCAGCTTTGGTCTTCCGCGCTGGATTCTCAATCGGATGATACGGCGGCGCCAGGCGAAGTTTACCGCTCAGCTGGCCAACGCGATCGACGTTGTCGTTCGCGGCGTCAAGTCTGGTTTGCCGCTCAACGAATGTTTGCAGGTGATTGCGCGCGAAAGCGGCGAGCCGCTGGCGGGCGAGTTCAAAAATCTCGTTGAGCAGCAGAGGTTGGGTGTGCCGCTCAGCGAGGGACTTGATCGTATGTGCCAAACGATGCCGATTTCGGAGGTGCGCTTTCTTGCAATCGTCATCGGCATTCAGCAGCAGGCGGGCGGCAATCTTTCGGAAGCGCTTTCCAACTTGTCGAGTGTTCTGCGCGACCGCCACATGCTGGCGATGAAGGTCAAGGCCCTTTCTGCTGAAGCGAAAGCTTCGGCCATGGTTTTGGCATCGTTGCCACCAGGCGTGATGTTCATGGTTTTCGTGACGACGCCCGACTACATCATGCCGCTGTTTACAACAACTACGGGCAACTTCTTGTTGGCAGCCGGAGCGATGTGGATGTCGTTCGGCATTCTCATCATGAAGAAGATGATCAACTTTAAATTCTAGACTCGAGCGGCGAATGCGAATGCTACAGGCGGCGCAACAATGAGCGACTTCATCGATATCGTCATGAACCCGCAGTTCATCGTGACGATGCTTGCTGCGCTGTGTGTGTTCGCGACCGTGCTGACCGTTGCCATGCCGATGTTGCAGCGGGATCAGATGAACCGCCGCATGAAGGAAATGGCAATCGAGCGCAGCAAGATGCGTTCGGTGCGCCTTGCGGATATGGCGGCGAAGGAGCGGCAAGGCGCAGGCCGCCTGCGGTATACGTCCAAAGGCTTCATGCAGCGCATCGTTGATGAATTGCGGCTGCGCGAGCGTTTCGATAACGACGAAATCCGCGAGAACTTGAAGCGCGCTGGTTTGCGCGGTGAAGGCAATATCGTGCGCTTCATGTTCTTCCGCGTGGTTGCGCCGATTGCGATGTTCTTCTTTGCGCTGTTCTATTTGTACTTCGTCTACGAGACCGATTACCCGCCGATGATCAACGCCGGTATTGCATTCGGTGCGGGGTTTCTCGGCTTTTACGTGCCGAATATGTTCATCTCGAACCGTGTGCAGAAGCGCCAACAATCGATCCAGCAGGCGTTTCCCGACGCGCTCGATATGCTTTTGATCTGCGTGCAGTCGGGCATGTCGGTCGAGGCGGCATTTGGTAAAGTTGGCAAAGAAATCGCACCGCAGTCGATCGAGCTTGCCGAAGAAATGACGCTGACAACGGCGGAACTTTCGTATCTGCAGGACCGTCGGCAGGCTTACGATAATCTCGCAAAGCGCACAGGTCTGCCGGGCGTGAAGGGCGTTGCAACGGCGCTGGCTCAGGCTGAACGCTACGGTACGCCGGTAGGCCAGGCGCTTCGGACGATGGCCAAGGAGAACCGCGAAATTCGTCAATCGGAAGCGGAACGCAAGGCCGCCGCGTTGCCGCCGAAGCTGACGGTGCCGATGATCGTCTTCTTTCTGCCGGTGCTGTTTATCGTCATTCTTGGACCAGCGGCGATGAGCTACATGGCTCTCGATAAATAAGCGCGCTGCCGCGCATAGGTATGGTGTTGCGTTGAGCCCCGACCGGTTGATCCGGCCGGGGCTTTTCTTGTTTGGCCGGGAGCGCGAGGTTTCGTCAGTGAGATCAGCTTCGGTTGCACAAAGCAAAACGCCTCCGAAGAACGGAGGCGTTGAAATTGCGTTGTGACCTTCGAGAGTGCGGTTTCAATCAGAAGCCGCGGCTGCTGCCAGCGGCAGGCACCGGATCGGAAAGACTTGTCGTCTCCCAGAGGCTCGGAGACGCGGGCAACGGTTTTACGGCGGTTGCCAACTGAACTTCGGCAGCGCGCGGCTGTGGCGGGGTTTCGGCGCGTGCAACGGAAGTTTGAGCCGCGAAGCTCTTGGCGTCCGGCATCTCCGTCTTTGCATCGAGGCGAACCATCTGCTTCAGGTAGCTGGCGTTTGCTGAAGCGACGTCTGTTTGCAGAACGCTGGATGCGATCGATTTCGATTCCTCATAACGCCCCTGCAGGCCGAGGACCAGCGCGAGGTTCTCGCGGACTTTCGGCGTGGCCCCTTGCGTGGTTGAAGCCTGGCGGAGGATCTGCTCGGCCGTCTTCGGATCGCCCATCATTGCGTGAGCCATCGCGAGGTTGCTCATAACCGACGGGTTGTCGGGCGCGATCGTAAGGGCGCGTTCGTAATAGGGGATCGCTTCGCCGTATTTGCCTTGCTTCGCCAAAACGGTTCCGCGCGCCGAGACGACGCGCCAATCAGGCTTCGTCGGATCATCGGCTGCTGCGAGAAGCTGGCTCGCGACGTTCACCTGATCGAGTTCCAGCGCAAGGCGTCCGTATTCGCCTGCGAGCTGGGGATCGTTGCCGTGAATCGTGCTTGCCTGCTGCAGCACGGTGAGCGCTTTACGCTTTTCGCCGAGCGCTTTCAGGTTTTTCGCGTAATTGATCGCGGGCTGAACTTCGGTCGGCTTCTTGGCGTATTCCGCGCCCCAGTAGGTGGTCGCGCGCTGCAGTTCCGTTTGCGGCGTTTTGGGCTCGCTTTCGGTCGGCGCGGGCGTTTCAGACTTCAGCGCGACCTGCTTTAGGAGGTCCGGCGAAGCCGAACAGGCGCTCAGCATCAGTGCGGCGGTTACGCTGGCGAGAACGCCAAACGGGGGCGCTTTGCGGTATGCTAAGGCAGCGAAATTGGGGCGCGCGGTGCGCATTGGGGTCGTCTCCGTGGCGGGGATTCGCGGTCCAACGCCAGCGAATCTTTGAGCGTCAGTTTCCGGGGCACGCGTCAACAAACGCTTAAGGTTCTGCTCCCGGTCGTGATAGCTGATGCAACTCAGCCCTTACGCCGCGAGCCACCGGCTTGCGGCGATGGGCGGACTCCGTGTTGGATGGAGAGATATGAAGCGAGCGATGGGTGCGATGGTTCAAACTACTGCTTGGTCGGTTCGGGATGTTTTCGAGATGGGGGCCGGGGAGCCCTCGGATATTCCGGTTTATCTTTCACGTTCGTCCGATCCGGATGCGCTTGCCGGGCTCGATGCGCGCCAGCGGGCGTGGCTCGGCGCGCAAAAGTTTTCAGGAGCGGCCAAGCGGCATGTGTTGATCCCGAATGCGGACGGCGGAATCGGCGCCGTTGTCTTCGGGCTGGGTGACGGTCAGCAGGGTGAGCCGAGCGGACCGTCGGAACTTGCCATGGGGCTGCTCGCGCAGGCGTTACCAAGCGGCGTCTACGCGCTGGCGACGGAAACGTCGGACCGTGAAGCTGCGTTGCTGGGCTGGGCGCTCGGTGCGTATGCTTTCAAACGCTATCGTGCGCAGAAGAATGGGAACGCGAAGCCTGCCAGACTCCGTTTCGATGGCGCGGATGCGGAGCGGATCATTTCCACGGCGGAAGGCATCTGGTTCGGCCGCGATCTCATCAACACGCCTGCATCCGATATGGGTCCAGCGGAGATCGAAGACGCTGTGCGTGAGTTGGCGGAGCGGCATGGCGCGAGGGTTACGTCCGTTGTCGGCGATGCACTTCTCGAACAGAACTATCCGCTCATTCACGCTGTTGGGCGCGCCAGCCCAAGGCCGCCGCGATTGATCGATTTGACGTGGGGCTCGAAGGACGCGCGGAAAATCACGCTTGTTGGCAAGGGCATCAGCTTCGACACCGGCGGTCTCGATGTGAAGCCGGCGAGCGGCATGCTGCTGATGAAGAAGGACATGGGCGGAGCAGCAACAGCGCTTGCCGTTGCGCATATGATCATGTCCGAAAAGCTCGATTGCCGGCTGCGTGTGTTGATCCCATCGGCGGAGAATTCCATCGGCGGGGATGCGTTCCGTCCCGGAGATGTGCTGGCAAGCCGCGGCGGCCTTTCCGTCGAGATTGGTAATACGGATGCTGAGGGTCGCCTAGTTCTGGCGGATGCGCTGGCGCTGGCGGACAGCGAAGAGCCGGAGAGCATTTTTGTTTTCGCGACGCTAACGGGCGCGGCGCGAAGTGCGCTTGGTCCCGACCTTCCCGCGTTCTTCACCGACGATGAAGGTTTGGCCGCGGAGTTGCCGCCGCTTGCCGCCGCGATTGGCGATCCCGTGTGGCGTATGCCGCTCTGGGATGGATACAATCGGCATCTCGACAGCAGCGTTGCGGATATCAACAACGTATGGGAGTCGCCGTTTGCCGGTGCGATTACTGCGGCGCTGTTTCTGAAACGGTTTGTTAGCAAGGCCCGGCGTTTCGCCCATTTCGATCTTTATGGCTGGCGCCCGGCGCCGCGTCCGCTTGGGCCGAAAGGCGGTGAGCCTCAAAGCGCGCGGGCCGTGATCGCGCAATTGCGACGGGAGCTTCAGGCGTGAGTCCCAAGGTGAATAAACCTCCGCCGCGCGCGCTCGACCCGCGGCGCAATGTTTTCCGGCCCGATCTTGCTTCGAAGGCCCTCGAAGGGGCAGTCAAGGCCGAGCGATATGTGACGGGCGAGGCGGGAACGGTTGTTCGTGCCGCTGTTCCGCTGCGCAAAGCTCCTGATGCCGCGCGGGCATTCGAGACGGAAGCGCTCTTCTGTGAGCCGGTTACGATCTACGACGAGCAAGGCGGCTGGGCCTGGGTGCAGCTTGGCCGTGATGGTTACGTTGGCTATCTGCCTGCCGATACGGTGCGGCGCGGTACCGTTCGGCCGACGCATCGTGTGCAGACGCTCGGTACGTTCGTCTATCGTGCGCCAGATATCAAATCTCCGCCGATCATGCATCTCGCGCTCAATGCGTATCTGGCCGCGGAGTCTGGCGACGAGCATTTTCTCAAACTGGAAAACGGCGGCTTTGTCTTCACGCGGCACGCTGCGCCAGTCGAGCGATATGCGCGTGATTTCGTTGAGATCGCAGAGCGCTTTATCGGTACGCCCTATCTTTGGGGTGGGCGCACGCATGTTGGCATCGATTGTTCCGGCCTCGTCCAGACGTCGCTCCTTGCAGCCGGACATACGGCGCCCAGGGATAGCGATATGCAGCAGTTGGAGCTTGGCGAGTCGGTTGCGGTTTCCGGAGATTTCGAGGGCCTGACGCGCGGCGATCTCGTGTTCTGGAAGGGGCACGTCGGTATCATGATCGATGCCGTGCTTATGGTTCACGCGAATTCGCACCATATGCTGGTGGCGCTCGAACCATTACCGGAGGCTGCGCTGCGCATTGGGAAGGCTGTGGGGCCGATCGTTGCCGTGAAGCGGCTGTCTGACCATTCCAAGCGCGTTCTGCTGGCCTGATTAGCGTTCGTAGGCAAGAAAGCGGTGAGCGGTGCGCTCTTCAGAGTCGAGCAGTACGTCGAGATTCTGCGGAACGATGCGGCGCTGGCCGATCCAGTCTCGGTTGTCGCCAAGCGAAACGCGCATCTCGACCATGAGAAGAACTTTCGTCAGCGCGTTCAGCGTTTCGATGCGTTCGACGTTTCCAACCCTGACGGCGCGGGCGAGGCGCGGGAACAGGTCGAAGTGTTCGATTGGGAGATCGGAATGGCGTTCGCCCGCAAGCTCGAGCGTGAACGTCTGGTTGGCGCTCAGCATCAGAGCGAACGGACACGCCCCCGAAAAATGCGGCACCACCTCGATGCGCCAGTAACGCGGTGAGGCACCGATGTCGATGTCGGCGCAGTGGCGCGTGGTTTCGGCCCAGGTTTCGAGTTCGACCAGAGTGCTTTCGAGGCGCTCACGGAAGACGTCATCTGGCAGCATCGTGTGTTCCTGCATCAGCGGCTTGGATGTCGGAGAATAGCCGATCTGCCGATTGCGGGAAGAGGTGACAATTTCAGGATGCGAGCGCCTTTGCCAGCTCTTCGTCTTTCGCGAGTGCGCTCTTGAATGCCGGGCGGCTCGTCATGCGTTCGATATAGCTTGAGAACTCAGGTTTCTCGGGGAGAAGCTTGAACATCGTCAGGTATCGCACGGCGGAGCCGATGACGACATCGGCGGCGGAGAAGCGGTCGCCCAGAACATAGGGGCCGTTGCCAATGGCGGCGGCGAGAGCGTTCACCGTATCGTCGTATGAGCCGTATCCAAGCGCCGATGACGGAAACCCGGCAGGCGTGTTGCGCGCTTTGTCCATAACGGCAGGTTCGATCGCAGCGTGATTGAAGACGATCCAACGCAGGTAGGTGCCGCGTGCGGGATCGGTGACCTCTGGCGCGAGCTTCGCATCGGAATAGAGATCGGCAAGGAAGATCGCGATCGCGCCGACTTCGGTTACGGGCGTTCCGTCTGCGGTTACCGTCGGCACCTTTCCCATCGGGTTGATGGCAAGGAACTCGGCCGATTTGTGCTCGCCCTTTTTCATGTTGAGCACTTTGAGGTCGTGCGGCGGCGAGCCCAGTTCTTCAAAGAGCCAGCGGATCGTGAACGAGCGGGTATTTGGCGCGTGGTAGTGGACGATTTTCGGAAGTGCCATGGGCGTCTCCCTCAGGTTGCGAGCGCGGCCCGGTGGGCGACGCGGATATCGAGCGCTGCTGCGAGGAGCGCCTTCGTATAGTCGTCCGTCGGATGCTCGAATATTTCGCGCGCGGGGCCTTCTTCGACGACCTTACCGTTGCGCATGACGATGACGTAGTTACAAAGCGCGCGGACGACGCGAAGATCGTGGCTGATGAAGAGGTATGCCAAGCCGTGCTTGTTCTGAAGGCTGCGAAGCAGATCTACGATCTGCGCCTGCACGCTCATGTCGAGGGCGCTCGTCGGTTCGTCGAGCATGACGAACTTCGGCTTTAGCACCATGGCGCGTGCGATGGCGATGCGTTGGCGCTGGCCGCCGGAAAACTCGTGCGGGTAGCGATCCTGCGCGTTCGGATCGAGGCCGACCTCAGTCAAAGCAGCGCTGACGCGTTCGCGCCGCTGCTCATCATCGAGTTCGGGGTTCTGAATCAGCAGGCCTTCTTCGATGATCTGGCCGACCGTCAGCCGCGGCGACAGCGAGCCGTAGGGATCTTGAAAGACGATCTGCATTTCCTTACGCAGCGGACGCATCTGCTTGTTGGTCAAGCCGTCGATGCGTTTGCCGACATAGGCGATGGGGCCTTCGGATGAGAGCAGCCGGAGGATCGCGAGGCCGAGGGTGGTCTTGCCGGAACCGGATTCACCGACGACGCCCAGCGTTTCGCCAGCCCTGAGTTTTAGCGACAGGCCATCAACGGCTTTGACGTGATCGACCGTCTTCTGAAGCCAGCCCTTCTTGATCGGAAACCAGACCTTGAGATTGTCTGTTTCTACGATGACGGGCCGTGTGTCGTCGGTGGAGGGCGGCATGCCTTTCGGTTCGGCAGCGAGGAGGTGGCGCGTGTAGGGGTGCTTCGGCGCGGTGAACACGTCTTCCGCCGGGCCCGTCTCAACGATTTCGCCGTTCTGCATGACGTAAACGCGATCTGCCATGCGCCGCACGATGCCGAGGTCGTGCGTGATGAGCAGCATCGCCATGCCCATCTCTTTCTGCAGAACCTTCAGGAGCTCGAGGATCTGCGCCTGAATCGTGACGTCGAGTGCGGTGGTCGGTTCGTCAGCGATCAGGAGGTCGGGTTCGTTGGCGAGAGCGATGGCGATCATCACGCGCTGACGCTGGCCGCCGGAGAGTTGGTGCGGATAGGCGCTCAGGCGCTTCTCGGGATCGCGGATGCCGACCTTGCTCAGAAGCTCGATGACGCGGGCGCGGGTGTCTTTGTCAGATAATTTTTGGTGCAGCTTGATGATCTCGCCAACCTGCACCTCGATGGTGTGCAGTGGATTGAGCGTCGTCATCGGCTCCTGGAAGATGATCGAGATGCGGCGTCCGCGGATGGCGCGGAGTTGGGCTTCGTTGGCCTTCAGGATGTCCTTGCCTTCGAACAGGATCTCGCCCGACGGATGTGAGGCGGAGTTCGGCAGAAGGCGCAGGATCGACATGGCAGAAACGGTTTTGCCCGATCCCGACTCGCCGACGAGAGCCACAGTTTCTCCCTTGCCGACGTTGAAGGACACGTTCTTGACGACCGTAACCGCGTCCGCGCCGTGTCCGAAAGCAACGGAGAGGTTTTGAACGTCGACGAGTGGGGCGGTGTTTTCGGACATCGTCTAGTTCTGCCTGAAGGTTTTGCGGGGATCGAGCGCGTCGCGGACCGCTTCGCCGATGAAGATCGCGAGCGACAAGATAATCGAGACCGCGACGAAGCCCGATATTCCGAGCCATGGTGCTTCGAGGTGTTTCTTGCCTTGCAGCAGAAGCTCGCCGAGCGATGGCGAGCCGGGCGGCATGCCGAGGCCCAGGAAGTCCAGTGCGGTCAGCGCGGCGATGCCGCCGGACAGCTTGAACGGCAAGAACGTGAGCGTGGCGATCATTGCGTTCGGCAGCAGGTGCTTGAACATGATCTGCCAGTCGGAAAGGCCAAGCGCGCGTGCGGCTCGGACATATTCCAGATTGCGGCCGCGCAGAAATTCCGCGCGCACAAGTCCGACGAGAGACGTCCAGCTGAAGACAAGCAGAATGCCGAGCAGCGTCCAGAAGCCCGGTATGAACAGCGATGAGATAATCAGCAGCACGAACAGTTCCGGAATCGAGTTCCAGATTTCGAGTACGCGCTGGAAGATCAGGTCCACCTTGCCGCCGAAGTAGCCTTGCACCGCGCCAGCGAGCACGCCGAGCGCGGACGATATGACCGTCAAGATCAGGCCGAACAGCACGGAGATGCGGAAGCCATAGATGATACGCGCGACGACATCGCGGCCCTGGTTGTCGAGCCCCAGCCAGTTGGTGTTTCCGAGCTGGCGATAGCGGGCGACCTGATCGGCAGGCGCTTCGCAAAGCTTCATTGAGGATGCCCACGGAGGCGGTGCGGGATAGCCGAGGCAGATGCCGTTGTCGCCGATGCGGCCAGGGTAATCCTTGTTGATCGTGTCGTAGGAATATCGGATCGGCGGCCAGAGCATCCAGCCGTTTGCGTTGATCTCGTTTTGGATGTCGGGCGTACGGTAGTCAGTGATGGCAAGAAAGCCGCCGAACTTTTCTTCCGGATAGTCGACCAGAACGGGGAACAGGATCTCGCCCTTGTAGCTGGCAAGGAGGGGGCGATCATTGGCGATGAATTCGGCGAACAGCGTCACCAGGAAGAGCGCCATGAAAACCTGGAACGAGCGGTAACCGAGCTTGTGCGCTTTGAAGCGTTCGAGACGGCGCCGGTTAACAGGCGACAGCGTGAAGCGGCGGCGGAACCGCTGCCAGCGAGAGCGTTGGGGTGCTGGCGGAGCCGTCGTTCCCGCTGTGGTTTCGATGCGTTCTTCGGTCTTCTGATCCATGGCTCAGACCTCACGCGTTTCGAAGTCAATGCGCGGATCGACGAGCGTGTAGACGAAATCCGAGAGGATGCCGACGAACAGACCAACGAGCGAGAAGATATAGAGCGAAGCGAAGACGACCGGGTAATCGCGTTTCTCGATACTCTCGAACGACAGCAGGCCGAGACCGTCGAGCGAGAAGATTGTTTCGATTAGCAGCGCGCCGGAGAAGAACGCGCTGATGAAGGCCGCGGGAAATCCGGAGATCACGAGCAGCATGGCGTTGCGGAACACGTGTCCGTAGAGCACCTGATTTTCCGTCAAGCCCTTGGCGCGTGCGGCGACGACGTATTGCTTGCGGATTTCATCGAGGAACGAGTTCTTCGTCAGGAACGTCATGGCGGTGAATGAGCCGATTGCCATTGCGATGATCGGCAGCGTCAAGTGCCAGAGGTAGTCGGTGATCTTGCCGAACGTCGAAAGCTGATCCCAGTTGTCTGAGAACAGTCCGCGCGACGGGAACCACTGGAAGAACGACGATCCTGCGAACAAAATCAGCAGTAGCACCGCGAACAGGAAGCCGGGAATTGCGTAACCAATGACGAGGACGGCGCTGCTCCAAGTGTCGAATGGCTCGCCGTCGCGCACGGCTTTGCGAATGCCGAGCGGGATCGAGATCAGGTACGTCAGTAGCGTCATCCATATGCCGAGCGAGATGGAGACGGGCAGCTTCTCTTTTATGAGCTGCAGCACGGAGACGTCGCGGAAATAGCTTTTGCCGAAATCGAAGGTGATGAAGTTCTTCATCATCAGGAAGAAGCGTTCGTGCGCGGGCTTATCGAAGCCGAACTGCTTTTCGAGGCTTTTGATGAATGCCGGGTCGAGGCCCTGCGCGCCGCGATATTTCGAGGTGATGTTGTCTGCTCCGGCGCCAAGCTGTGCGCCGGTCGCGCCGCCGCCCAAAGCATCGCCCCCGCCGCCGCCCATCCGATTGAGCAGCGAGGAGGAATGTCCGGTCAGTTCCGCGATCATCCGTTCGACCGGGCCGCCCGGCGCGAACTGAATGATGATGAAAGAAAAGAGCATGATGCCGAACAGCGTCGGGATGACGAGCAGCAGGCGTTTCAGGAGATAGCTGGCCATCAGGGCTTTGCCGTCTGTTCTTTGGGCTGAGTTTCAGGCGATCCGGATTTCAGAGCTTCGGCTTTCTTCGCGTCGAACCACCAGGTGTCGAGAATGCCGGCATCATACTTGGGCTGCACGGCCGGAAACGAGTATTTGTTCCAGTAGGCCACCGAATACGATCCTTTGTACCAGTGCGGAACCCAATAATGTCCGGCACGCAGAACGCGGTCGATCGCGTGCGTGGCGGTGACGAGTTCAGCCCGAGATTTCGCGGCGACGACTTTGTCGATCAATGCGTCGATGACTGGATCGGAAATTCCGGCGAGGTTGAAGGAGCCGTCGGTCTTCGCCGCTTCCGAACTCCAATAGGAGCGCATTTCGATGCCGGGTGTGAGGCGAAGCGAATAGCGCTGCGTCGTGGCGTCGAAGTCAAACGATTTCACCCGGCGTTCGTATTGGCTTGGATCGACGACGCGGAACGAGGCGTTCACGCCGATGCGGCGCAAATTTTCGACGTAGGGAACGGTGATGCGTTCGAACATCTCTTCGAATTCGATGAACTCGACGTTGAGCGTTTCGCCTTTGTCGTTGCGCAGCATGTTGCCTGCGCCGGGCTTCCATCCGGCCGAGATCAGAAGGTCGCGCGCGGCCTTCAGATTCGCGCGATTGTTGCCGCTGCCGTCCGTCACGGGTGACGTGTAAGGCTGGCCGAAGACTTCCGGCGAGAGTTTGTCTTTGAACGGCTCAACCAGCGCGAGTTCTTCCGGCGTCGGCGGCGCGGTTGCCATCATGTCCGAGTTCTGGAAGTAGCTGGCGGTGCGTTTGTAGAGCCCGTAAAACAGCTTCTTGTTCGACCATTCGAAATCAAAGACGAGATCGAAAGCGGCGCGAACGCGCGGGTCTTTGAATTGGTCGCGCCGGGTGTTGAGGAAGTATCCTTGCGCGCCGGAAGGGCGCTGGTCCGGCAGGATGGCTTTGATCAGGCGGCCTTCCTTCACGGCTGGAATGTTGTAGCCCGTCGCCCAGGAGACGCTGCCGAATTCCTCGCGCAGGTCGAGCTGGCCGGATTTGATCGCTTCGAGCGCGATGTTGCGATCGCGGTAATAGTCATACCGGATTTGATCGAAGTTGAAGCGGCCGCGATTGACCGGGAGATCCTTCGCCCAGTAATCGGCGCGGCGCTCGTACTGGATGTACGTGCCCGGCTTGAAATCCTTGATGATGTAGGGGCCGGAGCCGAGCGGCGGTTTCAGCGACGTCTCGTCGAACGGCTGGCTCGAATAGAACGCCTTCGAAAACACGGGCAGTTGCGCGACGGTCGTTGGGAGGTCGCGGATCAGTTCGCCGGTGAAGGTATACTTCACCGTTTCGGGATCGAGCGCTTCGGCAGAGGTGACATCGCGCAACGTGATCGAGACAGCCGGATGGCCTTTTTCCTTCAGAACGTTGAAGGAATAGACGACATCATCTGCGGTGACCGGAGTGCCGTCCGAGAACTTTGCTTCAGGGCGAAGTTTGAATGTGACGGACATGCCGTCAGGCGCGACGTCGGCGGATTTTGCGATCAGACCGTAGACGGCATCCGGCTCATCCATCGCGCGGACCATCAGGGAGTCGAACAGGGATTCAAGGCCCTGCGCGGCATCGCCTTTGAGAATGTACTGGTTGAGGGTGTCGAACGTATTCGCGCCGCCTGTTCCCATCGTGTTGAGGCGGCCGCCTTTCGGCGCATCGGGATTGACGTAGTCGAAATGCTTGAAGTCCGCCGGGTATTTCAACTCTCCGAAGACGGAAAGGCCATGGCGCGGCTCAGCCGAAGCAGCTGGAGCGAATGCGAGTGAGACCGCGAGCGCAAGCAGCGCGGAGCAGCCGATGCGAATGCTTGCGAGATTTCGCGCTTTCATGTGCACGGGACTACTTCGCTCTTGCAGCTTCGATGGTTTTTGCCTTGTCGGCATCGTACCACCAGGTCTGTAGGGGCCCGGCCGTTTGCGACGGTTGCTTGTCGGGCCGTCCGAAAATATCCCAATAAGCGAGACGCTCAAATGGATAGTGCCACTGGGGTACGACGTAGTAATTCCAGAGGAGAACACGATCCAGCGCGTGCGTTGCGGCGACCAATTCCGCGCGGTCTGTTGCGAAGACGACCTTGTCGATCAGCTTGTCGATCGCGGGGTTCTTGATGCCGGCCGTATTGCGGCTCGCATCTTTGTCGGCCGCAGCCGAGCCCCAGAAATCGCGCTGCTCATTTCCGGGAGAATCGGACTGGGCGAAGTTGTCGATGATGATATCGAAATCGCGTTTGTCTTCGCGCTGCTTGTACTGGGAGCTGTCGACAACGCGAACGCTGGCTTTAATGCCGAGGGCTTCAAGCCCTTTGATGTAAGGCATGACGATGCGTTCGAACGTGTCGCCGTCCAGCAAGAATTCAACGGTCATGCGTTCGCCGTCGGCGTTGCGGAGCGCGCGTGCGGTGGATGCGGAGCCAAGGCCGATCGTTTGCTTGAACCTGCAGAACCAGCCGCAGTTTGGATCGTTGACCGGTTCGCTTGAAATTTTCCAACCGGCTTCCTCGAAGAGCTTCAACGCTTGCTGCTGGTGCTTGCGGTAGTCGCCTTCAGCAGCATTCACCGGGTTGGCCCAGGGTGTCGTGAAGACTTCCGGCGGAATTTCGGATTTGACCTCGTTCAGGATTTCCAGCTCGCGTCCTTGCGGCAAGCCACCTTCCTGCAGTTCGGAATTTTCGAAGAAGCTGCCGACGCGCTTGTAGAGTCCGTAAAACAGTTTGCTGTTCGTCTCTTCGAAGTTGAATAGCAAATTGAACGCCTGGCGGACGCGCGGATCCTGGAACTGCTTGCGCCGCAGATTGAAGACGAATGCTTGCATCGGCGCGACGCGTTTGATGGGGAACGCTTCCTTCTTGACGTACCCCTTCTTCAAGGCGTCGAAATTGTACTGCGTTGCCCAGGCCGCGGCCTGGTTTTCCGGCCAGATGTCGATCGAGCCGGTTTTGAAATCTTCGAATGCGGGCGTGCGGTCGCGATAGTACGTGTATTCGATCGTATCGAAGTTCATCTGGCCGCGCATGACCGGCAGATCTTTGGCCCAGTAATTGGGATCGCGCTCGTAGACGATCTTGCGGCTCGTATCGACGGACTTGATCTTGTACGCACCGGAGCCAAGCGGCGGCTCAACCGTTGTGGTGGAGAGATCGCGCTGCCTGCCGGACGCGTCTTTCCCTTCCCAGTAGTGCTTTGGCAGAATGTTGAGCTGACTGACGATCAACGGGAGTTCACGATTGCCCTTGGAATCGAATGTGAACTTTACTTCGTGGTCGCCGGTCTTTTCGGCTTTGACGACGTTCTTGTAGTAGAAGCCGTAAAACGGATTGATTTTCTTCGCTTCGTCGAAGGAGAAGATCACGTCTTCCGGAGTTACCGGCTGGCCGTCCTGAAATTTCGCTTCGGGGCGCAGCTTGAACGTGACCGAAGAAAAATCATCCGGATAGGATGCGCATTCGGCAATCAGTCCGTATTGCGTCGACGGTTCATCCAAGCTCGACGTGAACAGTTCTTCGAAGATGAGTCCCAGTCCGAGCGCCTTCACGCCTTTGTCGGAAACGGGATTCAGCGTGTCGAATGTGCCGTTCGCCCATTGGCGTAATCTTCCGCCTTTCGGAGCATCAGGATTGACCCAATCAAAGTTTTTGAAATCGGCGCCGAACTTCGGCTCGCCAATGAGAGAGATCGAGTGGCGGCATTTCTCTCCGTCCGTACTGGTCGTATCGGCGAAAGCGAAGCTTGGGCAGATCGAAATCAGCGCCGTCGCGAGAACGGTTAACTGCGAGAGGCGCATGCGCATGTTCGATCCCTATGCTGTTATCCCAGCGACAAGCTTAGCACGGCGCCGCGGTGGGAGGACAACTCCATCTCAATAGAAAACGACCCCGCCGAAGGTCGGCAGGGTCGCAAAAATAGGGGCGTATAGCGAGTTAACTTGCTGTCATTTCGGCAGCGGAACGGGCGTATCTGCAAGCGTTGCAAGATAGGCGATCACGTCTGCCTCATCGTTGGGCGTCGGCAGGCCGCTGAAGACCATTTTTGTGCCTGGAATGTATGTCTTCGGCTTGTGGAGGAAGTGAGCCAGCTCTTCGAATGACCAATCGCCACCCTTGGCTTTCATAGCTGCCGAATAATTAAATCCTGGAAAGGACGCCTTCGGACGATTCACGACGTCCCAGAGGTTTGGTCCGACTGTCGGTGCCTTGCCTTTTTCCGATACGTGGCAGCCCTGACATTTCTTGAAGATGGCTTTGCCGTTGTCGGCGTTTGCTTTCGGCAGCAGCGCGAGAACCTCCGGCGTTTCGTCTTTGTCTACCGGTGCAGCCTCAGCCGCGCCTTCGGCGGGTGCTGCGCCTTCAGCAGGTGCGGGAGCGGGCAGCTCAAAACCCGGCTTCTCGTGCGAATGGCCGACGTTCATCTCGATGATGGTTTTGGTGCCGAAGATCAGCAGCAGTGCGCAGAGCACCGAGCCAGCGATTTTCGTGAACTCGAATTGGTCCATGTGTGCGCTCCGCGTGTCGGCCAGCTGAAGAGTTGGGCGTACAGGCCGCTCAAATCACTCGTGACGGGATTATTGGGAGGTATATAAGCTCACATCCGGCATGCAAGCGCGCAAACACCCTGATGCCGCGCAAACTCGCGAGACAGTTTGTCACCGATCCTCCTCATAATCCCGATAAAATGGTCTTATGTCCCACGAAACTTTGGCAGAAGCTTTGATTGTCATACCGGCGCGAATGAGCGCCAGCCGTTTGCCTGGAAAGCCGCTCGCGGAGATCCATGGGGAGCCGATGATCGTGCACGTCTGGCGTCGCGCGGTTTCGGCGAATGCGGGGCGTGTGGTTGTCGCCACCGATAGCAATGCAATCGCCGAGGCCGTCAAAGCTGCCGGAGGCGAAGCGGTGCTCACGCGCGAGGATCATGCCTCGGGCTCAGACCGCGTGTATGAGGCGGTTTCTACGATCGACCCCGCGCGTAAGGTCGCGATTATCGTCAACCTGCAAGGTGATCTGCCGACGCTCGACGGTAAGCTAGTGCAGAGCTGCGTGGCTCCGCTGAAGGATGCGCGGGTCGACATCGCCACGCTTGCGGCTGTCATATCGAACGACGAAGAGCGGACGAACCCGAACGTCGTGAAGGTGGTTGGCACGCCGGTTTCGCCGGGCCGGCTGAGGGCGCTCTATTTCACGCGTGCCACGGCGCCCCACGGTGACGGCCCCCTCTATCATCACATCGGCATCTATGCTTACCGCCGGGAGAGCCTGGAACGGTTTGTGGGCCTGCCGCCCTCAGCCCTTGAAACGCGGGAAAAGCTCGAGCAATTGCGCGCTTTGGAGGCGGAGATGCGGATCGACGTCGCGATCGTTGACACCGTTCCCCTCGGTGTCGATACTCCGGCCGACCTCGCGCGAGCCCGCCAGCTTCTCGCGCCCTGACTCCGCGTAGTTTCAGCAACACAATCGACCCGAGACGCCGCATCCTCATGCCTGACACCCTGTCCGCCTCTCCGCCGAAGATTTCCTATCAGGGAGAGCCCGGCGCGAATTCTCATCTCGCGGCGCGCGAAGCCCATCCCGAACTCGAAGCCATCGCCTATCCGACATTCGAGGATGCGATCTTGGCGGTGAAGTCTGGAGAGGCGCGGTATGGGATGATCCCGATCGAGAACTCGGTCGCGGGGCGGGTGGCGGACATTCATCACCTGTTGCCGAATGCCGGTCTCTACATCGTAGGGGAGCACTTTCTGCGCGTGCGCCATCAACTGATGGCGAAGGAGGGCGCGAGCCTTTCCGCGATCAAGCGCGCGATGAGCCATACGCAAGCGCTCGGCCAGTGCCGCTCGACGCTGCGCAAGCTCGGTATTACGCCGGTGCCGGAGGCTGATACCGCAGGCTCCGCGCGGCTTGTTGCTGAAGGTGACGATCTCACCACGGCGGCCATCGCATCGCGCCTCGCAGCAGAAATCTATGGTCTGAAAATTCTCAAGAGCGACATGGAAGACGAAACGCATAACACCACGCGTTTCGTCATTCTTGCGAAAGATCCGGACGACGCCGAGCCCGGCGACGGTCCGGTGATGACGACGTTTGTGTTCCGCGTTCGCAACGTTCCGGCGGCGCTTTACAAGGCCCTTGGTGGCTTTGCGACCAACGGCGTCAACATGACGAAGCTCGAAAGCTATCAGCAGGAGGGCACGTTCAATGCGACGATGTTCTTTGCCGATATCGAAGGACATCCGGTTGATCGTTCCGTGCAGCTTGCGCTGGAGGAGTTATCGTTCTTCTCCACGGAAGTGACGATCCTCGGCACGTACGAAGCGAGCCCGTTCCGGCGCGAGGCGGCGGAACTGGCAGCGAGCGGGCAAATTCCGTTGCCGCGGTCGGTCTAGTCATGCGGCTTCAGGGTAAGGTTGCGATCGTCACTGGCGCTGCGTCCGGGTTTGGGCTCGGCATTGCCGAGTTGTTTCTCGCAGAGGGCGCGAACGTCGTTTTTGCCGACGTAAATGGGCCAGCCGCCGAAGCGCAAGCGGCGCGGGCGGATGCCGGGCGGGCTATCGCAACGGCAACCGACGTGACGAAGCGCGATGACGTCGAGCGTATGATCGCATCGGCTACGGACGCGTTCGGCGGTGTCGACATTCTCGTCAACAATGCGGGCGTGACGCATAAGAACCAATCGCTGATGACGGTCACGGAAGATGAGTTCGACCGGATCTACGCTGTCAACGTGAAATCGATCTATCTGACGACGCTTGCCGTCGTGCCGATGATGGAAAAGCGCGGCGGCGGGTCGATTATCGTGACGGCTTCGACGGCGGGCATCCGTCCGCGTCCGGGGCTGACCTGGTATAACGGGTCCAAGGGAGCGGCGATCACGCTGACCAAGTCGATGGCGGCGGAGCTGGCGCCGAAGAATATCCGCGTCAACGCGATCAATCCGGTGATCGGCGAGACCGGGATGCTGGAGCAGTTCATGGGGCTATCCGATACGCCAGAGAACCGCGCCAAGTTCGTTGCCGGGATACCCCTCGGGCGCATGTCGAAGCCCGTCGATATCGCCAATGCCGCGCTGTTCTTCGCCGATCCGGCGAGCGCTTTCATCACGGGCGTGGCAATGGAAGTTGACGGCGGGCGCTGCATTTAGCCCGCTTCGAATACGGCGACGTATTGTCCTAACGTGGAGCCCATTCGTCCGCCTTCCCGGCCAGAGTTCGGGTTGTACTTTTCAGCGCGCCAGCCCATTATAAGGCCGGGAGGTTGGCGGCGGACGCATTCGTCGCCAACCGGGTCAGGTCCGGAAGGAAGCAGCCCTAACGATCAGAATCGGGTCGTTCGCCAGCCTCCTTTATTCGCTCACGGGCCAACGGCCCTCTGCGGGGGCGCGGCTTGCCGCGGGTCGCCTTGCTCCATCGCCCTCCGGGCGTCAATTTTGCTCAGGGCATATGGCGAAGAAAACAACACCAACTGATACCGGCCGCTCTGAGAGTTCTGAGCCCGCGAAGCCGTATGTCGTGCTGGCGCGCAAGTATCGGCCGCAGACGTTCGACGATCTGATCGGCCAATCGGCAATGGTGACGACTCTGCGGAATGCGTTTGCCTCCGGCCGGATCGCGCAGGGGTATATGCTGACCGGCGTGCGCGGCATCGGCAAGACGACGACGGCGCGAATTCTTGCGCGTGCGCTCAACTATGAAGCGCCGGGCTATGACAAGCCGACAATTGATATGCCGCCTGGTCCCGAAGGGTTCGGCGCGCATTGCAAAGAGATCATGGAAGGCCGGCATCCGGACGTTCTGGAGATCGACGCGGCCTCGCATACCGGCGTCGATAACATTCGCGAGCTGACCGAAAGTGCGCAGTACACGCCGATGGTCGCGCGCACCAAAGTCTACATCATCGACGAAGTTCACATGCTGTCGAAAGGCGCGTTCAACGCGCTGCTGAAGACGCTGGAAGAGCCGCCTGCCCACGTGCGATTCATTTTTGCGACGACGGAAATCCGCAAAGTTCCGGTGACCGTTCTGTCTCGTTGCCAGCGGTTCGATCTTAGACGCGTCGATCAGCCGGTGCTGGCTGAGCATTTTGCCAAGATCACCGCGAGCGAAGGCGGCACGGCAGATGCGGACGCTCTACAACTCATCGCCCGCGCCGCGCAGGGATCGGTGCGTGACGGCCTTTCCATTCTCGATCAGGCGATCGCAATGGGTGAAGGCCACGTCGGCGCGTCGGCAGTTCGCGACATGCTGGGCCTTGCCGACCGGACGCGGATTTTTGAACTCGCAGAGGCTTTGTTCCGTGGTGACGCGGCGGCGGCGCTTGCGCTGTTCTCCGCTCTCCATCGAGACGGCGCCGGCGCAAATGAAGTCATCGGGGATCTTGCCGAGACGGTTCACGCGATTGCGCGCGTGAAGGCAGTTGGCGAAGAGCCTGCCAGCGAAGGCATGACGACGGAAGAAAAGCGGCGCTGTAGCGATCTCGCAAGTCGCCTATCGATGCCGTATCTGTCGCGCGCGTGGCAAATGCTCATCAAGGGACTGGAAGACGTCAACCGCGCGCCGAATCCCGACGTTGCGGTCGAGATGGTTTTAATCCGGATTGCGTACACGTCCGATTTGCCGACGCCGGACGAACTGGTTCGCGGTCTTGGCGGTGGCGCACAGCCTGCGCGCCGGCCTGCGTTGCAGCCGTCATCGGGTTCTGGCGAAGAGCGGCAAGCTCCGCCGGTTATCAACCAAGCGCGTACCGGTGCGCGGGCCGAGGCGGATGACAATTCGGACGCAGCGGACGATTTCGATTTCGATACTGGCGACGAAGGATATTTCGACGACGGGTCCAGCGATAGCGATTTGCAGGAGGGCGGTGGTACGTCGCTCCCGGGAATCGCGAACCCGCGCAGCTTCGCGGAGGTTGTGGCGCTCGCCAAAGAAAAACGCGACGTGAAGCTGACGATCCAACTGGAAGATGACGTCAGCCTCGTGAAGTTCGACGCGGCGGCGGGTTCAATCGATCTGTTTCTACTTCCGGCTGCTCCGCCGGAACTCGCGAACGATCTGCGTGAGAAGCTCAATCTTTGGACCGGCCGGCGCTGGGTCGTCGTGCTGTCGAAAGAGCAGGGGCAGCCCGCGATCGGCGCCGTAAAGCGGGCGCGCGAGGCGGCGGAACATGAGGAACTAAAATCGCATCCGGCCGTTCGGGCCGTGCTCGAGGCTTTCCCCGATGCGAAGATGGAGATCAAATCGATAGTCGGAAGCGAGATGTTTCGAGGCGATGACAAGGAAAGCGAAGCTGGCTGATGTCTGTCGCTGACATCGCCCCGTGCTTGGTACAGAGGACCATATGAAAGATCTGATGGGAATGATGAAGCAGGTTGGGCAGATGCAGGCCCGCCTGAAAGAAGTGCAGGAGGAACTCGAGCGCTCCGAGATTGAGGGGCAGTCGGGTGGCGGACTCGTGCATTTGACCGTTGACGGCAAAGGCGTGGTGCGGCGCGTGCGCATCGATCCAAGTCTGATGAAGCCGGACGAAGTCGAGATTCTCGAAGACCTGATCGTTGCGGCGGCGGCGGACGCGCGGCAAAAATCCGATAGTGAGATGCAAGCCAAGATGGCCGAGATCACTGGCGGCTTACCCTTGCCTCCCGGCATGAAACTGTTTTAGGCGAGGACGTTCGTCCGCCGGTTGGCTGACGCGTTCGCCCCGAGTTCTGTCCTGCACTGCATTATCGTGGGGTTTGCCGTACGTGCGTGGCGGATCGAATCTCGTCACGAACGCCGTTCCTTCGAAAGCTGAGAGATGTCGCGCAAAATCGCAGGGCCGGAAATCGAACGGCTCGTCCAAATCCTGGCTCGTTTACCGGGGCTTGGACCGCGTTCGGCGCGCAAAGCGGTGCTGGCTCTTCTCAAGCGGCGTAACGATCTGCTGATCCCCCTTTCGGACGCGTTGCAGCAGGCGGTCGACAAGATTTCCGAGTGTCCGACGTGCGGAAACCTGGATACCGTTTCTCCTTGCAGCATCTGCAACGATCCGAGGCGCGATGATAGTTTGATCGTCGTGGTCGAGGAGGTTGGCGATCTCTGGGCTCTGGAACGGGCGAACGTCGTTTCGTCTCGCTACCATGTTCTTGGCGGTCACTTGTCGCCTCTCGACGGCGTGGGGCCTGCTCAGTTGAACATCGCAAACCTCATTGCGCGCGCGGCTGCGCCGGAAGTGAAAGAGATCATCCTGGCGCTCAACGCGACGGTCGAAGGCCAATCGACGGCGCATTATATTTCCGATCAGTTGGCGCAGGCGACCGTAACCGTTTCACGTCTAGCTCATGGAGTTCCGATCGGCGGGGAACTCGACTATCTCGATGACGGAACGCTTGCTGCGGCCTTCAAAGCGCGTCGCAATCTTTCGTCGTAAGCGCGTCAAAGCGATACCTCAGGACCAAAGTTTATGACGAACGAAGGTGTTGGGCGTCGCTTGGCGGAAGCTCCGAGGTTTGTGACCGGGTCACTGCTCAGGCACATTTTGCTCATGACTGGCGCGGGTGCTGTCGGGCTGATGGCGATTTTCGCGGGTGACCTCGCCAACATCTACTTCCTATCGCAGCTTGGTGACGAAGCGATCGTCGCGGCCGTTGGCTACGCCAGTTCTATTCTGTTTCTCGCGACGTCTATCGGTATCGGACTTTCGATTGCGGCAACGGCACTCGTATCTCCGGCGCTGGGTGCGGGTCGGCGGATACGCGCGCGTCGCCTCTCTGCGAATTGCCACGTCATCGCGTTCATCGTCGGATCCATTTCGGCGCTGGCGTTGTGGCTGGTGATCGAGCCGCTATTGGAGTTGCTCGGCGCGCGCGGCCGGACGTTGGATCTCGCGGCCGTTTATCTCCGAATTCTTGTGCCGACGTTGCCGGTTCTGGCGTTGGCGATGACGTCTGCGGCGGTGCTGCGGTCAGTCGGAGACGCCCGCAGGGCGATGTTCGTGACCCTGTTCGGCGCCGTCGTGAACACGATCCTTGATCTCGTGGTGATCGTTTATCTCGGTTATGGCATCGAGGGGGCAGCGGTGTCCTCGCTGTTGGCCCGGCTCGTGATGATGGGCATCGGGTTTCACGGCGTTATCCGCGTTCACAATTTGAGCGGACGTTCGAAGATTTCAACATTGCGCCAGGATGCGCCGCCGTTTCTCAGTATCGCCGGACCTGCCGTGCTCACCAACGTCGCGCCCGCGGTTGCAAACGGGTACGTTACATATGCGATTGCCGCATATGGCGATCCGGCGGTTGCGGCATGGGCGATCGTCGGGCGTCTGGTGCCCGTTGCGTTCGGCGCGATCTATGCGCTCTCAGGAACGATCGGCCCAATTCTTGGGCAGAATTTCGGAGCGCGCGCGCCGGACAGGCTTCGCGACGCTTTCACATTGGCGCTGCTCACAATGACGGCGTTCACGGTGGTGGCTTGGCTCGGGCTTTCCATTTTTGCCGAAGGCGTTGCCAGGCTTTTCCATGCCAAGGACGAAGCTCACGATTTGATTGTTTTTTTCTGCCGTTGGCTGTCGCCGTTCTTCGTATTCATGGGGGCGCTTTTTGTTTCCAACGCCGCGTTCAATACGCTCGGGCGGCCGCATTTTTCGACGTTACTGAATTGGGGACGTGCTACGATCGGCACGGTTCCTTTCGTTCTTATAGGCGGACACTATTTCCAGGCGCTTGGTGTGCTCGCCGGGAATATGGCCGGTGGCATCGCGTTCGGTCTTATTGCGACCATATCGGGCTACCAACTCATCGCCCGTATTGGGAAAAGCTTCAGATAGGTCGACTTCGGTACTATTGTGCGACCCGTCGCAGCGGCACGTAGGGGGATAGCGCCTTTGACTTGGTTGTGTCGTCGAGATGGGGTAGTTTGCGGCTCCGGCCGCTCGGGCACTTGGCCGGCGGGATACTTTATTTTTCAGTTATTCTAGTGGCGGGTATGGTCGCTCGACGAAAGTCGTTCATTGGATTGCGCAAGCGTTTGCTTGAACTTCCACGACGGAAAAAGCGGGCGCTTCTTGTCGTCCTCGATTTCGTCGGGCTTTCGGCAATCCTTTGGCTTGGGATGTCGATCCGCTATGGCACGTCGTACTGGCCAGATGACTGGACGGCGGTTCTGCTTTTTTCCGCGCCTGTCATCGCTATCGTGACGCTGGCGTCTGCTGAACTCTATCGGTTCGTCACGCGGTATCTTGGATCGCATGGGCATGGGCGCATCATCGGCGCCTTCCTGATGTCTGTCCTCATTTGGGCGCTCCTCGTTTTCATGATGGGGCAGAACGGCATCCCGCGCAGCGTCATCCTTCTCTACGGTATCGCGGGGTCGGCGCTGCTTATTCTCTCGCGGCAGTGCATTGCTTGGCTCTTGAGCAATTACGGCATCGTGCTGCCGAAGTTCGATATGTCGAAGGGGCGTGAACCCGTTCTGATTTACGGTGCAGGGCGCCTTGGCGTGGAACTCTCGCGCACGCTCGCCCGATCGTCGGAATACGACGTCGTTGGCTTTTGCGATCCGTCGCCGTCGCTCTGGGGTCAGTACGTCGCCGATATTCGCGTGTATCAGCCAGATCGTCTCGCCCCTGTCGTCGAGCGCTTTGGCGTCACTCAGGTGCTGCTTGCGCTTCCCGAGAACGAGCGCAGGGAACGCCGCGCCGTTCTAAAGGACCTCGAACAACTCCCGGTCGAGGTAAAGATTCTTCCATCGCTTGAAGATATCGCGTCGGGACGTGTGGACGTCTCGCGGTTGCGCCGTCTCGATGTTGCCGATCTTCTTGGACGCGATAGCGTGCCGCCCCTCGACGATCTGCTTTCGCGCAATACCCGGCAGAAGAATGTTCTGGTGACGGGCGCTGGCGGATCGGTCGGATCGGAACTCGTGCGGACGGTTTTCAAGCAGGGTCCGTCTCGTCTCGTGCTGCTCGATATCTCCGAGGCGGCGCTTTACAATATCGAGATTGAACTTCGCGATGCGATTGCGAAGGATGCCGCGTCAGGTAAGCAGATGCCGGACGTCGTAGGTGTGCTGGGCTCTGTTCTCGACGAGGCGCTGCTGCTCGATACACTCCGGCGATACGATATTCACACGATCTATCACGCGGCGGCGTACAAGCATGTGCCACTCGTAGAGCACAACTCAATTGTCGGCATCGAGAACAATTCGTTCGGTACGGATATCGTGGCGGAAGCGGCTATCGAATGCGGTGTCGAGCGCATGGTTCTGATTTCGACGGATAAGGCTGTGCGACCCACGAATGTTATGGGTGCCAGCAAGAGGCTTGCCGAACTGGCGCTGCAGGCGCGCGCGATGACTGATCCCGTTACGACGTTCGCTATCGTGCGTTTCGGGAATGTGCTCGATAGCTCTGGCTCGGTCGTTGGGCGTTTCCGCCGCCAGATCGCCAATGGCGGACCGGTGACGGTGACGCATCCGGAAGTGGTGCGCTACTTCATGTCGATCCCGGAAGCGGCGGAACTTGTCATTCAGGCGGGCGCCATGCGAAAGGCGGCGGTATCTTCGCGCTTGAGATGGGAGAGCTCGTCAAGATCGATGATCTTGCGCGATTGATGATCCGTCTCAGCGGGCTTGAAGTGAAAGACGCAGCAAATCCAGAAGGTGATATAGAAATTTCCTATATCGGTCTGAGGCCCGGCGAGAAACTTTACGAAGAGCTTCTGATCGGTGCGGATACGACGCCGACTGAGCATCCGCGTATTCTTCGGCTCGACGAGCCCGCGTTGACGCCGCAGGAACTGGCACATGAATTCGATCAGCTGCGCGCTGCGATTGCGCTGCGCGATACGGCAGGCATTCAGGGCGTTCTGATGCGCATCGTGGAAGGCTATCAGATGGATGCGTCCAGCGATCTGGCGGAACAGATTTCGCTGGCAACGCACGTGGCGCCCTCGCGGACGCTGCATTGAGTTGAAAGCGTTCGGGCGGTCTAAGCGAAGAGCACTGCTGCCCAATACATCGGACATCCGTCGTGAGCGACAGTCCTCGCATTCTTGTAACCGGCGCTTCGGGGTTCATCGGGCGTCATCTTGTTCGCAAGCTTGCGCAAGAGGGATACCGCGTGCGCGCGGCGTCGCGTCAGCCAGTTGTTTTCGATGATCCACGGATCGAGGGCATTGCGCTCGGTGATATGGCGCGATCGTTCGCGGCGGAATATGTCGTCCGTGGAGTTGACGTGGTGGTGCATGCGGCGGGCATGGCGCACGCTCGTCCCGGTATTCCCGATGCCGCGTATACGGCAATCAACGTCGATGCGACGCGCCAGCTGGCGCGCGCTGCGCGGGCTGCTCGCGTCAAGCGTTTCATGCTGATGTCGTCGATCCGTGCGCTGGTCGGCGCGCGCCATTCCAGCGTCGTGACAGAAGACACGCCGCCAGAGCCGACCGACGCTTACGGCCGTTCGAAGCTCGCTGCGGAGGGCGTGACCGCGGACGTGCTCTCGGGTTCGGCAACGCGTTGGACGGTGCTTCGGCCGGTGCTCGTTTATGGGCCGGAGGTCAAAGGGAACATGGCGGCGCTCATGCGGCTTGCGGCCCGCCCGGTGCCGCTACCGTTTGGGGCGATCAAAGGCCGAAGGTCGTTGCTGAGTATCGGCAACTTATTGGCTGCGGTTGAGCATGCGCTCAGTTCGCCTGCAACAGAGGATGCTGCTTTCGTCGTCGCGGACGAAGGCGCTGTGACATTGGCGGAAATCGTTGCGGCGGTGCGTGCCGGACGCGGCCGGCGGGCGATGCTGGTTCCTGTGCCGGAGGCGGCGCTGGCTGGTGCTTTGCGTATGGCGGGGCGGCCGGGTGTCGCAGACCGCCTGACCGGTGAGTTGGTGGTCGATGCGGCGCGGCTGCGCGCGACGGGTTGGGTTTCTCGTGAGGGAACGATCTCAGCGCTGGCTGCGGCCGCTCGTGAGGAAATGACGCGCGCTTTCAAACCTTGAGGTATCGCCATTGACCGGGGCGGTGGGCTCTCATATGTCAGCAGCCATGGCCGTACTTCCGATCGTTACGATACCTGATCCGATCTTGCGCAAGATCTCCGACCCCGTCGAACGGGTGGACGATGCTGTCGTCAAGCTAATGGATGATATGCTGGAAACCATGTACGCGGCGCCCGGAGTTGGGCTGGCTGCTGTGCAGGTCGGCATCTTGAAGCGCATCATCGTGCTCGATACGGCAAAGGATGACGCGCCGCCCAATCCGATTGCTATGGCAAACCCGGAACTCGTTGCGCTCGGTTCGACGACGCGTGTGCACGAAGAGGGCTGTCTCTCCATTCCGGACGTCCACGTCGATATCGAACGGCCCGCTACAGCGACCGTGCGCTTCATCGATCGGCACGGCAAGCAACAGGAGATGGCTGTCGACGGGCTGTTGGCGACTGCCGTCCAGCACGAGATCGATCATCTCGACGGGCATCTGATTATCGATTTCCTGTCGCGATTGAAGCGCGACATGGTCATCCGGAAGTTCAAGAAGCAGACCCGCGATTTGCGCGACTGAACTGAGAGCCGCGGCCGAATGCGCGGTGTTTCCATCTGAAGCTGCTCGCAGCTCGATTGGCAGCCACGAAGGTACGCATGGCGCTCAATATCATCTTCATGGGTACGCCGGATTTTTCCGTGCCAGTTCTCGATGCCGTTCTTGAAGCCGGACATCGGGTCGTTGCTGTTTACAGCCAACCGCCGAGACCATCCGGGCGCGGCTTGGCAGAGACGAAATCGCCAGTCCATCGGCGCGCGGAAGCGCTGGGCTTACTTGTCAGGACGCCGAAGACATTCAAGGCCGAAGCGGATCGGGCTGAGTTCGCGGCGCTGAAAGCAGACGCGGCTGTGGTGGTTGCTTACGGGCTGTTGCTGCCGCCGGACATTCTTTCGGCAACGCGTCTTGGATGTTTCAATGTTCATGCGTCCAAGCTGCCGCGCTGGCGTGGTGCCGCGCCGATCCAGCGTGCGATCATGGCGGGTGATGTTGTGACTGCGGCGACTGTTATGCGAATGGATGCGGGTCTCGATACCGGACCGATCTGCCTCGAACGCGATGTTGCGATTTCGCCGGAGATGACGGCGGGGGAATTGCACGACGCGCTGTCTGTCGTTGGCGCGACGGCGATGGTCGAGGCGCTTGCCTTGCTTGAAGCGGATAAGCTTGGAAGTGTTCCGCAGTTGAGCGAAGGCGTCACCTATGCGGAGAAGATCGACAAGAGCGAAACGCGCATTGCGTTCGACAAGCCCGCGCGCGCCGTGATCGATCACATCCGTGGACTTGCGCCGCGTCCGGGCGCTTGGTTCGAACTGGTGCAGGGAGAGAAGCGCGAGCGGATCAAAGTTCTCTCGGCTGAAGCTGTCGCGGGGAACGGCACCGCAGGGGAATTGCTGGACGCTGAGCTGACGATTGCGTGCGGAAGCGGTGCGATCCGCATCCGCGAACTGCAGCGAGCAGGAAAGCAGCCGATGAGTGCCGCAGATTTCTTGCGCGGTTCGCGTCTCACGCCGGGTATACGTTTCGCTTAGCTCGGCCGTTAAGCATATGCAGCGAAGAATTCTGCCCACGCGGTAAACGGATCGCTAAACTGGCGACGTCCGTAGTTCCGTTCGAGGTCGTCATGCTTCGTCATATCAGCGTTTCGCATCTGGCTGCTTGCGCGTTCCTAGCTCTCGCTACCTGCGGTGCGGCGGCTGACGGGTATACGACGCGAATTGAGACGCGTCCGATTTACGGCGCCGTTGTTACGGTTGAAGAAGGCGTGCGCGTTTTCCGTCCGCTGCCTCCGGATCGACAAGTCATCATCAATCCCAATCGCACGCCTCTTTCGCTCGGTTTCAACGAGACGCACGTTTATGGTTCGTCGCCTTCTCGGGTGCGCGTCTACACGCGCCGGGGTGCGACTTACTCCGAAGATGGCACGATTTACTCTGCTCCGCTTTATGGACGCGGCTTCCGTCATGGACATGGTGGACCGGGCCATCCCGGAGGGCCGCATCATTCCGGACCGCGCCAAGGTGGTGGCGGCGTGCAGATGCGCTGAACGAGAGATTGAGCACTGGCGCGAGAGCGGTTAGGAGATCCATATCTTCCCATTGCGCTGTCGACCTGAATGCCCCGCTTTCGCATCACTATCGAATACGACGGAACGCCTTTCGTCGGCTGGCAACGCCAAGCCGAAGGCGCATCGATTCAAGGTGTGCTTGAAGCTGCCGTGCGTGGCTTTTCCGGTGAGACGGTGAGCATCCGTGGCGCGGGCCGTACGGACGCCGGAGTTCACGCGCTGGGGCAAGTGGCGCATTTCGATCTGTCGAAGCCCTGGGACGCGGGGCGCGTGCGGGACGCGATGAATTTTCATCTGCGGCCTAACCCGATTGCGGTGCTGACTGCCGAAGTGACCGATGACGCATTCGACGCGCGCTTCAGTGCCCGCAAGCGATACTACGAATATCGCATCCTGACGCGGCGCGCTCCGCCGATTCTGGAGCGGCATCGCGTATGGTGGACGATGCGCGATCTCGACTCCGACATGATGGCGGAAGCGGCGAAAGTGTTTTTGGGGACGCACGATTTCACGACGTTTCGCGCCGCTCAATGCCAGGCGCAATCGCCGGTCAAAACGATCGACAGTTTCGAAGTTCTGCGAAAGGACGACGTTATTCTCTGTCGCGTCTCGGCCCGATCATTTCTGCACAATCAGGTGCGGTCGATGGTGGGCAGCTTGAAACTCGTGGGAGACGGAAAGTGGACAGCGGGCGATTTGGCGTCAGCGCTATCTCTACAGCGTAGAGAGGCCTGCGGGCCGGTTGCGCCGGCGGCAGGCCTCTATCTCGTCAAAGTCGATTACTGAAGTGATTTTGTAGCCGAATGACCTGAGATCAAGATTTCTGGTCTTCTGTCACAATCGCCAAAAATTCTTGGCGCGTGAGAGGATTGTCTCGGAACGCGCCTAACATGCGGCTTGTGACCATGTCTGTCCCGGGCTTGTGAACGCCGCGTGTCGTCATGCAGAAATGCTCGGCCTTGATCACAACGGCGACGCCTTCAGGATCCAGGACCTCCTGGATAATGTTTGCGATCTGCGCCGTCATTTTTTCCTGGATTTGCAAACGTTTTGCAAAAGCATCGACAACGCGCGCTAATTTTGAAATACCAACGACGCGGCCACGCGGGATGTATGCAACCCATGCGCGTCCGATAATCGGCGCCATGTGGTGCTCGCAATAACTTTCGAAACGAATTCCCCGAAGGACGATCATTTCATCGTAACCTTCGATTTCCTCAAAGGTTTTTTGGAGAATTGCTTCCGGGTCTTCCCCGTAGCCGCGAAAGAATTCTTGGAACGCCCGCGCTACACGATTGGGAGTTTCCTTCAGTCCTGGCCGCGTCGGATCGTCTCCGGCCCAACGAATTACCGTCGCAAACGCATTTTCTACATCTACTTGGTTAGGTTTTTTATCAGATTTCATGTGATTAGTTCATCTGCTCTCAGGGGGGACGATGGCGGGTTACCAGATATTGCGGACGGAATTTCAATGCCGCCCTGATCTATCTCAACTCGTCTTGGAAGGCGAATTCAAGTGCTTGCGCCAATTGCTGTTGGCGGTGGCTCAGTGACTGTGCCTGCTGATAGTGCTGCAAAATACCAATCCGGGTTCGATGGTGAATTCTGGTGTAGGGTGGTTGGAACGCTCGTCGCGGTTGCGATTGCGGCGGGATTTGTAAGTCCCAGAACCATTCCTTACTCGCTGCCGATTGTTACCATTTCTCTGCTCGTTTTCGGACGGGTTTACGGAGGCAGATGGTCGCTGAGACCACAACTCGGCGCAGTCGAATGGACGATGGTCGGACTGCTTGCCTATGCCACATTATCGGCGGCGTGGGCGTTTCGACCAAGCGGCACCATAGTTCCGCTCATTACGGCCTTTGGTTTCCTTTACGCGTATCTGGTCATCGCTCAGACGGTGTTCACCTCGGATCGTGAGCTTTCGCGGCGTATCGCGGAGGGGCTGTGGATCGGGCTGCTCGTGGGGCTCGTCTATCTCGGGTTCGAGATCCTCACCAATCAGGCGGTGAAGCTCAATCTTTATCGTGCGCTCGATATTCCCAAGTCTTGGCTGCGGCCTGCGCGAGACTTCATGTGGGAGAACGGCGTTCTGGTGTCGATCGCACCAACGGATTTAACGCGCAATATCGCGCCGGTGACATTGCTCATCTGGCCAGCGCTGTTGGTGATCGACAAACTCGTACGCCCGGACGCGGCGCGCATTCTGCGCTGGGTTCTCATTCTCACGGCCGTCGTCGTGGTCATGAAATCCGAACACGAAACGTCCAAGGTTGGTCTCGTGGTCGGCGCGGGCATCTACGCCTTCTCGCGCTATAACCAGTGGCTTTGCAATGTCACGCTTCAGCTGTTGTGGGTTGCCGCGTGTCTAGCGGTCGTTCCAGTGACGCTGGCGCTCTACAACTACGATCTACAGCAAGCACACTGGCTGCAAGATACGCTGCGGCACCGCATCGTGATCTGGCATCACACGTCCGAAGAGACGATGAAGTCGCCCGTTATCGGCATCGGCGCGGGCATGATGTATCAGATCGATCCTGCTGGCGAAAAAGCGGTGACGGCGCGGACGCTGTCCGCAGATCAAGAATTCGATCCCGTCGCGCCGCATGCACACAATATCTATCTGCAGAGTTGGTTTGAACTCGGCGCAGTCGGTGCTGCGCTTCTGACGTTGTTCGGACTTGCCGTTCTGGAACGAATACGCTCGTGGCCGATGCGGGTCACTCCCTATGCGCACGCAACGTTCGCCAGTGTGATGTGCATGACAGCCGCAAGCTACGGCATGTGGCAGCCTTGGTTTATTTCGATGTTCGCAACCGGCGCGGCAATGTTTGCCGTCGTCCTGCGACTTTACGTGGAGCAACCGCCAGAAGCTGACGTTCAACCCCCCGCCACATAGGCGATGGGGGTACACGTTGGTTCCGGTTTAGTGTGCTGCGGCTGCTGGCGGATCGCCGGGTGTGATTGTTGTTTCGTCAGCTCTGTGCTGCGGCGCCAATTTGCGGACCAGAACGTAGAATACCGGCGTGAATATCAAGCCGAAGAGCGTCACGCCAAGCATGCCGGAGAACACGGCCGTGCCGAGCGATTGGCGCATTTCGGCACCCGCACCCGATGCCAGCACGAGTGGCACCACGCCCAGAATAAATGCCAGCGACGTCATCAAGATGGGCCGCAAGCGTGTGCGGGCCGCTTCGACGGCTGCCTCGGCGCGGGTCAGGCCCTGATCTTCACCCTGCTTGGCGAACTCCACAATCAGAATTGCGTTCTTCGCCGCGAGGCCGACAAGCACGATGAGTCCGATCTCGACGAGAATGTTGCGGTCGAGCCCGGCTATGTTCACGCCGATCATTGCCGCGAGGATGCACATCGGCACGATCAGAATGACGGCCAGCGGAAGCAGCCAGCTTTCATACAGCGCAGCTAGCAGCAGGAAGACGAACACAACCGAAAGCGCGAAGGCGAAGATCGCCGTGTTTCCGGCGAGCTTTTCCTGCAATGCAATTTCGGTCCATTCGAAGCCGAAGCCTGAGGGCAGAACATTCTCGGCGATTTTTTCCATCGCGGCGATGGCTTCACCGGTGGAATAGCCGCGCTGGAGCTGCACTTGAACTTCGGCTGCCGGATAGAGATTGTAACGCGGCACGCGGTACGCGCCCGTTGTGTCCTTGAAGGTGGCGACGGAGCCAATCGGCACCATTTCGCCGGTCGCGTTGCGCGTCTTCAGGTTCTCCACGTCATGCAGCGAGAGTCGGTACGGGTTGTCCGCTTGCGCAGTGACGCGATAGGTGCGGCCCAGGATGTTGAAGTCGTTGACGAACGCGGAGCCCATGTAAACGGACAGCGTTTCGAAGACACGGCTGATCTGGACGCCGAGCTGTTCGGCCTTTGTGCGATCGATGTCGGCATACACTTCGGGCGTGCGCACGTTGAAGAGCGTGAAGGCCTGAGCGACACCAGGATTCTGCGCCGTGGTTCCGGCCATGGCCCAAGCGGCGCCTTCGAGCGCGGGGAGACCGCGTCCGCCCTTGTCTTGAACGTAGCCCTTGAGGCCGCCGCCCGTGCCGATGCCAGGAACCGACGGCGGCTCGATGACGAGCACGAATGCATCCTTCACGACCGCCATTTCCTGGCGCAAGTCAGCTAGGATCTTGTCTTTCGTCAGCCCGGAGTGAACGCGCTCTTCGAACGGTGCGAGGTTGACGAAAATGACGCCCGTGTTCGGCGCGTTGGTGAACGTTGCGCCGTCGAAACCGACGAATGCGACCGAGTTGCGAACGCCGGGGCGCGATAAAAGGATTTCACCAACTCTGCGCACGACCGCGTCGGTTCGCGTCAACGTCGATCCCGGTGGCAACTGCATCGCGACGATCAGATAGGCGCGATCAAGCGAGGGAATGAGGCCAGTCGGAGTCGATGTCAGGCGGGAGTACGTCATGAAGACGAGGCCGCAATAGACGAGGATCAACAGCAACCCGACGCGGATCAGCTTCCCTGTTAGCCACGCGTATCCATGCGACAGCGCCGAGAACCCCCGATTGAAGCCGCGGAAGAATAAGCGAACCGGTGCGCCGAGGAAGCCAATGACCGAGCGGCGACGTTCGCTTTCCTTCTGATGAGGTTTGAGCAGCAGGGCCGACATGGCTGGCGAAAGCGTCAACGACACGATGAGTGAGATGGCGGTCGATGCAGCGATGGTGATCGCGAACTGGCGGAAGAACGTGCCTTGCAGGCCCGTGATGAAGGCCGTTGGCAGGAACACGCCGATCAGCACGAGCGAGATTGCGATCAGCGCGCCACCGACTTCGTCCATTGTCTTATGGGCGGCGGCTTTGGGGCTGAGGCCTTGTTCGATGTAGCGTTCGACGTTTTCGACGACGACGATGGCGTCGTCCACGACGATGCCTATGGCGAGGACCAAGCCGAACAACGAAAGCGTGTTGAACGTGATGCCGACGGCACTCATCACAAAGAACGTGCCGATCAACGAAACCGGAATAGCCAAGATCGGAATGATCGCGGCGCGCCACGTCTGCAGGAATAGAATGACGACCAGAACGACGAGGAGGATCGCTTCGGCCAGCGTTTGAACTACGGCGTCGATCGAGTACTGGATGAACTCGGTCGGATTATAGATGACGGTGTAGTCGAGGCCGGGCGGGAAATCCTTCTTCAGCGTTTCCATCTGCGCCTTGACGGCGGACGCTGTGGCGAGCGCGTTCGAGCCCGGCTTCTGGAAAAGAACCAATGCGGTCGCGTTCTTGTTATCGAGGTACGCGTTGACCGTATAATCTTGAGCGCCAAGCTCGACGCGGGCGATGTCGCGCACGCGGACGACCTGTCCGTCCGGCTCGGCGCGTACAACGATATCCTCGAACTGGTCGGGTGACGTGAGGCGGCCGAGCGTTTTGACGTTCAGCGTGAATGCGCCGTCGGACGTCGCGGGTGGCTGATTGATAGAGCCTGCGGCGACCTGAAGGTTTGCGGCCTGAAGCGCTGCCACCACTTCGCCTGCTGTCAGTCCGCGAGCTGCGACCTTGTCCGGATCGAGCCAGATACGCATGGAATAGTCGCGTGCGCCGAAGACGTTGACGTCGCCCACGCCGTCGATGCGGGTCAGTACGTCCTTCACGTAGAGCGTGGCGTAGTTCGATATGTACTGCTGATCGCGCGACCCGTCCGGTGACGTCATATGCACGACCATCATCAGGTCGGGCGATGCCTTGCGGACCGAAATGCCGAGGCGGCGGACGTCTTCCGGCAAGCGCGGTTCAGCGACCGAGACGCGGTTCTGAACGAGAACCTGCGCCTGATCGACGTCGGTTCCCGGTTTGAAGACGATGCTGATCGTAACCTGACCATCGCCCGTCGACTGCGAGCTGATGTAGAGCATGTTATCGACGCCGTTGACTTCCTGCTCGATCGGCGTGGCGACGGTTTCTGCGATCACCTGTGCGGATGCGCCGGGGTAAGTCGCGTGAATGCTGACGGTCGGCGGCGCGATTTCGGGGTATTCGGCGATCGGCAGGAAGCTGACCGAGATCAACCCGAGAATGGTGATGATGAGCGAGACGACCGATGCGAAGATCGGGCGATCGATGAAGAAATGGGTGAGGCGCATCGGACTTTCGACGGTTGTTCGCTGAAATTATTTCTGGGCAGTTTTTTCCGGCGGAGTGATCTTGCCGACTGTTGGCGCAACCTTGGTGCCCGGCCGGATTGCCGGGTTGGCCACGCCTTCAATGACGACCTGATCGTCTTTCTTGAGGCCGGATTTTATGACACGCAGGCCTTCGTAAAGTTGGCCGGGCGTAACGGGCGTTGCTTTGATGATGTTGTCGTTGCCGACGGTGTAGACGATCTTGAGCGCCTGATCTGAAACGATCGAGGTGTCGGGGATCATCAGTGCATCGACGTCACCTGCGTAGAGCGCGAGGCGGGCGAAGATTCCCGGCGTCAACAATCCGTCAGCGTTCTTGACGATGGCACGCCCGCGGAGCGTTCCGGACCGCTCGTTAAAAGCGTTGTCGACAAAGTCCATCGTGCCTTCGTGAGACCAATCGGTCTCGTCGGCGAGTTTGATGCGCACTGGATTGGCGGTGTCTCGTGATGACGCCCGCGCGCCGGACTGGCTGAGGCGCGTGTAGCGCATGTAGTCGGCCTCGGAGGCGTCGAACACGAAATGGATCGGATCGATCGAGACGATCGTGGCCATTAGAGTGGCGTTGCTTTGTCCGCCGATGACGAGGTTGCCTACGTCAATCTTCTTGTCCGAGATGCGGCCGGAGATCGGCGCGCGCACTTCGGCCCATTCGAGATTGAGTTCGGCCGATTTGAGCTGGGCTTCGGCGGCCATGACCGATGCTTCGGCAACACCCAGGCTCGATTTGCGCTGTTCGTAGACCTGCTCGCTCAACGCTCTCGATTCAACGAGCGGTGCGGCGCGTTCCAGATCGGCTTTCGCGAAAACGACTTGCGCCTGTGCGCGCGATACCTCGGCCTTTGCTGCTTCGACGGCGATTTCGAACGGCCGCTTGTCGAGCGTGAAGAGCAGGTCTCCGAGCTTTACGTCCGAGCCTTCCTTGAAGTTGACCTGATCGATGTAACCGCTGACGCGGGGACGGAGCTCAACGCGCTGAACCGCCTCGAAGCGGCCGGAGTATTCGTCCCATGTCTTGATGTGTTTTTGCAGCGGCGTAGCCACCGTCACCGGAAATGCGGGCGGCGCTTCTTGCGCGTTGACAGCGCCGATGTTGGTCAGTGCGAGGGTGGAAGCGACGAATGCGAAAGATCGCATGCGAAGTGAAAATCGCGATTGCTCGTGTCGTATCATCGGAACCACATGTCAGGAGTATAAGCGTGGAGCGGCAAGTTGAGACGCCTCAATGTAGGTCTCAGCTTGCCGCTTCGTAGCATACCTAAATACCAGCGGCAGACACTTTCTCTTCAAAACCGCGGGTTTTCTGTGTGGTTCCCGATTAGAATTAGAGCAGCGTGCCTCTCAAAATAAGCAGAGCGACGCTGAAGTAGATCATCAGCCCAGTGACGTCCACGAGCGTTGCAACGAACGGCGCGGACGCGCTTGCGGGGTCGAACCCGCATCTCTTCAAAATGAACGGAAGCATCGACCCTGCGAAGGAGCCGAAGGTGACGATGCCGACAAGACCCACGCCGACGGTCAGCGCCACGAGTTTCCAATGCTCGCCGTAGTCGAAGATTCCGAACTCCTGCCAAGCGGCGATGCGCACCATGCCGATGACTCCCAAGATGACTCCGAGTGTCAAACCCGTTGGGATTTCGCGCGCGGCGACGCGCCACCAGTCGCGCAATCGGAGTTGCCCGAGTGCCAATGCACGAATGAGCAGCGATGTTGCCTGAGAACCGGAGTTGCCGCCGGAGCTCATAATCAGTGGAATGAACAGTGTTAACACGACGGCTTTCGCAAGCTCATCGGAGTAGTGCTGCATGGCGCTGGCGGTCAGCATTTCGCCGAGGAAGAGCGCGCAGAGCCAGCCTGCACGCTTTTTGATCATCTCGACGTAGCCGATTTCGAGGTAGGGCTCTGCCATGCCTTCGACGCCGCCGAACTTCTGCACGTCTTCCGTACTTTCGGCGAGGATCGCGTCGATCACGTCGTCGAAGGTTACGATGCCCAATATGCGATGGCGCGCATTGAGCACGGGAACGGCCAAAAGGTCGTGGATCGAAATGAGCCGCGCAACTTCTTCTCGATGGGTATCGGGTTCGACCCAGATGGGATCTCGGTCGGGCGCGACATCCATGATCAGTTGATCTGGCTCGCTGGAGACAAGCTGGCGCAATCCGACGACGCGGATCAGTTCGCGCGAAATGGGATCGAGAATGTAGATCGCATAGACCGTTTCGCGCGTGTGTTCGACTTCGCGAATGTGCTTCAGCGTTTCGGCTACGGTGTATGTCGATGGGACGCTGACGAACTCGGTCGTCATGATACTGCCGGCCGTACCCTCGGGATACGCGAGCAGCAGCTTCAGGGATTGCGCGGTTTCAAAATCGATGCGGGAGAGCAAAAGCGTGCGGTCTGTGCCGTCAAGCAAGCGGAGCGTATCGGCGGCGCGGTCGGCCGACATGCCCTTCAGGACTTCGCCGGCCATTTCTTCCGGCAGTTCAAGGATCAGATCGCCGGCACGAGTCAGCTCAGGCCGGTCGAAGATGTCGACGGTCCGGTCTCGGGGAAGTTGTGAAAGGATAGCGGCGGCGGTTTCGAGATCGCACTCATTGAGTTGAGTGATGATATCTGCGTCGTGCTCTTCGAGCAGTTCGACCAGCAGAATCGGATCTACATCTTCGCCGGAAGTGTAGTGGATTTCTTTCATTGCTCACCTCTCGATCCGCCGTCAGAACGGATCGTGGCGAGCCTATCGATGATCAGGCCACGAGCGTCGACGGCTGGCAAGTTCGACTACTACTGTCGCTTGACAAGGTTTGAGTTCCTTATAATCGCGGCGCCCGAAATCTCGGCCGCCACGCTGCTCCAATGAGCCTATCGCTTTAAATAGTCAAGGCGCGACAAGTGATGCAGGAACCAGCGCAGTGGAGCGTTGCTCCAGCGTTGTTCATGCGCGTCACAAGTGGGTGCTAGGGCGGGTTAGAGCCCCAGTTCGGAGAGGCCGGGATGGTCGTCCGGGCGGCGGCCAAGCGGCCAACGGAATTTGCGATCGGCTTCCTTGATCGGCAGATCGTTGATGCAGGCGAACCGGCGCTGCATCAGGCCGGAGGCATCGAATTCCCAGTTCTCATTGCCGTAGGAGCGGAACCAGTTGCCGCTGTCATCGTGCCATTCGTAGGCATAACGCACCGCTATTCGGTTATCTCCGAAGGCCCAGATTTCTTTGATCAACCGGTAGTCCAGCTCTTTCGCCCATTTGCGCGTGAGAAAGGCGACGATTTCGGCGCGTCCGTTGGCGAACTCAGAGCGGTTGCGCCAGCGGCTATCCGGTGTGTAGGCGAGCGAGACCTTCTCGGGGTTGCGGCTGTTCCAGCCGTCTTCCGCGAGACGTACTTTCTGGGTTGCCGTTTCTAAAGTGAATGGGGGAGCGATGACGTTGGACATTGGATGCCTCCTTGGTTTTATGGGCGGATTTTTCCGCGGTTCTTATACTTATTCACTACGTGGCGGGGTCGTGTTCGCAGTGCCTGGGACAGCTAAGCTCGGCACGCCCTCGATCGGCATGCGTGTGCGGTCTCGACGGTAGGCGAGAGCTCGCGGAAGCAGCAAATTGAGCGCCAGCCCTGACATGACCAAAAGGGCGGCTTCGATCTTCCAATATTGCAGCGGTTCGCCGAGCCATAGGGCGGATGCAGCGATGCCGAACACCGGCACCAGCAGCGGCATCGGAGCGATTTGCGCTACGGAATAGCGGGCGAGCAGCCAGCCCCAGACGGCGTAACCGAACAGCGTGTTGGCGATCGATTGATAGGCCACCGCGAACCACGTTTTTGCGTCGGCGGATACGAGTGCTTGATGAATGGCGGGCCAGCCCTCGAAGGCGAGGGAGAGGGCGAACAGCGGCGGCACAGAAAAGAGACTGCCCCAGACAACATACGCGAGCATGTCTACGTTCGGTGTGGCGCGCGCGACGGTGTTACCGCCAGCCCACCCGGCGGCTGCTATCACGACGAGAACGAGGCCAAGTGTCGTCGTGGTTGCGTCGGTATGAACGAAAATTATCGCCATGCCGGTGACGGCGAGGCTCAGGGCGATGAGCTGAAACGGGCGTACGCGTTCGCCGGTCAGCAATGCTGCAAAACCAACGGTGAAGAAGACCTGCACTTGAACGACCAGCGATGCGAGTGCCGGGGTGATGTGCCCGTTCATTGCGATGAACAGGATGCCGAACTGCACACCGCCGATCAGCAGTCCGTAGCCCGCCAGATTGCGCCACGGCACGGCCGGCCGCTTCAGAAAGAAGATGGCCGGAATAACCGCGAAGACGAAGCGCAGCGCGGCGAAGAGAAGGGGCGGAAGATGCTCGAGCCCGATGTGGATGACGACAAAGTTCGTTCCCCATATCGCCATGACAGCGACGGCAAGTAGGATATGGCGAAGTGGAACAGTGTCGCTCGCGGCGTTCATCCGGGCTCGGACCTTCCTCCGACTCAGGCGGTCTCCGCGATTAGATGATCGCTGAGAGGGGTGCTGAACGGGTGGTTGATGGGGCGGCGCGCACGTCGCTCGGCTTCGCCAGTCCCCTGCGGGTTGAGAAGCCGTGCATGCCGTTCTTCCATTGCATGCCGACGATGGTGCCTTTGATCGGCTGAAGCATCGCCAAGCTCAGGATCAGCGTCAACGGGAACCAGATGACGGAATGCACCCAGAACGGCGGATGGTATGCCATCTCCAGCCACAGCATGCCACCGATCACGATATGACCCACGATCGACATGTTGATGTACGCCGGGAGATCGTCTGCGCGGTGGTGATACAATTCTTCGCCGCACACTTCGCAGTTGTCGACGACCTTCAGGAACTTACGGAAGAGACGACCCTCTCCGCAGTTCGGGCATTTGCACATCGCGCCGCGCTTCATGGCGGTCTTCAGGGTTGGCTCAGAGTCCATCATGACTTGTCCTCGGCGTTTCCATTGCATTGTCTGCATGGAAGATCTAAAGAGAATTGTATGGCATTGCAACGCGCCTAGTGACACGCTTGTATGGATTGGATACCTACAATTTCTGGACGGACCGGCCCGCTTTATCTGCGGATTGTCGGGGCGCTGTCTGATGACATTGCGACGGGGGTTCTGCACCAAGGGCAGAAGCTGCCGACGCATCGCAAGCTCGCTGAGGCGCTGGGTGTCGATCTGACGACCGTTACTCGGGCGTATAATCAGGCGCGCCACCTCGGACTGACGGACGCGAGGGTCGGTCGCGGCACCGTTGTACGAGGCAGCAGCGTTCCTGCTCGACAATCGGTATCGCCCAGCATCGATCTTTCGATGAATATTCCACCGCAGCCGCTCGGCGTGGATTTCGGTGGTCGGCTGGCGAAGGTGATCGGCGAGTTCCGCACCGAAGCGACGGTCGATTCTTATCTCAGCTATCATCCTGCGGGTGGAGCTGCAGCGGAGCGGCATCAAGCGGCCGAATGGCTGCGCAACTTCGTGCCAGATTGCAAAGGTGAGCAGCTCATTATTGCGCCGGGAACGCAGGCGGCGCTCTTCGCTCTGCTGCTGATCTTGACGCCGCGAGGCTCAGCCGTTTTCACCGAAGATCTCACGTATCCCGGTTTCAAAGCGGCTGCCGCTGCGCTTGGACTACGTTTGATTGGCGTCGAGATGGATGAGCACGGCATGAAGCCGGAGGCGCTGGACGCCGCTTGCCGCGAACATCGTGCGCGCGTCGTCTATCTCATGCCGACGGTGCACAATCCGACGACGGCGACGATGCCGTTACAGCGTCGTCAACGCATTGCGAAGATTATCCGCAAGCACGATCTGACGCTGATCGAGGATGATCCTTACGGATTTCTGGTGCCTGGCGTGGTGCCGCTGACGTCGTTGATCCCTGAGTGCTCTTATCTCGCTGCGAGCCTTTCGAAGTGCATTTCGCCGGGGCTGCGGACGTCACTGGTCGTAACGCCAGATCGCGCGAGTGCTGCTGCTCTTGCAGAAACACTGCGCGCGACAATCCAGATGTCGATGCCGCTGGTGACGGCGATTTCGGTGCGCTGGTTGCGAGACGGCACGGCCGACGCGATCATCGGCGCCGTTTCTGCCGAAGTGACGGCGCGCCAGGCGCTCGCGCGTGAAGCTCTCGCGGGCTACGATTTCCAGGGCCATCCCAACGGTCCCCACATCTGGCTCTCGTTGCCGGATGGACGATCGAGCAACCGTTTCGCGGGGCAATTGCAGAAGCATGGGCTCGCCGTTGTGACGGGCGACGTTTTTGCGACGTCAGGAACGCCGCCGAGCGCGATCCGATTGGCGCTTGGTGCCGCGCGTAATCGGACACAGCTTCAGAAGGCCTTCGACATTTTGCGAGAAGCGCTCGCGACGAAGTCTGATGGCGCGCAGATCGTTTAGCTCATCGATGCGCGGGATTTCTCGACGCGCTTTAGGTTTCCGCCCAGGTGCGAATGAGATTGTGATAGATGCCGCTTAGGCGAACGCACGTCGGATCTTCGACGCCTTTTTCCGCTGCGAGTTCCTGGATCGACTGATCGAGGTCAAACAGCAGCGAGCGATGCGAATCCTCGCGGATCATACTTTGCAGCCAGAAGAACGACGCGACGCGTGCGCCCCTCGTGACGCCGGTGACTTTATGCAAGCTCGTCGACGGATAGAGCACCAGATCTCCCGCAGGCAGCTTCACCTCGTGCGTGCCGTAGTAATCTTCGACGACGAGCTCTCCGCCATCGTACTCATCTGGTTCAGCGAGGAAGAGGGTGCATGAAAGATCGGTGCGGATGCGGACCGGCGTTCCGGGAATGCCACGAATGGCGCTGTCGACGTGGATGCCGAAATCCTGGCCAATGCCGTAGCGATTAAACAGCGGCGGAAAAATGCGTTGGGGCAGCGCCGCAGAAATGAATAGCGAGTTCTTCGAGAGGGCTTCCAGGATTTTATCGCCGAGTGCCCGCGCAGCATCGGAATTCTGAGGCAGCTGCTGGTTGTTTTTCACGGTGGCCGATTGGGTGCCAGCTGTCGTGCGGCCGTCCTCCCAATTCTGCGCATCCATGACTTTGCGGAACGAAGCGACTTCGTCTTTGCTGAGCACCTCTGGAATACAGATAAGCATAATCAACCTTTATACGAATGGCGAAACCCGCGTCGGCGGTGAAGACGTCCGCGGGTCAGGAGGCATATGGCATCCCGCCAAACTTACTCAATATTGCAGCCGCTGCCAGCGGCAACGGCTGCAATTGGGAATTCTAGTACTTCCACTTGACCGTCAGGTAACCAGAGCGGCCGGGAGCGACATACGCGAACGAGTTCTCTGCCTGATACAGCGCGTCGTAATAGAGTTCGTCCGTGAGATTCACGCCGTTGATTTCAAGCGAGAGATTGTCGGTGATCTTGAGGTCGGCGAAAGCGTCGAAGCGCCAATACGGATTCGTATGGTAGCCGAACTGGTTCGCTGCGAAGAAGCCGCTGACGATATCGCCGTTGTAAATTGCCTGGCCGCCAACGCGAAGCTTGTCTGTGAGCTGATAGCTCGACAGCAGCGCGAACTGCGTAAGTGGAATGTTCGCCAATCGCCGTCCCACTTCGGATGGATCGTTCGAGCGCAAGACTTCGGTGTCCATCAGAACGATGCCGCCGTAAACGCTCCAGCGATCGGTGATGTTGCCAGCTACGCTCAGTTCGATGCCCTGCACGCGATATTTACCGGCGTTGCCGTCGACAGCGACGCCGTCGACCATTGTGCTGGCGTTGGTGCGGGCTTTGTCCTTTGTCGTCTGGAACAATGCGGCCGTCGCGAGCAAGCGACGATCGAACAATTCCCACTTGGTGCCGACTTCGATGCCTGTCGTTTCTTCAGGCTTCAACGGCAGCGTCGCAGCGCTGAGGCCGTTATAGGTGACGCCAGTTGAATCGAGATCGCCACCGATCGGGCTCTCAGCCGTCGCATACGCAGCGTAGATGCTGGCAATCGGGATCGGCTTATAGACAATGCCCGTGTGCCAGTTGACCAGCGTATCCTGACGGTATGCGGTATTTGCCGGCTGCGTCGGGCCGCCGACCTGATCGCGTGAGAAATCATCGACGCGGATGCCGCCATTGACGATCCACTGATCGCCGATCTTTACCGTGTCTTCGATATAGGCGCCAAAATCCTCGATCGTTGCGTCGTATGTTTTTGAGCGCGGACCGACGGTGAACCCGGTGCGGAATGGATTGGGGTTATAGATGTTCTGCGTCGTCGTCGTCAGCGCATAAGATGCGCGTGCGATGGTGTCCTGAGAGTATTCGAGACCCGCGACGACCGTGTGCTGGAGGAAGCCCGTGTTGAACTTCCATTCGACATCCGTGTGGTTCGATACAGACGTCGTCGACTGATACCGATTGGGATTCGTGATGTTGATCATGTCCGAAGCAGTCGGCTGACCGGCTCCCGGGCGCGGCGCAGAGGCCACATAAGCGGACGTGTTTGTGCCGAAGCGCGTGATGTTGGTCAGCTTGATATTATCGGCAAGCTTCGCGACGATGGTTGAGGTTCCGACATCGGATTCATTGCGCGTGAAGTCGCGCGAAAGGTTGCCATACCAGGTGCTGCGATCGAGCCCGAGTTCGGTGAACGGGACCTTGGCGGTCCTGCTGACCGGCACGCCCCAATCGGGCAGGCCGTCGGTCCGCAACCGATAATAATCGAGCGTAACCTGGACGTCTTTCGTCGGTTTGGCTGTAACGGAGAATAGTCCGCCCCAACGCTCGTCTTCGACGAAATCGCGTCCGGCGACTTCGTTGGTATTGTAAAGCACGTTGGCGCGGAAGCCGAAGTCCGGCGTTACAACCTGATTGATGTCGAACGTCTGGCGAACCGTTTTGTCGGTGCCAACGGTCGTTTCGGATTCATAGAACGAGCCGCTCAGGTTCGGCTTCTTCGTGATGATGTTGATGGCGCCGCCCGGTGTTCCACGGCCGCCGACGGATCCGCTCGGGCCTTTGTAGATTTCGACCTGCTCGATCGCGAAGGCTTCGCGTGCGGTATTGCCGGGGTCGCGCACGCCGTCGACGAAGATGTCGTTGCGGGCGTTGAAGCCACGGATCGCAATTGCGTCGCCAAACGCGTTGCCGCCTTCAGCAAAGCCAATCGTCACGCCGGGTGTCTGGCGCGCGAGTTCGCGAATGGTGGTGACTTGTTTATCTTGCAGCACCTCTTTCGGAACCGCTGTAATGGTGCGCGGCGTATCAACGAGAGGCTGCGTGAATTTGGTCGATCCGGAGCGTTCAACCATATAGGGCGCATCTGGATTGGCGTAGGGATTTGCGCTTGCGTCCGTCGTGAGGTTGTTCGTCGGTTCGGGCGCTGGTTGATACACGGGCTGCGGGTTGGCTACCGCTGGCGACGTCTTCGCGACCTTTTTTTTCTTTTTCGTTTTTGCCGTCGCGGATTGCGAAATCACGCTGACTTCGGGGAGGTTTGCTGCGGGATCCTGCTGTTCTTGCGCTTCTTGCGCAAATGCCGAGGCAGAGAACGTTGCGGCGACGCAAGCGGCGGCTATGGCACTGGTGGTGAGACGCAGTTCGGACCTAACAACGTGCGGCCGCGCAATTTGGCTACGCAACGAATTAGGACGCTTACTGAACGATTTCATTAGTTTGGCCCCCCGGCACTAAAATTTCTGAGCGATGTTCGCGAAGTGGCTTTTACTGTACCGGCACAGTCCACAATGGCGACGCAAAATGGTCCTTAGGCTGTGTTTCCAGCGCCTTGCGTGGCCATGCTGCAACAAAAAGTTGCCGCATTGGGATAAGTCAGCGTGTATTCTAAAACTATATTTATTCTAATTTCTGTTTGCGGGCTTTTCGCACGAGCTTGAGATGCGTGAGAGATTGATCTGAGTGCGGATTAATTCGCGCAGTCTGGTTGCTACTGCCGAGATGACAAATGCGTGCGCGATTGCACGCGATGATGTGAGATCGCAGGGAGTAGATCTTCTAACGCGTGAGGGTGGAGGAGAGAGCAGCGTTCTCGACGTTCGGCGAACGGAGTACCGACTAGCGGGGCGCTATGCGAGAGCGTAGCGCTACATAGCTAAGGTATTCGGCGGAGAAGAATCCGGACTCGTCATTTAAGACGAGCCCGGATGGTATTAATGTCAGCGCGAAGAGTCCTATCAAAAAAACAGGACGCGCTAGACGAATCCAGCTTAGGCCGGACGAATGGTGCTAACGGCGGTCTTGCCGGAGCGGCGATCCACTTCCGTTTCGAACTCAACCTTCTGGTTCTCTTTGAGACCAGAGAGGCCAGCGCGCTGCAGTGCCGATACGTGCACGAAGACATCATTGCCTCCGTCATCGGGGGCGATGAAGCCGTAACCTTTATCCGCGTTGTAAAATTTAACCGTGCCTATCGACATAAATCTATCCTGTCAGTCGTAAGATCGCCTCAACTCTGAGGTGCGCCTCTCTAACACCTGTTGCATGGCGAAGATAGGGCTGAATCGCTGGTTGGTTTGCGACCATCGACTCGTAAATATCATCGCCGAAACAATAACTGCCCATAAAATGTGCAATTGTTGTCAGGGGCTTACCCGCAGCGAGAGAAATCGTTCCCTGGTCGCTATCTCATTTTATCCTGACGGGACAAGCCGTTGGGGCGCCGAATCCATCGGTTTTCGGGCGCTTTCCGCGCCAATCTCCGTCACGGCCGCATAACAGGCTATTTATTGGAGGCGGGCCTGAAATTCGATTTGTCTGAGAGTTGCGCGATGGCGATAAGCCCGGATTGTTTATTACCCGAGCGAAATTCCCGCCTCATTATGTTGTGCCGCCGCACACCCATCCTGTTTTTGAATCCGTCACGGTTTTGACCGGCTCTATGGGAAGCGGCATGGGCGAGACGGTCGAAAGGGAAAAAGGCAAAATTCTTGGGGCCGATCGTTGCTGTTATTGCCAGCAGACCACCCGCATTACGTGTGAACGATGATGAGGAGTCGATCATTTAAGTCGTGGCCGTTGGGCCGTTCGATCTCATCTACGTCAATCCGAGAGACGATCCGCGGAAGAAATAACGAGATTGAGCGGGGCGAAGACGACTCGTTCCGCTCAATCCTCGGCGTTGGTTCGGCATGACATCGCTCAGGTCTGCGCACGTCAGGCAGCGTTCGCGATGCGCCCGCCAATTGGAGCGCCGCAATTCAGATCGTGTTTGAAAAAAAACTGGTGCTGCCGGAGGGGATTGAACTCTCGACCTCTCCCTTACCAAGGGAGTGCTCTACCACTGAGCTACGGCAGCCCGGGGCAGCGCGAATGCGCGCCCGAGTAAATGGCAACAAGAAATGACGAAACGCGCCGAAATTCTCGACGCGTAGGCTCAAGCTTCCCGAAGCGGGCGGACACTGCCACAAGGCTTGACGCCGGGCAAGGTGCAAAGCCAAGTTTGCCGTCGCGACGGTTTTGCACCGTCGGCATCGCGATAATTGGACAAAATCGATGGCAGATCCGGCAGGGAAGACGAAAGCGCCGCAGCTCTCCGTGAAGGAGCTTCGCGAGCGGCGGCTGGCGGACGTTTTGCGCGCGAATCTGAAGCGGCGGAAGGCTGCTGCGAAGGGGGCGGGCGACGCGGACGAGAGTTCGGAAGCCGCTAATCAGGACGGCCAGACCCAGGAGTAATGCGGGCCAATTCCATAATTCGGAGCGAACTAGCGTCGGAGCAAGTGCCGCGGTGGCGGTGGGTCGTTGGCAAAAGCGCTTGCGACGGCACTGATGCAGTCGCTAAACCCGATCTGGGGCGCACGCGAATCCCGCGGCGGCGACGTTACATTGCTTCGGATTGAGGGCGACGGCACGCATGGATCGAATCAGAATTACCGGTGGCCGTCCTCTGAATGGGACTATTCCGATTTCGGGGGCCAAGAACGCCGCGCTGCCGCTGCTGATCTCGAGCCTTCTGACCGAAGACCGTCTGACCCTGAAGAACGTGCCCAACCTGGCAGACGTCAATCTGCTGGTGCGCATTCTGCGCAATCACGGTGTTGATCTGGCAGTTGACGGGAAGCGTCCTGGGCCTGCGATGCATCTGGGCGAGACGTTTCATTTGACGGCTCGCGAGATCGTCGATCTGACGGCGCCCTATGAATTGGTTTCGCGGATGCGCGCCAGTTTTTGGGTCCTCGGGCCGCTGCTTGCGCGCATGGGGCAAGCGAAGGTGTCGCTGCCCGGCGGGTGCGCCATTGGTACACGTCCCGTCGATCTGCATCTGACAGGGCTCAAGGCGCTGGGTGCCGAAATTGATATCGATGCAGGTTACGTGATCGCAAAGGCACCCAAAGGCGGACTGCGCGGGGCGCGGGTCGTGTTTCCGAAGGTGTCTGTCGGCGCAACGCATAACGTGCTCCTCGCGGCTGCCCTGGCGAAGGGAGAGACCGTGATCGAGAACGCCGCGCGCGAGCCGGAGATCGGCGACGTCGCGATGTGTCTTTCCAAGATGGGTGCGAAAGTCGAGGGCATCGGCACGTCGACGCTGCGCGTGCAGGGGCGCGACCGGCTCGAAGGCACTGTCCATACGGTTCTTCCCGACCGCATCGAAGCCGGAACGTTTGCGATGGCCGTCGCGGCGACGGGAGGTGACGTGACGCTGGAGGGCGCGCGGATCGCGGACGTTCAGTCGGCGTTTGATGTTCTGGCCCAGACGGGGGCTCAGGTGACGGCGACCGATAGCGGTATTCGCGTCGTTCGCAACGGCAACGGGATTGCGCCGGTGTCGATCGAGACGGAGCCATTTCCCGGGTTTCCAACCGATCTGCAGGCACAACTCATGGCGCTGCTGTCGCTTGCCGACGGTACGAGCGTCATCCGCGAGACGATTTTCGAAAACCGTTTCATGCATGTGCAAGAATTGGCTCGTCTCGGAGCGGATATTCAGCTTCACGGCGATACGGCGACGATCCGTGGTGTGAAGACGCTGAAGGGTGCGCCTGTCATGGCGACGGATCTCCGGGCGTCTGTCTCGCTCGTCATCGCGGGATTGGCGGGCGAGGGCGACACGGTCATCAACCGGGTTTACCATCTCGACCGCGGTTTCGAGCAGCTTGAACAGAAGCTCAGCCGGTGCGGAGCGGACATCGAGCGGCTGACTTCGGGCTAATCTCTTTAGGCGGAAATAACTTCAGCGGAACCCGGGCGGTTGCGCCACACGTTCGTCCCCGATAACACTCGGCGGGCCGAATGATCGACCGCAAGTGCATCCGGGGAGATTTCCAGGACCAATGGCCGAACTGAAACTCATCGCCCTCGATGCGGAAGACCTCGGCATTGTTTCGGCGCATTTGCAGGACGCCGTTCTGCGCGTCGGCGAAATGGCATATTTACCGAAGGAACGACGCTTCGCCGCGATTGCGAACCGCTTCGACTGGACGAGCGGTATTCCAGCCGGAAAAGGTGGTTCGGCGGCAGAAGCTCAGCGGCGGCGCGCTGCTCTTCGTTTCGAGCGCGTCATTGGCGCCCGCGTCCAAGGTATCAGTCTTAACGACCCGCGCGCCGTGCTGGCATTGCTTTCGATTACGTTCAATCGGACGGGCGGCGAGGACGCGCCGGAAGGTGATGTCACGTTGACTTTTTCTGGCGGGGCGGCCATTCGGCTTAGTGTTGAATGCATCGAGGCTGAATTGAAAGATCTCGGAGCGGTCTGGGCTACGAAGAGCACGCCAGAGCATCCCGAGGACGCGGGCTGACCCCCTTCAGACTTCGGGACTCTCAAGGACCTTGCAGATGCCGTTGCGGCTGAACAGCACCGACCCAAATTTTGAGAAGCGTTTTACGGCGTTACTTGGCGTGAAGCGCGAAGTTTCCGTGGACGTGGACGATGCCGTGCGGGCGATCGTTACGGATGTGCGGACCCGTGGCGATGCCGCGCTTGCCGAACTCACGTTGAAGTTTGACCGGCTCGACCTTTCGCAAGACGGGTTTGCGGTTCGCGGTGAAGAAATCGACGCGGCGGTTCGCGGTTGCTCGGCTGAGACGCTCGATGCGTTGCGCTTTGCGCATCAGCGCATCTGGGATCATCACCAGCGCCAGCTTCCCGAAAATGAGATGTATCGCGACGACGCTGGTGTTGAACTCGGTCATCGCTGGACGGCGGTGGAATCCGCCGGGCTCTATGTTCCGGGCGGGCTGGCGTCGTACCCGAGCTCCGTTCTGATGAATGCCGTGCCTGCAAAGGTTGCGGGTGTTCCGCGCATCGTCATGGTTGTGCCGTCGCCGGGTGGAGATTTGAACCCGCTGGTTCTCGCGGCGGCGAAGATTGCGGGTGTCAGCGAGATTTATCGCATCGGCGGCGCACAGGCGGTTGCCGCGCTCGCTTACGGCACGGAGTCCATTCAGCCCGTCGTCAAGATTGTTGGTCCGGGCAATGCTTATGTCGCGGCAGCGAAGCGCCAGGTTTTCGGTACGGTCGGAATCGATTCCATTGCCGGACCGTCGGAAGTTTTGGTGATTGCCGATCGCGACAACGATCCGGATTGGATCGCATCCGATTTGCTTGCGCAGGCCGAGCATGATTTCGCGGCGCAGTCGATCCTGATGACGGACGACGCGGATTTCGCGGCGGCTGTCGAGGCTGCGGTCATGCGGCAACTGCAGGAACTTCCGCGCGGCGTTATCGCGGGAGAAAGCTGGAACCGCTTCGGAGCTACGATCATTCTGCGTTCGCTCGATGAGGCGCCGCCGCTTGCGGATCGTATCGCTGCTGAGCATCTCGAGATTGCGACGCATAACGCGGATGAGCTTTCGCAACGTATTCGGAATGCGGGCGCTATTTTCATCGGGCGGATGACGCCGGAGGTTATTGGCGATTACGTTTCGGGTTCGAACCATGTTCTGCCGACTGCGCGTAGCGCCCGGTTCTCGTCGGGTCTCGGTGTGCTCGATTTCATGAAGCGCACGTCACTTCTGAAGCTCGACAGGAAAGCGCTGACCGAGGTGGGGCCGGCTGCGATGGTTCTGGCGCACGCTGAAGGCCTCGACGGCCACCGCCGTTCTGTCGAACTCCGTTTGGCGAAAACGAGCTGAGGTAATGGGCGAATCCGCGACATCGTCCGAGAAGAGCCGTGACCGGCTGGCCGAGATTACGCTCGATACGAAGTCGCTCGGCCGGGCGAATGCCAATGCCGAGCACGAACGCGAAGTTGCGATCTTCGATATTCTCGACGGGAACGCATTCCGCGTCGATGGGATCGATGCGGGCCCGTACAAGCTGCACCTCAGCATCGCTGAGGACCGGCTAGTGCTTACGATTGCGGCCGAGTCAGCGGATGCGGAGACCGTTGAGCACGCGATTGCGCTGACGCCGCTCAAGCGGCTGATGAAAGACTATTTCATGATCTGCGAGTCGTATTACGAGGCGGTGCGCACGGCGCCGCCCGCGCGGATCCAAGCGATCGACGTCAGCCGCCGTGCGCTGCACGACGAGGGCAGCGTGCTCTTGCGTGACAAGCTGTTGCCGAAGATCGTCATCGACGAAGATACGTCGCGACGGCTTTTTACGCTCGTTTGCTCATTGCATTGGAAGGGCTGATTTCCGGGCGTCGTCCGTTGAGGAACCATGCGTTCTGCATGCCGACGCCCTTGATCTCGATTTCGCCTCTCGGCTCGAGAACGAACGTTTCCTTTAGCGCGTCATAGCAGCCAGGGCAAACAGTAATGCGGCCGGGGCTGCTTGCCTGTTCGAGGCGGCTCGCAAGGTTCACGGGATCGCCCCACACATCGTAGCTGAATTTGTTCTTGCCGATGACGCCTGCCATCATCGGTCCAGACGCCATGCCGATGCGCACGCCGATGGCGATATTCTCCTCGGCACTGATGGCTTCCAACGTCGCGACGATGTCGAGAGCCATTGCGGCCAGAGATTGAGCGTGGTTGGGGGTGCGTACCGGAACGCCTGAAGCGACCATGTAGGCATCGCCAATCGTCTTGATCTTTTCGACGCCGTGAATTTCAGCGAGGTCATCGAAGGCGCAGACCAGTCGATTGAGCAGAGCGACCGTCCGTTCGGGTCCAAGCTCCCGAGCCAGGCGAACGAAGCCAGTGATATCTGCGAATAGAACGGAAGCATCCGCGAAACCGTCTGCGATGGTGTTGCCGGGCGCGGCCTTCAGCCGTTCGACGATTTCGTCGGGCAGCACGTTGCGGAGCACCGTTTCCGTTTCCGCCTTCGCGCGTTCGACGAGGCTGAACGCATAGTAGACGCAGGCTGAGATGAGCCCAAACGTGGTGATGGCCCCCTGCACGTAGAGCGAGTCGATGATCTTCTGGTCGGCGGCCAATCGGGCGACTTCCATCGGGAAGGAGAACCACGCGATGAGATGCAGCGCGAGTGCGCTCGTGACGATGGCGAAGACGAGCCAGAAGCGGCGCGCTTCGAAAATAACGAACGGTGCCGCCGCCGCCACGACGTATTGCAGCGGCGCACCTCCGAGACGGCCGAAGTAGGCGGTAAAGCCGATCAGCGCTGTGAATTCCGCGACGACGAGGAGGAGGCCTCCGGCAATATCGCTGAACCGGTGCATGAGCGGCACGAGCGAGACGACGAGCGCGAGGCCAAGGTTCAACAGCACGACCGGCATCATCGCCTCGTCGCCCGACATCCAAAGCTGGATCGCGTAAACAAACGTCGTGATGACGACCAGCGAGGAGAAAACGTTGACGATCTTCAGGCGTCGCTGGCTGTCGGGTGGATAATCCTTGATGCCGATCTCGGCGATGAAGCGGAACGCATTCCGCAGCGGCCGCACTAGCCCGGTCAACCGTGCGAGCCAGTTCGAAGGTCTCGACTCCGCAGCGTTGGTTTGTTCGGCGCGCGTCAGTTTCATGGGGTCCGGCTCAGGCCGCAGATGAGTTGGTTTGCCGGGTTACTCTTTGTCGTCGAGGCGGCCGATGGCACTCAGTTGCGGCAGATTGCAAATGACCTGCTGGCCGCGCCGTTCGATTGCGCCTTCTGCTTCGAGCAGGCCGAGTGCCGCGTTGACCTTTGGTCGGCTGGCGCCGACGAGGAGTGCCAGCTCACTCTGTGAAATGGGCAAAGGCAGCGAAATCTTCTCGGCTTTCCCGCTTGGGTCTTTCTGCCGGACTGAGGCGAGGAAGAAGCGCGCGAGCCGGGCTTCGATTGGGTGCAGTGCGATCGCTTCGAGCTGCTCGTCCGCATCGCGAAGGCGTCCGGCGAGAAAGCGGATGGCGGCTTCGCCGATCGGCGGGTGAGAAGCCAGTAGCCGCATGAATGCCGACTTCGACAGCATCAGCGTTTCGACGCGATTGACGGCGGTTGCGTCGGCGGAGCGCGGTCGGCCATCGAAAATCGCTAGTTCGCCGAATATGGATGGCGCTTCGACGTGTGCGAAGGACAGTTCGCGCCCGTCTGCTGTCAGAACGGACAAGCGAACGCGCCCTTTGGTGACGATATGCAAGTCAGCGCCGGTATCGCCGCGAGAAAAGATGACTTGGCCGGTCTCGAAGGTGGCTTCGCGGAGCTCATCGGCAACCGCTTTTCGATTGGTTTCATCCAGGCCGGCGAACAGCGGCGTTTTCGCGAGGAGGGCTGTCAAATCGGACTTCATGCCATTGTTGCCATCAAGCTCGCCAATTCGGGCCCTACTCATGGCCTGTTTTGCGGTTATCTGCAACGTGTACGGGCCTTGCAAAGCGGCCGTCGGTTCGCCATTGTCCGCGCGATTTAACCCTTGCCGAGGTGCTTCGAGCCCGGCTTCAGGCGGATCAAGATGGCGTCGCTCAAAAGTACTTTCCTTCCGGCCTTTGCGCGCTCTGATGCGCCCAGCCGTGAAACGCTTCGCCGGTCTCTGGCGCGCGAGCGTGCCGGGTCCAAGACCGAGATCGAGCGGCCGCGTCTTGTGCTTGCCAGCGCCAGCCCTCGCCGGGTTACGCTTCTCGCGCAGGTCGGGGTAACGCCTGACGCGCTCCGCCCCGCATCGATCGACGAAAGCGCGAAGCGTGGCGAGATGCCGAGGGCGCTCGTCTCACGATTGGCGCGTGCGAAAGCTGAAGTGGCGCGCAACCAGATTGCGAACGACCGCGAGTTGGCCGATTCCTACATCATCGCCGCCGACACCGTCGTTGCGATGGGCCGCAAAATCCTGATGAAGCCTGCGCACATTGAGGAAGCGATGGCGTCGCTTCAGCTTCTTTCGGGCCGGACGCATAAAGTGCAGACCTGCGTCTGCCTCATCACGCCGGACGATAGAATCCGCACGAAGATCGTCGATACCCGTGTTCGGTTTCGCTACATCAGCCGGGCGGAGCTTGAATCGTACATCGCGTCGCGCGAGTGGCGCGGCAAGGCGGGCGGATACGCCATCCAGGGGCTCGCATCGTGCTTTGTGCAGCGGATCGTCGGGTCGTACACGAATGTGGTTGGTCTGCCGCTGACGGAAGTTGTGGGGCTGCTCAATTCCGAAAAATTTCCCATCCAGTACAACTGGGTTCGGGCCGCCGAAGTCGATCGACAGTGAGGAGCGAGGGTCGTGTCCTCCCCATCGCCAGCGGGAAGCGGTAAGCCGCTCAAGTGCCCAATCTGCGGAAAGCCTGCGGTTGAGGCCTATCGCCCTTTTTGCTCCAGGCACTGCGCGGATATCGATCTGGGGCGCTGGTTTAGCGGCAGCTATCGCGTGAGCGGGCGCGCCGACGACGACGATACGGGGGAGTTGCCGCAGCGCCCGAACGAGCCTTCGGAGGAGGGTGAAAACTAGCCGCGGGGCAGCGCTCTCTAGGCGCTTGCATCGCGTCAACTGCCCCCCTATAAGGGCCGGACTTCGCTTGGGCTTGATGCCGCCGCGGAGGCAAGCCCAGGTAGCTCAGTTGGTAGAGCATGCGACTGAAAATCGCAGTGTCGCTGGTTCAATTCCGGCCCTGGGCACCAGTTATTTTTTCGCCATTGAATTTACAAACAAAAAACTCGGTTTCTGTCGCACATCGCGGAATCCGCGAAAAAAGTGAGTCACTTTTGTTCGCGTTTCGCTCTGCGAAGTAGCGGCATTCCTGAGCCAGCCAGAACCTTCTGACGTGCCGCTTTGGTGTAGCGCTGGGCCTCCTTGATCGTCTTCCAGCCGAAGATAGCCATGAGCTGATGATCGGTCGCGCCATTCTCGGCCGCGATCACCGCTCCAGCCTTTCGAAGGCCGTGCGCCGAGCAATGTGGAAGGCCCGCTTCCACGCACCATTTCTTGAAGCGGTTGCCAAAGCCGTTCGCAGTGAACGGCTTCCCGAATTCGGTAACAAGGAATGCGAGATGGCCGCACTCTGTCGCGTCGATGATTTCCTGAAGCTCCGACAAGATTGGCAGCGATAGGCGTGTCGGGCTCCGCTTCCGGCCTTTCGTCGCCGTGAAGTTCAGCCATCCGTCTCTGACGTGCTGTCGTCCTAATAGGACAACGTCAGACCGGCGAACGCCGAGATACATCATCAAGGCGAGCGCAAGCCGCGCACGCGTACCTACTGGATGGTGGGCTTCGTATTGTTCGACTTCCTCGATCGTCCACGAGTGAAACCCATCGGTAGCGGAGCGAAAATAGTCGACATCTCGCGCTGGGTTATTTTTGACGCCTGAGACCTCGTCGTCGATCGCCCACTTGAAGACCTGTCGTATGGCCTTCAACCGCATGTTTGCAGCTTCTGGAAATTCTATCTTGCGGTCGCGCAAAACACGGACCGCCTTGCTACCGAATCTCTGGACCGGCATTTCTCCGAAATGATCTTTGGATCCCGGTGCAAGCGGTTCGGTGAAAGTCCCTTCAAGGACCCCGCGGCGGCGAGCTTGCGTGTAGTCGTCCAGGCGGCGAAATTGGCTGCTCGCGAAATAGCCAACGCATAGGGCGCGCCATGTACCGGGCAACGGCCTTGAGATTTGGGCAACCGGCGGCGCTTCGATTTCTCCCGACATCAGTTTCTGATACTGCGCCATAAACTCTGGACTGCCGATTGGATCGCGCATGCGCACCATCCGCTGGCCGCGCTTGCGGAAGTAAACCCGCACATTGCCGTGCCTGTCGGTGTCTTCGAGGATGTGGCGCAGCTTTATGGTCAGCATAGCGGCTCCAATCACACCGCGAGATTGCTCCATCTATCGTCCCCGTCGTCGCGGCCGTCAGTATCGGGCAACGCTGCAAAGTGAGAGTCAAGCCTGAGGCGGTCCCACACTCGTCGGCCGTCGATCTGTTTGGCCTTTGGCATGCGCCCGTCCTGTACCATCGCATCGAATTTTACCGGGCTGACACCAATGTACGTCGCAGATTCCTCGCGCGACAAACCTCGCGGTGGCAGGCTTGCCGGCAGGTTTGCAAGGCGAGTCGCGCGTGCTGCCATACCTATTCCCCGCCGTCCTTTACCGCTGTGCTGCGAGCCGTGCCGGCGTCACCCGCTTCGACACCGTCAGCCAGTTTCATTGTAAAGCGCATTCGGACGTGCCATCCAATGTCCGCCTGCAATGAGTGCAGCGGGATGCGAACGTCATCAGTCAGCGCGAAGTCCGGTGCCGGCGCATTTTCAACCATTGCATCTACGCTCCGAAGCGCCGTTCTTTTTTGTCTGCAAAAGATACTCGCGATATGATTTTGTCGCGCGCTTCAGACCACGCATTTCTCTGCGTTTGTTGGCAACCGCCTGGCGACTGCATCTAATTTTCAAGGCTGCTTCGAGCGTTGAAAGCTCTGCGAGAAAGGCGTATTCGCTTGGCTTCCAAACATGGATTGGTCGGCGCTTTCTCAAGCCGAGCTTCTTTGCCATCGTATAGACTGCCTTGGCCGATCGATTTAACCGCTCGCCTATCGCCTTAGCCTCGTATTCTAGATACGTTTGCCGAAGCACTCGTTTGTTGCGCTCGCTCCATACTATTTCAAACAGGCGCTTTGAACTGGTCGAGTTCACGGTCAGCCGTTTCCGCAGTCCAATTTTCCAGCTCTTTAGCGCCACGCTTTTCGTTGAGCGATTAAGCCTCTTGGCGATATCGATAAATCGCATATCCGGGTGTGCGTGCAGCGCCCGGAGTTTGGCGACTTCCTGGGTGCTCCACTGAAGTCGTGTGCGGCGCCCTCGGCGCAGTTCAGCGGATGCTTGTTGATGCTGCATTGATAGCTCAGACATGACTCATTGCCTTGTTCAGGATTGTCGTCACTGCTGCTGCGGCTGAGGTGCTCATTTCCACCTCCACGGCGTTTTCTCGAAAAAATAGTCAGCAATGAAACATATGGCGATGAGAACGATCCCCCCTATCCACAAGGGGTGCTCACAGATAAGCGACCAAATGGCGGCCATCATTTTATCGGCCCTTCCGTCGTCACGTGCGCCCGCAGAATTTTCCGCATTTGCTTTAGGTCGCCGGTGGCTTTCCAGAGTGCGGAGGCAAGCCAGAGGCAGTTGATGCCGCGTTTATTGAACCAGGAAACCTCATTGCGCGATCCGACGCGCTCAACCCCGTTGATGTGGTCGTCGTGACAGAGAGGTACTGTCCACTGATCGGTGACTTTCTGACCGACGCCTCGCTTCTCAGCGGTTTTCAAATGATGGGCTTGGCCGCCGGGTGACTTGCCGCAAATGCAGCACGGCAGTTTTCGGATGAAGTCCAAATGCGCTGGGGACATTCCCGGCCGTTCGGCCTGCACTTTCGAATTCTTGTGCTTGGGGCGCGGTCCACCTTGCTTCAGCAGTGAACCGTATGGTGGCGGAGGCAACAGACCCATCTGTGATCCATTCTTGAAATACGTTTTCGGCTCATCTGTTTCCAACGAGCGGAGACTCCGACGGGCATGAAAGCCGGAGCCTCCGCTCTACAGGCGCGCGTAATCTCCCGCCGCCAATCGATGAATCAGAGACGTCAGGAGGCTTCTGGACGGGAGACCAGGCGCAACGTCGTCGGTGTTTTGGATGAGTGCCGGCGTGCGAGATCGAGATCACGGATTTCGTCGGCGAGAACTTGCCGCGCTACGTCGTGAAGCCCGGCGCGTCGCATAGTTTCGACCGCGTGATGGATCACGAATGTGCAGATACCGGTCATATCTGGCGGCTGCACGGAGCCCACGTAGGTTCGTAGGCTATTCAACGTCAGTGCAAGGATGTTTGAGGTTGGCTTCAGCTCTTGGCCGAAGTCTGGAAGTGGTTCGCGCTTTTGCATGATGAAAAATCCCCCCGTTGACCGTTGCAGCTGCCGACCGTCTAGAGTCAGGTAAACGCGTCTGGTGATTTAGAAAATAATTCACTATTGGTGAATATGTCAATCAATAAAATTCACAAATAGTGAAGTTTATTTCTTGATCATGTCGCGACGTCTAAGCTGAGTGGGGTGGCCCCAGAAGAACGTGGATCAGATCAGGCGATCGTTGACTTTGGACGGATGGGAGCAAAGCCTGCGTTCAAATGGGCCGGGGGCACTATTCATGAAATTCGTCGCAGCGAGCGCGCTTCTGATTGCGGCGCAAGCCTTAAGCGCGAACGCGCATTCAGCCGATTTCTTGAAAGCCGAAGTTAAGCCAGTGGAAATCAGAGCGGGCGGAGAGTTGACCGGATGTGGACTAGAGTATTCTGGAGTTTTCCTGGATCACATCTATCGAAGCGGCGAACTCAGCGGCGTCAGTGGTACAATAAATATTATGAAAGTCGGCAAAGGCGGTGTCGGCTTGTTCTTCAAAATGGGTCTAGTTGACTGGACCGACCCTGAACTCAACAAGGGCGCCTTGGCAAAGATTGATAAGGCCTACGTGCGAAGCGGAAATGAATTTGCGCCCGACAAATCGGTCCCCTGTGACAACCCAAATGGTTTTTGTGGTGGCAGCGATGGGGACGCCACAATGAAATTCTTCACTAGCGCTATGCAAAACAAAATTCAGATCGGTTTAAACCGAGTGCCGAAGGGGATGGACATTCTGCTGACGCTCCCCGAACCACCACCGCCAGATGACGTCAAGTTCTTGGAATGCACAATCGAACTGCTAGATGCATTGGTTTCTACGGGTCGGTAGCTTGGCCGCCCGGCCGTAGCCGCATCCGGTCCATATATTTCCACCATCAACCGCGCCTTCTGCGACTATCCAGACTCCGGGCTGCCAAACGTTGCCGAGTCTCGAAAGCGGGCATTTGGCGACGCGCTTCAATGCGTTCTATGTTCACTTAATGTTCTTTTTATTTGCTTCTTTCGAGACTAGTTGTTAGCCTCAGAAGCCCGGGCGGCACGGGCAGCTTTAATAGCGTCAGCAGTCTCGTAGCGTAGGCCAGATGGATCTCCACGGAAAATCCAATCTAGCGTCAGGTGGTATGCTTCGCACAAGCGAATGGCGTTTTCGACGCTCGGCCGCTTTTTCCCTTTTTCGTATTGATTGTAAGTATTCGCAGCGATCTTGGCGCGCTCGCAAAACTCGTTTTGCTGAAGGCCGAGTACCTGACGGGTAAGCGCTAAGCGTCGCCCGATAGCATCCAAGCCTGTCCCATCCCAGTTCTTCACCATCCGACAATTAGACACGTCGGGTGGGCAAGAATCTATTCGCAAATCACTCGCTTGACAATATTCACGATTGGTGAATAAAATGCGCTGCATGGCTAAGTTGGAAAAACTCACGACTATTCCTGATGTCGTCCGGGCCTTTGGGGGGCCGAGCGGTATGGCTGAGTGGGCTGGGATCGGTGCTCCGGCAGTCTGTAATTGGATTGACCGTGGTCACATCCCGCCAGGTTGGCACTTTCGGTTGGACCGCGAAGCCAAAGAACGAGGTTTCGAAATCGACCAATGCGTCTTTGACGACCGATTGCGGCAGAAATCCAAACGAGGCCATCACGTTGCAAATGCTACGCGTACGGAGCGAGTAGCCTGAACGCATATCATCAGCACGCGTAGCAGCTTAGAGAAAGGGAAGAGGGAATGAAGGACGATGCACTGCCGACGGGATCGCCATCCAACACCGAAGATGTTTCTGGGCATCTCCCTTTCTTGGCTCGTGATCCGGCATACCGCGAGCAAGAAGCACGGCGCCGAGACGCTCTGCTTCTCGCGCTTTCCTGCGTAAATTGCGGGCAGCCTTGGTCTGATTACGAAGCCATGGCCGAACACGTAAGAAAGTATCTTAGCGGTTCCGAGATTGTCGCGCCTTAGCGTCTCTGTTTGCGCATTCGATCGCATACAAGCGTTGTTTTAAATCGGCAACTTCATCTTCGAGTTTCTTAACTCTAGCGGCCCAATCAGTGTCGGTCATTGGCGTCGTTTCCTTTCGACTTTTGCGTTCATGGCCGTCCGCAGTCTGAAGGATTCGACGATGAAGTTCTCCTGGTAGCTTTGCGTCCCGGCGATCAGCCGCCGGTTTGAGGATGTGCTGCGTTGGTCTTTCTCCCGGTCCGCCGATGGTTCGCCAAGACCATCGGCGGCAGGAGCTTCAGATTCAAAGTGACAAGAACACGAGGGCAAAGATGAGCAAAGATCAGGACCAAGACACTGCGGACGCACCTTACCCGCACAGCATGCCGAGATACGACCAGGCTGAGCTTCGCCGTCGCGACGCGCTGGAAATCGCGCTGCGCTATGGCCTATCCGGCGGCGGTGAAGATACCGATCAGGTTCTCGCGCGGGCTCGTGTGGTGGAGGCGTTCATTTGTGGGCGCGAGGTCAACGCTGAACCTTAAGATTACGAACGGTCGTGTCCAGTTCGGTGACCTGGGCTTCGAGATGTCTGACCTTGCGTTCAAGTTCCGCGACTGTGCGTCTTAAGTCTTCGAGTTCGCGTTCCATCGCTTTCTCCCGTTGCTGACGCAAGGAACGGCAGTCGATGGCATCCGTCAATAGCCGTGTCTGTGGCACGGAAGGGATCCGTCATGTACGACGCGCTGACATCGACGCCTGCCATCCTCGCCGCGACTGCGGCGTGGGGCTTTGGCGTGGTCGGTGGTCGCCTGTGGCCGCAGATCGCGTACGCATTACGGCGCGTTGGGCAATTTGAGCGTCGTGCAAAGCCCGAGCGACTTTCGTCGCCACGCGAAGAGGAAACAACGCGCGTTGCCGCGTTGCCTTCGGTGCAGATTCCGGCGCTGCCGGATCATATAGATCCACCGCAAGGCGTGCCGCGTAAGCTTGTCTTCGATACGCGCCTGTCCCGGCCGTTGCAGCCTGCTGTTGCGGCAGAGCGTTTCGCCGCTTGGATGCGAGCGAACGAATATACGGATTACATCTGGGTCGGCGAACTTGATCTCCAGTATCAAGTTTTCTGTCGCGAAGAGAATTACTTCCCGATCGAGGCGAAGGCACTTCGCGAGCTGCTCTATCAACTGCCCGGTGTCCTCTGGGATCGGCCACGACTGGGTGGCGCGAAATGGGAGCGGTTCCGTCGCCAGATGGCCGACTGGTACGCCGCACGCGGAGAATCTCCGCCGAAGAGGCCAGTTGTTATTCGCATTTTGCCTGCTGATTTGGTCAAGGCCGCACGAGTCCGGGTGCGTCCGGACGCGTACATGGTCGAGTCCGGGACGGTCACGCCTCCTGTGCGGACGTCTGCGGCCATCGGCAGAAAAGCCAATCATTTGAAGGTGGACGGTAGAGTCCAAATGCGTCCGACACCGATAAATGGGTCCGATTTTGTCATGCCGTCCACGCGCGTCGCGTAATCGCGTTCGAGGGCTTGTTGCGTCAGTTGCGTTGCGTACGGCGGTAGGTTCTGGGGCAGCCTGCCGCCGCCGTGTCGTTGTTCCGTCTCGCTGTCTGCGAGACGCGTCGGGCTGAGTTCCAAGCCGTTCTGAATTGTGCGCGGAGAGGTCAATTTCTCCGCACGGGGATCTTTTGCGCCAAGCGCCGGGGAAGAAAACACGTGTCGGTCGAAGCTCTCGCCTTTGTCAAAACGATGGAATTGGGCGACGTCGAAAGCGCGGCGGCGCGGCTCATCATGTACGTGATCGGCGAAAACACGTTCAACGATAGCTTTCGCTGCGTGCTTCCACAGGAGCAGATTGCGTTTGAGTCCGGTCGGATTTCCGTCCGTACGTTGCGCCGCCAGTTGGACGCGCTCTCCGGCCTAACCAAGGACCCAGAGACAGGAGAACCCACTCTCACCGGCACGCCGTTCATCAAGCGGACGCCGCGGTTTGATTGCGCCGGCGCGCGCATCGAGGATGAGATCGAAATCGTCGGTTTTGGCGACTGGTATCTCGAACGAACGAAGGCGCGCAAAAGCCGTGTGCGGGACAGCGCCCCCACCGGACAAAATGACCGGGCCCCCACCGGTCAAAATGACCGCTCCCCCCCGGACACAGCTATGTCCGGGCCCCCCGGACAACAGGTGTCCGGGCATAAGGAAGACCGTACTAGAAACCGTACAAGTGAAGAGGCGCGCGAGCGCGCGCCAAGCGAAGATTCAAATTTTGATTTGGAAGGGAAGGGGGTTCGAGATCGCCTTCTCGAGCGTCACGGCCCTGCCAAGTTCGGCGCTTGGTTTTCCAAGCTGCGTTTCGCCGTATCCACCGACGGCTTCGCGATCTGCACGGCGCCGACCCGCATGGTGCGCGACTGGGTTCGGAAAACCTACGAGGCCGATGTCCTAGCCGCCTGCAGGGCGCAATGGCCCACAGTCACCCGAGTTGAATTCGTTTGGATGTCGCCAGCCGTCGCTGGCGCGAAGGAGGTCGCATGAGCACTACCGCACTCGCTGCTCGTCCGCGTTCCGAGCCCGAAGATCGTGACGATCCGAGAAACCGTCTGCTGGACGCGTTTGATGCCCAGATCGAAGCGCTGATCGACAACGGCTTCGAGGCGCAAGTCAGGGCGCGCGTGGAGCGCCACCTGCCGCCGATCTCGCCCGAGCCGGATCTGTTCGTTCCCCAGACGGCAGGTTTCGTGTGTGCGGCCGAGGATGAACTCAAGCTGCAGATCCTCGCTGGTGATCTCAAGCGGTTGGCCAAGCTGAAGATGACCGAGCACGCGCATGACGCTGTGAAGCGAGTCAGGACTTGGGTTGAACAGCAACTTGAAGCGGCAAAGCAGGCGAGGGCAAAGGCGTGAAGGCGATCAGCGACAAGGAATGGGACGATCTCAAAGCCTCAACAGCAGCGAGCTTCGTCAAGTCCACTGACGAATGGCTTGTAAGTGTCCGTGAGATGGATCCGCAAACGGCGCTCGTCGCCTTGACGATGTTCGTGGGTCACATGCTCGCCGGGATCGCGGCGGAGATCGGTGTAGCAGACAAGATCGACGCCCAAGGTGTCGGTGATGCGATCGCTGAGATCATCTCAGAGCAGCTTTCTGTCATGCGCGCTCGCAACGAGCCGGGGTCGACGCTGCAATGAGCGTCAAACGTCCATGCGCGGAATGCGCCCATTGCATCGCGGTCTTGCCGGTTATGTGCGGACTACACCGGGACCACGTGTCGGACCGTCCGAAGCTCGCTCAGCCGCTTCGTGAGTCCGGCGGACCGTGCGGACCGGACGGACAGTCGTTCGAACCGCTTCCGCCTGCAATCGCCAGTGTTGTCGTTCTGCCAATACCGCATCGGGTGAGCGCATGAAGGGTGATCGGTTTGCGCCGCCTCGCAATGAGCCACCGTTCGGTGAGCGTGTCCGCGCGCTACGCATCCGCGGTTGGTCGGACCGTTCGATCTCGCGCCATCTCTCAGTGCCAATCGAAATGGTGCGCTCGATGCTCGGAATTGTCTCCTACGGGCCGGATGGAAATCAACAAACACCCATCGTGATCAAGGAGTCCGCATCTTGAAGTCACCAGCAGAAACATTCAGCTTTGCAGCCGAACTGGATCGTTCGTTGGCGGGCATCCGCGCGATGCTGATTGCGAAGAACGAGGCCTACGGGAATTCCGCTCTGGATCCCGTCCGCGTGTTTTCGAGCGCGGACCCTGCTGAGCAAATCCGAGTCCGTCTCGACGACAAGATCAGCCGTCTCGTGCGTGGAGAACGCGCCGGTGAGGACGTTGCCAAGGATCTGCTTGGATATCTGGTGCTGCTCGATATCGCTGAGCGCATTGCGGAGCCAAGCTGATGAACCTGCTTTTCACCGAGGCAGAGATGCGCGGGTATTGGCCGTGGGGAGACTTCGAGGCCGGGTCGTACGATCTCATCATGGCTGACCCGCCATGGCGCTTCGAACTGTATTCCGAGAAGGGCGAAGAGAAGTCAGCGCAGGCGCACTATCGCACTATGACGCTTGACGACATCAAGGCGCTGCCTGTCGCCGGGTTAGCAAAGGCAGACTGCTTGCTCTGGCTCTGGGCGACAGCTCCGATGCTCGACATGCAGATCGACGTCCTGACTGCCTGGGGCTTTGAATTCAAGACCAGTGGCGTCTGGGTAAAAACGACGGTCAACAACAAGCTTGGGTTCGGAACGGGTTACGTTCTGCGCAACGCGCACGAACCATTTCTGATCGGAACGCGCGGGAATCCCGAGACCACGCGTGGTGTCCGGTCAGTCGTCATGGGCCGAGCCCGCGGTCATTCGCAAAAACCAGAAGAAGCATTCCGCGCCGCTGAGCAACTTATGCCAGGCGCGCGCCGGGTCGAGATCTTCTCGCGCACCAACCGTAAAGGCTGGGATGCGTGGGGCGATGAAGCAGGGATGTGGCATGCTGAGTAAGCGCACATGGAAAACGAACGTTCGCGCCATTGATTGCAAGGGGAATGACGTACTCGTTGATCTCGGTGCGCATGGTTATGCAGTCATCGATGCTGCCGATAGGCACCTCGTGGAGGGATGGAACTGGTCTGTCCGTATTAGTCGTAGCGGTAAGAAGTATGTATTCAGAGGTCAAAGCACAGGATTGGGGCGGTCTAAAAAACTCTATCTGCACCATGTCATTTTTGGTGATCGTGGAGATTTTGTCGTCGATCACCGGGACGGCGATACACTTAACAATCGCCGAAACAATCTTCGCTTAGCCACTCCTTCACAGAACGCCCGCAATCGCCAACTCGCGTCGAACAACGCAAGCGGGTTTAAGGGCGTCTGCTTCAGGAAAGACCGAGGGACGTGGCTCGCCTCGATCCGATGTGGTCCCCATTACACAAAAATTGGCACGTTTGCGACCGCAGAGGCCGCAGCCGCAGCGTACGACCGAGAGGCGATGCGATTGTTTGGTGAGTTCGCCGTGTTGAATTTTCAACCGAAACAGAAGGGAAACATCTTCATGACACCAGAACAACGCGCTCAGTTCATTGCGAACCTCCACGACATCAGCGGGCGAAGAGAAGCGGCAAAGGTCTTCCAAGCCGCGGAGATTGCTTACAAAGCTCTGATTTCTGCTTGTGAAGACGCCGGTATCGACGCCGAGACACCTGCGATCGCAGCTAGCGGTGACGCTAATCTGATCGCTTTGGATGATGCATACGAAGCGGCGGCAGACGCATGGGTGAACTTCGCTGGTTACGGCGAACCGGAGCGAGACGAAGAATTGGATGAGCCAATCCGCTGCGCTCTCACTGGGTTTCTGATCCACGACGGTGACGCCGTACTCATCGATGAGGACACAGGCGAACGCGTTCTGAAGGAAGCGCTGGGTCTGCCGCTTGACGTCATTACGAACGAGTTCAAGCCGGTGCCGACGTTCAACAAGTCCACCGCCATCGTCTCGGATGCAACGCAGGCGTAACAATCGGGGAGATATCCGGATGAATGGCATCGGTCATAACTCTGCTGCGGGCAAGCAGCTTCGCTCATTCATCGAGCGTATCGAGTACGTCAACGGCGAAATCGCTAAGCGCAACTCCGATCGGACCGAAATTTTCCTTGAGGCTAAGGCTCTTGGATTTTGCGGCAAGACGATGCGCGAAATTCTTCGGCTTCGGCGCATGTCTGAGTCTGAGCGGCAGGAAGCTGAAGCGCTTCTGGAGGTTTACAAAGGCGCGCTGGGCATGCTCGACGGCACACCGCTTGGTGAGTTTGCACGCAAAAAGCTCAGCGAGCAGCCGAAGATCAATCCGGAGACTGGAGAGGTCGACGAGAACCACGATACTCCGCCCGATCTTCCGATCGGCGAGGTCGAACAAACTCCGGAGATCCAAGAGACCGTTGAAGAGTCCCGGGAGAAGGGCCGACAAGCGGCGCGTGATGGACTGAAGGTCACTGAAAATCCCTATCCAGCAGGAGACGCGAAACGCGCGGCTTGGGATGAGGGTTGGTGCGAAGAGCAGGGCTCCGACGGAATGGGTATCCCGACTGCTTGGCGTCGAAAGGAGTCTAAACCAGATAATTCGAAGCCTGACGATCCGAAGAATGGCAACGGCGGAAACAGCGGTGCTGCATGAGGTCGTTCTCTCAGGCTTCAGGTAGTGGCGATCCATGGGGCGTGCTCGATCGGTTTGGAGAAATACTTCGTCCTCGAGACGCGATGGAACCGATATTGGCGGCACCGGTGCGTGCTGCCGTCTTTGAGTGGATGACGGAAATTCGCGCGAGTGATGAACTGAAGTCCGTTGGTCTAAAAGCGCGCTCGACTGCTCTGCTGTATGGGCCGCCAGGGACGGGTAAAACGACGCTCGCGCACCATTTGGCCGCTCGGCTCGGGCTTCCGCTCGTCGCACTTCAGACTGAGAGAATTCACGAACGTTGGATCGGTGCTACGGGCGAGAACATCGGAATGGTGTTCGACGCGCTGAATGCCGTCTCAGACAAGTGCGTCGTGCTGTTCGACGAGGCAGACGCGATGATGTCAAAGCGTACAACTCGCGGATCGAGCGCGGGGGACAAAGACTTCAACTCATCGATGTCGATTATGTTGCGTCGTATTGAAGGCTTCAACGGAATCGCACTCGCCGCAACGAATCTTGCTGAAGATATCGATCCCGCCATGTGGCGCCGTTTCGGTCTTCAAATTTGCGTTGCTCTACCGGGGGAGGAAGAACGGTTTGCAATCCTCAAACGGTATTCCGCTCCTTTCGAACTCACCGATGACGACATTGAACTGCTGGTTGATCTTACGGACGGCACTTCCCCGGCGCTCCTCCGCGGTCTGATGGAAGGGATGAAGCGCGTGCTTGTACTGGGTCCCAAACTCCGTCGAGACATCTCTTCTCCTGTCTCGGTCTTCCGGCAGATCATAGCTTCGGTTGCTCCGCCGCCTGACATCAGCGCACCGCAGCTCTGGAGCGCATCTGGCGCCGTCGACGAACTGGATCGGCTCACGTGGCCGCCGGTGAGAGCGGAGGGCCACTGATGGAACTCCCCGCCGATTTTACACACGACGACACTGTCGGAGCGCTGGGCGCACCAGCTCTGCTCCTCATCGACGACTACGGCCGAGAGCACGTTCTGATCGATGACGGTGCCGAGATGCTCGAAGGCCAGTTGGACCTGGCTGACGGTCCGATGCCGTATTGGATACCGCGCGCCGTCGCCGAAACCTGGAGGACGGCAGCGTGATCGATCCGATCTTGCTTTCCGGCGAGGAAGAACGCCACGGCGTGTGGGCGGGGACGATGCCCGCGCCTGCGCCGAGACCGGCACGGTGGAGTCCGGTTCTGTCCGAACCTCCGCACGACGTCGAACTTGACCTCCGAACAGCAGCCGGCGTGAGGTCAGGCTTCGCACATCGACGTTTGCTTGGTGGCCGCTTGACGTTCTGGTCTTGGATTGATGGCCGGTGTCGTTTGATAGAGCCGAGCGGCTGGCGGGTGCGCGCATGACCATGCAGGAGCCCATATCTATTGCTCGGCAGCGTCCGGCCGTTGGTGAATTCATCATCGCCTCGCTGCCGGAAAACACCCGCGCTCACCTCTATGGTCGTTCGTGGGATGGTCTTGGGTACTGGCGTTGGTCGAAGGGCCGTAACCGTAGTTACAAGGCCTTCTATCGCTTCAATCGTTTCAATGTGCCGGTGCGTGTGCCTGAGAGCGACTGGCCTGAAGGCTGGTCGCCTCTCACTCCGATCAAGAAGCCTGGTCTGGAACCCGTGCCACGTCATAGTGGGCCGGAACTCGCCGACGTTCCTGCCGCGCTCGAGGTATTCAACGATCGTCTGATTACGGCGCTCAAGGTGCACCTGAGCCTGCCGGATGAGATCCGCGCGATGGTCCGCGTCAAGGTCTACGGGCTGATCACGTGCGCCGGGCTCGGCGACTATGCGCCTGCGATCGACACACGATTTCGTCCGAGCCGCGCGCAGCAGGATGATTCCGAGCTCGTTCTCACCTGGTTCGCTCGGCTGCAGCGTGAGCAACAAGACGTCTGCTGGCTGCGAGCCAAGGGGTTTTCAATTCGCGCCATCGCCGAAATGCCGAAGTTCAAAAAGGGGAAGTTCAATGCAACTAAAGTCAGAACGCTCTACAACCGAGCGGTCATCGACTGCTACCGACGCGCAACCCAACAGCAAAGAACTTGAGGCCGCGCTTGCGGCGCTCGATCTTCAAGCGATCATCGCAATCGCTGAGAGCGATGACTTTATGAAGGTAGTGTCGACACGCGACCCGGAACGCGAGCTTCGCAGTTTCCGGAAGGCGAACCCACGGGTGTGCGGCATCGCGATGACGATTTACGTGCAGAACGAAGTTGTTGCGGGACGTGTGATCGCACGTGGTCTCGAGCTTCTTGAGCAGTCAGGCAAGCGGCGTGACGGCCGCTGGGTTGGCTGCAAACCGACGGTGCTCGAGGCGGTTCTGAGGGATGCAGCCGACGCTATCGGAGCTTCTGTGCTGTCGACGACCGAGCGGCTGCTCAAAGGTCAACGATTGCTGGAGCAGGAGGCAGCGCGCAGATGAATCAGCTTCAGACACCCGGCACACAACCGGCCAACGACTCGGGCACGTCACCTCACTATGAGCGGTTGGTCGTTCCTCGTCTTTCACCGGAACGCCGCCTAGCGTTCGAGGACATTTCGCCAACAGCGCTTTGGATCGCTGCCAATCTCACTGGCGCACAGCAGAGGTATTGGGGGGACAACCAGGGGGGCTGGCCCGTGATGATGGGACTGACGCAATCCTGGGAGGATCGGAAAAGCGCGGTTCTCTCGTCAAGCGAGTCCTATCAAGAGCGCGCCCTGATCACCCGGTTCTGGTGCGATGATTGGGACGAGGCCGATCAGATTTGGCGGGATACGTATCAGAGTCTTCTCGCGAGCCGCCAGTTTGAAGACGGCCGCGGCGACTGGATGAGCTTCAGCGATGACGACGCAGGTCTCGCGCTCATCACGACGGAGATCCGCAAGCACGCGGCTGCTCGCAAAATCGAGGTGTGGACTGACAAGGAGATGTTGCGGCGGTTCGATTACTTGATTGCGATCGCGAGGAAGGTGGGGGAGTGAATCAGATGGCACAGAAGCTGGAAGTCTCGATCAAGTCGCCGTTCCTAACGGCGTTCTTGATCGCGGAAGGGGTGATACTTTCCGTTGTCGTTCTGCGTCCAGTAATGATCGCTAGTATACGAGAGCCCGATCCTCCGCCGTACGTCGTTGAATTCTCACCGGAGCTGGCTTGGCCCCGAGCTACGAAATGGGAAGGGGGCCGGATCTGACTAACCTAATCTGCACTCTTGACGGATGTTATAATATCCGTTTCATTGAAGTAAGGTCGATTGTTAGGAATAAAGGCAATGCAGCATTTGAACTGTTCGGGAGAAGCTGAGGATTCGCGACTTCCGGTTACGGTGCTTTCCGGTTTTCTTGGCGCTGGGAAAACGACGCTTCTCAACCACGTCTTGAATAACCGTGACGGGCTCAAGGTTGCGCTCATCGTCAACGATATGAGCGAAGTCAACATTGACGCCGATCTCATAGCCAATGGCGGTGCGAACCTGTCGCGTACCGATGAAACGTTGGTCGAGATGTCGAATGGCTGCATTTGTTGTTCGCTGCGAGACGATCTCTTGAAGGAGGTTCGCCGTCTCTCAGCAGAGAAGACTTTCGACTATCTCCTCATCGAGAGTACCGGCATCGCTGAGCCGCTGCCTGTCGCTGCGACCTTTGAGTTCCGCGATGAGAATGGCAACAGCCTTTCAGACTTCGCTCGGCTCGATACCTTGGTCACGGTGGTGGATGCAGCGCACCTCCTGAAGGACTATGCATCTCACGACTTCCTCAAGGACCGGGGCGAAGTGGCGGGCGAGGAGGATGAGCGCTCCCTTGTGCAACTCCTTGTCGATCAGATCGAGTTCGCCAACATCATCGTTCTGAACAAGGTCGACATAGCAAAGCCACATGAGGTCCAAGCAGCGCGCACCATTATTCGCTCGCTGAATGCGGACGCGCGCATCATCGAAACCAGTCATGCGCGGGTTTCAACGCGCGATATTATCGATACGGGCCTGTTCGATTTTGACGAGGCACATCGGCATCCGACCTGGTTCAAGGAACTCAATGGCTTCAAGGAGCATCTTCCCGAGACCGAGGAATACGGTATCTCAAGCTTTGTCTATCGAGCGCGCCGCCCCTTCGAGCCAGAGAAAGTGCACGCATTCTTCAGTAAACCGTGGCCCGGCGTAGTACGAGTAAAGGGGTTCTTCTGGCTCGCTTCGCGTCCGGAATTTGTCGGCGAAGTTTCGCAAGCGGGTGCGCTCGTTCGCCACGAGGCGATGGGTTACTGGTGGGCCGCTGTACCGAAGGAAAATTGGCCCAAGGATGAGGCGCTGGTCGCACGCATCGAAAAAGATTGGCACAAGTCTTGGGGCGATCGGCGGCAGGAGATCGTCTTTATAGGCACTCGCGAGATGAATAAGACCGCCATCATTGCAGAACTCGATGCGAGTCTGCTCGATTTGCCGGCGGAAGGAGCTGTCGACACGAAGGCTTGGGCGAAGCTATCCGATCCCTTTCCGCGTTGGGGCAAGGCGGCCTAGCTCAATCGATTGCCACATCGCCATTTGCGGGGCAGGGCGAACCGGCCAACGGATCGAGCTGCCCGCTCTCCACTGAACCATCAGCGTATAATCTCAGCCACGATTTTCAAACTCTTCCCTAGTCGGTAGCCAATTAAAGGGAGGCTTATGTCCTTCGGCCTCGTACTGCGCTTTTGGAATAATCGCGAAGCCTTTTGAAATACCATAGTTGACCAGGGCTGCCGGTTCCCCATCTTGTTTTATTCGATAGACACCCTTGCTGCTTGGCATCAGATAGTCTCTGCTTCCGCTAATTAGGTTTCGAAACACGGCGCAGGCGCCGTGTGTAAAAGAAACCCCAACCGATCCCAGCTATTGCCGAGATCAGGGAGCCGACTAGCACGCCAAGCTTCGCGGCGCGAAGAAGGTCTTCGTCTGTGAAAGCCAGCATCGCGATGAAAATCGACATCGTAAAGCCAATGCCTGCGAGAAGACCGATAAGGCCGATTCCGCTCCAAGATACACCCTGCGGCAGTCGCGACCAGCGAAGCCGGACCATCAACCACGTCGCCGTGACGATTCCGATAGGTTTTCCGAGGACAAGAGCTAGGCCGACTCCCAGCATGACAAGCTGCGCATCCGCGTTCGACAGATCGACACCTGCTAGGCCCACACCCGCATTCGCTAGCGCGAAGACTGGCATGATGATGAAGGCGACCCACGGATGGAGCGCCGTCTGAACGCGGACGACTGGCGGCAGTATTTCTCGGCGCGCCACGCCCAGGAGCCGAAGAGGTCCCTCCAACCGGTGTATATCCTTAGCGGCCACGGCGTCGTCGTTGCGCAATTCCTCAGCGATGCGAGAGACGACGTCCACGGGGGCTTCGCGCATCGGAACTGAGCGCACGGGCGTCAAGAGACCAAGTAGAACGCCCGCAAGTGTTGGATGGATGCCGGCAACGAAAAAGCCCGTCCAAACGACCGCACCTGGCAAAATATAGAAATACGCGGACCCGGCGCCGATGCGTTGCATTCCGAAAACCATAAGGAGACCGAGCGCCGCGATCATGAACCCAATCGGCTGGAGACCGCCTGAATACACAAAGGCGATAATTAGCACCGCGATAACGTCGTCGATGATCGCTAGCGCGAGCAGGAAAATTCGAACATTGGCTGGAATGATTCGCCCAAGAAGTGCGAGCACGCCGACCGCAAAGGCGATGTCGGTGGCGGTTGGCACCGCCCAACCGTGCGATTGCATAGTATTGGCATTGACCGTCAAATAAATGAGGGCCGGTCCGATTACCCCGCCCATCGCCGCTACAACTGGCAAAATCGCCTCATCGAATTTGCTCAACGCGCCTTCGTGCATCTCTCGCCGGATTTCCATTCCAACCACGAGAAAGAAGACGGTCATCAAACCGTCGTTGATCCAAAAATGCAGGGACTTGGAAAACACGAAGTCGCCGATGCCAATGGAGAGCGGAATGTGCCAGAGGTCAACGTAGCTCTGCTCGAATGACGAGTTGGCCCAAATCAATGCGACTGCGGAAGCCAGTAGCAGAAGCACACCACTCAAAGCTTCTACGTGAAGAAATCGAAGGAGGGTGCTAAAGGCGCGCTCAGCCAGCCTCTGGGCGCGGGGCAGATCGCGGGCATTGATCTGTCGATTCATGGGCGCGGGCTCTCCGCGTGGCGGCCCGACCAGCGCAATCCTGTTTCACCGCTGCATGCGGCGACACCCTCACCGCGTTATATATCGCAACGCTTTGAAGGCAACACGCTCAAGCCCTGGGGCAATTCGGCGCTGGGCGTCAGCGCGCCCGTTGGGATGTAGCTGTGACTGGCCTTGTCGAGAAGGCACGGGGCGCGCTAGCTTTCGTCCTGGGGATGTGGGAGCGGCATGATCAGTAGCCAAAAAGCGTCAGACGACGGCAAACATATCATTCATTCAGCCGATGCGCGCAGGAAAGCCAAGGAACGGAGCTGCACGAGGCGCAATTTATCGCATTTCGTGCTCTGGTTGGCTGCGCGGACATCGCCAACACGCGCTTTCGATGTTTAATCTTATGAAACCGGAATTTAAAGTGAACACTATTGTACGCACGTGTGTTAGGATGTGTGCACAGCTGCTTCGGCGATGCCTATCCGCTAAAGCCTGTTAGTGCCTTGCTAGCTCAAGTCGCCCTTGCGAAAACTGCGCTGCTCAAGCGCTAACGCTAGCAGCGATTTATCAGAACAATTTGGAGACCTTCGTTCGGGAGCTGAAACCGCGCAAGGCCGTCACGTTTCTGCAACCCTAAAGGAACCATGACATTGGAAAGTGAACATATCCGAGTAGCCGCAGGGCTTGCCAGTACCTGGTCGGTCCTAAAAGAACCCCACAGCCAACATCTTCGGAGTTTCAATACCAAGTCCCACGCTCTTGCCTATGCGCGCGCCGTTTCCTTTTCCCGCAAGCTCGTACTCTTTGTCGATGATGTCAGGGGGCTTGCAGTCCGTCAAACGTCGGCCAGTCTGACTTATCCGATCTACCTCTAATCGGCGGAGACATTCGGTACCGTAAGATGATGCGCGAAAGCTCAACTATTGGAGTGGCGTCAGCTATGCCCATTAACCCAGTCCGTTTGTTGGAATTATGCGACGAGATCGAAGCTACGCCGCACAATAGGCTGAAAGAACTTGATCGCGAAAAGTTGCAATGCATCCGGGCTTCGCTCCGCACACTAAAGCAGAGAGTTGACAAGACGCTGTTGCGCTTAGCCTTCATCGCGGATCGCCAGCCAAATTAAAGGCGACCGTTCATGCACTCGCGCGAAGCCAAACGACCGCGAAGGCAGCAATGCACACAGCTAACATAGCAAAGGGCATAAACAGCAGGGCGGACGCCATCATAGTCGTGGCATCTGAAGTTGATCCTTTAAGCACTCTGCCCACTTTTATTTCCACACTGAGGGACTTTATTAAAACACTATTGAAGTCCATGTGTATTCAGTTCAACCCAAAGAGCCGCTGGATAAAGCGCAACCGCAAAAGGACGTAAGCGCCTTTGTTGGTTTTCGGTTGGCGGCCTTATTGCCGCGTTGCCGCTGACACGTCGCTCCTAGCACCATCGCTAGGGGCGGCGAAGACATCAGAACAATTTGGAGGCTGTCGTGCTGGAGCGGACAACGCGCAAGGCCGTCACGTTTCTGCATCCTTTCTCTCTCGGCGGTATAGAGGAGAAGTTGGAAGCGGGAACGTACGATATCGAAACCTGCGAAGAGCTTATCGAAGGTCTGTCATTCATTGCCTACCGCCGCGTCTCGACCACGATAACTCTGAAGGCCAATGGGTATGGCGATGGAGCAAGGCAGTTAGTTGCCATTGATCCGGCAGACCTTGAAGTTGCCCAGAAGAATGATGCGAATGTTTTACAGCATGAGAAGTGAACGTATCCGGGTGGCCAGAACCCTGACAAATACCTGGGCGGGAACCTCGTGGTAAATATCTGCTGAGCTTCAGTAAGCAATCGCATGCTGTTGCTTATGCGCGGGCTGTTTCTTTTTCCGGCCTATCCGGCCAATCTCTAACCGAAGGAAACTATCATGGATGTTTGGGACTATCCAAAGAGCGCTCGACATCAAGCGGCCATCGATAGGATGAAGCCCGAGCGTGATGCTGCGCTGGCAAAATCGTCAGCAATGAAAATCAAGCTACAGCGAGAACAGGATACCGCGTTAGCCGTCAAAGAGCATGAGGCTGAGATGATCGCCACGCGCGCAAAGACGGCGCGGTTGCGAGCAGCAAGGATAGCGCGAGAAGCGGAAGTGCCAGCGAAGAAGCCTTCTCGTGCAAAGATCACCAAATAGTCCAAGCGACGTGACTTCGGCTAGCATTCGCGCCCAGCGTCTATTATGCTATTTTCAGTGTAAGGCTTTGAGATAATCTGGCCCGTGCGGCGGATTGCTTTGCTCAACAGTTGTTCGGTCCGAGACCACGATCAACTTAACAGGTGGTCCACGAACACTGATGGAGTGGGTGGAGTTTCACCCTTGCATCGACAAGCGCGCGAAATCGCTTTCTAGGCTGCTGGTCGCGCATCGACATCCTTGGCGACGACCTTATTGAAGACAATTTGCACGGTCGTTCCCGGCCCACCACTGCTCACGCTAATTTTGCCACCAAGCTGTTTCGACAGCGCCTCTACTATTCCGGTTCCGAGCCCCGCCTTGGCTTTTTCAGGATCGGACGGCATGCCGACACCGTCGTCGGTCACCGTTAAGCTCCGTTCGTGGCCTTCTGAACGGAAATCGACGCGGATTACGCCGGAACGATTGTTAGGGTAGGCGTGCTTAAGCGCATTGATTACGAGTTCTGTAACGATGAGGCCGATACTCACAGAAACATTCGCAGCCACGACGCTATGGTCGACTTTCACTTTAATGGCTAATCGCCCGGAGCCCATGATCATCGAAGCGGCAAGGCTTTCGCAAAGCTGCACCAGATAAGGCGCAAGCGTTACATCTCCAACGCTGGACATCTCCAGGTGGCGTTGGACAGCCGCAATCGACAACACTCTATGATGTGCCAGCTGAAGATGGCCTCTCGCTTCATCCGACTGAACACTGCGGGCACTCTGCATCAAGACGCTCGCGATAATCTGGAGGCTGTTCGCAACGCGATGCTGTAGTTCCTCCAGAAGGATCGACTTCTCGCGAATGAGGTCATCTTTCTGGCGAGCCTCGTCACGAGCGCTCGTTACGTCCGTTATCGCTAGTAGAAGACGCACGCGATACTTATCTCCGTCGTCGAGCCGCCGCGCGTTGAGCAAGAGGCAGCGTGGCTTGTTATCCTGGGAGACGATATTGACTTCGTAAACGTCAATTTGTGCGAATCCGGAAGCCGTGGCCTTCAGCAGGGAGAGGAGTTGAGGGATGGCCCATTCGCCCGAGCCAATTTCAGAAACTAAACGGCCAGGAAGACTTGCAGCGTCAATATCAAATGTTTGGCAGAACGACGCGCTGCCGGCAATCACTCTGAGATCGCCAGATAAAAAGAGCAGAGGTTCGTTGGAAGAAGCCACGATAGCAAGAGTGCTAGCGGCCTCAACCAGAAAATTGGAAGGAACTGAAGTCATAAGATGGCCCTCAAGGGCCGGAGGCTCGCGATGCGAAAGCCATAACTCGGCAAAACTAGTGTTTCTGAGTATGCCAACCAACGTAGCAGCTAACTGATTGGTTGGCTATCTGTGCACCACGTGGCTGCACGTGCAGGCCTTTGTTGCAAGAAAATCACCGTTTACTCGAACAAAGGCTCTGCGCCATTAGGTTGGGATCGCATGCCGAGAACAGGCGCGAAGCCGAAGTTTGCGGCGTAGGGGTATTGCTGGATTTACCACCAGCGCCCTCGCCCATACAAGCCTCCGCCGCCGAGAAGGAAAACGATGAGCACGATGATTAGAAGCGTATTGGTATCCACGGGATCCTCCACAGGTCATCTTCTAGTTGAACCATCCTCGGCTTTCATACGTTCCAAAGAATTGCAGTTTCCATCTTCCATCAGCTGTTGCTCGTCCTGGATATCCGATCACGGTGGCGGAGAAGACTGCGTGGGAGGGAAACACCGGCTATCCTGTAGAAGTCCATAATTGGATGCAGGCAACCCCAATCAGATGTAGAAATACTATCCAAAACTTTGCTCTGTGGCGGCGTAAGGGTGCGTGTTATGAAAGCTAGAAGGATCATTTTAGACCGCGGGCTCGATGAAAAGGATTTAATCTTTTTGACCGATGTTCTTGAAGCCGTTTGGCGGGAAATTGAGGCCCGAGGCCTTCATGCCGGTATGGATCGGACCTTGGCCCGCGAGCGATTGGCCATGATCATCCTATCGACAACCAAGTCCGGGGCGATACAATCTCGAGAGGAATTTTGCGAGCAGGTAAAGCGAGTATTCCTCAAGCAAATTGCATGCTTTTCCGACGCTGCCGAGTGACAGCTGTCTAAGGCCCGATTGGAACTGCCGAGGCTCTTGGATTATCTGTAGTCGAACTAAATTTGGCTGCAGGACACATTCTCGGAGGCTTACTATGATCGGCATGGAGTTCTTCTATGCGATTGCGGCACCTGCAGTCGTGATTGGCCTGGGCTTCGTCGCAGTGCTTCTAGGCGGCAGCGTTAATTCCTAAAGATGCGGCTTTCCTAAGGAGCGGTTGCTAGACTGCAGCAAGCTTCGATCTGGGTTTGGGAGCGCTGAAACGAAGCGCCGGACTGTGCAAGGTCCAGACATGGAAACACCTTGATCCAGAAGAAGATCAAGGTGCTGGGGATTATCACGGCTTTAAGGTCAAATGCACTGCTGGAACAATCCCAATAATTCGGATTGTCACTGATCAATTCTCAGCGGTGAGGGTTTCGACGAGCAAGGCGAGTGCCGCCCCTAGCATTTGCCCGCGCAAATGGCCGTTGCTCAGGTGGCGATCCAATTCGAGTTTTATTACGTTTTCCTTGCCGGTTCGATAAACGACCGCGAGATAAGCTAGTCCAACGGGGTTGTCATCCTCGTCAGGTTTGGGACCACAAACCCCGGTTATCGATACCGCTAATGTAGCATCCGTGGAGCGTGCGAGCGCTCCGTAGGACATGGCTAGGGCGACTGGGGTGCAAACGGCACTTTCTTGTTCTAGCAATCCCTCATCGACACCCAAGACGTCTGCTTTGAAGGATTTCGCGTAACTTACAAAGCCACCCTCAAGAATCTCACCCGCCCCTGGAATATCGGACAGCAAAGTTGAAAGAGAGCCCGCGGTACACGACTCCGCAGTTACCAGGCGCTCATTTCGCGCCTGGCATAGGGCAATCACCCGCTCTGCCAATTCAACCAGCGGAACCGTGCTGACCATCGCGTCACCGGCGCGCTGTTTTCTTTGATGCGGCCTTCATTTCCGGCGGATCGGCGTCCACATTGATCTCGCTAAGCGCGAGTTCGGTGAGCTTGAGATCCGTCGCTTTCTCTTCTTCCAATGTTGCACGCAGCAGATCGGCCGCGTCAGGCATTCCAAGCTTATCAGCCCAAGCGGCCAAGGTTCCATAACGTGAAATTTCGTAGTGTTCGACCGCCTGAGCCGCTGCGAGCATGCCAGCGTCTCGGACGGTATCGTCTTCCGCCTCTTGCATGATCTCCGACGCCTCTTCGGTCATGCCGTCGATCGCCGGACAGGTTTTGCCGCGGGGCGACTTGCCAATCATTTCGAAAATTTTTTCGAGGCGATCGACTTGCCCTTCGGTATCAGCGATATGGTCCTTAAAGGCGGTCGCTAAATCCGGGGACGAGGCTTTCCGCGCCATCTTTGGCAAGGCTTTAAGTATTTTCTTTTCGGCATAGAGAATATCGCGAAGAGTGTCTTCGAATAGATCTTCTAGCGTTTCCATGATTCTGATCCCGGTTGGACAAGCGTTCGTATTGAAGCGCCTCCACCCAGAATGCGTGGCTCACATACTTTGTTTCCATGTTGCCGGCTTTACTTTAAAAATCGGGAGTTGCCGGGCCGAGAAAGAGAAAAGATACGGCTACGGAGCGCGCGCAGCTGAACTTAACCAGCTTTACCTGCAGCCAATTTTCTCTACAGGGACTTTGCGGCGCGGCGCGATCAGCCTGATGTGTATTTCAAGCGATATGAGCGAGGTGTAGAATGTACACGTCGTGATGCAGGTCCAGTTCTTTGGTGGAAAGGACATAAGCGTGAAAGCGCGGCAGACGATCACCGATGGCGGTTTCGGGCCTGATGAAGTGGTTTTTCTAACCGAAACATTGGAATTTGTCTGGGCGGAAGTTGCCCGGGAAGGCTATCCCCGCATGGGGGATCCGGCCGCAGATCGAATTCGCATTGCGCTCTTGATAATGGCCGCTGCTCAGGGCGGCATAAAGGGTTCTGCAAGTGAATTTCGGACTGACATTAAGCGCAAATTCTTGGAGAGCGTAAAGCCGGACGTATGACTGTCCCGCAGCTTTCCGGGATCATTTCCCGATCAAAATTTTTTCTGGAACGTTCCTCAGTGGGCAGTGTTGAGCCGGAACACAAACCCGAGGAGGCACCCCTTATGAAACCATTTTTGGTAGCAGCGGCATTAGCGTTCTTCGTCGCCACTCCGGTCATCGCGGCGGATGACAATGGCATGCATCCGGAAAGCAGCAAAAAGCCCAACCCCAGCGTCTCAAGCAAGAATACGAATTCGGATGGATCCAGCGTTTCAAGCGGTGCCAACGGAACTTCAACTGGAACATCGGGTAATACTGATCTTGGCAGCGCGAAGAAGAATCCTCCGCCCACACCCAACGATGACAGCGTCAAAGTTAAGTAGAATCAGGCTTCGCATCGCCGGAAATAAAAAAGCCCCCGGCGCTGGGCGCCGAGGGCTTGAGTTAGCTGCACTTCTTGCAGGTTATGAAGCCACCGTTGCCTTACACCGTCCGGCAGGAGTTGCAGCGGGGATAACGCCGATCTGACGCCAGCCCTTCATCCACTCGTGGACGGTTTGCTTCGGACGGTTCCAATCGTCCGCCAGAGTCTGCTGGCTTGGGATCGTCTGTCCGTCCGCCAATCGTTGCATTAGGTCATCAAGGGCCTGAGACTTCGACAGTCCGCCGGACGGTCCGGGCTTTTTCGGACGGTCCGGTCCGCGTTTTGTGGGTCCGCCGCCGTCCGGACGAAAGAACCGAGTGAGATTGTCCGCGTGCGTTGGATCGAAGTCAGTCTGAACGGCATCGGCAACTGGCACGTAAGCTGACTGGATAACCGGTGCGTGTGCTCCGTACGCGATGAGCACGCCTGCCAGCCCATTCGCTCCGATCGACAGTAAGCCGGCCATCAGAAGGTCAAGTGTCGATGGCGCCCATCCGATACGGTCAGCTAACGGCGTAGCAGAAGCAGGCACCGGGTTCGCAGCAACATCAGCCTTAGCGGTTTCGATTGCAGCGAGATGTAAATTCTGAGCTTCCGACGCGGCAGCGGTCACAGCGGCTTCGGCTTCAGCAGCCTTGGCTTTGAGTCCGTTGCAGATGGATTTGCAACGCCCACCTTCGCGAAGTTCTTTCTCGTATGCAGCCTGAGCTTTCGCTTCGGCCTCGAGTGCGAGTGAGAGCCGGACCGACGTGACTGGAGCACTCTGAAGGGCGTTCAAGTTAGAAACGGCTTTATTGTGCTGATCCAGCGCGGCTTTCAACGGAGCCGATCCCGTTTCGCGTTCAACGACGATCCGTTCCGCCGTTGCAAATAGATTGTAGAGTTCGCCGGCACAAAGCGCGGCGATGATCATTGCTGCGATTTTGCCTGTGACGCCGGCGCCGACAACGCGGGCACCGGCAAAGACACCAGCGCTGAGAGCGGCGACGACAAGGGCGTGTGCACCGAAATATCCGCCCGTCTGCATGATGTTAGAGTTCGTCGCGGCGATGAGGATGGCGGCGCCGACTAGGGTTGCGAGCCCCTGTGGGGTTGAGATAGAGGTTTTCATGGGTCTTTCTCCAAGTAGTGATTGGTGAAGGATCAAGGCCCGGCTCGGTGTTGAAGCACCGCGCTGGGCCGCCTTGTTTCTGGGGCTGGTTAGCGCCATCACGCACAGATAATAGTACTCAATGCGTACCTAGTCAACCTTCTATTATCAGACAACATGGATTGACAGGTTCGCGTTGCGTGTTAATCATGCACCATGGCTGAAACAACATTTGCGAAATGGCGTGCCAAAGTCGGGATGACGCAAACAGAAGCGGCAGCCGCGCTTGGGGTCGCGCTGACGACGATCAAGCAATATGAAAGCGGAAAACATCTTGGGACTGGCAAACGCATGAGCCCGCCTGAGCCAGTGCGGAAGCTCATGCGGGCAGTAGCTAACGGGATTAGATTGGACCCGTGGCCAGAATGAAATTCATCGAATTCACCTAAGCAACTAACCTCATGATCGGGCAAGGCCGGCGCCAACAAGTATTGCGAGTCCCTGTCGGGTTGGGATAGAGGATTTTATGGGTCTTTCTCCAAAACCGTCTTGGTGAAGGATCAAGGCCCGGCTCGGTGGCTGCACACCGCGCTGGGCCGCTTCATTTACTGCATCGCGCAGGGCTCGGAATTCTTCGCGAGATCACGAAAAATTCCGAATGCCGCGTCATCAGCTACCGGTCGCTATCTTGTCGATCGCCGCTGACACGAGAAACGCCGACCGTGTCACGCCGCGGCGGTTCGCAGCCTCGTCGATCGCAGCGAGATGGCGTTCGTCGAGTGATATATCAGCGCGCGTGAGGACACCGCTTTCGGCCAAGAACGGCAACATTACGAGGCTTTCTCCGGCGGCGGGCGCGAACTCTGTGGTCGGATCGGTAATAATAGTCCGTGCGTCGCGGGGCGTTACTGTACGTGTCTCGTGACCCATTTCGCGGAGCGCGCTAATCGCATCTTGAATGGCCGCCTCCGGAGTTGCGCCGCCGCCGTTGCATCTAGGAACGTCGGGAACGCGCACGCCCCAAACGTCGTCGCTGCCATCCAGAATTCCAATAAAAAATGCCATGTTCTTGCTCCTCAAATATCCGGCTGCTTTTGCTACATTCCGCGCCACGCCGGGCGATAGAACTGTTTGGTTCGGGCGGCCGGTCGTCCTCAAGTATCGCTCTCACTTCCGCGCTGGCTCTTGGTTTAACAATTTGTCCTGTCACATTTTCGTGATTTTGTAAATTTGATGCGGCTACGTAATGTCAGGATATGAAACAAACTGGTTCTCGAGGCCGCGGTCGGCCTCCGAAAGTCGGCGGCAAAGCGATGTTGCGGCCGATAACTGTTCGGTTTCCCGAACCGATGATGCGAGCAATCGAAGAAATTGTGGCTTCTCGCCCAATGGAGCAGCCAGAGAAGGGGCAGATCGTCCGTGAGCTGATTGCAGAAGCATTGGCTGCGCGAGCAACGAAGACCAAGCGGGCCTCAGCAGGATAATCTTGGATTTGGAGCCTAGTCGAAGGTTTTGAATGAAAGAGATATTCTATCGAGGATATCGGGTACAAATACATTGTCGCGGTACTGGCTGGTTCGCGAATATATGGCGCGCAAACTCACGTTCAGTTGCCCAGACGATTCACGAGTTTCCTGATAGCGGCACGATGACAGAAGCGGCCGCGAAAAAGTGGATCGACCGCGCGCTGATTGCCGAGGCGTAGGTTACGCGAGCGAAGCCAAGTGGGAGCCAAGCCCGCTGCATATCGGCGTTCGGGAGGGCGGATCAGCTCAACGACAACTTCATTGCGATATGGACGGTGGCGCGGGCACGCAATTTTTGCGGGGCGTGCTGCTGCAGGCACTGATTTATCTGACAAACATACAAAGCGGAGGCAGGTGCATGAGTGACAATCCCGAGGCAACCAAAGTTCTCGACCCCGACAACGTTGCGGAAATTCTATGTGACGGCCGGTTCAATATTTCTTCGTCGGGTGGCTTGCTTACGCTGACCTTTACGCAATCGCGCCCCCGCGCGCAGGATCTGTTTGAGGGAAAAGTAATCCACGATGATATCGTACGTGCAAGGATTACGATGACATCGGGAAATGTCGTTGCGCTGAGAGATATTCTCAATCGGGTGATCAAAACACCGGGGGAAGTTCCGGCCGCAGGTGGTAGTGCCAGTTCGACGACCAAGCACTAGGGCTCTCTCCGGTTTGGGGAATCCGCCTTGCGGAAGGAGATGCGTAGATGTGTTCTGATCAGAACAATTTACTTTCGCGCAAAGTGTGCGCCGCGGCGGCCTTTTCGGCAATCGTTTTTCGCTGCTTCCGAGTCAGGCTCTCCGCGCTTACCGAGACTGACCGCAGCGGCATCCTTCCCGTCCTTGTTCACCGCATCTTCCTCTTCGCCAAGGACCATGGTGCTAGTTCCCGAAAGTGAGTCACAAGCCATCAGAGGCGCACCAAAACCGATATTAGATTTGAGTGTCGCACCATTGTCTAACGTATTGAAAAAGCGGTTTTTCACGGCCTCGGCCCTGGGCACCATCGTTTTAGCACCCCTCGATATCACGCATTCCTCAGCCTTACCGGCAGCCGCTGGTCCGAGAGCGCCTTCGCGAGAGAATCGCGCGCATGTCTCAGGCCACACGGCTGCTTCGAGGAGCGGTTCGTGGCTCTACGGCTTGATCGGCGCGCCTCCGGGACCGGGCGTGCCAAACGTCTGCAGTGCGCTTAGTGCGCTTTGTTGCAAACGAACCCAATTGGCGAGTTCATCGCAGAGTGAGGGACGCGGTCCACTGGCGTTCGCTGCGCATCGCAGCGAGACGAAGTTCTGGAGCCCCATGGCGAGCTGCAACGAATAGTCGGCCGAATAGAGCTGCGTGTCGCTGAAGACAGCGCCGCCGGGGACGTTTCCAAAATACATCATACGCAAACTTTGCGCGGTCTCGGGATGCTTCTGCGCGTCCAGTTTAAGTATCGAGCCATTCGGAGCGAACTCGGCGAGGATCGGCACCGTCGGGAAGCCAGCGGTCTGATGGCAGCCCATGCACGAGCTTTTCGGATTGTCGACGGGGCCTGCGAGGCGACCGCCATATCCGAGGTGGTTGAAGTTCAGCGGAGGCGTGGCGAGGTCTACGACCGCTTGGCGATTGATCCACTGTTCGGTCAGCTTGTCGTAGTCGCACGGCCCGTTCGGTCCAGCGCAGGTTTCTGCGAACGTGACCTTCGGATTGTTGCCCCACTGAAGACCGAGCGGCACCATCCGCTTCCACGGCGTATCGCCTTTGGCGTTGCCGTTATATCCGTAGGTGCCGAGCAGCCATCCGGTTGTGCTGCGCTCATCGCGGACTTGGAGATCGATCTGGATAAGGCGCACTTTTTCGGTGCGGCGTTCGAAGCGCGATAGCGGTCCAGCGTTCCGGAACTGCGGATCTTTATTGATGTAGATGTTGGCGTCCCACTCAAACGCGCCTTTGACGGTGGGAAGCTCGGCTTCGCTCACGGTTGAGAAAAGCAGCTTGATGACGAATGAGCCGTCCGGGAAGGTGTTCAGTCCGGTCGGGTCAGGATTGAGCGCACCGGGTTTGGGATCGTCGGGATCGCAATAGACTTGCCCCAGGCCAAATCCATAGCGGTCGTTCATGTAGGCCTGCGCCCAGGTGTCGACAAAGCCGACCTGCGCCTCTCCGAACGTGTTGCCGGCGGAGTCGAATTCATGTGTCAGGCCGTGGATATATTCGCGGCCATCGGTTCCCGGCCAATCGGATGCGACCTCGGTATTCCAGTCCATCCAGGGTGCGCCGTACCAACGGCGTGTTTTGTTGTCTTCGACATAGAAATCGACTTCGATATTACCTTCGAGGCCGTAGTCGAGCATGGCCTGCAGGTAGGCTCGCGCATCGACCGGGCCGCCGTCCTTGAACGGAATCTTGAGCCACGGATAGTTTTCTTTCGGAGGGAGCTGGTTGGGATAATTCTGGCTGAGTTTGAAAACTCTGCCTTTGTAGCTCACCGGGGGATTGCCGCCCTGGTCTTGAAGGTAATAATCCTTAAACTTTCCCCGGACGCAGTCTGTGCGCGCCAATTGATTTCGAACGGCGTCGGACGATGCCGACGCTATGCTGGAGCACAGGGACGTGCCGGTGCACGCCACAACGAAAGACGCTGCAAGGCGCGCCGCCCAGTTCGGTGTCGACATTCAGTGCCTCTAAGGATCACAATTGATTAATATGTAGAAATCGGCCCCATCTATCCGTGGTCGGATTATGGGCACGTTTTTAGATGGCAAGCATCCGGCAAATGCTGACCAGGTTCATAAGTCGATAATGGCTGATCGAAGTTGATGCTGCCCTGCTGGATTCACAGCGGGCCGTTAAGCCTTGGCGTCCAGTCTTCCACGGAGCGGGCTTGAACGCGCTTGGTGGCAAGTCTTCGCCAGCCTTCCGCAAGCTCGGGAATGGCGGCCATTTCCTGCAGGTCGCCGTAGCGATCCTTGTCCCGGTAGAGGAGGGTGATGAGGCGGCTCAGGGGCCAATCGGGTTGGGGCCGGTCTTCAAGAATGAGCTGGTCGCCGGGGGCTGCGTTCCCCTCTTCAAGCACGCGATAGTACCAGCCGGTGCGTCCGCTGGATTGTGTTTGGTAAGCAACGTCGCTCCGCGCAAAACGGACGTTCAGCTTCCAGCACGGTTGGCGCCCCTGGCTGACTTGGAGCACGGCGCCGCCGAATCGGATGATGTCTCCGATGTGGACCGTGTGCTCCGTCCATCCGGTGGTGGAAATGTTTTCGCCGAACGCGCCTGGCGAATTGAGCAGCGGGTGTGATCCGATGTCGGCGCGCCAAGCGTCGTAGTGATCTTGGGCGTAATGGTGCACGGCCTTTTCCGGACCGCCATGGCTTTTGCGATCGGCCTGTTCGTCACCGGCTAAGCCAACTCGCGTGAAATGCCACGGCCCTTCCGTTGGCGTTTTTGCAATACCGCTGAGATGGCCTTTGTCGCCGAGAGGGCAAACCTTTCCGCGGAGGACGATGGGCGAGGCCGGAACGAGCATTGCGGGGCAATCCTGACCAGAAGTTCGCATCGCGCTGCCGATTGGTGAATACGCCTGCACGGCAGCTGAAATTGATTTCACCGCGGAGAGATTAAAAAATCAAAGCGGTAAATCGTCTTCGATGTTTGCTGTGGTCGTCGGGCTTTTTATTTGCCGAGATGGGACGGGGCGCCGTCGCGCTTCAATAGTCCCATTCGAACCCGAGGCCGAGTTTGCTGTCGCCGTCGGTGCCGGCCTCTCCGCGCGCTTTGAGATTTTTGGTCAGGTTGTGATCAACGACGATCCGGCTCTTTCCGAGGCTCATGCCTTGCTTGACGCCGACGTAGGTCTTGTCGTCGATGTAGCTGCCGGCCGAGGCTTGGGCGTTGCCTTTTTCATCGGTCGTTACGTCGAGAACGTCGATACCCATGGCGCTCTTCATCTTGTCCAGTGTGCCCGGTCCGCTGGACAGTCCGCCGATTTTGTCGATCTCGCTCGCGAGTTGAACGAGCTGCGCGGCCGAAAGCTTTGCAAGCTTCTTGTTGAAGAGCAGCAGTGAAACGATCTCGTCTTCCGGCAGCTCGGGCGACGATGTGAACCGGAATTTTGGGTTCGAGGCCGGTCCAGTTACTCTGATCGTAACCGTTGTGCCGTCTGCGTCTGCTTGGGCTTCCATGTCGAGCGAAGGTTCGAGGCTGCCCATGAACACAACATTGCCGCGGCTGAAGTCGAGCTGGCGTCCGATGATCGATAGCTTGCCGCGCGAGGTCGTGAATTGGCCGTCGGTAAATGGATTGTCGGCGGAGCCGCGAATCTTAACGAAGCCGCCTAGCTGCGCATCGACGCCGCGTCCGCGTACGAAAATGCGATCATTCGCGCGAACGTCGAGCGCGAGCGAAATGGTTGATCCAGACGATGACGCTGCGTTCGACTTTTCCTTCTCGCGCTCAGGAGACTGAAATTTTTCAGGTGCATTCACATGGCGAATATCGAGCGCGCTGACCGATTTCGGCATCTTGTTTGGAACGGTGACGTCCATTCTGCCGATCAAAACGTTGCCGTTTGCGACGAGTGCATTTAGCGGTCCGGCGACTTTTACGTTGCCGTCGATCTCGCCCGCGACGGGATCTTGATTCCCGAACTTGAATGCGGCGATCCTGATCGCGACGTCTGCCGACGGTTCGCCGACTTTCGGCAGGAGAAGCGCGCCTTCTGCATTGACGCTGCCGCCCTTCTTGCTGGTGGCGACGAGTTTTCGGACTGTGACTTTATCTTGAGAAAATCCGATGTCGGCCGCGATAGGCGAGAGCTCCAGGCCAAGGCCGGGGTCGCTCAGTGTCGCGCCATCCACGAGGATGCTGCCATCAACGCGAGGGTCAGACAGCTTGCCGGAGATGTCAGCCGTTACCATCGCAGTGCCTCCCGCGCGTGCCGCGCGATCGGCGAGGAAGACGTTTGCGAGAGCCAGCGGGATGCTTCCGCGCCCCGATAGTGCGAGCGCGGAGCCGTTCTTCATTCCGACCGTTCCGTTGACCGCCAAGTCGGTTCCGCCGCGTGCTGTGGCGCGCATCTTGACCTGAGCCTTGCTGTCTTTCGCGGCGATGTCGATCGTCACGTCGGCAGCAGGTAGTTGCTTCGTGTGCGTCTCTTGCAGCGACAGCGTCGTCGCCGAGATCGTGGCTGCGATCTCAGGATTGGAAGGATTGCCTTTGATCTTCGCTGTGCCGCTAATGCTGCCTTCCACTCCGAGCTCAGGCGCAGCGATGGATGCGAGCGACGCCGGGACAAGCTCCAAGTTAAGTCCCAAGTCGAGTGCGTTCGAATTCGCGGAGCCGTTGACCAGAAAAGAGCCGGTGCCGATGGCGAGCTTCAGGTTGGGTATCGACACAGTCTCGCCCTTAACGGAAAGGCGAGCGGGTGATGCGAGCCGGATCGGCGGAAGGCCGCTTTTGCCGGTGTAGGATGCAGACTTGATTTCGATCTGCTGGATATTTTCGACGGTACGAGATGTTGCGGAAAGCTCTAGCGCGCCGCCGTCGATTTGGCCTTTCGATGTCAGTGTCGCGCCGCCATCCTTGAAGCGTGCATCCAACGATAGCCCGCCGAGCGCTTTCTTGCCGTTGGCGATGCCAGCAATTTTTGCACTGATCACGCCGTCGGGAAATTCGAGATAGTTTGCGACGTTGCCGGTTGAGCGAATGCTGCCGATGCGCAGATCACCGACGAGGATATCGTCCGCGGTGATGTTCAGTTTCGCAATGCTGTTGGCTTTGTCTCCGGTCAGCGCAACATCTGCTGCGATCCGCCCTTTGAGCTTCGTGCCGATTGCGTTGCCGAGGCGCGCGAGGTTTGGAGCATGGATCTTGAGCGTTCCAGATGGTGGCGCTGCGCCGCCCAAGGCAAGGTTGCCGCCGAGCTTCGTTCCGGCGATGTCCAAGTCGAGGTCGCTTATGGAGATCGCGCCGGTATCCGACAACATCAATGCCGCAGCGCCGGTCAGTGTTTCGCCGGAGATTGTGCCGTTGGCGGTGAATTTGCCTTCGTGCCGAGATAACGGGCCGCGGCCGGTAAAGCTTAGGCTTGGCTCTTCGACGGGTTTGCCGTTGAGTGTCACGCCGTCACCTGTGAGGCTGATGTGCGACACGAGATCGGCATCTGAGCCGCTGACATCCAGCGCGAGTTGCGCCTTGCCAGTGAGTTGCGGATTAATGGCGGCAAGCGACGAGAGCGTGACGCTTCCCGATGCATTCCGCGAGTTCTGCGCACGCTTTGCTTTCAACGTCGCGGCAAAAAGTTCGTTTGAGATTGAGGTGTCGCGCGTTGAGAGAGCGCCGTCTGCGGTGCGTTCAATAACAGCGCTAAACTTTGTTGCCGGAGCTAGAACGCCGTCGAGGGCTTCAACGCCCGTTGCGAGGCCCGTGCTTTCTCCGGAAACGGCGGCCGCAATCGTTTGCGCAGTGAGATCGCCGTCGAACTTGATGCCAAGAGTCATCCGCCCCTTGAGCGGCCGGTCTGCGATCGCGTCGTACCGCGACGCATCCGAAACGTTGAGGCGTGCGGTTCCGTTGATCCGTCCGCCTTCGATGATTCCGGCCAGGCTCCCGACGGCGCCTGCGGACTCGACGTCCGCTTTGGCGATAGTCAGTCGAGATCCGTCGTAGGTTCCGGAGAATGCTAAGCGTGGTGATGGGCCGACGGATTTGCCGAGTGCTTTGGTTTCGTCGACGCCGCTGGCCGAAAGAGTCAGTCTGATATCGTCAAAGACCGAGGCGCGTTGTCCTGCCGGATCGGGTTGGGACGCGGTTGCTTCGAGAAGCAACGTCTCTGCGGCGAATTTCTGATTGTCGATGCCGTTGAGACGTACAGTCGCCGTTGACCGGCGCGCCGTGTTCGTGTCGGGCAGCGTTGCGCGGAAAGAGATCTCCCGAACTGATACCGGATTATCTTTTTCAATTGGGAACGTCAGCGGTTCGCCGTCGTTGCGGCGCGCATGGCCCTCGATCCCGCCGTGAACATAACCGGATGCGATATCGATACCGCCCGTCGCAGCGACTTGCATCGATGCGCCGGTGGCGTTGACGCGAATGTCGCTGATTGAGCGGAGAGCGCCGTCATTTAGTCCGGTAATGTCGGCGGAGACGTTCAGCTCCGTTTTTCCGGCGAGAATGTCTGCCGCGGCGGCAGGCACGAGGCGTTCGACGAATCCAGCAAGCGAACCTGAGAGACGATGCGTCGTGGTGTTCGTCTCGTCTAGGCGAAGGGTGCCAGCGAGGAACGGTTCGCTATTCGCGGCAAGTGAGAGGTTCGCTTTCCAAGCATTCAGCGCGCCGCTGCCGTGAAGTTCTACCGAGAGAGGCGGCCGCGAGGGAAATCCGAGCAGATGCGAAACCAGCCCATTCTCCGATTCACTTCCGCTGATCGCAAGTTCCAGAGCACGCATCTCCGGATTGTATGACACGTTCGCGCGCAAGTCGCTCTGCGGGCCGTCTATCCGCTCAAGGTGAAACTGCGCGACGTTTGCTTTCTTTGTGTCACCGACGTCAGCGCCGCCGGTGAGACGGAGCGTTGCGTGTTCACCTGTCACCTGCTCGGAAATGTCGATCGCTTTCACGTCGAGTTCGCGAAGCGCGATTTTTAAGGGCAGGCCGGGGGAAGACTTATCTGTGTTTGTTTTCTTTGGTGCGCCGACAGGCTTGCGCAACACTGCGATCTTATCGACGTGCAGATATGAGATTGCCGCGCGGCCGCTGAAGAGTTCGGACGGGCTCCATGCAAACGAAATGTTGCGGACCGTCAGCCAGGGGCCGTCTTTATCGGACACGCTGATTTCGGCGATCGAAGCCTCATCGAAGAGAGAGCCGTTGAGTTCTCCGATTGCGATTGCGCTGTCTTCAGACGACGCAATCGAGGCGACCAGACGCAACATGCTCGATTGACCGAGATGCGTTGACGTCGCTGCAGTGGCGACGATCACGAAGGCCGCTGCGATGAAAAGCAGAATCTTTGTGATCCTGCGCATCAGAATGCCTGCCCAAGACCGATGTAGACAGCGACCGAGGAATGTTCGTCGCGATCGGTCAGCGGCGTTGCGACGTCGATGCGCAGCGGACCAATAGCGGTGTAGTATCGCAAGCCCAGGCCTGCGCCGATGAAGATATCGGAGAACGACGGCCAGGGATTGTCGGTGACCGATGCGGCATCAATGAACGGGACGATGCCGAATTGTTCGGTGACGCGGAGTCGAAGTTCCGCCGATGCGCTGACATAGCCGAGCCCGCCGATGACATTGCCGTCGAGCATCGGGCCGAGGCTTCGATAATCGTATCCGCGAACCGATCCGCCGCCGCCTGCAAAGAAGCGCGTCGAAGCGGGAACTTCAGAGAGCGCAGCACCCGCAATCGAACCCGCACCGATCCGTCCGGCAAGGACAGCATGGCCGTCCGCATCGAGCGCCTGGTACGTTGCTGCCTGGACCTCCGACTTATTGAATACGACGCCTCGGATGGCTTCGGCCGTTGGAGTTACGGCGGCGAGAATGGAAACGCCGGTCGTCGCGTCCAATGGCTTGTCGCGCGTGTCGTAAGCGGCTTCGATGGGAAGGCTTATCAGCAGATAATCATTCTGGCCGAATGCGTCGTCCACGCGCGAGAACTTCGTTGCGAGGGAAACCGAGCCGGAAAGTGCGGGACTGAAGACGTGCGCCAAGCCGACTTTCGCGGACGCATCGAGGCTTTCGTACGTATCTGGGTGTTCGCGCGCGAGACGGAATTCGCTGATGAGATCTGTATCGACGTCGAGCACGCCCGGCTTGGTGTAGATCGCAGCTGCATCGAATTCGAGTTGCGAAATGTTATCGCCAATTCGCGATAGGCCTCCTTCGAGGCGGAGGTGTTCGCCTTCGCCGAAGAAGTTGCGGTGTCCCCAATGCGCTTCAATCTCTGCGCCGTCAGTGGATGAGAGCGACGCTGTTGCGCCGAAGTAGCGAGGCTTTCGTTCGACGACTTCAAGGCTGACCGGGATGCCGCCGTTAGGATCGACTGCGTTGCCTTCGACGACCCTCACGCTCTCCACGCTTGGCATCTTCGCCAGACGGTCACGCGCTCGCTTCAAGTCTGCCGGGCTAAACCGTTGACCCGGCTCCAGCTTGCTCTGGTCCATGACTGTGTCGTGATTGAGCGTCGGCGCGCCGGAAACGCCAACCCAACCGTAGACGGCAGGCGGGCCTGGATCGATCTCTACGTGAACATCGACGGCGTGCTGCGCGTGATCGGCGGATATGTCTTTGTCTACGACGCGTGCCAGCGGGAAGCCTGCGACGCGCCACGATTCAACGAGTTTGTCCGTTGCCGCGATGATGATGCTGGACTTCGCAGGGGCGCCGCGCACAAGGCCGAGATCTTCTGCCGTTATGGATGGCGCTTCGTTGGGATGAGAGCGCTGCGTGAGTTGAACGTTGCCGAAGGCGAAGCGTGGTCCGGTCGCGATGTTGAACGCGACTTCGATGCGCGCGTCTTTTGCAGTGCTTAACGTAGCGGGATCGAGACCTTCGAGTTTTTGTCCGGCGATCCGAATGTCGATGTCGCCTGCATAGTAGCCGTCGCTATAGAGGGCCGCCCGGATCTGATCGACGTCGCCGCGTGTGCGCGCGACCAGGGTGTAGGCGTCCTGCGCGCCGTGCTCTTGCTCCTGCATCGTGTGCGATACGTCGGAGATCAGTTTTTCAAGCGAGCTGCTGTCTTCGGTTCCGGAGATGTTCAGCGATGTGTGATAGGCGAGGTCGCCTGCCGCGACCGATGAGGTCTCGCCAAAAATATGCACCCCGAATAGCTCCAGGGCGTCGGCCGGGCCAGCCTTTGCAATCGATGCGATCGCAATTGCCAGCATGCCAAATTGCCGGGCTTTGCGCACGGTCGTGTCTTCCCCCTTAGACGCAAACGCAAAGCGACCCGATGCTTTGGCCGAGACGAAAGATGCCTCAGGCTATTCGTCAGAATTTGTTGAGCAAAAGGACGGCATTCATGCCGAATCACTTTGCTTTTCAAAGCTTAGGTGAGGGGGGATCTATGGACAATCTTTGACGGCATCGGCGAACGTGCGAAGCGAATAGAGGCGTGCTGAATCGCTAGAATCGTGAAGCTGATTCGCGATTAATGCGGACTCGAAAAATGCCGTCGACGCAACAAAAAATCCCCGGCACGCGTGCGCCGGGGACGTTTTTATTTGCAAACGGAAGATCGTACTTTCGTCGATCCGGATGTATCGCTCACTTTGCGAGTTGAACGATGACGAGCATCTCGACAAAAGCCACGAGTACCACAAGCCAAACGAGCAGCGTGCGGGCTCCCAATTTGTCACTCAGTTCTTTTTCGCGCTCAGAGATGGCAGGCGCGATTGCAGTTGATTCGTCCATCGGTGGATGTCCTTGAAATAGGGCAACGCCGGCACCGCACTCTTTGGGTGCGGCGTCTGAAAAAGGGCGATGATTTTCAAACAGAGAATCAGGCGGCGGGTGGGTCACGCGGGTTGTTCGTGACGCGAGCCAAAGGCAGCGAGACGTGAACGGTTGCCGAACTCTGCGGGGCGTAGATGGCCCGCTTTTCCGCATCGGTAATGGTCGCCGGGACGCCGGAGCCGGGATGGTGGCGATCCGTTTTTACGCTGTGATCACTGAGAACATGCGCGCGAATCGTGGCTTCGAGCTGCGACGGGAGCGTGAAGCCCTGATCGCTGATGCGCGAGACAGTTTGAAGCGACGGAGGCGACAGCGTGTGCGGCGTTGCTGCGTGCGCGAGAAGCAGCGCGACGCTTGCAAGAACAAAAAGTGCTATTCGCCCGGTTATTTTCATTGGATGGCGAGGGTAGGACATTCCCGCCCGGATGCCAATCGCTGCGCCGTATGTCATAAAAAAGTGCGTGGGGCTTTGCGAATAGGGCGGCTCGAAGCACCACACGCTGGTTATATGCCATCGGCTCGGGGCTGAACGGAGGGGTTTGGTGGGGAACGACAGGTTTGCGTATCGCCCGGAGCTCGACGGTCTTCGTGCGATCGCGGTAACGTCCGTCCTTCTTTGCCATCTTGGCGTGCCGGGATTCTCGGGCGGGTACGTCGGCGTCGATATCTTTTTCGTTCTGTCCGGATTTCTGATTTCGCGGCTGATTGCTGACGACCTTCGTGTGGGGCGCTTCAGTCTGGCGGATTTCTACGAGCGTCGCATACGCCGCATCGTGCCGGCATTGGTGGTCGTGTTGGCATGCGTGTCTTTCGCGGCGCTGCTCCTTTTGATGCCGGACGAGCTCAAGCAGTATGGGCGAACACTTACGGCGGCGGCGCTCTCCATCAGCAACGTCTGGTTCTGGCTGCATACGTCGTATTTTGCGCCGGGGGCGGCGACGCAGCCGCTGCTTCATACTTGGAGCCTCGGAATCGAAGAGCAGTTCTATGTGATTTTTCCGCTGCTGCTTGCCGGGCTTTATAAGTTTAGCCGCAGAGCGGTTCCGGCAGTCATATGGATCCTGCTGCTTGTTTCACTTGGCTTGAGCGCGCTATTTCTTTCGGTAGGTCCGAAGGCGACGTTCTATCTGCTTCATAGCCGCGCCTGGGAATTGCTGGTGGGGACTGTGCTGGCGCTTGGCCTTGTGCCTGCGCCACGAAATGAGCGGCAGAAAGAGTTCGCGGGATTTGCAGGGCTGGCGGCGATTGCTGTGGCGATCGTGTTTTATACGGACAAAATGCCATTTCCGGGCCCTGCAGCGCTCCTGCCGTGTGTTGGTGCGGGGCTCATCATCTGGGCTGGCGCCGGGCACACCGTTGAGCGGTTGTTAAGTGCGCGAGGCCCGGTTTTCATCGGGCTCATTTCCTACAGTCTTTATCTGTGGCATTGGCCGCTGATCGTATTCGCGAAGCTGTTGCTATCCAGAGCGATAACACCGCTCGATCAGATTTCTCTCGCTGCCGTATCCATTGCGCTTGCATTTCTGACATGGCGTTTCGTTGAGACGCCATTCCGGCGGCGCGGCACGGCCAGCACTTCGCAGTGGGGCACGTTTGCTGCTGGTGGCGTTGGAATTGGTGCGCTGGTGGCGTGCGGCGCTTTCGTTGCTTTGACGAAAGGGCTTCCGGGGCGATTTTCTCCAGACGTGCTTGCGCTGGCTGCCGCTGCAAAGGACTCGAGCCCTTTACGCAGAAAATGCCATTTCGACGGATCGGCGCGCGGGGACTACGATAACTCGTGTGTGCTCGGCGCGGATGTGCCCCCTACGATCGTCGTCTACGGCGACAGTCATGGCGCAGAGTTAAGCGTGGCGCTTGCGTCGCTTGCGGAGGCACGAGGAACGAGCGTGCGTCAGTTGACGGCATCCGGCTGTCCACCTGCGACTGGCTTCAACTATCCGAACCGACCGCAATGCTCGGTCTATAACGCGCACATGATGGAAGATCTGCTCGCGGCGCCGCCAGGCACGACCATCATTATTGCTGCAAACTCGTTTGGTTGGGCGAATGGGGAAACGCCGGGCTTCATGGCCGGGTTGAAGGACGTCGTGGAGAGGCTTTCCGCCGCAGGGCAGCGCTTGGTCGTTCTTGGGCCGGTGCCGCCGCATCCGAATGAGGTGCCAGTGCCGGGAGCCTTGGCGCGCCGGGCGTTGTTCGGAGAAACGCCGGAAACCTATACATTTCAGCCCGACATGGGGAAAATGCTCCTTCTCGAAGCGGGTCTTAAAGGAATAGCGGCGGACGCGGGCGCCCGGTACGTAACGCTGTTGCCGTTTCTTTGTCCCGGCGGGCTGTGCCGGGCTGACATCGACGGCGCGGTGCTTTATTTCGACGATAATCACCTGACCGTCAGCGGGGCTAAGCTGGTTGCGACGCGCGTGCTCGCTTCCGTTCTCTGGCCTACGGCGACGGCGACAAAGATTTCCGATACCACGCGGCGCGAATAGCTCCGCGAGAATTGATGCTTTAGTTCACATGACACCATCCAGCAGCGAAAACGATTTGCATCTCTCTGAGAGCGTTGCCGTAGCGGCGTTCTACAAATTCGTCGACATCGATGCGACGGACAATCTGCGCGAAGACGCGCTGGCTTTACTTGATGCGCATGGCATCAAGGGCACGATGCTGATTGCGACCGAAGGCATCAACGCGACGATTTCGGGAACCGATGATGCGATCGCGCAGGTCATCGCAGGCTTGCGTTCGGATGCACGTTTCTCAGATCTTGAGGTGAAACTCTCACGTGCGCCGCGGCAGCCGTTTCGGCGGCTCAAGGTGAAAGTGAAGCGTGAGATCGTTACGCTCGACGCTCCTGAGGCGCGGCCCTCGGCAGCGACCGGCCGGTTCGTTGCGCCGGCGGATTGGAATGCGTTGATTTCCCAGCCGGACGTTCTCCTGATCGATACGCGGAACGATTACGAGGTTCAGATCGGGACGTTTGAAGGCGCGCAGAATCCGAAGACGCGATCGTTCGGTGAGTTCCGTGATTACGTTGCGAATGAGCTGGCGCAGAATCCGCAGCGGAAGATCGCGATGTTCTGCACGGGCGGCATTCGGTGCGAGAAGGCGAGCGCGTATCTCATCACAAAAGGATTCACCGACGTTAATCAGCTCTGCGGCGGCATCCTGAAGTATCTCGAAGACATTGCGCCGGAAGAGAGCCTGTGGCGCGGTGAGTGCTTCGTTTTTGATGAGCGCGTGGCGCTGGGGCAGGGATTGCAGCAGGGCAATCACACCCTATGTGCGTCTTGCGGTGTGCCGATGCCGTTGGGATCGGATACGCTAGAAGCAAGTCTCCGGTGCGATCAATGTGCGGAGGATCGCGCATCGTCGTCGTGCGGTAACTGATGAGTTAACGCCGGGTCACTTGGGTCCAGAACGCGGCACTTGCCCGTTGAAATCAAAGCCTGTTCATCGTGGCCGCGCGAGTTTGGGCTAAGGCTGCCCTTTTCGGCATCCGCCCACCGTTAGGTTGCGACGTCTCAGGCCTCTCAGAGCAATTCCGATAGTGCTATAGAGGGCTGTTCGCTCCTGGTGAGTAAGTTCAGGTATCTTTCAGAGATGACGTCCCGATCGCCTACCGATGGAACCGCTGGCCAGCCGGCGTCGCTCGAACAGTTGGTTCGCTGGCGGCGCGATGTGCGGCGTTTCAAGCCGGATCCGGTCGCGGATGATCTCATCGAGCGGCTGCTGAGGCTCGCCGATCTGGCGCCTTCCGTTGGAAATAGCCAACCTTGGCGTATCCTCAATGTGAAAGATGGTGCTGCACGTCTCGCGGTGGCCCGGCAGTTCGAACGGGAGCGGAGCCGGACGGTGAGCGGCTATGAGGGCGATCAAGCGACCCTCTACAACAAATTGAAGCTAGCCGGGTTCGACGCGGCGCCGGTGCATCTCGCAATTTTCTGCGACCATGACTCTGCGCAAGGACACGGCCTTGGCCAGCAGACGATGCCGGAGACGCTGGATCATTCGTGCGCTTGCATGGTGACGGTGTTGTGGCTGGCTGCGCGCGAAGCGGGGCTGGGACTTGGTTGGGTTTCGATTGTGGAACCGGCCGCGATTGCTGAGACGCTAGGTGTTTCCAAAAGCTGGAAGCTGATCGGATACATTCTTCTCGGCTGGCCGGAGGAAGAGCATCTTGATCCTGAGCTCGAGCGATATGGGTGGCAGCCTCGGACGCCGTTCGAGGGCCGATATCGTGAACTTGGGAAGGTGGAGGACACGTCTGCTCCGTCAAAAGATGCACCGCGCTCGCAGTCGGGTGGTTCGGTAACGCTTGTCGGTGCGGGGCCAGGCGATCCTGAATTGCTGACACTCAAGGCTCTTCGTGCGCTGCAGACTGCCGACGTGGTGCTGTACGACAATCTGGTTGCGCGGCCGATCCTGGATTATGTGCGGCTTGGCGCGAAGCTGATCGACGTCGGTAAACGCGGCTATCGCAAATCCTGCAAGCAACCCGACATCGACCGGCAACTGGTTTCCTTCGCGCGAGAAGGCTTGAAGGTGGTGCGGCTGAAATCCGGTGATCCGCTGATCTTCGGGCGTGCAGGCGAGGAGATTGCCGCGTGCCGCGCCGCGGGTGTTCCGTTGAGTGTCGTGCCGGGCGTTACGTCCGCGCAGGGGGCAGCGGCAAACCTCAAGGTCGCGTTGACGAACCGCGATCATGCACGGCGCCTGCAGTTCATCACGGCGCACGACCGGCATGGAACGCTTCCCGCCGACATCGATTGGAGCGCTGTTGCAGACCCGGCCGCAACAACCGTCGTTTATATGCCGAAGCGGACGCTCGCGGAGCTGACCGATATTGCAACCGCGCATGGTCTTGATCCCAAAACGCCAGCGATCGCGGTCGCGAACGCAACGCGCGCTGACGAGCAGGCGATCATTTCAACAGTTGGAATGGTTGCGGCGGAACTTGGATCGGCGCATCCGGAGGGGCCGGTTCTTGTGATGATCGGCGAAGCGCTGCGACATGCCACTCCGCTCGACGTGGTTGAGCAGACCGCTGCACTTTTTTCCACCGTCGGTGCAGCGCCGGTTGAATCCTAAGTCATGCGTTCGTCATTTCCGATTGCCGCATGACAACCTCATCAACGTTGTTCGTTCTTGCGGGTGCTCTCAGCGTCGAAGCGGCGCTGGGCTACCCGCAGCCGATCTATCGGCTGGTGGGCCATCCTGTGACATGGATTGGCGCGCTGATTTCGGCGTTGGATAGAACTTTCAATCGCGAAAATGCTTCGTTTGGCGAGCGCAAGATGGCGGGCGTTTTCGCGCTGCTCGTCATCGTGGTTGTTCCGGTTCTCATTGCCGTTTTGATCGAGCGGTTGCTGGGCTTATCCGCGTTTGGGATGATCGCATTGATGCTGATCGCTTCGACGTTGTTCGCGAGCCGCAGTCTTTACGATCATGTGCGCGACGTTGCGCGGGCGCTGGACACGGGCGATTTGACCGCTGCGCGTCTTGCCGTTGGACGGATCGTCGGCCGCAATCCGGAGACACTCGACGCGCATGGCGTTGCGCGTGCGGCGATTGAAAGTCTGGCCGAGAATGCGTCTGACGGTATCGTTGCGCCGGTCTTTTGGTTTGCGGTGCTGGGGTTGCCAGGCGTCGTTGCTTACAAAGCCATCAACACGGCCGACAGCATGATCGGGCATCGCACGCCGCGACATGAGGCGTTTGGCTGGGCGGCGGCCCGGATGGACGATCTGGTGAATTTGCCCGCGTCGCGCTTGACCGGTTTGCTTTTCGCGCTGGCCGCTCTTTTTTCGCAGACGACGTCTTGTTCGGGGGCAATCAAGGCGATGCAGCGCGACGCGAAAAATCATCGTTCGCCAAATGCCGGTTGGCCGGAGAGTGCGATGGCGGGTGCGCTGGGGCTCAAGCTCAACGGGCCGAAGACCTACGGCACGACGTTTGTTGAAGATGCCTACATGGGCGACGGGCGGCGGGATGCAACGGCGGGCGATATTTACGCCGCGCTCCGCGTTTCGGTGAGCGCCTGGGGATTCATGGTTCTGGCAATTCTCGTGCTCGCGGTCATTTTGCGAGGCTGAGAAGCTGCTCGATATCGATATGCTGCGCGAGATGCTCGGCGAATGCGTCGAGCGTGGCATCAACGTCATGCTCGTAATTGAAGGCGGCACTGCTGTCTGCTTCGATGCCGATGCGCTGCAGCCAGTGCGCACGCATGCGATCATTGGAAAATAGGCCGTGTACGTAGCAGCCGGAAATGCGTCCCGAAGCGTCGATTGCGCCGTCGGGGCGGCCGCCTGTGATCTCCAGCAATGGACGTTCGAGGCCCGGTCCCGTCGATTCTCCGACATGCATTTCGTAACCGTCGAAAGGCACGGGTTGTGCCGATAGCTGGCCCGATATCTCGATGAGTTTCTTGTCGCCTGACATGCGCGTTTCGATATCGATATAGCCGAGGCCCGCGACCGTTGCCGGGTTCCCTTCGATGCCGTCGGGATCGTGAATGGCCGTGCCGAGCATCTGATAGCCGCCGCAAACGCCCAGCACGTGGCCGCCGCGCCGGATGTGGGCGGCAAGGTCGACATCCCAACCAAAGTCTCGCAGCGAATTGAGATCGGCAATGGTGGATTTGGAGCCGGGAAGGATGACGAGGCGCGCGTCGCCGGGGATCGGTTCGCCGGAACGCAGAATTTGCAGATCGACGCTGGTGTCGAGGCGAAGCGGATCGAAGTCGTCGAAGTTCGAGATGCGCGGATAGGCGAGCACGGCGATGACCGGTTTACCCGTCGGCGCGCGACGTTCGTCAAGCGCGAGTGCATCTTCGGGCGGCAGGCGCCGCGCTTCGTTGAAGAATGGAACGAGGCCGAGGGCAGGCCATCCGGTGAGATAGGTTATGGCGGTCATGCCGTCCGCAAATAGAGTTGGATCGCCGCGCATCTTGTTGACGATGAAGCCTTGGATCATTTGCGCATCGGCGGCATCGAGAACGTGCTTCGTTCCGACGAGACTGGCGATGACGCCACCGCGGTCGATGTCACCGATGAGAATTACCGGGACGTCAGCGGTGCGCGCGAAGCCGAGGTTTGCGATGTCGTTTGCTCGGAGATTGATCTCGGATGCGCTGCCCGCGCCTTCCACCAGCACGATGTCGGCATCGGCCTTCAAGTGTTCGAAGCTTTCAAGCACGGCGGGCATGAGGCTTCGTTTTTTCGATTGGAATGCGCGCGCACCCGAAGTTTCGATCATGCGCCCCTGCACGATGACTTGTGCGCCGGTTTCGCTTTGGGGCTTGAGCAACACGGGATTCATGTGAACGGAGAGCGGAACGCGAGCGGCGCGGGCTTGTAGTGCTTGCGCGCGACCGATCTCGCCGCCGTCAGCCGTAACAGCAGCGTTGTTCGACATATTCTGCGGCTTGAACGGGCGGACGCGGAGGCCGCGGTTCGCACATAGGCGGCAGAGGCCCGCGACGATCAGCGATTTGCCGACGTCGGAGCCTGTGCCTACGAACATCAGCGCGCGTGCGGGCATGCCTTTAGAACTCGATACCCTGCTGTGCCTTGATGCCAGCGGCGAAGTGGTGCTTCGTGGCGCCCATCTCCGTCACGCCATCAGCCAGTGCGATCAATTCCGGTTTGGCGTTGCGGCCCGTAACGACGACGTGCAAATCGGCGCGACGGTTCCGGAGTGTTTCTATGACGTCGTCGAGCGGCAGATAATCGTAGCGCAGGGCGATGTTCAATTCGTCCAGGATTAGCAAACGAATTTCGGGATCGGCCATCAACTCCTTGACCTTGGCGAAAGCGCGTTCAGCGGCGGCGATGTCTCGCGCCTTGTCCTGCGTCTCCCAGGTGAAGCCTTCTCCCATCGTGTGCCAGGAAACCTGATCACCGAAGCGTTCGAGCGCGGTACGTTCGCCGGTGTGCCACGCACCCTTGATGAACTGCACGACGCCGACTTTCCAGCCGTGCCCGAGTGCACGCAACACGAGGCCGAACGCCGCCGTCGATTTGCCCTTGCCGGGGCCGGTGTGAATGAGCAGCACACCTTTTTCGACCGTTTTGGACGCGACTTCCGCATCCTGCAGGGCTTTGCGTTTCGCCATCTTCGCTTTGTGGCGATCGGCGTCTTCGGTCGTCGTATGGTTCTCGGTCACGATTAGCCTTTCAGTGTCAGCGGAAGACCTGCGGCGATGAAGAGCACGCGGTCGGCGACGGTTGCGAGGCGTTGGTTCAATCGTCCGGCTTCGTCGCGAAAGCGGCGCGCCAGCGCGTTGTCGGGCACGATGCCGAGGCCTACCTCGTTCGACACCATGATACAGGGTGCGGTCCGTTTGGCGAGTGCGGCGATCAAGAGGTCGGTTTCGTGCGGGATGTTTCTTTCGGCGTGCATCAAGTTCGAGAGCCAGAGCGTCAGGCAATCGACAAGGCAGGGGAGGGATGCGGTCTGGTTAGCCAAAGCGTCGGCAAGGTCCAGGGGCACTTCGAATTGCTGCCAACCGGCGCCGCGGCGTGCGCGATGGGTTGCAATCCGATCGCGCATTTCATCGTCGAAAGCTTCGGCCGTTGCGACATAGGCCCAAGGCGGGGGCAGTGCGGTCAATAGACGCTCGGCATGCGTGCTCTTGCCTGAACGTGCGCCGCCCAGAACGAGTGTTAGCGGGGGGCACGTCATGGAAGGCGGCATGGGGTTACCGTTGCGGCGCTTGGCGATTGACGAAGCATGGGGCGTCACTTATCCGTTGAGGCGATGGTCCCTCGCAAGAGGGTTCTAAGGGAATGCGGTTTCACTCCGCAGCTGCCCCCGCAACTGTAAGCGGCGAGCATCCAGCAAATGTACCACTGGGATACGTCCCGGGAAGGTTGCCGGATGCCGCGACCCGCGAGCCAGGAAACCTGCCATCATTTATTGAAACCGGCGCCGGTGGGGCGCGGAAAGGTTAAGATGCGAACCGTTGTCCGGTGCTGCAGACCATTTCCCTCGCCGCCACGCCCGCACCATAAATCCGGCCAGGAGACTGCTGCATGAGCCCGCGTAAGGTTCCTATTACGATCGTCACCGGTTTTCTTGGTTCGGGAAAGACGACGCTCGTTCGTCATGCTCTCGAAAATGCTGAGGGGCGGAGATTGGCGCTGATCGTCAACGAGTTCGGTGACGTCGGTGTGGACGGCACCATTCTGCGCTCGTGCGGTATCGAGAACTGCCCGGAAGAGAATATCGTCGAGCTGACGAACGGTTGCCTTTGCTGCACGGTCGCGGACGATTTCGTGCCGACGCTCGAAGCATTGCTGTCGCGTAGTCCCGCTCCGGATCACATCATCGTCGAGACGTCGGGTTTGGCTCTGCCGAAGCCGTTGCTCAAGGCGTTCGAGTGGCCGGATATTCGCAATCGCGTGACGGTGGATGGAGTTGTGACCGTGGTTGACGGTCCGGCTGTTCGCGCGGGTCGCTTTGCCGACGATCCTGAGAAGGTTGCTGCGCAGCGTGCGGAAGACGAGTCCATCGATCACGACAATCCGCTTGAAGAGGTTTACGAGGATCAGCTGCTCTGCGCCGATCTCATCGTGCTGAATAAGACGGATCTTCTGACGGACGATGAAGCGGCGTCCGTTTCTGCCGAAATCAAGAATAGCGTGCCGCGCGCGATCAAGATCGTGGCGACGCGTGAGGGACGCGTGGCGCCGAGTGTGCTGCTCGGTCTTTCGGCCGCCGCTGAGAACGATCTCGCCGCCCGACCGTCGCATCATGACGATATGCCCGATCATGACCACGACGATTTCGAGACGTTCATTGTCGAGGTGCCGGAACTGACGTCGCCAGCCGATCTCACGGCGCGGGCTCAGGATGTGGCGAAGACGCATGATGTGCTCCGCATCAAGGGATATGCGGCAGTCCAGGGCAAGCCGATGCGGCTTCTGCTGCAAGGCGTCGGCGAGCGGGTCGATACGCGCTATGAACGCGCCTGGACCGCGGAAGAAAAACGTATCGGGCGTCTGGTCGTCATTGGCCAGAAGGGACTGAACCGTGACGCGATTGCGCGCGCTCTCACGGGCGCTGGCTAATGCATCTGGTCGTGCGCGAGAGTCGGGATCTCGATGAGGCCGCTGCGCCTCAGGATCTCGCGCTCGCGCCGGCAGATCTCGTCGTCCTGTCGTTTTCAGACTCCGATTTGGCGATGGCCGCGGCAGCATTTTGCGATGTGCCGCAGGACGAGCGTCCGAGCTTGAGCTTCGCAAACCTCAATACGTTGCGGCACCCGATGTCGGTCGATCTGTTTCTCGACGCGACTGTGAAGGGATCGCGTGCGGTTCTGGTGCGGCTGCTTGGTGGGCTCGATTATTGGCGCTACGGCGGCGAACAGTTGAGCCGCAGGTGTCGCGAGTTGGGCGTCGCGCTGGCAATCGTGCCTGGCGATGGCCGTCCCGATATGCGTCTTGCGGCACTTTCGACTGTTGCAGCTGATGATCTCGCACGTCTCGAAGCGTTACTCGATGACGGTGGCGCGGAGAATGTGCGCAGTGCTCTCCGAAGCTTGCTGTCGCGCGCACGCGGCGAAGCTTCGCCAATGCCAGAGGTTCGCACGACGCCGCAATTCGGGTGTTATCGTGCTGCGGATGCGGGCAAGACGGCTGGGGCTTCTGCCGCTATCGTTTTCTATCGTTCACACCTGACGGCTGGTGATATTGCGCCGATCGAGAAGCTCGCAGAAGCGCTCGAAGCGCGCGGCATGGGAGCGACGTTACTCTACGTGCCGAGTTTGCGCGCGCCTGACGCGGCTGTCTGGCTTGCGGGCGAACTGAAGCGGCTCAATCCAAGCGTGGTCGTCAACGCGACGGCGTTTTCGGCGCGCGAGGATGATACGTCTCCGCTCGACGCTGGCGATTGTCCAGTGCTGCAGGTAGCGATGACGAACGCGCCGGAGACCTTGTGGAATCAATCACAGCGCGGCGTCAGTGCGTCCGACCTTGCGATGCACGTCGTTCTGCCGGAACTCGACGGCAGGATTTTTGCGGGCGTTATTTCGTTCAAGGAGCCTCAAGCTCTGAACGGCGATGCTGGGCCTGCGCTTCTGCGGCATGTTCCATATGCTCACGGCATTGCGCATGTTGCCGATCTTGCTGCGTCTTGGGCGCGGTTAAAATCTCTGCCGGCGCGCGAACGGCGCGTGGCGCTGATGCTTTCGACGTATCCGGGGCGACCGGATCAAATCGCGCATGCCGTTGGTTTGGATGGAATCGCAAGCGCAGCTTCGATCGCCGCTCGGCTGGTTGCTGAGGGATACGCCGTTTCTGATTTTCCGGACGATCTGCATGCACTTGTTTCGAGTTTGCAGACGAGCTCGGAATCGTGGCCGCTCGACGCCTATAAGCGTGCGTTTTCCGAGTTGCCGCGTGCGTTCCGAGACGAGGTGACGTCGGCTTGGGGTGAACCGGAAGACGACGATCTGCTTACGCAGGGTGCATTCGCTATCCGCGCTTTACGGTTCGGAAATTTCGTTCTCGGACTTCAGCCGGAGCGCGGGTCGTCGCACGACCGCAAGGCGCTGTATCATGATCCGACGACTCCGCCACGGCACAGCTATGTTGCGTTCTATCTTTGGCTTCGGAACGTTGGAAAAATCGATGCGCTGATCCATCTCGGCGCGCATGGCACGCTGGAATGGTTGCCGGGCAAGGCAATCGCGGGAAGCGAGGCTTGCGCACCGCGTGCCATTCTCGGTGCGGTGCCGCTGGTCTATCCGTTCATTGTCAACGATCCAGGTGAGGCGGCGCAGGCGAAGCGGCGCATCGCGGCGGTGACGTTGGGACACAAGCCTCCGCCGATGATCGAAGCAGGGCTTTCCACTCAGCTCAACGAAGTCGAGCGACTGGTTGATGAATTTTCGTCGGCTGATGGTCTTGATCCTCGACGGCGCGCGGCACTCTCCGCGGAGATCGTTGACGCCGCGCTTCGCGCAGGCATTGCGAAGCAGTGTGGCCTTGAGCGGGGAATGACGACGGCGGACGCTCTCGTTTGTATCGATGCATTTCTTTGCGACGTGAAGGAACTCAGTATTCGCGACGGACTGCACGTGCTCGATCGAACCGAGCTTGATGGGATCGTTCGCGCGCTTGATGGAAAGTTCGTAGAGCCCGGTCCCGCTGGAGCACCGAGCCGTGGCCGTTCCGATGTGCTGCCGACAGGGCGCAATCTCTTCAGTGTCGATCCGCGGGCGACGCCAACACCGACGGCATGGTCGAACGGCAAACGCGCGGCAAAGGCTATTCTCGATCGGTATCTCTCCGATCATGGCGACTGGCCGCGTGCGATTGTTCTGGATCTCTGGGGCAGCGCGACGCTGCGGACGGGCGGCGAAGAGCTGGCGACGGCGTTGGCCCTCATTGGCGTGCGGCCGGTTTGGGATCAGCGTTCCTATCGCGTCACGGGAATAGAGACCGAAGCGCTTGCGGAGATCGGACGGCCGCGGGTGGACGTTACGCTGAGAATTTCGGGATTGTTCCGAGATATGTTCGGCGCGCAGCTCACGTTGTTCGATAGTGCCGTGGCGCTCGTTGCGAAGATGCAGGAAGACGAGAGCGACAATCCGTTGATCGCGGCTGCGCGGCGAGAAGAGCGTCTCGATCGCATTTTTGGCCCAGCGGATGGGGCCTTCGGTGCCGGTGTTATGCAACTTGTCGACAGCGGCGAATGGTTGAAGAGAGAAGATCTCGGACGTTCGTATCTCGATAACTCTTCGCATGCCTATCGAGGTGAAGGAGCTCCGCAGGGAGCGCAATCGTCGTTTCAGACGCAGATCGAGAACGCGGACGCGTTCGTGCATATCCAGGATCACCGCGAGATTGATCTGCTGACGGGCGGGGATTTCGCGGCGCATGAGGGTGGATTTGCCGCCGCTGCCGCAGCGTCTGGTAATGAGGATGTTGCGCTCTATCACACGGATACGGGCGTCCCCGAGACGCCGCGCGTGCGCACGCTGGAAGAAGAATGTGCGCGTGTGGTCCATGGCAGAGCTGCCAATCCGCGCTGGATCGATGGACAGATGCGGCATGGCTATCGGGGCGCGGCTGAGATGGCGCAAAGCGTGGACGCTGCATTTGCCTTTGCAGCGACCGCGCGGAGCGTGGATCATGGTGCGTTCGAGCGTCTTTACGAGGCGTATCTGGGCGATCCCGCGGTTGCGGCTTTCATCACACGCGAGAATCCCGCTGCAATTGAGGCGATGCGTAAGCGCTTTGATGAGGCGATTGCGCGTGGGCTTTGGCAACCGCGTCGCAACGACGTTGCGCGGCGATTGTCGGGCATTGAAGGGCTTCCGTCGGATGAGGCTGCTGAATGACGGCGCCGGATCATTTGCGGAAGGGCTGGTGTCCGGGCGCGCTCCGGCCGATGCGTTCTGGCGACGGATTGCTGCTGCGCATTCGACCTCGCGCCGGTGCGCTGGCGGCGTCTGCGCTTGCGGTTATCGCGGAGACGGCCGAGCGGTTCGGCTCGGGCGAAATCGAGCTGACCAACCGTGCAAACGTGCAGCTGCGAGGGCTAGATGAGGATACCCACGCTTCTGCGATTGTATATCTCAATGAAGCGCGCCTGATCGATGCCGACGTTGGAATCGAGTCGGTACGTAACATTATCGTCGATCCGCTGAGTGGGCTCACGCCATTGCACGCGGATGTGCGGCCGCTGGCCGATGATCTCGAACGGTTGCTGGCATCGAACGTGCGGCTTCATCAGTTGCCGGGGAAGTTTGGATTTAGCTTTTCCGGCAGTGCCGATCCGTGTCTTTCTGAACGCACGACGGACATCATGCTGGCGGTGTTGGATTCGAAGGCGGCGGCTCTTGTGCTTGACGGTGAAGCTGCTGTCGAGGCTGTGGTTAGTCTGGACGACGCTGTTGCGGCGATCGGCAAGCTGGCCGAAGCGTTCTTGACCATGTCGCGTGACGGCGCAGACCATTCGAGAATGGCCGACGCGGTCGCGCATCATGGTGCGGAACGAATTTTTCGGGATGCGGGACTTCGGCCATCGGTTCGGGCGCCTTTGCCAGATGCGGCTTTGGTACGTTCTGTCGGTCGGCTCGTGCATGAGGACAAAGCGTTTGCGGTGGGGATAGGTTTTCCGTTCGGCCGCATCGATGCGCGTGGCGTGCGTGCGCTCCATGACGCCGCGACGAGAGCAGGTGTCGCGGCGGTACGTGTCGGTCCGGATCGATCGTTTGTGTTTCCGATTGCCGATGATGGTGCTGCAGAGGAACTCCTCGCAGGAGCACGACAGGCCGGTTTCGTTACGGATGCGGATGATCCGCGGCTGCGGCTGGACGTATGTTCGGGCGCGCCGGGCTGCGCAAACGCCACCACCCGCACGCGAGAGGATGCGGCGAGGCTCATTGATGAGCTTGGCGCGGCACTTGATGTCTATTCATCAATCCATGTTTCAGGGTGCCAAAAGGGTTGCGCGCACCGAGGCTCTGCGGCATTGACGCTTGTTGCGCGCGAGGGGCATTACGACGCCGTTTTCGACGGCGGTCCTGCTGACTCGGCTGCGGTGCGCGGTATCGAGCCTGAGGCGCTGGCGCGCGTGATTGGTCGCGTGAGAGGGGAGTGGCGGTGAGCGTCGAGACTTACATTCGTGACGGAGCCGCGATCTACGCGAAGTCGTTCGCGATCATTCGTGCGGAAGCGGATCTTGCGCATTTTTCTGCGCTCGAAGAGCGCGTTGCCGTGCGCATCATTCACGCGTGCGGCATGGTTGAGGTTGCGCGCGACATTATTATGTCTTCGTCGTTCGCGCGGGATGCCGAGGCCGCGCTGAAGGCGGGCGCGCCGATCTTGTGCGATTCAATGATGGTGGCGGATGGCATCACGCGCGCGCGCCTTCCGGCTGATAATCCCGTCATCTGCACGCTGAGAGATCCGCGCGTGATTGAGACCGCTGCAGCGCTTGGCACAACGCGGTCGGCGGCGGCGATGGAACTTTGGCTGCCGAAGCTTGCTGGCGCCGTGGTCGTGATCGGCAACGCGCCGACATCGCTTTTCCGCTTGCTGGAAGTGCTGGACGCAGGTGCGCCGAAACCGGCGGCGGTGATCGGCATGCCGGTCGGCTTCGTTGGGGCAGCGGAATCGAAGGATGCGCTTGCGGCAGATGGGCGTGTGCCGTTTGCGATCGTGAAAGGCCGAAAGGGCGGGAGCGCGATGGCAGCGGCCGCGATAAACGCACTGGCGAGCGAACGCGAATGAGCGACGTCAAATCCGGCACACTTTATGGCGTTGGCCTCGGTCCCGGCGATCCGGATCTCGTTACGGTGAAAGCCGCGCGCGTTTTGAGACGTGCACCAGTTGTCGCGTATTTTCGTAAGCGTGGACATCGCGGGCATGCGCGGACAATCGCTGCGCCGCATCTTGGTTCTGTAATTGAAGCCGCATTCGATTATCCCATGACGACGGAAATCTATTTCCGCAGCGATGCGTACGTCGAAGCGATCCGCGATTTTTATAGTGCGAGCGCGCGGACGATCATGGAGCACCTCACGTCTGGTCGTGATGTGGCGCTGCTGTGCGAGGGTGATCCATTCTTTTACGGATCGTTCCTGCATATGTACGATCGCATCAAGGGCTCCCATCCGGTGTCGGTCATACCTGGTATCACGGGGATGTCAGGCTGCTGGACCGCTGCTGCTGCGCCCATAACTTATGGCGACGACGTGCTCACCATTCTGCCGGGCACTCTTGGAGAGGCTGATCTCGCGGCGCATCTGCGTACGGCTGATGCTGCCGTCATCATGAAGGTTGGGAAGAACCTCGCCAAGGTGAAGGCGGCACTTGCCGACGCAGGACGGATGGGCGAAGCGATTTACGTCGAACGCGGAACGATGGAGGGCGAACGCGTGGTGCCGCTGCGGGAGCTGGGCGATGACGCCGTGCCCTATTTCTCGATCATTTTGCTGCCCGGCGGGCGCGGGAGACGCATCGTATGAGCGGCGATCTAACCATCGTTGGACTTGGGCCGGGACCGGAAGATTGGGTAACGCCCGCCGCAAGCCAAGCCGTTGCCGACGCGGATGTTCTGCTTGGGTACACTCCCTATCTTGAACGTCTCATTCCGAAGCCGGGCCAGATTTTCGAAGCGTCCGACAATCGCGAAGAGATGGTGCGATCAGCGCGGGCGCTTGCGTTGGCGCGAGACGGGCAGCGCGTTGTGCTGGTTTCCGGCGGCGATCCCGGCGTGTTTGCGATGGCTGCGGCCGTCTTTGAGACGATCGAGGCCAATCCCGATTCCGCGCGAGGAATTGGTGTGCGCGTGGAACCGGGTGTTACGGCGATGCTCGCCGCAGCGGCTCGCATTGGGGCGCCGCTTGGTCACGATTTTTGTGCGATTTCACTTTCCGACAATCTGAAGCCCTGGGCGACGATCGAAGCGCGTCTGCGTCTTGCTGCTGAAGCGGATTTTGTGCTGGCCCTGTACAACCCTGCTTCGAAGGCGCGGCCGGAACAGATCGGAGAGGCCTTCCGCATTCTCAGCGCGGTGCGTTCGCCGAAGACGACGGTGATCTTTGCGCGCGCTGTCGGGCGGAAGGATGAATCGATTGAGATTACTACGCTTGAAGCCGCACCACTGGCGTTATGCGATATGCGGACGCTCGTCATCGTTGGTTCAAGCGCGACGCGGACCGTTACCTGCGGCGATGGGAGGACGTGGGTTTACACACCGCGATCGGTCAGGGTCGAATAATGAGCGCGTATCCAATCCATTGCGTCGTCAACCGATCTAACGGTCTCGCGTTCAGCGATAATCGGGCGGCGGATCAAATGCACTTTGATTCCAAGTCGGCGCGCGGCTTCAATCTTGGCGTAGGCGGCATCGCCTCCCGAATTTTTTGCCAGCACGAGATCAACTCCGTGTTTGCGAAAGAGTGCTGTATCGTCGTCAACATTGAACGGTCCGCGGGCGGCGATGATCGTCGCCGTGGCGAGGCCGGGGGGTGGTGTCAGCGGATCGACGACGCGGATGATGTAGTGGTGCTCGGGGCGGGTTTCGAGTTCGGTGATGGCCGAACGGCCGAGAGCGGAAAAAATTCGACAGGGCGTTACTGGCAGCGCGGCGACGGCCTCCGCGACAGTTGCATGCTCTTGCCAGTCGTCGGCGGACGTTTTGTGCCAGGGTGGTCGCTCCACAACTATGAGCGGAATTCGCGCTTCTGCACAGGCGAGAACTGCGTTGCTGCTGATGCGGGCGGCGAAGGGGTGAGTGGCGTCAATCACAAGTCCGATCGCTTCGCTGATGAGATAGCAGGCCAGTCCGCCTGCGCCACCGAAGCCACCGCTGCGTACTGGCAACGGAGAGGCGGGCGGGCGCGCGGTGCGTCCTGCAAGCGAGAGCGTAGCGTCGATGCCCGGCTCGGCCGCAAGTTGCACCGCGAGGCGCGTGGCTTCGCTGGTGCCGCCGAGCAGCAGAACGTTCATTCGATTTTCCGTGATCGCTTCCGTCATATGAGCGCCATGCCATGAGCAGCCGCTGGTTGTCCATCATTGGAGTTGGGGAGGACGGGCGCGCGGGTCTCAGCGCGGCGGCCAACTCGCTCATCGACAGTGCAGAACTGGTAGTCGGCGGACAGCGTCATCTCGATCTGATCGGCGCGACGACGGGGCGGCAACTCAAGTGGCTTACGCCGCTTGACGCGACAGTTGCAGAAATTCTGGCATTGCGTGGACGGCCTGTCGTCGTTCTGGCGTCGGGTGATCCTTTCTGGTTTGGCGCGGGCGTAACGATTGCCCGTTCTATCCCCGCTGAGGAAATGCTCGTGCTGCCGTCGCCATCCAGTTTTTCGTTGGCTGCGTCGCGTCTGTGCTGGCCGCTGCAGGATGTCGAGACGCTTGGGCTCAACATGCGAGGGTTGGTGCCTCTGTTGCGCCGCCATGTTCATGACGGGCGGAAAATTATCGCTCTTGCACTTAACGGAGAAACACCCCGTGACGTGGCTGCCCTTCTTGTTTCTGCGGGCTACGGGCCGAGCCGTCTAGCGGTTATGGAAGCGCTTGGCGGGCCGCGCGAACGCGTCCGCCATGCCACGGCGGAAGGCTTCGATCTCGATAGCGTCGATCCGCTCAATGTGATCGGGATCGATGTTGTTGCTGGTCCCGACGCGAGGCCAATTCCTTACACTTGCGGGTTGCCGGATGATTATTTTGAAAGCGACGGGCAGCTTACGAAACGAGAATTTCGCGCGGTGACGCTGTCGTCTCTGCGGCCGTCTCCCGGTGAGTTGCTTTGGGATGTGGGAGTCGGGAGCGGGTCCATCGGCATCGAATGGCTTTTGGCGCATCCGGCTAATCGAGCGATTGGTATCGAAAGGGACGATGTGCGTGCTGCGCGTGCGGAGCGTAATGCCGTGGCGCTTGGTGTGCCGCATTTCGATATTCGCCGTGGCGGTGCGCCTGAAGCATTTGCTGGATTGCCTGCGCCAGATGCGATCTTCATCGGTTGCGGAACGGATGGCGGAAAGGCGATTGAAGCGGCGTGGGCCGCGCTGAAGCCGGGCGGGCGGATCGTTGTCAACAGCGTGACGCTCGAGTCGGAGCAGGCGCTGATCGCTGCTTATCATTTGCACGGCGGAACACTGACGCGATTGAGTGCGGAACGCGCGGAGCCGATCGGCCGGCGCATGGCGTGGCGCCCGGCGTTGCCCGTGGTGCAATGGGTGTGCGTGAAACCGGCGAGCACGACATGATCGCAATCGGCATCGGAGCGAACAGTCGCGCAACGCAAGCTGATTTTGCGGTGGCGATCGACGGCATGCGTGGGCTCGCGGGCGGAGTCGATGTTGTTGCGACTGTCGATGATTTGAGCGCACTTGATGCTCTCACGATGACGACCGCCGATTTGGGTATCGCGTTGCGTGCATTGCCGGTAGCTGAATTGCTGCAACGTAAGGAACAGTGTCTTACGCATTCAGAGCATGCGCAGGCGCGTTATGGTCTGCCCTCGGTTGCGGAAACGGCGGCATTGGCGGCGGCAGGCCCGAGCGCGAAATTGATTGCGCCGCGGCGGATATTTGGCGGCGTGACAGCCGCTGCAGCGGTTACGCACGACAATCGCGAAGGAGCGGGCGGGCCATGACGGTGCACTTTATCGGTGCGGGTCCGGGTGCCGCGGACCTCATCACGGTGCGTGGGCGAGACCGGATCGCGCAATCGCCGGTCTGTCTTTATGCTGGATCTTTGGTGCCGCGCGCTCTGCTGGATTATTGCCCGGCCGGGGCTGAGATCATCGATACCGCGCCGATGACGCTCGACGAAATCATTGCGCATATCGAACGGGCAACGCGCGACGGGAAGGACATTGCGCGGCTTCATTCCGGCGATCTCTCGATATGGAGTGCGCTTGGGGAGCAGCTGCGGCGGCTCGACCGTCTTGCCATTCCCTATACGATTACGCCTGGTGTTCCGGCGTTTGCTGCTGCTTCTGCTGCGCTTGCCCGTGAGCTTACGCTTCCGGAAGTGGCGCAATCAGTGGTTTTGACGCGGACGTCTGGTCGGGCGTCTTCGATGCCTGATACCGAAACGCTGGAAGCGTTCGCTGCAACGCGCGCGACGCTTGCGATCCACTTGTCTATTCACGCGATCGACGATGTGGTTGCGCGTCTTCTGCCATTGTATGGAGCAGATTGTGCGGCCGCAGTCGTCTGTCGTGCGTCATGGCCGGAGGAACAGATTATTCGGGGAACGCTCGGAACCATTGCGGGAGACGCCGCTGCATTGGGGCTGGAGCGAACGGCGCTCATCCTGGTCGGCGCGGCGCTCGCGCATGAGGATTTCCGCGACAGCGCTCTTTACAGCGTGGATTACCGGCGGCGGTTTCGCGGTGGCCAGGACGCATGACACACGCGCTCACATTGCCCCCGGGTCTGATCGTCGGCGCGCCAAGGTCGGGTTCCGGTAAGACGACACTTACGCTCGGATTGTTGCGTGCCCTTCATCGCAGAGGGTTGAGCGTTCAGCCATTCAAATGCGGTCCGGACTACATCGATCCTGCGTTCCATGAGCGGGCGGTTGCGCGGACGTCTTACAATGTCGATAGCTGGGCGATGCGTTGGCCACTCGCGGCGACGCTGATGTCGAAAGCTGCGGAGGGCGCGGATCTTTGCATCGCGGAAGCGTTAATGGGCTTCTTCGATGGTGTGTCGTTGCCCGGGCAATGGGGCAACGGCGCGAGCGCCGATCTTGCTGCAGCGACCGGCTGGCCCGTTATCCTCATTCTCGATGTCTCGGGTCAGTCGCAGACGGCAGCCGCCGTTGCGCGTGGCTTTCAAGGATTGCGCGAGGGCGTCACTATAGCGGGCGTCGTTCTCAATCGCACGGGAAGTGAGCGGCACATTCGATTGGCGTCCGATGCGATGGCGGCGGTTGGGCTGCCGGTTGTCGGCGCATTGCCGCGAACGCCGACAATTATCCTGCCCGAGCGGCACCTGGGGCTTGTGCAAGCCGAGGAGACCGAAGCGCTTGAGGCGCGTCTTGATGCGCTGGCTGATTTTGTCGAGGCGCATGTGGATGTGGGGCGGCTTGCTGGACTTGCCCTGTCCGGGACGGTGACTGTTGAAGCGCCTCCAGCCGTTCGCCCGCCGGGACAGCGTATTGCGTTGGCGCGTGATGCTGCATTTTCATTTGTTTATCCGCACCTCATCAAAGTGTGGCGCTCGGCGGGCGCGGAGATCATTCCGTTTTCTCCTCTAGCCGACGAAGCGCCAGACCCGACTGCCGACGTCGTCTGGCTCCCGGGGGGTTACCCCGAATTGCACGCTGGCGCGCTGGCGGCGGCAAGCAACTTCAAGGCGGGCATGCGCCGTTTTGCAGAAACGCGTCCCGTGCATGGGGAGTGCGGAGGATACATGGCGCTCGGAGCGGGCCTTGTAGACGCGGACGGCGCGCGCCACGAGATGCTTGGTCTCCTTGGCCTCGAAACCTCGTTCGCTGTTCGAAAAATGACGCTCGGTTATCGCAAGGCCCGGTTGCTCGCTGCCTGCGCGCTTGGGGAAGCCGGTCGGTCGTTCGCGGGGCATGAATTTCATTATGCCAGCGTGACCTCATCGACGGATGAAGAGCTGTTTGCGCTGACCGATAGCGACGGACGTGCAGTGCCTTCCGGTAGCAGCCGACGCGGCCTCGTTACGGGCTCGTTCTTTCACTTAATAGACAACGCCGCGCTTTAGCGGCTGCTATCACATTGAATTTGCTTAATAATTAACTCTTCTTGACGCCGCATGCCGCGTGCGGAACTTTTCAGCGCCGTCAGGCATTTATCACGATGAACGTTAAGGCAGATCCGCGATCCGCGGCATTGAAATAGGGGTCTTTTTGATGGGCACCGACAGTGCTCCCAAAGGAGGGGATTCGGTCAGCATGCAGACACCGATTCCGGCTGAGCTCCAAGGGCAGATCGGACAGCGCCTGCGTGAAGTTTATAACGAATTGATCGGCGAACCTGTGCCTGATCGTTTCGTTCAGCTTTTGCAGCAGCTGAAGACGAGTGAAGATCAAAGTGGAGGCCAAGGAGCGTGACTCAGCCTTCGAGCGATCTTCAAACTTTGCTAATTGGTTCCGTCCCGAACCTGCGCGCGTTTGCCAATTCGCTGTGTGGCGATCCCACACGAGCGGATGATCTTGTGCAAGATACACTCGTCAAAGCGTGGACCAATCTTCAAAGCTTTCAAGAAGGCTCGAACCTGAAAGCGTGGCTTTTCACTATTCTCCGAAACACGTATTTCTCGGAGCTTAGGAAACGTCGCCGAGAGGTTGAGGATGCGGATAACGCGATGGCGGAGCGCATGTCTGTGCTTCCCGAGCAGCAAGTCCGCATGGATCTTATCGACTTCAAGAAAGCGTTCGGAACGTTAAGCGACGATCAAAAGGAAGTTCTGCTTCTGGTGGGTGCGGAAGGATTTTCGTACGAAGAAGCAGCTGAAATTACCGGCGCGGCTGTTGGCACTGTGAAGAGCCGAGTTAATCGCGCGCGCGTCGCCTTGGCCAAAAATCTCGGGTTGGAAGCTGGAGAGACTTTTGCTTCCAGCAACGATTTTATCGGTCTTGTTCGTATGGGGCAGAACGTCGTGCGGTAGCTGGGGGAAGTCCCGCTTCTCGCCGGTATGAACACTGAAGAATAGAAATTCGCGAGGTATCTTTAATGTCGATCGCCGAATCTATCGCTCCTCATCTTCCCTATCTGCGGCGGTATGCTCGATCGCTGACAGGCAGCCAGCTGTCAGGCGACAACTATGTGGCAGCGGTTCTCGAAGCGTTGATCGAGGATTCCAGCACGTTCGATAAATCTCTTTCGTCTCGTGCGGCGCTGTATCGTGCGTTTACGAAGGTTTGGAATTCGGTGGCCGTCAATCGCGTCGGCGAAGAACCGACATCGCAGGATAAATCTCTTCCTGAGCGGCGGCTTGAATCGATTACCCCGCTGCCGAGGCAGGCGTTTCTGCTCGTATCCGTGGAGGGGTTTACGACGGCGGAAGCCGCGCAGATTCTCGATGTTACGCCCGCGCATGTAACGGAACTGCTGCAGATGGCCGGCGCCGAGATCGCTGAGCAGCTATCGGCTGATGTTCTGATTATCGAAGACGAACCGCTGATTGCGATGGATCTTGAAGCGCTCGTTGTCGATATCGGGCACCGTGTTCAAGCCGTGGCGCGTACACACAAGGAAGCCGTTGCTGAGGTTGAGCGGAAGGCGCCGTCGCTGGTTCTTGCCGATATTCACCTTGCGGACGGAAGCTCGGGTCTAGAAGCCGTCAACGAGATTCTCGAAACGATTAGCGTGCCGGTGATTTTCATCACGTCCTTCCCTGAGCGCTTGCTAACCGGCACCAAGCCCGAACCGGTGTTCTTGATCACCAAGCCGTTTGAGCCTGCCGTTGTGAAAGCCATGATCAGCCAATCGCTGTTCTTTGACCTTCGCTCCAACAAGGCAGGCCAGCGCGCGGCCTGAACGAAATAATCTCTGGAAATTGAGAGGGCGCGGATGATGTCATGTCATCCGCGCCCTCATTTTATTTTATGCGGATCGCCAGCGCTATTTGGTTTCCGCTGGCGGGGGCGCGGGATGGTTTGTGCCAGCTGCGTTTTTTGCCTTGTCGGTTAAGCGCTCGGCATCTTCTTTCAGTTTTTCGATCGTGGATTTTTCTTTCCAAAGGTAGCTCGGGGCTGTTCCGAGCGTGTCTTTGGTAGCGTCGATTATCACGATTTGTTTGCCGTCTTTTTCACCGAATTTCAGTTCGGAGTAGGGTACGCCGATGTTCTTTTCACCCACGCCGAGAACTCCGCCGATGCCGATCACCGCGGTGGTGACTTTTCCGGTGGAGTCGAGAACGAGATAGTTGATGCTGCCGAGTTTGTCGCCGTTCGCGTTCTCAACGCTCAGGCCGACGATGCTCGAAGAGCTTTGCTCGCCGCTCGATTGCGAGGGAACGAATGATAGAGCATACGCTGATGTCGCGAACGCGGTAGGCGCGGCAACAAGAGCCGCGATCGTCGCGACGCGAACAAGAGTGCTTGATGTTCTCATAAGCAGGGCCTCCAATTCTTTGTGATCAAAGAATGCGGGGGCAGCCGTTTCGTTCCGGATGGCGTTTCATGTGCTTAGGAACGGCAGCAGGCAAAGCGCGCCAGGCATATCGTTCGAAAAGCAAAATCGGCCAGCGTGAGCCAGCCGATTGATGCGTCCGATGTCAGCAACGGATGCCGATTTTATAGACGGGTCAGCTTCACGCTCGCCGTACAAAGTTTGCGATAAGCGCGACGACGAACAGAACGATGGCGACCCAGAATAACAGGCGTGCGCCTTCCATAGCCGTGCCCGCTACACCGCCGAAGCCAAGAAACGCGGCCACGATGGCGACGACCAGAAACACGATAGCGTAGTGTAAAAGATTGCCCATCGTGGAGCCTCCAATTGCAATTCTCGATGGGAATAAAACGCTCTGCAATTGCCGTGGGTTCCACATTTCCGTCGCGAGTCGCGCGAATTTGCGGCGACGCGTTTTAACGGTGCGATGTGTAGGAGGGCTTGAAAAGAATGGACCCGCGTCGCTGGGGGGAAGCGTACGCGGGTCCTTATCTGGGCCGCACCTGGGGGCCACGGGGGAGTGGAGGGAGTAGAGGCGCGGTCACTTATAGAAAACTCGCTGTTGCGAGTGGGGTTCCGGGTCGAATTCAAAAAAAATCAGATGAGCGGACGTAAAAGCGGATCAGCTTCGAGGCCCGAAAGAGTGCGCATGGCCTTTTCATCAAGGATAGCAAAACTGCCTTCCTTCCAACGTATGATCTTTCGGTCGTTCAGGATCTTCAGTGTCTTGTTCGTGTGAACCAGAGACAGACCAAGAGCGTCGGCCAAATGTTGCTGGGTGATGGGAAGGGCGAGGTTGTTTCCGTTGCCAAGACCGAGGAGCTGAGCTCTTGAAGCCAGATGCTGCAAAACAAACGCAATACGCTCGAGTGCCGATCGTCGGCCGACGGCGAGGAGTTGTTCGTCCAGTAAGCGTTCCGAACGCGATGCGATCCATGTCAGGTCGTAAGCGAGTGAGGGAAATTTCTTGTAGAGCGTCCAGATTTTGTCGCGTGGGAAAACGCACATGACCGTGTTGGTCAGTGTTTCAACGGAGTGCTGCATTTCGTTGAACATCGATGTTTGCAAGCCGAGAAAATCGCCTGGCAATGCGAAGTTCAGAATTTGTCGACGGCCATCGGGCAGAGATTTGAAGCGGAATGCCCATCCGGAAAGTATCGTGTAGAGGTGCGGGCTGCTGTGACCTTCCATAAGCACGGTCGTGCCTTGGTCGGCCACCAACTCACCCGATTTCATCCATTGAATGAAATCGAGTTCGTCCTGCGATACGTCACAAAAGCAGGCGAGTTTCCTCAACGGACATTTTACGCACGGAGTTTGTTGCGATTCGCGAGCGGCAGCGCGACCGCGCGCCGATTTTTTTGTATTGCCCTGGCCGGTCATGCGAAGTGCCCACCTGCTTCGACACCCTCGCCGTCGTCATTTTGTCTATCCGGGGAAAGCCGGAAGACGCCCTGAATGATATGCTGCATGCATCGACTTTCGTAGCATTCGTCACGCATTGTTCGAGGCGCTGGCATGGCGCCGGGGAGATCGAGTAGCCGGAAAAGGCTCACTTCTACAATATCAAAAGACATAGCATCGCCGGTCAAGACGCTCTAAGCATCAGCCCTCGCGGCTTGGATCTTGGGTTACGATTCGACATTCGATGGCATTGCATACGCCCAGCTTACCTCGTGCGGTTGCGATTTGGATCGGGATTGCGGTTCTTTCCGCGGTTGCAGCCCTTGCGGCTTGGCGTTGGACGGTTTCGGCGGCGGGCGGTGCAACGCATACGCAGGTCGTGCAGCAGCAGCTCGCCAGATGGTGGAGTGCTGCGCAGGATCTCGAGAACGGGCAGCGCGGTTATCTTTTGACCGGCGATGAGCGTTACTTGGCCCCTTATCGGTCTGCCAAGGCATCGCTCAACGGCATCTATTCCGACCTTAGTCAGATGGTTGCGAACGATGCGCGGGACACAGCCGTCGTCCGAGCCATTAACGATACGATCAACAAGCGGTTGGCGAGCATTGATCTCGTGCTCGCGGAAGCGGCCCAGACCGGAGCCAAGACAGCGCTCCGTACTGCGGACTATGCGCATGGCAAGGAGATGATGGATCGCCTGCGCCAACAGTTCGCCGTGGCGCAGCTCGAAAAGCAGACGCTGTTCGAAGCTCGTATCGTGCAATTTCGCGACCGGAGTTTTTGGTTGCTCGCTGCTTTGCTGGCATCGTTGCTCGCCAGTGGAGGGCTGGCGATGATTGCGATCGTCAGAGAACGGCAACGCGCGGCGGCGCTTGAATTGACGGCACTCGCTTTAACATCAGCCAACCGGTCTCTTGAAGAACGTGTCGCTGCGCGCACCGAGGAACTCGCGGATGCGCGCGATAGAGCGGAAGTGGAACGGGAGCGCGCGGAAGCTTTGCTTCGTGACGTTACGCATCGCATCGGGAATACTCTGTCGCTCGTTGTCGGCTTCATCAATTTGCACATTCGCCATACGACCGACGAGAGGTCGGTCAAGACGCTGACGGGTGCGCGCGATCGCATTCACGCCATCGCCAGTGCTCAGCGGCGTATCAACGTTGCTAACGATCTGGAGCTGGTGCGTATCGATACGCTTATTCACGACGTTATGGGCGACGTTGTTGCGGCGACCGCTGAAGAGAAGATTACGCTCAACGTCGACGTTCGGCCGCTGTTGGCCCCGGCACAGATCGCAACTTCACTGTGCGTTCTCGTTCAGGAGTTTGTCATCAATTCCTTGAAGCATGCGTTCGTCGATGAGCCAAAAGGCAATATCAGCGTCTGTTTGAGAAAGACCGGCGAGGATATGGCGGATCTGATCATCGAGGATGACGGCGTGGGTCTTCCTGAGGACATGCGTCAAGACAAGGTTGAGGCGGCGAATGTGCACGAAGGTCTTGGCACCAAGATCGCGGCTTTGCTCACGCGACAGTTCGCAGGAACAATCCGTTATGAGCTGGCATCGCCTGAGAACGCCGCTCGGCCGGGAACGCGAGTCATCGTTCGTCTAACCGAACTTCCGCTGACAGAGTCGTCAGACGGTTGATGGCGCTGGTGCAGGGATCAAGCGACGTTCCAGCGTTTTGCGTATGCAGGGGACAGCGAGAGCCCGTACGGCTTTGGCCGGGTGGCGCATCCCGTCGTCATGCAGTCCTTGACGAAGCGGATTGTCGATTTGATGCTTTGTTCTGATAGAGGTTTCGTGAGGACGCCGCATGCGGAGCCAAAGTCGTCGGGAATTCCGTCTGGGTTCGATGTGGTGAAGATCACCACTATTCCGTTTTCCTGCCAGAGTCGGCGAGCGAGTTCCGGTCCGGTCGCGCCGTCGCGCAGGTGAACATCGACCAGAGCCAGATCGCATTCCGCATGTTCCGCCAATCGCATTGCCGCGCGCACGGTGGCGGCGACTCCTAAAACCTGATGTCCCAAGTCTCTAACGATTGCCTGAAGCTCTTCAGCCTGGATCGGTTCGTCTTCTGTGATCAGAATATTCAAGGTTTCCCGCCCTTGTCCTAACCGCGCTCTCTCATTGGAGAAGGCGTTAGGTGAGCAACGCGGTGCGGTGCCAAGGGTTCCTGGCCTTCGGTCAGTTGCGTGCAAGCGATGCTATTGAGGCACGGTCAGCCCGTTGCTGGCGCGGACGACGGCCGCGGAGGGACTGTGCCAAGCGTGCCGACTGGCCCCTTCAAGCTCCAACGAAGATTCCCGGCATCTGTTTGCAGGCTCGAATGCAGCTTCAAGCCCTGAGTCGAAAAGCGCTCAACGACTGAGTGACCGTATTTCTTGCGCCGATTGGAATCGTAAGCCGGTCCGCCGGTTTCCTCCCACATGATTTCGATCGTCAGCGGTGTCGGGAAGCGCCAGGACAGCTTTGCTTCACCCGTGGCGACTGACAGCGCGCCGTGCTCGACAGCGTTCAGGGCAAGCTCGGTGAGCACCATGCCGATGGTTTGCGCAGCTTCAGGCGCGAGTAGGAACGCCGGTCCCGAAATCTTGACGCGACTTGCGTCGGCGCGCGCGACGACCTCGATCTGGGCCGATGCCAGGGTGCGGAAATCGACATTTTGCCAATCGGACGCAACGATCAGATCCTGCGATGCGGCGAGGCCGGCGACGCGTAGCGTGAAGTCCTTGAGATACGCCTTAATGTTGATGGCGTCGCGCGCGGTTAATCGCGCCATGGCCAGGATGAGCGCCAGGAGATTCTTGGAACGATGAGAAACTTCGCGCAGCAGCGAATCCGTGCGTGCCAACGCCAGCCTTTGGTTGGTGACGTCCGACGCAATTCCCACCAGACCCGAGACGTTGCCGCGGTGATCTTTCAACGGCGAGGCGTCAATCGACAAGCAACGATCTGTCCCATCGAAACAATGCAGCGCGATATCGAAGGCAAACGACTGCGCGTGATGCAGCGAGCGATTTACTGCGTGCAGCAAGCGTCGGCGGTCTCTTGGCGTCGTGCGTCGCAAGAGTTCAGCGATCGTCGGTTCCTCAGCGCCGGAGGGCAAGCGCAGCAGCGTTCTTGCGGGTGTATCCCAGTTAATCTTTCTGCTGGCGACGTCCCAGTTCCAGGCGAATAGACCGCCGGAGCTTAACGCGAGACGAAGGCGGTCTTCGTCCATTGCGCCGTGTCCTGGCAACGGTGAGTCGACGCGCTTGAACTGGATGGTATTCGAGTCCAAGCGCGATCCGCCGCTCAGGCCAACTGCTTCGCCGGTGTCCGACTTCCGGGGATTTGGTATGCGTTCATTCAGGTCCAGGACGAGCCTCTGCGTTAATGTTCTTCCCGCTGCCAGCGTTGCAGCGCTGAGAAGACAAGTAACGACCAAGAGACGTCCCCAGTTGCGCTGTGCATCGGAGTTAACCGAGGCAAATGAGGTCGCAGCCCCGACCCGAAGACCAAGGTCAGATGGTTCCGATAGTGCTTTGGCGTACGATGCTGATGGCGCGCTAGTGTTCCAATCCGAGTTGCTACCGAATTGTGTGAAGACGCGGCCATCGCGACCGGCCAGAGCGATCGACCACTTAGGGTCTGATACAAAGCCGCTCAGTATTTTCGAAAGGTGCGACGAAGGAACGTGAATCTGCAACACGGCTGTGTTTCCGCCGCTCTTGTCGTCAACGGGCAGCCAAAGGTCGATGCCAACGTCGTCGCCTTCCGAGAACGTCGAGACTTGCGGCGTCTTGGATGAAAGTGCGAGCGCCGCTGGCGTCTTCTTATCGTCCTCTGTACTCGGATTGCTGGCGCTGAGGATCGTTTCCGGTCTCAGGATCCGGACGCCGGTTCCTAAGAAGGCGCTTAACTCTGTCGATGTCACCGCAGGCGATGCACTGGAGGCGGCAGCGACGGTGTGGATGAGGCTCGTCATTTGCTGTTGGAGCATCGACGACGCGAGATCCGCCCGCGTTTCGGCAGCCTGGACGAGCGTCGAACGATCCCGGGTATTCAAGACCGAGACGACGAATGTGCTCAGGGCGATCCAGGGGAGGAGAAGGACGCAGACAAACGCCCAGGCGGGGGTGCGGCTCAGGAGGTTGCTAAATGCACGCACATACGTATTCGGGCTGCGTGTGCCCTGGCCTTCCCCCCCTTCCTCTTTGCGATTTTCAATCATAGCGCCGTAACATGCAGGAATCCTACATCACCATAATTCCAAAGGGCAATTTCGGTTCCGTACGCCTGCGGTTGAGGTGCGTTTTAGGCCGAAAATATCTTACTCATTCGTAACCACATTTGCCCTGGGTCGGTAATGCCACGATAGTGACATATCTCCGACCGACTTCTGGGACAGGGAATGATCGACCAAGCATGATGATGAAGCCCCGACGAATCCGATTGGCATGGCTGACGCTGTTTGCGTTCGGCGTGCAACTCGTCGTCGCTGCTGCTCATCACCATCCGTCACCGCGGCCGGGCGATCTTGCCTCACGAGCGATCACCGCGGGGTATTGTGACCAATCGGGTGTGGGCTGCAAACCCGATCCGTGCCAGCAGAATTCACATGGGTGTGCTCTCTGCTGGGCGACTGCTGCGGCAGGCCATTCTGTTCTGCCTCCTGCCACCGGTGCGCCCGTGGCGCCGTCGCAAATCGATGGGCGGATGAGCGTTGCCTCAAATGACTGTGCTGAGGTTGCGCATCGCAACTTTTTCCAAGCACGCGGTCCGCCCGCATTCGTCTGATCTTTGAGCGTCTCGCTGCCCTCTGGGGCGGGCGCTTTCCGCATGATCGACAAGTGTTTCTAATTCGATAGCAAAACCGGACGGTATGCCCCGCGCATGTGCGCTTGCTGGCGCCATAGACTGGCGACAGATGCGAGCTCAGTCGTCCATCAAGGAGACATAGGATGTTAAAGATTTGCAGCGGCCTCGTCGTCGCCCTTTTGGTTAGTGCTCCCGCGCTCGCGGACGAGACACGTCATCGCCAGCTTGGTGCGCACGTGCATGGAACCGGAACGCTCGACATTGTAATCGAGGGGCAAACCGTTTCACTGGAACTCGTCGCGCCGGGAATGGACGTCGTCGGGTTTGAGCATGCGGCTTCATCGGGCGAGCAGAAAGCCGCCGTTGAGAAAGCCAAGGCGTCTCTCGCGGATGTGACGAAGCTTTTTAAGTTCCCCGATGCGGCGAACTGCAAGGTTCAGACGGCGAGCGCTGAAACGCATCAGGAATCGCATCATGAGGAGGACCACGACCACAATCATGAGGGCCACGACGGACACGATCATCACGACAAACATTCCCACGATGCGGCCGACAAGGATGGCCATGCGGGGCATTCGGAATTCCACGCCACCTATCAGTTGAAGTGCGATGCGCCGGATAAGCTCACGCGGCTCGATACGGCTTACTTCTCAGAATTCTCAGGCGCGAAGGCGTTGAACGTCACGCTCGTTTCGCCCAAAGGGCAGACGCAGGCCGAGATGACGCGTGACAAGCCGATGCTCGACCTTTCGGGTGCGATGTGAGCGCTGGTAATCCTTCATTGATGGCGAATGACCCAGGGGAAGCGGCGGTTGAATCCCGTGACGCCGTTTCTTTCGAAGGCGTTCGTTATTCCTGGGGCGGTGCATCGCCGTTCACGCTGAGCGTCGATCGCTTTGCGCTGGGTCGTGGCGAGAAGCTGCTGCTGCTTGGGCCGTCCGGCAGCGGCAAGAGTACGTTTCTTAGTCTGCTGGCGGGAATCGTGACTCCAAGCTCCGGACGCGTCGAAGTGCTGGGAACCGACATGGCGCGTCTCAGCGGCGCGCGGCGAGACCGGTTTCGCGTCGAGCACTTCGGGATCATCTTCCAGATGTTCAACCTGCTTCCCTATGCGTCTCTGGTCGACAACGTTCTGCTGCCGCTCCGCTTCTCTCAATTGCGCCGGGAGCGGACGAAGGGACAGGGACCGCTTGAAGATGTAGCGGTTCGGTTGCTCGAAGCGTTGGGCATTGATCGGGCTGTTATCGACGGTGCAAAGGCTGCGAATCTCAGCGTTGGCCAGCAGCAACGTGTGGCGGCGGCGCGCGCTCTTATCGGAGCGCCGCAGATCATCGTTGCCGATGAACCGACCTCGGCGCTGGATCGCAATACGGAAGGCGCGTTTCTCGATCTCTTGTTCGATCAGAGCCGTGCATGGCAAGCCAGCGTCATGATGGTCAGCCATGATGAGAGCCTCGCGCGGCATTTCGATCGCGTTGTGCGGCTCAACGAGATCGCGACGACGACGCGAGGCAAAGCCCTATGATGATCGTCAGGCTTGCGCTGCAATCTTTGAGGAACCGCTGGGTAACGGCGCTTCTAACGGTTCTCGCGATTGCGATGAGCGTCATGCTGCTTCTTGGTGTCGAGAAAATTCGAACTGGCGCGCGGCAGAGTTTCGCCGATACAATTTCCGGAACGGACCTCATCGTTGGCGCCCGAAGCGGAAGTCTCAATCTGCTGCTCTATTCCGTGTTCCGGATCGGTAACGCCACGAACAACGTGACGTGGAAGAGCTATCAGGACATTGCGGCCATGCCGGATGTCGCTTGGATCGTGCCGATCTCGCTCGGCGATAGCCATCACGGATTTCGCGTTCTTGGAACCAATGGCGATTACTTCAAGCATTATAAATTCCGCCGCGGACAAGGCATCGAGTTCGCTGACGGCAAGCCATTCAGCGATCTCTTCGATGCGGTGATCGGTTCCGATGTGGCCGAAGCGCTCGGCTACAAGGTTGGCGATAAGATCATCGTTGCGCACGGTCTTGGGGCGATCTCGTTCGTTGAGCACGAGGACAAGCCGTTTCGCGTGAGCGGGATATTGACGAAGACCGGTACGCCGATCGATCGCACTGTGCATGTCAGTCTCGAAGCGATCGAAGCCATTCATGCGGATTGGCAGAGTGGCGCGCCGGTGCCGGGGCAAAGTCTTTCGGCCGACGAGGTGCGCAAGATGGATCTTGCGCCGCGTGCGATTACTGCGGCATTCGTTGGCCTAAAATCGAAGATCGCGACGTTCCGAATGCAGCGGGCGATCAACGGATATGCGGAGGAACCGCTTTCGGCGATTTTGCCGGGCGCTGCGCTGCAGGAACTTTGGGGCCTCATTGGTACGGCTGAAACCGCGCTTTCCGTCGTCTCTGCCATGGTCGTCGCCACGGCGCTGCTGGGGATGATGACGATGATCCTGACCACGCTAAATGAGCGGCGGCGCGAAATGGCGATCCTTCGCTCTGTTGGTGCGACGCCGGCCACTGTTCTCGGTCTGCTCGCAGCTGAGGGTGGGCTGCTGACCCTTGCGGGCGTCGTAACGGGTGTCGTTGGGCTTTATGCAACTCTTGTTTTGGCCCGGCCATTCATCGATCACACATACGGCCTCAGCCTGACGATCGATCCGCCACGCTTCGATGAATGGATGAAACTTGCACTCATTGTTGTGGCGGGATTTGTCGCCGCGCTTTTGCCGGCGATCAGGGCTTACCGCCTTTCGCTTGCGGACGGAATGACCGTCAGAACCTGACGAACGAATTGGAGACGACCTATGGGACTGCGAAATAAGCTGCTTCAGGGTGCCGTTGTACTGGCTCTTCTCGCGGGCGTCGTTCCGGCAGTTGCGTCGGATTCGCCGCAAATGCTCAAGTGGGCCGATCTCATCCCGAAGACCGCGCCTGCGCAGCCGTCAAAAGCAAAGACGTTCTTCGGCGGATCGACGCCGGTTCACGGAGATGACGCTGCACCGCCGCCACTCGCGGAAGGCAACTTCATGTCGGTCAAGCGCCGTCAGCCGGGTAGCGATCGGCCGCCTGAAGTTGTTGCAGACCTCGACGGAAAGTCTGTTTCGATCGGTGGCTATGTGGTGCCGCTCGATTTCGACGCGACGACTGTTAAGGAATTTCTGCTGGTGCCATTTGTCGGTGCCTGCATTCACGTTCCGCCGCCGCCTGCGAACCAGATTATCTACGTCAAGTCCGACAAGGGCTTCGAAGTCGGCGGGATGTTCGATCCGGTGACGGTTACCGGTAAGCTGACGACAGCTGTCGCATCAACGGGACTTGCCGATGCGGGCTATACGATAGCGGCCGATAGCGTGCAGCCGCGGACGAAGTAGCCGGGCGAAAACTAGAGAGCTGTTCAATTCCGGCGCTTGGCTTTCTCATAAGCTCAGCAGTTCTTCTTCGTTCATGAGCGTTTCCGGCGCCGATAGCCTCTCTCTCAGGTCAACTCAGCTTGAGAGGGTTCACATGTCATTGACGGTTCTTACGCGCCGGTCGGCAATTGCCGCAGCGCTTGGGCTCGGGATTGCCGGCGCTGCAGGGTATGCGTCGGCTGCAGAGAAAACGCTTCTGAACGTATCCTATGATCCGACGCGCGAGCTTTACGCCGATTTCAACAAAGCATTCGCGAAGCATTGGAAAGAGACGTCAGGCGAAAACGTCAGCATCAAGCAGTCGCACGGGGGATCAGGCAAACAAGCTCGAGCCGTTATCGATGGGCTTGAAGCTGACGTCGTGACCCTGGCGCTTGCCCGGGACGTGAACGGCATTGCGCAGCACGCCAAGCTTTTACCGGAAGACTGGCAATCGCATCTCGCCAATAATTCGGCGCCGTACACCTCAACGATCGTGTTCCTGGTGCGCAAGGGAAATCCGAAAGGCATCAAGGATTGGGACGATCTGGTGAAGCAGGACGTTTCGGTTATTACGCCGAACCCCAAGACATCGGGTGGCGCGCAGTGGAACTACCTCGCGGCTTGGCATTATGCCGACGTGAAGTATGGCGGCCAGGACAAGGCTAAAGAGTTTGTGACGAAGCTTTACAAGAACGTTCCGGTTCTTGATAGCGGCGCGCGCGGTTCGACCACCACGTTCGTTGAGCGCGGCGTTGGCGATGTCTTCATCTCCTGGGAGAACGAGGCCTTCCTTGCGATCAAGGAACTCGGGCCGGAGAAGTTCGAGGTTGTCGTTCCGTCGGTTTCTATTCTCGCTGAGCCGACAGTCGCTGTTGTTGACAAGAACGTCGACAAGCACGGCACCCGGAAGGTGGCGGAGGCTTATTTGAAGTATCTCTATTCGCCAGAAGGGCAGGAGATTGCAGCCCGCAACTACTATCGTCCGCGTGACGAGAAGGTTGCTGCCAAGTACGACAGCCAGTTTCCGAAAGTGAACTTGTTCACGATCGATGCCGCGTTCGGCGGTTGGACGAAGGCTTACGAAGCGCACTTCAAGGACGGCGCGTCGTTCGACCAAATCTATACGACGGGCAAAAGCTAAGCTTTCGAGCGTTCGGTGCAGCCCACGCTGCTGCACCGAACCGTTCTCGAATTTCGAAAGTGGCGGAATAGCTTGGCGATCTAAGTTTGCTACCTGCCTCGTAATCGCTTCGGTCTTGCCTGCTCAAAGAATGAGCATGTCCGTGGTGCTAGATAGCCACGCCGCTATTGCAGAAGCGGACAGCGATGATTTGCATCGATTCGGTATGCGCTATTTGGCGGTGGGAATCATTTAAATATCTAGACGGCTAGTTGGGGATCCATTCGGATCGAACGGGGGTGAATGATGACAGTCGGTTTGAAGGAGGGTTTGCTAACTAGCGCCGCAATACTCCTGATGGGGGCATCGGTGTTACCGGCAACTGCTGCGGATCTTGGCGGCAATTGCTGCGCGGATCTCGAAGAGCGCATCGCGGAACTCGAAGCGACGACAGCGCGAAAGGGAAATCGCAAAGTCAGTCTTACGATTTCGGGGTGGGTCAGCGAACAGATTGCCTGGTGGGATGATGGCACCGAGCAGAATGTTTACATCGGCACCAACCCGGTTGAGCAATCGCGCTTCCGCTTCATTGGCGAAGCTAAGATCGATAAGGATTGGTCTGCGGGATATGTGCTCGAAATCGGCGTGAACGGCGCGCCTGGCGGTCAGTGGGATCAGAACAATCTGAACGGCTCTGGTGCCAACAGCTTGAATGTTCGCAAGAGCAGCTGGTTCATCAAGAGTGCCAGGTTCGGTAAGGTTCTTGTCGGTCAAGACGGAACGTCAACGTATCACCTGCTTGACGACGCAGACACGACGATGACGCGAAATTTCTATGATGCCGAAGGTCCGCCGGACTATCAGGCCAAGTTCTTCGTGCGAGACCGGAATGGCGCGTTCATTTCGTCGGGTGGTGGCAATCTCCGCTGGAGCGACGTCACACGTGGGTTCAACAACTCAACGCCCGGCGACAACGGCCGCCGCAATATCGTTCGCTATGACACGCCGACGGTCGCGGGATTTTCCGCAACAACGTCGTGGGGAGAGGACGACATCTGGGATGCTGCTCTCATCTACAAAGGTGAGATCGGCGACTTCACGGTGAACGCGCGCGCGGGCTATGGACATTCGACGGATGGGCGCTCGACGGCGTGCCATACGGTTCCCTCGGTAGGAGAGAACGGCGATTGCGAATGGTGGGGCGTTTCGGGTTTCGTGCAGCACAAGCCAACCGGCCTGTTTGCATACGCAGGTTACGGCGAGCAGAACGACAACTCGCGGGCGGAATTTGCGATCAATCCGGAACTCGTCGACAAGACGGATACGACCTGGTTCGTTCAAGCGGGTATCGAACAGAAATGGTTCTCGCTCGGGAAGACCAACTTTTTCGGCCATTATCGCAGGGACGACGCCGGATCTAACCTGAACGCGTCAGGTGCGCTTCGGACGCAAAGTGGAACAGTCGAGTGGTGGGCGCTTGGCGCAGCTCAGTATCTCGATGCGGCAGAGACGATGCTGTATTTGGTTTACCAGCATACCGATGGTGAAGCGCTGATCGGCACCGATACGACGAGTACATCGTTGGCGGCGTTCGATCAGGTCATTGGGGGCGTTAAAGTCAACTTCTAGATCAAGCGCTTGCGGGCGTTTCATTGGAAGGGCGGTGCTTGGCGCCGCCCTTTTTCGTGCGGGGTGCTTGGGGAGCATAGAAAACGACCAATTTAAGCAGTGGCGTCTCGTGGTCATAAGCTCAGCACTTCTTCTTCGTTCCGTTGATATCGTCGGCTGACTATCGATGATTGCAGAATTTCTGCAGGCAACGGGCGAAGCAATGGGCGTGGCAAACGAGACGATAATGCCGGTTGGTCGGCAGCAAGAGGTTGTGACCAAACTTTCGGCCGTTGTTGGAGAAAACCTTCGCCATTTGCGCAGGCGTAACGGACTTTCACTCGAGCAGCTTGCTCATCTTTCCGGCGTTAGCCGTGCGATGCTGGGTCAAATCGAGTCAGGAAAAAGTGCGCCGACGATCAATCTTCTGGGGCGTATTGCGGACGCGCTGAAGGTTTCTGTTCCTAGTCTGATCTCAAATTCCAGCAGTGCTAGCACAGTTGTCGTTCTGCGCGAGAAGGCGACGATCGTGAGTTCGGGCGAAGGCGGGTTTACCTGTCGTGCGCTGTTCCCCTGGGGGGACCCGCAGAGCATCGAGATCTACGAAGTTACGATAGCGCCGCACCACAGCGAACGCATCGCTGCGCATTCGGCGGGCACCAGAAAGGCGCTTGTTGTCGTCACTGGCGAGGTCGAAGTGATCGTGGCGGAATATTCTCCGGCCCGGCTCTGCGCAGGAGATGCTGTTCTCTTCAACGCGGATACTGAGCATCGTCTTCGCAATGCGGGCGCCACCGAAGCAAAGGCGTTTCTTGTCGTCACCGCGGCGGATGGCAGTTGCTCGCGCGTGCGGGCGTTCTAACGCCACTCTCTCATTCAGCTCACGCCCTCAATTTCCCAAGTGGAATATCCTTAGCATGTCTTCTTCGTTAGCGGAGGCATGCCTCTCACTTAGTCTGCAGATTGTACGCTTTAACGGAGGCTAGAATGTTTCGCCAATATCGAGCGCGAGAAACTATTGCTTGGATTGGCTTTCTGGCCGCGAGCGCGTTCATTCTTATCATAACGATTTCTGTTTGAGGCGCGGGCAAGTCATGGCGGGGGCTTCCCACAAACGTGTTCTTCCGGGCTTCGGCTTGTCGCTCGGATTTACGCTTACGTATCTGTCGTTGATCGTTCTCATCCCTCTTTCAGCGGTGTTCATCGTATCGTCTTCTATGGCGCCGCAAGAGTTTTGGTCGGCGGTGACGTCGCCGCGGGTGGTCGCGTCGTACAAGCTGACATTTGGGACTTCGCTGTTGGCTGCCAGCATCAATGCGGTGTTTGGATTGCTGCTTGCCTGGGCGTTGACGCGCTACACGTTTCCCGGTCGCAAGATTATTGATGCTCTGATCGATCTGCCATTCGCGCTTCCAACGGCAGTCGCAGGCATTGCCCTTACTGCGATTTACGCAGGAAATGGCTGGGTTGGCAGCCTCTTGGAGCCGCTTGGCATCAAGGTCGCGTTCACGCCACTTGGTGTGCTTGTGGCACTGACGTTCATTGGGTTGCCGTTTGTCGTCCGCACTGTTCAACCGATCCTCGAAGATCTGGAAACGGAATATGAGGAAGCGGCCGCGAGCCTCGGCGCGACGCGCTGGCAATCGTTTCAGCGGGTTGTGTTTCCGACGTTGCTTCCGGCATTGCTGACGGGATTTGCGCTGGCATTTGCACGAGCTGTTGGCGAGTACGGATCGGTGATTTTTATCGCTGGCAATATCCCGATGGTCTCGGAAATTACGCCGCTGATTATCATTACCAAGCTTGAGCAATTCGACTATCGCGGCGCGACCGCTGTGGCGGCCGTTATGCTCGTGATTTCGTTCGTCCTGCTTCTTGTCGTCAATGCCCTGCAGGCGTGGAACTCGCGGCGCTTTGGAAGGAATTCGTAGATGTCGGGGACTGTCGCCACGTTCGACACACGCGCGCCAATCGCGAGCAAGTTCGAAGCCAACGCCGCGACGCGCGATCCTCCTTGGGTCAAGTATCTCATCGTTGGTTTGGGGCTTGCTTACGTCTCAGCATTTCTGCTGTTGCCGCTGGTTGCTGTATTTGCGGAGGCTTTCCGGAAAGGCATCGACGCGTACTTCACGGCGCTCATTGAGCCCGATGCGCTGGCAGCCATTCGCCTGACGTTGCTTGCTGCTGCGATTGCCGTTCCGCTTAATCTTATCTTCGGGCTGGCGGCTGCTTGGTCTATCGCCAAGTTCGAATTTCGCGGCAAGAATTTCCTGATTACGCTGATCGATCTTCCGTTCTCGGTTTCGCCGGTGGTTGCGGGGCTTGTGTATGTGTTGGTCTTCGGACGACAGGGATGGTTTGGACCGTGGCTGAGCGAGCATGACATCAAAATAATCTTTGCGGTTCCGGCGATCGTTCTGGCGACAGTCTTCGTGACGTTTCCGTTCATCGCGCGCGAACTTATTCCGCTGATGCAGGCGCAGGGCAGGGACGAAGAAGAAGCCGCCGTTTCTCTCGGTGCAAATGGCTTTCAGACTTTCTGGCGAGTGACGCTGCCGAACATCAAGTGGGCTCTGCTGTACGGGGTGATCCTGTGTAACGCGCGCGCGATGGGTGAGTTTGGCGCCGTATCGGTCGTATCCGGACATATTCGCGGAGAGACCAACACGATGCCGCTGCACGTCGAGATTCTTTACAACGAGTACCAATTCTCGGCGGCGTTTGCGGTTGCTTCGTTGCTCGCGCTTCTCGCGCTGGTGACATTATTTCTAAAAACCTACGTCGAATGGCGTGGACGCAAGATGAGTTTGGAAGGGCACGGACATGAGCATTGAAGTTCGCAACGTCCACAAGGCATTCGGGACGTTCAAGGCGCTCGACGATATCTCTCTGAATTTTCCGGACGGAGAACTCGTCGCGCTGCTCGGTCCGTCAGGCTGCGGGAAGACGACGCTGCTGCGCGTGATCGCGGGGTTGGAGCATGCCGATAGCGGCAGCGTGATTCTCGACGGTCACGATGCGACGGATCAGGATGTGCGCCAGCGTCGCGTTGGGTTTGTCTTTCAGCATTATGCGCTGTTCCGGCATCTCACGGTGTTTGAAAATATTGCGTTCGGATTGAGGGTGCGACCACGTTCGCAACGGCCAAGCGAAAAAGAGATCAGGGCGAAGGTCAATCGTTTGCTCGAACTTGTACAGTTGTCATGGGTCGCGAACCGTTTCCCGTCGCAGTTGTCAGGCGGGCAGCGCCAACGCATTGCGCTTGCCCGTGCGCTTGCGGTGGAGCCGAGCGTGCTTCTGCTCGACGAACCGTTCGGCGCGCTTGATGCAAAGGTGCGCAAGGAGTTGCGTCGCTGGCTTCGGGCGCTGCATGACGAACTGCATATTTCCTCGATTTTTGTGACTCACGATCAGGAGGAAGCTCTCGAGGTTTCCGACCGCGTTGTGTTGATCAACAAGGGTCGCGTGGAACAGGTCGGCACGCCAAAAGGGATTTACGAGCGGCCTGCGACGGCGTTCGCCTACGGGTTCATTGGCCCTGTTAACGAATTTCGCGGCAGGATCGAGGGTGGGTATGTGCGGGTTGGCGACGAGCGCTTGGCGCATAACGCGAGCAATCTGCGGGATGGGCAGGAGGTCGTTGCGTTTGTCCGGCCGCATGATACGGAGATCGTGCCGGATGCGTCTGACGATGGCATAAGCGCCAGTATCGATCGCATTCTTGGAAATTCTACGGTGGCGCGGATCGAGCTTGTCGCCGATGACGCGGCTCGCGAAAACCGGAAAGAATTTTTTGAAGTTGAAATTGCCGGAAGCGAAGCGGCGTCGCTAGGTCTTTCGGCCGGCCAGCGCGTTAAAATCAGAAGCAGCCGGCTGAGCGTTTTTCCAGAACAGAACGGTATATGACGTCGTGAATTTTCAGCAGCTCCGCATTATCCGCGAAACGCTTCGCCGCAACTTCAATCTGACCGAAGTTGCCAACGCGCTTTATACGTCGCAGTCCGGCGTGTCGAAGCACATCAAGGACCTAGAAGACGAACTCGGTGTCGAGATCTTCGTTCGGCGCGGTAAGCGACTGCTCGGCTTGACCGAGCCCGGCAAGGAATTGGCGCAGATCGTCGAACGTATTCTTCTCGATACGAACAACATCAAGCGGCTTGCGGAACAGTTCTCGAAAACGGATCGCGGCGAAATCACCATTGCAACAACGCATACGCAGGCGCGGTATGCGCTTCCCAAGGCCATTGCGCAGTTCAAAGCGGAGTTTCCGAACGTTCGTTTGGTTCTGCAGCAGGGAAGTCCGCTTGAGATCGCAGCCATGTTGCGAGATGGCACGGCGGATATCGGAATTGCGACTGAGGCGCTCGAAGATGCGGAAGAGCTTGTCTCGTTTCCATTCTATTCCTGGCACCATGGCATCATCGTGCCGCGGGGGCATGCGTTGGAAACTGCATCTCCGCTGACTCTCGAAAAGGTCGGAGAGTGGCCGATCGTTACGTATCACGAAGGGTTCACCGGCAGGCCTGCGATCGATGCAGCCTTCGCGAGGGCGGGGGTTGCGCCAGACATTGTGATGGTTGCGCTGGATGCGGACGTGATCAAGACATATGTTGAAGTTGGCCTCGGTATCGGCATCGTTGCGTCGATGGCGTTTGATCCCGCGAGAGATTCGGGTTTACGCCTGCTCGACAGTTCGCGTCTCTTTCCGCAGTCGACGTCGCGTATCGCATTGCGTCGCGGGCGATTTTTGCGCGGCTTCGCTTACCGCTTCATTGCTTTGTGCGCACCTGAGCTGACGGAAAAGGTCGTGAAGGCAGGAACGCAGGGACCGTCCGAGACGCTTGCCTAGGCATTGCGCGGTTGGCGCTTGTCACGCAGCGCGCGGTGCCATGCAAGGCTGTCGTAGGTTGATGTCAGCGGATTGTATTCGCAGCCGATCCAGCCGCCGTATCCCAGCCGGTCGAGATGATCGAAAATGTATTGGAAATTGATTTCGCCCGTACCGGGTTCGTGTCGGCCTGGCGTGTCGGCGATCTGCACATGCGCGATGTGCGGCAGCCATTTTTGGATCGTCGGCGCAACATCGCCTTCCATGATCTGCATGTGATAGACGTCGTATTGCAGCCTGAGATTGGGTGCGCCGACGCTTTCGATGACGTCCATTGCCTTCGCGGTCGAGTCGAGAAAATACCCTTTCACGTCGCGTGTGTTGATTGGTTCGATCAGCAGCGTCAGGCCTTCGTCGGCCAGTGCCTTGGCGGCGAATTCAAGATTGGCGACGTAAGTTTTCCGCATCGAGCGATGGTCCGCTCCGATGGGTGCGATGCCCGCAAGGCAATGAAGTTGCGTGCAGCCCAAGGCTTTTGCGTATCGGATGGCGTTCGTGACGCTGTCTCGAAATTCGCGCTCCAGATTTGGATAGATCGCCATGCCGCGGTCTCCCGCAGCCCAATTGCCTGCGGAGAGATTGAACAACACCTGCGTCAGGCCGTTGGCTTTGAGACGCGGGGTGAGATCTTCGATGTCGTATTCGTACGGAAACAGGAACTCGACTCCAGTGAAGCCGGCGGACGCCGCTGCGTCGAAGCGGTCAAGAAACGGCATCTCGGTAAAAAGCAGAGAGAGGTTTGCGGCGAACTTCGGCATTAGATCTCTTTCGCAGCGTGTCGTGCGTCGTGTGTGGCGAGTGCGGCAGCGCGGGCGTTTCTTAGCCGGACGAAATCTTCGCCCGCGTGATACGACGATCGCGTCAAAGGAGAAGCGGCGACAAGAAGAAATCCGCGCTCGCGGGCGGCTTCTGCGAGACTATCGAATTCTTCCGGCGGGACGTATCGCGCGATGGCGGCGTGCTTGCGCGTGGGCTGCAGGTATTGGCCAATCGTCAAGAAATCCACGTCGTGCGCGCGCAAATCGTCCATGACGCCAAGCACGGCATCTCGTGTTTCTCCCAGCCCGACCATGATGCCGGATTTGGTGAAGAGCCGAGGGTCAATGTGTTTTGCACGCTGCAGGAGCGCGAGCGAGTGCGCGTAATTCGCGCCGGGCCGAATTTGACGGTACAGGGCAGGCACGGTTTCCAGGTTGTGATTGAAGACATCCGGGCGTGCGGCGGCGACTGTCTCCACCGCGCCGTCCTTGCGCAGGAAGTCAGGCGTCAAGATTTCGATCGTGGTGCTGGGAGCTGCTGCGCGGATCGCTGTTATGACCTGAGCGAAATGGTCTGCGCCGCCGTCGGCGAGGTCGTCCCGGTCGACCGACGTGATGACGACGTGGTCGAGGTTCAATCGCGCGACGGCATCGGCCACGCGCATTGGTTCTTCGTGGTCTAAGGGCTGCGGGCGGCCGGTCGCGACGTTGCAGAAGGCACAGGCCCGCGTGCAGATGCTGCCCATGATCATCATCGTTGCGTGCCGCTTCTGCCAGCATTCGCCGATGTTGGGGCAGGCGGCTTCTTCGCAGACGGTATGCAGGCGGTGCTCGCGAACGATGGCGCGGGTTTCGGCATAGGCGCCGGTGTTACCGGGTGCGCGAACGCGGAGCCAAGGTGGCTTGGCGAGCTGTGGCGAATCCGGGCGCCATGCCTTTTCCGGATGACGCGGGCGTGGCTTGGCGCCTGTGGTGTCGAGTAAAGTTACCAAGATGGATCAACTCGCGAATGACTTGGCGCCAGTCTAACGCTGATCCGTGCGGTGTTGCACCTGTGACATTGGAGGATTCTCGTCTGGCATGCCTGCTAAACGCAAACGGGGCAGCCTGTTATGGCTGCCCCGTAAAATTCGAACGCCGTGAAAGGCGATTACTGGCTTTGTTCGGTTGACTTCTGGAGCGCCGCCGTGTCGGTCGATGAGGCTGCTGCCTTCGTCGCCGCGACCACCGTCTTGGACGAAACCGGGTCAGCTGCAGCAGGTGAACGGGTTTTCACCGGGTCAGAGACATTGGCGTAAGGCGCGGCGGGTGCTTTAGACTCAGCCTTCTTTTTCGCAGGCGTAGCTGTCGAGGCCGATTTCTTTGCCGGAGCCGGTGCTACTGCGGGTTCATCCATTTCAACAGTTGCGTCGACGCCTTCGTCAGCTACTGCCGCGGTGCGCGTAGGAGCTTTTGCTACTGGCGCTTTCTGAGCAGCGGCAGGTGCAGCCGTTTTGCGGGCGGCAGGTGCATCGTCCCAGAAGAACAGGCTCGACAAGCTACCGTCCGGAGCGGCGCCGTTGGAGCGGGCGGCCTGCCGGGGTGCGGGCGTCGGTGCCGGTGTGTCGGCAACGTCAGCGGCGGAATAGTCTTCTTCGTTGCTGCTCTGGTTGTTGTAGGCGGCCGTGCTTCTGCTCGAGTAATCGTAGTCAGATGACGAGTAACGGCCCGAGCCCGTCTTGAAGCGTTCCCACGTTACGGTGACGCGCGTGCCAACCGGAATGCGAGGATAGAGATCCAGCACGTCCTTGTTGGTCATGCGGATGCAACCGGCCGAAGCGGCTTGACCGATGGTCCAGGGCGCGTCTGTGCCGTGAATGCGGTAAGCACTCGAACCGAGATAGAGTGCGCGAATGCCGAGCGGGTTCATCGGATGACCACCCGGGACCCAACGCGGAAGGCGCGGGTTCTTGCTGATCATCTCAGGCGTCGGCGTCCACGACGGATTCACGCGCTTGTTGGAGACGAACGTTACGCCCTGCCAACGTGCGTCAGCCTTCGGCACAGCGATCGGATAGGTGATCGCCTGGCCAGGCTTTGTGATGAGATACAACCTACGGTCAGAGAACGAGACGATGATCTGGCCCGGCTTGTACTTCTGGCTGAAGGAAACGACGCTGCGGCCGCCGCCGTATTCCTCGCCGCCGCCCCACATGAAGTCGACCATATCCTGCGCTTGAGCAGCAGGTATCGAAATCAGGCCGCCAGCAAGTGTCATTGCGGCGAGGGCAAGTCCAGTGAAGCGGGGAGGCAGGGCCATCGGGGGGATGCTCCAAAAAGTGTCTAAAGGAGTATAGCAGGATAACCTTAGTTATCCTGACTTTGATTAATGAAGAGCCGGTATAAATCAGTCTGATCGGAACCGGCAGAGCAGGGAAGCCACACTCCATTTTGTAATACGGATGAGTGCCTTATTTCCTTCGCTCTCTTCGGATTTGCGCCTCTTCGTGTTGCTATTCGACGACTGCGACAGGTAGGTTCGTTTTTTGTTTGGCGCAGAAGTGGGCAACTGCCGTTTTGACGTGCACAAAGTGCGAACGAAATTTGGCGTACCTCACCATGAGATCGCTCTGCAACCCAAGACAATCGCGCGCCGGATAACAGGATTGTGACGGGGCTCAAACACAGCAAAAGCGCCATCCGACACCGTCGTGCCGATGACGCTTCTGGGTCGTTCGAAAGCTTACTTGCAGGCGAGCTGCGTGGACCTGCACTCGGTCAAGAACGCGGCCGGGGCGCATGTCGTCTGGATTTTGCCGGAGCCTTTGCGGCCCTTGTTCTCGATGATGTTGGCGAGGCCGTGGGTGGACATGACGACGGCGAGGTCATGAGTGAGGCCATCGCCCAAGGCCGATACCCGGACGCAATCGCCGGCCTGAGCTGAAGCTGAGACTGCTATGAACGATGCAGCGGCGATGAGGCTGAGTTTGAAAAAACGCATATTCCCCTCCGATCTTTCCGGGATTGAGAATCCCGGCGGGACCCTAGGCGCAGCTTCGTGGCGCTTGCAACTCACGGATCGGTAACAGCGCTCTGTTCCCTGCAAGCGGTTGGAAGACGTGCTTCAATTGCCACGCGGCCGGTGGGCGTCAGTCCGGTCGACGGGCCAAATCCAGCACCCTTCGCAATAGAGGACCTCATGTCTGTCAAACGCATAATCGCCAATGTCGCGACTCCGGATCCTGAAGCCGCGCGCGCTTTCTATGGCGAAATTCTAGGGCTCGAAACGGTGATGGATCATGGATGGATTGCGACCTTGGCCGCGCCGGCGGTTCTTGCTCAGCCGCAGATCAGTTTTGCCAGCGAAGGAGGCTCGGGCACTCCCGTCCCCGATATCTCAATTGAAGTGGACGATTTCGACGATGTGCTTGGACGCGTGAAAGCTGCAGGGCTGCCCATTGAATACGGACCGCAGCGGGAGCCATGGGGCGTCAAGCATTTCTACGTGCGCGATCCATTCGGCAGACTCGTCAACATTCTCGCTCATATCTGATTAGATTGGCGAGCAATCCGCATCCGAGTCCGTGACGCGCTATTGTTTCGCCGGGGTTGAGTTCTGTAGTCCTTCAGCGCCGATGTAGACAACGAACAGGCGCATATCTGTCTCACCGGTGTTTGTGCCGTTGTGAGGAATAGAAATCGCCTCGGCGACTGACATACCTTTCTTGTATTTGCGTTTGCCGCGCTCGCCGTAATCGACCGTCAATTCGCCTTCGAGTATGTAACCCGTCACGGGAACGCCGTGCGTGTGCCAACCGGTTTGTCCTCCAGGCGGCAAGGAGATCACTGCCGTCGTCAGCAGTGCGGAACCAGCGGGATATACGATTGGTTCGCCCATGATCGTTTCGTCGGTCGAGAGCAGCGGCATCATTCGCGGCGGGGCGGGCGTGAGCGCGCTGGACGTTGCGGCCCCAAGAACAAACATGGCGAGCGCACCTGCCGCAGCCATCACATGAAGAGAATTCAAATTCGGCATGGTATCTCCTGTAGCGATATTTGCTTTGCAAAACAGCGGCGCGCTATCGTGTGGCTAGCGTTTGGTCCTTACAAGTATCCGCGTAGATCGTAAATTCCGGAGACGCGATGTTCAGGCGATTCTTGGTTGCGTTCGGCTTCGTTATCGCTGCCGCGGCGGTGAGCGCGCAGGATATGCGGCCTGCGCCTGAAGCGTCCTCTGGATTTCGCGAGAAGCATGTTGTCGTTGCCGATCATCAAATGATCGTAGCGGCCGATCCGCTGGCGGCGGAGGCGGGTCGCGAGATGTTGCGCCGAGGTGGTTCAGCCGTCGATGCCGCTATCGCAACGGAGATGGTGCTTGGGCTTGTCGAACCTCAATCGTCAGGCTTAGGCGGTGGTGGGTTCATCGTTTACTTCGATGCGAAGTCGCGTTCGCTTGAGACGTTCGACGGGCGAGAAACGGCACCCGCCGCTGCAAAGCCCGATCGATTTCTCACGAGTGACGGCAAGCCGATGGCATTTCCCGATGCGGTGAATTCGGGTCTCAGCGTCGGCGTGCCGGGATTGATGCGGATGCTGGAAGACGCGCACACGCGTTATGGAAAGCTTCCGTGGGCGGATTTGTTCAAGCCTGCGATTGCGCTGGCCGAAAACGGCTTTCCTGTTTCGCAACGGCTTGCGACGCTGCTTGCGCTTTTGAAACCTGATGATTTCGCGCCCGCTGTGCGCGGTTATTTTTTCGACGAGGCTGGGACGCCGCGCACTGCGGGGACAATCCTCAAGAATTCTGAATATGCGGCGACTCTCAAAAGCATTGCGGAAAAAGGTGCGTCGGCGCTGTACGAAGGCCCGATCGCAGAGTCGATCGTGGCGGCTGTGAAGAATGCGCCACGGCATCCGGGCGATCTGACGCTCGCTGACCTCAAGTCGTACGTTGCGAAGGAGCGTCCGGCGACATGCGTTGATTATCGAGAGCGGCGCGTGTGCGGGATGGGGCCGCCGTCCTCTGGCGCATTGACTGTTGGTTCGACACTGAAGCTGATCGAACCATTTCCGCAAGTTCAAGGCGTGGACGCGCGCATGAGCGCTCCGGCGCTGCACATTGTTGCGGAAGCTCAGAAGCTGGCGTTCGCGGATCGCAATCGCTACATCGCCGACCCCGATCATATTGGGGTGCCATCGGGTTTGTTGGATGCTGTCTATCTGGATGAGCGCCGCCGCCTGATCGATGCGACGCGCGCGATGGAGAAAGCGGAGCCAGGATTTCCTCCGGGACTGGCCAAGAAGACATTCGGCATCGATGCGACGCACGAGGTTCCGGGCACCACTCACGTTTCCATCATCGACGGAGACGGTAATGCGCTGGCAATGACCGTCACGATTGAGAATGCCTTCGGATCCCGGCTGTGGGCTTCGGGCTTTCTGCTGAACAACGAATTGACGGACTTCTCGTTCGAGCCTGTCGACGCCAACGGTGACGCGATCGCGAACGCGGTTGCTGGCGGTAAGCGCCCGCGAAGTTCGATGGCGCCGACGATCGTTCTTGGTCGCGACGGGCTGCCGGAGATCGTCACGGGATCTCCGGGTGGATCGCAGATCATCCTTTATGTAGTTAAAAACCTCGTTGCATTGATGGACTGGGGGCTCGATGCGCAGCAGGCTGTGGCGTTGCCGAACTTCGGCAGCCAAGGTGGGCCGTTGATCATCGAATATTCCGACAATTTCATCTGGCCCGCGTTCGAGTTGACGTCCTATGGTCATGTTATCAGCCGGACAACGATGACCTCCGGCGTGCACACCATCGTGCGCCGGAACGGGCATCTTGAAGGTGGCGCCGATCCGCGCCGGGAAGGAATTGCGCTTGGCGATTGAAAGACCCGATGCTGCCGAACATGAAGCCGATATGAGCGTTCAGGCGGCGCCGTGAGCAAGCGATCGATTGCTATTGCAGGTGCTGGGATCGTCGGCGTGTGGCAGGCGTATGCGTTTGCGCGTGCCGGTTTTCGCGTTCGCCTATGGGAGCGAAGCGCTGTGCCGTTCGTCGCGAGCGCGAGCCGGATGGCAGCCGCGATGATTGCGCCGGAATGCGAGGCCGAAGGCGCGCCGTCAATCATTCGCGATCTCGGCCGCCGCAGCGTGGAGTTGTGGCGCGCCTATCCTGGCACGATCGTGAACGGCACGCTTGTGGTCGCGCCAGCGCGCGATGCGGCTGATCTTTCGCGTTTCGAGCGGATGACGGAGCGACATGACGTTGTCGAAGCGCGCGGGATAGCGGAACTTGAACCTGCGCTTGCGGGACGGTTTGCGCGGGCGCTGCTGTTTCCTGGTGAGGCGCACGTCGGCGCGATGGATGCGTTGACTTGGCTGCTGAGCGAAATTCGCGCGCTGGGTGTTGAGACGTCTTTCGGTCAGCCGTTTGTTACCGACGACTTGGCGACGGACATTGTGATCGACTGCCGCGGGATTGGTGCGCAGGGAGACGTGCCGAAGCTACGCGGCGTTCGCGGTGAGCGTCTGATAATCCAATCACATGACGTTACGCTTTCGCGGCCGGTGCGACTTCTGCATCCACGCCAGCCGCTCTACGTGGTTCCACAGGGCGAGGGACGTTTCGTCGTTGGCGCAAGTGTGATCGAGCGGGAGGACGACGGGCCGATGACGGTCAAGTCGGCGCTCGAATTGTTGGGATCGGCGTATGCGCTGCATCCGGCATTTGCGGAAGCGGCGATCCTCGACATGGGTGCGGGCGTCAGACCCGCATTTCCGGATAACGTCCCGCGCATTGTCGTGGAAGATGGTGCGCGCACGATCCGGGTGAATGGCGTCTATCGCCATGGATTTTTGCTTGCGCCGGTGTTGGCGCAAGCGGTCGTGCAGTTCGTCCTAGACGGCCGGAGCGACGGGCCGCTCTTTGGCGCTGTCGGCCGACGATCCTGATTTTTCAGCCATCGCCGCTTTGGCAAGTTCGAGCGCCGCGACGTAGTCCGGTTTGCCCGATCCGAGTAACGGAATTTTGCTCACGTGCAGAATGTCGGCGGGCACCATCAGCTCGGTTGCGCCCTTGCGGCGTGCGAATTGCGAGAAGGCTTCGCGTGTCGGTGAAGCATCGGTCGTCAGTAGCGCCAGCCTTTCGCCTTTGCGCGCATCGGGCAGCGAGACGACGACGGTTATGAGGTTTGGCCAAAGCTCGGCGGCGAGCGCTTCAACAGCGGAGAGGGAGACCATCTCGCCTGCGATTTTCGCGAAGCGTTTGGCGCGGCCTTTGATTGCAATGAATCCCTGCGGGTCGATCTCGACGATGTCGCCCGTGTCGTGCCAGCCGTCTTGCGGCGGTTCGAGAACGCCGGGATTTTCGGCGCGATAATAACCCAGCATGACGTTCGGGCCGCGCACGTAGAGGCGCCCCCCGGTTTCGATGCCGGGCACGGGATCGAGGCGTGCTTCCATCAGCGGCGAGAGACGTCCGACCGTTCCGGCCTTGTTGGCCAGCGGTGTGTTGATAGCAAGGACGGGTGCGGTTTCGGTGACGCCGTAGCCTTCGAGAATGCGCACGCCGAAACGGTCCATGTAGAGTTGGCGTGTGCGGTCCTTGATGGCTTCGGCGCCGGCCAGAACGAGGCGGACACGCGCGAAATCATACGGGTGCGCCACACGCGCGTAGCCCGACAGGAACGTATCCGTGCCGAACAGGATCGTGGCGTTCGATCCGTACACGAGTTCCGGGATGATGCGATAATGCAGCGGCGTTGGATAGAGATAGACCGGAACGCCTGCGACGAGCGGCATCAACAATCCGGCGGTCAGTCCGAACGAGTGGAACACTGGGAGTGCGTTGAACACCTTGTCGCTGCCGTTGCACGCGACGCGCGTCAGGCTTTGTGCGCAGTTGGCCAGCAGATTGCGGTGCGAGAGTACGACGCCTTTCGGCAATCCTTCCGAGCCCGATGTGAAGAGGATGGCTGCAGGCGAATTGCAATCGCGTTTAACCTGTGGAGTTGACCCTTGCGCGAGACCGCGGAGCTTGTCCGTAAACGAGACCGTTGCCCTCACGTCTTCGAGATAAATGACGCGGGCCGCGCCTTCGATCGCCTGGACTAAACTTTCAAAGTGGCCCTTCTCGACGAATACGCGCGACGTCAGAACGACGCTGACTTTGGCGGCCTTGCATGCGGCAAGGACGTTTGCCGCGCCGGCTGAGAAGTTCAGCATGGCGGGCACGCGGCCCATCGTCTGCAAGGCAAAAAACGTGACTGCGACGCCGGCGGAATTCGGCAGAAGCACGCCGACGGTCTCGCCAGCAGGCGGCAGCATCGGCTCGAGCTTCTTGCCGAGCACTTGCGCGCCAACGATGAGCTTCTTGTACGACAGCTTCGTGCCGAGTGGATCTTGAACTGCGGGCTTGCCGGTGTCGCGCGTGTTGCGGGCTTCGGCCAGAGCTTCGAACAACGTCTGATCGATGTTCGTCGTCATAACGGCTGAGTCCGTCATGACATCTTGCAAAGCCGCGCCTGCAGCGAGGCGACGCTGCTTTCCGCGCAGCGCTGGATCGACCTTCAGTCTGACGGGCGGCAGGATCGTTACGGTGGTTTTCGGGAACCAGGATTTTTTCGTCTGCGAACTACTCAGGTAACCGAAGCGGGAGCGTTCGAGGCCTTCGATGCGCACTGGGATGATTGGTGCGTCGGCCTTGTCGGCGATCATTGCCGTGCCGTCGTAAACTTTCATCAGGCCGCCCGTTACCGTCAGTCGGCCTTCCGGGAAGATGATCAGGGACGATCCGTCTTTCACGGCCTGAATGAGATGGCGCATGCCGAGCGGTCGCGTCGGGTCGATGGGGTAGGCCTTCGCGAGTTTCAGGAACGGTTTCACCCACCAGGTATTCGCCATGCCGGTGTCTATCGCGAACGTGGCGTGCGACGGCATTAGCGCGTGCATCAACGGTGCGTCGAGAAGGCTGACGTGGTTCGGCGCGATGATGGCCTTTTCACCGGGCTGCGGAAGGTTTTCGCGGCCGATCACTTCGACGCCGAAAAACGTTCGGAAGAGGAAGACGCCGACATCTTTCACGCCTTCTGCGCCCCAGGCGCGGAGCACCAGCGCGACGACGATCAAGTTTGCAAGTCCCAGTCCAGCGTACAGCAGGGCAACGGAGATCTTCTCGTATTGCAGCAGGGCGATGGCGAGGCCTGCGAGCGCCATGAAGGCCGCGGAGAGGACGTTGCATCCTGCGATCACACGAGACCGGCGGTCGATGGGGGACCACGCCTGCACGGCGGCGAACGCTGGAACGATATAGAGGCCGCCCGCAAAAGCGATGCCTGCGAGATCGATCAGCATATGGATGCCGGTGACCGATTGGAGCGTATCGGACATTCCGAGCGGCGTTGCAGCTGGCGTAAGCCTGGACGCCAACAGCGCGAGATCAAGAAGGAACAGGCCCATCAGCAAAGCGCCGATGGGAACAAGGGCGAGGTTGGGCCGGTTTCTGCTGGCGCGCGCCGCGGCGATAGAACCGAGGGCGACTGCCACCGCGAAGGTGAAGAGCGCGAGCGTGTAGACGGACGGCGCGCCATTCAGCGCTTGAGGAATGAGGTTCTGTAGCAGCGCGAGAACCGCAGCGCCGACGAGCCAGAACCATGACGTGATGAGCGCGCCCTGCCAAATGCGGCGGTCTGTTCTCAGGTCGGCGATGAGCGTTTTGGTCGAGGTAAAGATGTTCGTATCGACGACGAGGTCGGGGACCGGTGACGGTGCGGGCGGTATGGCGCGCGCCGAAAGCCAGCCGAGAACGGAGATGATGACGATGGCCCCTGCTACGAACAGCACCTCACGGTCACCGCCTGAAGCGAGGTTTCCGCCGATCGTTCCCATGAGAATTGCGAGAAACGTGGCGCCTTCGATGGCGGCGTTGCCTGCGGGTAGCTCTTTGAGTTCGAGGTGGGTCGGCAGCAGACCGTATTTCACCGGGCCGAAGAACGCGCTGAGTGTTCCGAAGAGAATGAGCGCGATGAAGAGCAGCGTGACGGACGGGATCAGGAACCCTATGGCAGCGGCGAGCGCGATCGGGATTTCGAGAAGGCGCACACGCGTTGCGACCGCGGCTTTATCATACTTGTCTGCGTATTGACCGGCGAGAGACGAGAACAGAAAGAATGGAAGGATCAAGGCCGCCCCGGCGAGCGTTCCGATCGCGGGTCCGTTCTCCATCGCGAGCCGGTAGATGACGAGCATCGCGAGTGCGTTCTTGAGGAGGTTGTCGTTCAGTGCGGCAAGCAACTGGCTCCAGAAGAGAGGCGCGAACCGCCGTGACGTCATCAACTCAGAAAACATTGGGATCATCCTTGGAAGGAAGGCGAAGGAACTTCGTCAATAAGGCGGAACAACGATGCTTTGACCTGCCAGGCAGGTTCGCGGTAAAAATCGTTAAATGCTCTAGTAATTGCCCATGAAATTCCTACTTCCAAAAGGCCGGAACGAAAATCTCACTTATGCAGATGCCAATGGCTAAAATCGAAATTTTAATCAATGGACGGCAGACCGGCACGGCGGCTCGAACGCTGGAGGCCCTCGTGAAGGACCACGCAGCGGGTGACTTGCGGGTTGCCACTGCGCTTAACGGTCATTTCGTGCCGGTGGCGAGGCGTGCTACCACACCGATCGAAGCTGGCGACAGCGTTGAAATCGTATCCGCTCGGCAAGGCGGCTAAGCGAGCATCAGGCAGCGATGAACATTCGGGATCAAGGTCTCCATGCGCCGAAGGCGCTATCGCTCTATGGCACGGCGGTCGAGTCGCGGCTGCTGCTCGGCACGGCCGGATATCCTTCACCCGCCATTCTGGAAGACGCCGTAAAGGCATCCGGCGCGAGTGTGGTGACGGTCTCGCTTCGCCGGGAAGCGGCGGGTGGCAAGATCGGCGAACGGTTTCTGGATTTGATCCGCGACCTTAATGTGCTCGTGCTGCCGAATACGGCAGGATGCCGGACGGCGCGGGAAGCGATTACGACGGCGCAGATGGCCCGCGAGCTGTTCGAGACTGACTGGGTCAAGCTCGAAGTCATCGGCAACGACGATACGCTGCAGCCTGATGTGTTTGGGTTGGTCGAGGCGGCAACTGCGCTGACGGCGGATGGCTTCAAGGTGTTTCCCTATACGACGGAAGATCTGTCGGTGGCAGAGCGTCTGCAGCGTGCGGGTTGCGAAGTCATCATGCCGTGGGCTGCGCCGATCGGTAGTGGGCGCGGCCTTGCGAATGTCTCGGCGTTGCGCAGCCTCAGGGCTTATTTTCCCGATGTAAAGCTGATCATCGATGCCGGTATCGGTGCGCCGTCGCATGCGGCGATGGCAATGGAATTGGGATACGACGCGGTCTTGCTGAATACGGCCGTGGCGAAAGCGGCCAATCCCGTTGCGATGGCGGACGCGTTCGCGCTGTCGATCAAGGCGGGGCGGCTAGGCTTTGAAGCCGGGTTGATGCCTGCGCGTGACATGGCGGTGCCTTCGACGCCGGTTGCGGGCACGCCCTTCTTCGATATCGATTGAGTATCCGGTGAGTTCACATCCCCTTCGCCTTCCGCGTTTCTATCCGATTGTGCCGGACGCCGATTGGCTGGGCCGGATTGTTCCGCTCGGCGTCAAGCTGGTTCAATTGCGCATGAAGGATGCGACGCCGGGTGACGTCGCCAGAGAAACGCGGCGGTCGCTCGCGATCTGCGCCGAGCATGGCTGCCAATTCGTGCTGAACGATTACTGGGCCGTCGCAATCGATGAGGGAGTGGACTTCATCCATTTGGGCCAGGAGGATCTTGCGAGTGCGGATCTCGCTGCGATCCGCGCGCGGGGGATCCGGATCGGAATTTCGACGCATGATGATGCGGAGCTCGCGACAGCTCTTGCCGCCCGTCCCGACTATGTTGCGCTCGGACCGATTTACGAGACGAAATTAAAGGTAATGCCGTGGGCGCCGCAGGGCTTGGACAAGCTTGCTAGCTGGCGAACGCGGGTCGGATCTCTGCCACTCGTTGCGATCGGTGGGTTAACGCCGGAGCGTGCGCCGGCTGTGGCGACGGCGGGGGCCGACAGTCTGGCCGTCATTACCGACTTTGTGACAGCGGCCGATCCCATTGCCAGGGTTCGGGAATGGGTGAATTGGGCAAGGAATTAGGGCGTAAGGTCTAACTTACTATTCTGCGAAAGTATTATTGAGGGCGTTTGACACGCCATCCATCCCCATACTTAAACTGCGCCGTAAACCTCATATCAATCGAGACCCCTCCCGATGCCGTACAGATTTAAGATCGACGAGCCGGTGGAGAAGGGCTTTCGCCGCATCGCGCGCGAACAGTTTGAGGTGGTGCTTTCGGAACTCGCATCGCCGGACATGCGGCCCAAGGGCGTGCACGAATGCCGGAAGGCGCTGAAGCGGCTGAGGGCTCTGGTGCGCCTTGTCGGACCGTCGCTTGGGTCGAAACGCGCGAAGCGGCTGGGGAAGTCTCTGGCCGATGCCGGGCGGATGCTTGCGAGCCGCCGCGACGAAGCCGTTCTGCGCGATACGGTGAGCCAGCTTGCAGCCAAAGGCGGACCTGACGCGGCAGCTATTCTTGCTCCATGGCTATTGCATTTTGGTAGTGAAGCAGAACAGGCGCAGATCGATCCTCAGAGCATTGAGCGGATGCGCGTTCTTCTTCGCTCCGAGGCGGAGACCTTTGGCCGTGCGAAGTTGAAGCATAGGGGATTTGCCGCTCAGAAGGGCGGCCTCGAAACGAGCTACCGGCGTGCGCGTAAGGCTTTGAAAGATGCGTATCGCGAGCCATCGGATGAAAGCTTCCATACGCTGCGGAAGACCGTGCAATGGCATTGGCGTCAGATGAGTTTGCTGGCGCGCGCATGGCCCGATGAATATGCCGTGCGCGTTGAGGCGGCGCGTGGGCTTTCACAGGCGCTAGGCGACGATCACGATCTGGCCATGCTGATTGCTGCAACGATCAAGGCCACCGATTTTTCGGCTGAGCAGAAGGAAGCGATTGTCGAGCTCTGCTTTGCTCGTCAGCAGGAGATCAGGGCTTCGGTGGGTCCATCCGTCAATCGGCTATTTGCTGAAAAGCCTGATGCGTTCATTGCGCGGATGGCGGCGTATTGGAAATGCGGCCACGCGGCGCCGTTTCCAGATATCGTGCCGATCGTCCGCAGCCAGGCGAACGCTCGTGCGAGCGACAAGATGCTCGGGACTGTCACGACTCTCGATACGGCCGGGTCTTCAAGCAAGGCGCAGTCTGCTCCTGCTCCCGCTGTCGCAGTGCCGTCGCAACGGCGCGCTTGATCGGCTATTGTTTGATTTTCCGATATCGCAAGGACCGAATTGCGCATGAACGAACTTCCGAAGTCGAGCGAATTTGGCATTCGACCTGCCAATGCTCCGGCAGATCATCCGCGAGTCGCGTTCGGACGGATTGGCATATTGCTGCTCAATCTCGGCACGCCGGATGGAACCGGCTACTGGCCTATGCGGCGCTACCTGAAAGAGTTTCTCTCGGACGAGCGTGTGATCGAAGTTCCGCGCTGGAAATGGTGGCCGATCCTCAATCTCATCATTCTGACGGTTCGACCGGCGCGTAAGGGCAAGGACTACGCCACGATCTGGAACAAGGAGAAAGATGAGAGCCCAATCAAAACGATCACGCGGAATCAGGCTTCGCAACTGGCGGAGCGATTCAAGAGCGATCCGCGTATCGTCGTCGATTGGGCGATGCGCTATGCGAACCCGACGACGGAAAGCAGGATTCAGGCGCTGAAAGATCAGGGGTGCGACCGCATTCTGCTTGTGCCGCTCTATCCGCAGTACGCCGCAGCGACGACGGCGACGGCATGCGATCAGGCGTTTCGGGCGTTGATGAAAATGCGTTGGCAGCCCGCGGTGCGCGCGGCACCAGCGTATTTCGAAGACCCAGCCTATATCAAGGCCGTTGCTACATCAATTCGGAAGAGCTTGGCGAAACTCGATTTCGAACCGGAAAAGATCATCGCGACATTTCATGGAATGCCGGAAGCCTATTTGGCGAAAGGCGATCCATATCATTGCCAATGCCAGAAGACATCTCGGTTGCTGCGTGCCGAACTCGGTATCGAGCCGGACCGTTGGCTAACGACTTTTCAATCCCGATTTGGCAACGATCCGTGGCTTCAGCCGTACACGGACAAAACTGTGCAGGAATTGGCGAAGTCCGGCGTAAAGCGGCTTGCTCTGGTGGCGCCAGGGTTTTCGGCCGATTGCCTCGAGACGCTGGAAGAGCTGGACGGCGAAAATCGTCACTATTTTGAAGGCAACGGCGGAGAAAAATTCGCCTATTTACCGGCTCTCAATGACAGTCCCGAGGGAATAGACGTTATTGAAGCCGTGACGCGTCGAGAGCTTATGGGCTGGATTTAAGTTCCAGAGATCTGGAAGAATCCTATCGATCTTTAAAGTCCGCCTACAGAAGAACGAGTTGAAGCCGTTATTCTGCCTGTAATTACGGGTTGTTTACCTTTTCTTCGTTGCCGGGTGATTAAAACCCGCGGAATAGCGGAATAGCGATTGATTCGCTTGAGAAGGGGAATGGCTATGCCTGGATTTGGCGGATTCGAATCGTTTGGGTTCATCTTGCTGGTGGCCGCCATCTGGGTGCTTTGGTCCACCGTAAAAATTGTGCCGCAGGGTTTCAATTTTACGGTCGAAAATCTGGGCCGCTATACCCGGACGCTTGCGCCGGGAATGCACATCCTCATTCCGGTTCTGGAAAAGGTCACGCACAAGCTCAACATGAAAGAGCAGGTGATGGACATTCCGAGCCAGGACGTCATCACCAAAGACAACGCCATGGTGCGGGTGGACGGCGTCGCCTTCTATCAGCTGCTCAATGCGGCGAAGGCGGCCTACGAGGTCGATAATCTCGATCATTCGATTGTGAATTTGACGATGACGAATATCCGTACCGTGATGGGTTCGATGGATCTCGACGAGTTGCTTTCAAATCGCGACCAGATCAATCACCGGCTGCTGCAGGTCGTCGATGCAGCGACGGAGTCGTGGGGCGTGAAGGTCACGCGTATCGAGATCAAGGACATCGCGCCGCCGCGTGACCTCGTTGACAGTATGGCGCGGCAGATGAAAGCCGAACGCGAAAAGCGCGCGCAGATCCTGGAATCTGAAGGCTTGCGGCAGGCCGCAATTCTGAAAGCTGAGGGCCAAAAGCAGGCCGTTGTTCTGGAGGCTGAAGGCCGCCGGGAAGCTGCTTATCGTGATGCTGAAGCGCGCGAACGCGCCGCTGAAGCCGAGGCAAAGGCGACGCAGATGGTGTCAGCCGCTATCTCGGCAGGCAACGTGCAGGCCATCAACTATTTCGTGGCCAACAACTATATGAAGGCGCTGGAAGCGTTGGCAAAGGCACCGAACCAGAAGGTGATCCTCATGCCGCTCGAAGCGTCGTCGGTCATTGGGTCACTTGCGGGCATCGCGCAGATTGCTTCCGACACGTTTGGTGGCGGCGATGGGCCGAGTGGTGCAGCACCGCGTGCGCCGGCCGCGCGTTCCGGAACAGTGCCACGGGCTTAGTGCGCGATCGTTCGGGCAATCGAGGGCGATATTATGCAGTCACTGTCTGACTTGATCGCACAGTTCGGCGCGTGGTTATGGTTCGCGCTGGCGGTGGTTCTTTTCGTACTCGAATCCCTCGTTCCGGGCGTGCATTTTGTCTGGTTCGGTTTGTCCGCAACGATCGTCGGCATCGTGGCGCTTGCTGTGCCATTCGCCTGGGAATGGCAGCTTATTGCGTTCGCATTGATTGCGCTCGCGACTGTGTTCTGGGTGCGAAACAGAGGCAGTGCGGAGAGTGCGCGGTCTGACGTGCCCGATCTCAATATCAGAGGCGCGCAGTACATCGGTCGCATCGTGGCTGTTGAGACTGAAATCGTGAATGGCCGCGGACGGGTGCAAATCGGCGATTCTGTGTGGGCTGCCGAAGGTGAAGATGCTCCGAAGGGTGCGCGCGTCAAGGTGACGGGCGTTGATGGCACCGTGCTTGTCGTCTCGCGAGTAGACGCAGCGGGTTAAACTCCCGCGTCGCCGCGTATGACCGGCCGGCTCGGTTTGATGTCGCTTAAGCGACGCCGAGACGGAGGAGATCGTGGACGTGGATCAGTCCAACCGGTTTGCCGTTTTGCACGACAAATAGCGCGGTGATCGACGAGGAGTTGATCAGTTCGAGCGCCGCAGAAGCCAACATCTCAGGACGGATGGTCTTTGGCTTTGCCGTCATGATGTCGTCGACCTTGGCTTGCAGCAGATTGCCCCGCATGTGACGACGCAAGTCGCCGTCGGTGATGACACCGATCAGCCGTTTGGAACGATTGAGCACACCGACGCAGCCGAAGCTCTTTTCCGTCATCGAGACCAGGGCTTCCGCCATCGAGGCGCCGCTCTTGATCAGCGGCAGCCGATCGCCGCGGTGCATAATATCGGACACGTATTTCAGATTGGCGCCGAGTGATCCGCCCGGGTGAAAAATCTTGAAGTCATTGGCGGTGAAGCCGCGTGCTTCCAAAAGGGCGATGGCGAGGCTGTCGCCGAGGGCGAGCTGCATCGTCGTCGAAGTGGTGGGCGCGAGGCCGTGGGGGCAGGCTTCCTTCGCCGCGGGCATCAGCAGCAGAACGTCGGCGTGCTGGCCGAGGGCTGATTTTTCCTGAGACGTTATCGCGACCAGCGGCACGGCGAAGCGGCGCGAATACGTGATGATCGGTTTTAGTTCCAGCGTCTCGCCGGACCAGGACAGCGCCAGGATGATGTCTGCTGGCGTCACCATGCCGAGATCGCCGTGGGAGGCTTCCGTCGGATGGACGAAGAACGCGGGCGTTCCGGTGGAGGCGAATGTTGCCGCGATCTTTTGGCCGACGTGACCGCTTTTGCCGACGCCGGTGATGATCACTCGGCCTTTGACGGCTGCCAGTCGCTGCACGGCTTCGTTGAAGTGGGGCGCGAGCGGCCCGTCGAGTTCCTTGGCCAGCAGCGCCAAGCCTTCGGTCTCAATGTTGAGGGTGCGCACGGCCGAGGCGACTGGCGCTTCGGTTCGCCGTTTCACTGCTGCCGCGCCGTTTTTGGCTGTGGCGCGCGGAAAAGGGACCACCTTCTGCATGGGCCTCGCCGATCCTTGCTCGTTCCGTCGTCTTGCCAACTGAGACTCGCTTACTCGTTGCTTCGTTTTTCCGCGCCCCGCATAGATGCGCAAGCCGTTCGCAGCCTTAAAGGCACGTTAACCCCGCGTTTTTAAGTTGGGATCTTCGAATCGTACAGCGTTCAGTTGGAATCTCACATGGGGCCGCCACAAAATCATGGGCGACCGGCGTTTTTACGCGTCCTTTAGTACGCTTTTGGTTTCGCTGGCGGCATTGTCGTTGGTGGGCGCTGGCGCGTCGGCGGCCAAGCCCGCATCTGCACGTTACATCCCGACCGATCCGAGCGAAGCCGGGCAGACCTGGCGCGACGGCGGCGAGGGTGGATATGGGTTCGTCCCTGTATTGCCTGATGGAGTCAGTCCGGAAGAGGGCGAGACGACGACCGAGCCCATCGAGGACGACAGCGACCTCTACGACACCCTTCAAAATGGCGATGCGTCGGGCGGGGCGGTCCCTGCGCGAGGTCAGGATGGCGATGTCGATAGCGCCGAACGCGCGGCGCCTGTTGACGGTATCGATACGCCTGTTCTCGATATGCCGGGCACGGGTGCGGTCTCGAATTTCGACAATCGTCCGGCTGCGCCCGATCCGCTGCTTTACCAAATCGAAAATCTCGATCCGATCTACGACAACCGCTCGGTGCGCCGCCTGTTCCGGCAAGAGCCATACGATCCGGTGGGAATCAAGGTTGGCAGCTTCGTGCTGTTCCCGGAGCTTGAACTCGGGACGTCGTACTATTCGAACGTGTTTCACACCACGCCCGCGCGCTCGGATATGGCACTCGACGTCAATCCTTCGGCGCGGCTTGTTTCGAATTGGTCGCGACATGCGCTGGAGTTCAACGGCCGTGGAACGCTGAGCTTCTACGACACTTACGTGAGCGAGGACGACAGGGATTATGCGCTTGAAGCGCGCGGGCGTTTGGATATTACGCGGCGAGCGAACATTCAGGCGCTGATCGCGCGGCAGCAATCGTTTGAGGATCGTTCGGCGCTTGATGCGAGCACCGTTGGATCGCGCGCAAAGATTTTGGTCGATCGCGCCGAGGCGTCGTACAATCAGCGCTTTAACCGGCTGTCGTTGCAGATCCGTGGAAGCGTCACGGACAATTCGTACGGTGATACGGATATCGCGAATACCGAGTTTAACAACCGAGATCGCGACTTTACGCAATTTGAAGAAGCGGGGCGGGCGACTTGGGAACTCAAGCCGTCGCTGTCGCCGTTCATCGAAGTCGCCAACAATCACCGCGACTATGCGGAAGTGGCGCAGACGGATTTTATCAATCGGACATCGAACGGACAGCGCTACCGCGTCGGCATTTCGTTCGGCGATACCGGCGAGATTATCCGTGGAGAGATTAGCCTGGGATACGGCGTGCAGCGGCCGGTCGATAACCGGTTACATGCCGTGGATGGGTTGATCATCGACGCAAATGCTACGTGGCGCGTGACGCCTCTGACGTCGCTTCTCTTCACCGCAAACTCGGATGTCTCAGAGACGATCACCAGCGGAGTTGGCGGGGCGTTTTATCGTTCGGCAGGCATTGAGCTTCGTCACCAACTGCGGAGCTATCTCGTTGCGTCGGCCGGTTTCCGATATTCGAACCAGGACTCGCAGGACGGCGTTATCAACGACAACGAGTTCCGCGAAACGATTGGTCTCGAATATTTCGCCGACCGGAATACCGTTCTGTTCGGCCGGTATTCGCACGTGAATTTCGATGGCATCGGAATTCCGAGCGACTACACCGGCGACGAAATTCACGTCGGCATCAGACTGCGGCGGTAGGCGGGCTATTTCTTTGCGAGCAGTTGCGTGATCTCGCGGCGGAAGTCTGCACCGAGATCTTCGCGTTCCAGTGCGAGTGCAACGTTCGCCGTCAGGAACCCGAGTTTCGAGCCGCAGTCGTAAATCGTGCCGTCGAAACGGACGGCATGGAATGGCTGCGATGCGTCAGCCATCAAACGCAGCATCGAGTCGGTGAGCTGGATTTCGCCGCCCGCACCGTGGGTCTGATTTTCGAGCAAGCCGAATATCTCGGGCTGCAGAATGTAGCGACCGGTGATGTGCAAGTTCGAAGGGGCTGTGCCCTGCTTCGGTTTTTCGACCATTGAGGTGATTTGCGAAACCTTGGCGGCGGCGTCCTGGACGCCGACGATGCCGTATTGATGCGTCTGATCTTCAGGGACGGGCGCAACGGCGACGAGGTTTCCGCCGGTCTCATTATAGGCCGCGATCATTTCCGCCAGGCAGGGTTCGGTGCCGTGATGGATCATGTCGGGAAGCAGCAACGCGAACGGTTCATTGCCGATGATCTCGCGCGCGCACCAGACGGCGTGGCCGAGGCCGAGCGGAGCCTGCTGGCGTGTAAAGCTCGTTTGGCCAGCGCCCGGGAGATCGCGTTCGAGCGCTTCAAGCTCTTTCTTTTTGCCCCGAGAGGAAAGGGTTGCTTCGAGTTCGAACTGGTTATCGAAGTGATCCTCGATGACACCCTTGTTCCGGCCGGTCACGAATACGAAGTGCTCGATTCCCGCAGCGCGCGCCTCATCGACGACGTGTTGCAGAACAGGGCGATCCACGACCGTGAGCATTTCCTTCGGGACGGCCTTGGTGGCCGGGAGGAAGCGCGTTCCAAGCCCCGCTACGGGCAATACGGCCTTGCGGATCGGCTTGGGGGATCGGGTCATTTCATGCTCCGGGAATTAAACGAGGTATCAAGAACAATCTGCTAGTCGTTTCCGATTAACGCCTTGCTCTACGGATTCGACGCGCTCGAAACGGGGCAGGCGGACTGCTAGCGCGGATTTGTCGCCGCGTGAAGCGGGTGGCTGGTCTTTGTGTCTGTAAAACTCGAGGTTGCGTTCAAGATGAGTGTGTTGGTTACTGGCGGCGCCGGCTATATCGGTAGCCACATGGCTCTTGAGCTGTTGGATGCGGGTGCGTCGGTTGTTGTGATCGATAATCTGTCTACGGGGTATCGCTGGGCGGTGCCTGCGGGCGCAGACCTCGTCGTGGCGGATATCGCCGATACCGATGTCGTGATGGAGACGATCCGAAAGCATAAGGTGGATGCCATCATCCATTTCGCTGGATCGATCGTCGTGCCGGATTCAGTCGCTGATCCGCTCGGTTACTATTTGAATAACACGGTCAAGTCGCGCGGCTTGATCGCTGCGGCCGTGGCGTCAAACGTGAAGACGTTTATCTTTTCATCGACTGCTGCCGTTTATGGCAATCCGGTGGAGAATCCTGTGACGGAGACGGCGGCGCTCACCCCGATGTCGCCCTATGGTTCGTCAAAGCTGATGACGGAAGTCATGCTTGCGGATACGGCAAGGGCGCACGACTTCCGCTTTGTCGCGCTGAGGTACTTCAACGTTGCGGGCGCCGATCCGAAAGGGCGGTCCGGGCAATCGACGCCGAAGGCGACCCATCTGATCAAGGTCGCGTCGGAAACTGCGCTCGGCAAGCGGGCGCAGATGGAAGTGTTCGGCACCGATTATCCGACACCCGATGGCACGTGCATTCGCGACTATATCCAGGTCAACGATCTTGCTTCGGCGCATCTCGCGGCGCTGACCTATCTGCGGAATGGCGGCGCTTCCGATATATTCAACTGCGGATATTCGAAGGGATATTCCGTGGATGACGTGATCGCGGCGGTGAAGCGCGTTTCAGGCGTTGATTTCAAAGTGGTTCGTTCGCCCCGGCGCGCCGGGGATCCGGCCGCAATCGTGGCGGCATCCAACAAGCTGCGCGCGACGCTCGGATGGCGCCCAAAGCACGAGGATCTCGACGGAATCGTTGGGCAAGCGCTTGCGTGGGAGCGGCGGGTCGATCAGCTCAAGGGTACGTCATTAACGGCGTAAAGCCGCAAAATCGCCCTGAAATTTGCGCATCCGAAGGCACTCCGTTACGCCTGATTACGGGCGGCGCACGAACCTTCAGGGATGAGATGAGCTTCAACACGACATTCTTCCGGGCATGCACGCTGGTTTTCTGTTCGGTGCTTGCATGGACCTGTTTGGTTGGCAGCAGCGATGCTCGTCCCGGTGATGATTTCCCGGCGTTTGTCGAAGGTCTTTGGCCGGAGGCAAAGAGTGCTGGCGTCAGCCGTAAAACGTTCGACGCGGCGTTTGCGGGGCTGATGCCCGATCTTTCGATCCCGGATCTCGATCTTCCCGGGCGGCCTAAGGTCGACAACAGCGGGCAAGCGGAATTCACAAAAACGGCGGCGGATTATCTCTCGGTTCCGTATCTGACGAAGCTTGCTGTGCAGGGTCGTAAATTTCTCAAGGATCACGATACAGGATTGCGTCGGATCGAGAAGCTGACTGGCGTTGATCGGTTCACGCTCGTTGCGATCTGGGGACGCGAGACCGCTTACGGCAGCTATAAGCCGCCGAACGACGCCATTCGCATGCTGGCGACGCTGGCATACACCGGCAAGCGCAAGGATAAATTTCGCGAAGAGCTGATCGCGGCGCTCAAGATGCTCGAATCCGGCGTACCACGTTCGGACATGCGCTCGTCTTGGGCCGGTGCTTTGGGCCTGACGCAGGCGATGCCGACGGAATACTTCAAGTTCGCGACCGATGGGGATGGCGACGGTAAGATCGATATCTGGCGCTCGGTGGAAGATGCGCTCGCGTTTACGGCGCGGCAGCTTGAAGGCAAGGGATGGGTGCGCGGGCAGCGCTGGGGCTATGAAGTGATCGCGCCGCCGAAATCCGATTGTTCGCTTGAGGGCCCGCCCGATACGCGTCCGATCAGCGAATGGGTGCGCATGGGTTTCCGCAAAGTCGGTCCCAAGCCGTTTACAGCGGATGAGATGAAGCAAGACGCTTATCTGATGATGCCTGCGGGAGGATATGGCCCCGCATTCCTGGCTGGGCAAAACTTCCGCGTTATTCGCCTCTACAACACATCTGATCTCTATGCGCTGTTCGTCGGCAATCTGTCGGATCGTATCCGGGGTGGCGGCGATTTCGCGACGCCGTGGGATTCATTCTCGCAGCCGCGGACGAAAACGGTTCACGATCTCCAGGCCCGGCTGCAAACGCTCGGCTATCCGATGGATAAGATCGACGGCAAGATCGGTTCGAACACGCGCAAGCAGATTGGCCGCTATCAGAAGACGAACGGCATCAAAATCGACTGTTGGCCGTCCGAATCGGTGCTAAAGCACGCCAATTCGCAGGCGGCACGCTGATCTGCCTGTCTCAGGCGATGGGGTGTTAGGCGGGGGCGTCTGATGAGTTGGAGCGTGGCTCGCAACGCGGTATGCTTCGCTTCGGGCCGCTCTTCTAAAGGCGTCCGTGAAGACACTTTCGAGAGACACCTTCGAGTGACAAGGCAACGCGCCCGGATGAGACAAGGCCTTTTCCGTCTGCCGGTCTGGATCGCGACAGTCGCGATGGCGATGGCAATTGCGCTGTTCTCTCTTTCTGCGCACGCTGCAAATGAGGATCAAGGCGCGACGTTCCTCACACCGTTTCCAGATGGTGACGTTTATCAGATCTCGGCTTTTGGCGATGGCTTCGCTGAGGGCTTGCTGAGCGGGCTGATACAGGCGTTCAACGCTGACGTACGTCTCAACATCGATCGGCAGATCAACACGGTTCCACCTGTCGGCGCGGCGGATTTCGAAGCCAAGGTTGCGGCGCTGGAACAGAAGATCGCCAGTAAGCCGCTTGGCGCGGCTGTCGTCATGATTGGCGAGAACGTCTGGATTTCATTGCGCAACCGCGACGGCAAGCGCCTCGCTATGGGCGGCGAAGAGTGGGTGGCGGAATTTACGCGCCGGATCGACCTGCTGATGCGTGCGTTCAAGCGTAAGAACGTCGGCGTCTATTGGGTCGGCCTTCCGATCCTTGCGCGCAATGACGCAAACGACATCGCGCAGCGTATGAATGGCGTCTTGCGCGAACGCGCGTACCTCAACGGGTACAAGTATATCGACGCCTATCAAGGCTTCACCGATGAAGCGGGCGGGTATTCGGCATACGGGCCCGATCTCGAAGGCGCTATCCGTTTGCTGCGCCTCAGGAATGGTGTGCACTTCACGGTAGCGGGTAATCGCAAGCTCGCGCATTTCGTGGAGAAGGAGCTTCGGAGCGATCTCAACCAGGCGAAGAGCAACCGCAATCTGCCACTTCTTGGCGCGGAAGCGGAGCAGGCCAGAATCAATCCCGGCAATGCCAACAAGACGCCTTCGCCGACTTCGCCAGCTGCCAACGCTGCGGATGCGGGAAAATCCGCGCCGACGGTTCGTAGCGCCGCTCCGTCGAGTGCTGCGACCGATACGTCCGGAGATCAGAAGGCCGACAACGGCCGCGTGACGTTGAAGCTCGTCAACAACCACGGGCGGGAAGAAACGCAAACGATCGAGATCGTGCGTCCCGCAATTCCTGCGTCTGTTGTCGCGCTCATGGCGCGGCGCGAGGGATCGGGCCAGCGCGGAGACTTGATCGTCGATCAAATTGCGGGCGGCTATACGCTGATGAGTTCGATCACGCCTCCGGGCGGCGGAAATCGCGGGCGGTTGTCGCCAACGCAAGCGCCGTACTTCCGGCTGCTGGTCAAGGGCGAACGGCTGCAGCCCAAACCCGGGCGCGCCGATGACGTGGCCTGGCCGCCGAAGCCTGATTCAACGAGCAACGCGAAGATGGGCGAGACGTCGCCGCGTGGCTGACGGCTGTCATCGATGCGCGTTGCGCTTGCGGGTTATTTCCTCTTACGCTCGTTTGCCGCGCCCCTTCGGCATCCCGCCGCCGCTTTAGCGTGTGCTGGATAGCTTATGCCCATCGCCGTTTTTGCTTTGGTTCTATTTGCTGCGTTTTTGCATGCCGGTTGGAACGCCATTGTAAAAAGTGGCGAGGACAAGCTCTTTTCCACGATACTCGTCGCGACGTCCGCAGCATTTGCGGCGGCATTTATGCTGCCATTTCTGGACCCGCCGGCGCGCGAGAGTTGGCCGTTCATTGGCGCGTCGGTTCTTGTTCACATCATCTACTTTGCTCTCCTTGCACTCGCTTACCGGCTTGCCGACATGGGGCAAGCCTATCCGCTGATGCGGGGAACGGCGCCGCTGCTCGTTGCGCTCGTGAGCGCATTCGTGATTGGCGAGGCGCTCTCGCAGGCCGCCTGGATCGGCGTCTCGCTCATCTCTTTCGGCATTCTTGCGATGGTGGCCGAGGGGCGCAGACGTGACGGTCGCGGGCTTGCCGTTGCGCTCGCAAACGCCGTCGTGATTGCGGGATATACGCTTATCGACGGCAATGGCGCACGGCTGTCAGGCTCCCCAGTAAGCTACGCCGCTTGGGCGTTTCTACTGACCGGCGTTGTGCTTGCCGTTTGGGTGTTCTTTCGACACCGAGAGCAATTTTGCGCGTTCGCGAAGCGTAGCTGGCGCTGGGGGCTCGTCGGCGGAAGCGCGACCGTCGTTTCCTACGGCATCGTGCTCTGGGCAATGACAATGGCGCCGGTTGCCGTCGTCGCTGCCTTGCGGGAAACGTCCATTCTGTTTGCGACTGTGATCGCCGGAACGGTGTTGCGCGAACGCCTGAGTGGCGTTCGCATTGCGGGCGCTTGCATCATCGCGCTCGGCGCCATTGCTTTGCGTCTTGCGTGACGTCAGCTCAGAGCGGCAGCTCGGTCGTGCCCATCAGGAACTTGTCGATGGCATGTGCCGCTTGCCGTCCTTCGCGGATGGCCCACACAACGAGCGACTGACCGCGACGGATGTCTCCAGCGCAGAAGAGCTTCGGCGAAGCCGAGAGCTTGTAGTCGCGATCCGTTGCGTCGAGACCCTTGAAGCGGCCGCGCGCCACGACGGGAAGCGCGAGTTCCTGCACCACGTCGCCTTCGATCGGACCGGAAAAGCCCATGGCGAAGAGAACGAGATCAGCGTCGAGCACGCCTTCTGACCCCGGCACCGGCTGCATCTTGTTGTCCAAGCGCGTGTAGTGCAGCTTCTTGACGTTGCCGCCTTCGCCGGAAAAACCTGTCGTCGAGATCGAGTATTCGGTCTTCGCGCCCTCGGCCTGCGAGGATGAGACGCGCAGCTTGAGCGGCCAGTGCGGCCAGGAGAGCGCCTTATTCTCGCGCTCCGGCGGCATTGGCATGATTTCGAGCTGCGTTACGCTTTTCGCGCCCTGACGGAACGATGTGCCGATGCAGTCAGAGCCAGTGTCGCCTCCGCCGATGACGACGACGTGCTTGCCCTTTGCCGAGATCTCATGTGTTCCGGGCTTCTGCGGCTCGCCAGCGTTGCGGCGGTTCTGCTGCGGAAGGAAGTCCATCGCATAGTGGATGCCAGCGAGATCGCGGCCCGGTGACTTGGCGAAGAAGTCGAACGGCTGCTCCGAACCGATTGCGATCAGCACGGCGTCATGTTCGTCTTCCAGCTTCTTGGCGGAGAGATCGCGTCCGACCTGAACACCGCAATGGAACGTCACGCCTTCGGCTTCCATCTGCCTAACGCGACGGGCGATGATGTCCTTCTCCATCTTGAAGTCGGGGATGCCGTAGACGAGCAGACCGCCAGGGCGTTCGTTCTTTTCATAGACGTGCACGTCGTGTCCGACGCGCGCGAGTTGCTGCGCAGCGGCGAGGCCTGCAGGACCAGAACCGACGATCGCAATCTTCTTGCCGGTCTTGGTTTCGGGCGGCTCCGGCAAGATCCAGCCTTCTTCCCATGCGCGGCTCGCGATCGAATACTCGATGGTTTTGATTGTCACCGGCGTGTCGTCGATGTTCAGCGTACACGCGGCTTCGCACGGCGCAGGGCAGATGCGGCCGGTTATGTCAGGAAAATTGTTGGTCGAGTGAAGGTTCGAGGCAGCCGTTTTCCAGTCGCCACGAAATACGAGGTCGTTCCAGTCCGGGATCTGATTGTTGACCGGGCAGCCCGTATGACAATAGGGAATGCCGCAGTCCATGCAGCGGGCAGCCTGCTTCTCGGTGTCCGGCTTCGTCAGCGGTTCGACGAATTCGTTCCAATGCTTCAGACGCTCTTCAACCGGCCGATACTTGCGATCGGTCCGTTGAAATTCGAGAAACCCAGTCGGCTTGCCCATTGATCTGTCTCTGCTTTGGTGCGTGAAGTTTCGGATGCGCTTCGAAGCGAACGTCAGGAATTGGCCGTTGCGTCCGCCTGCCGGTTGGTTTCCTGCGCTTTGGCGAGTTCTGCCAGCGCGCGGCGATATTCGACGGGCATGACCTTCTTGAACTTCGGCAGATAGGCCGCGAAGTCCGCGAGGATCGTCTTGGCGCGCGTCGAGTTGGTGTAGTGGACATGGCGCGAGAGGAGCGCGTGCAGCCGTTCGGCGTCTTGCTCCCGCATGTCGACCATCACGTTGCGGACTGCGATTGCGACGTCGCCACCCTGCTGCGCAAGTTTCTCCAGCGAGCCTGAATCCGCCGTCAGCGTTTCGAGCTGCACCATTTCCTTGTTGAGGCGGCTTTCGAAGTTGCCCGCTTCATCGAGGACGTATGCGATGCCGCCGGACATACCGGCTGCGAAGTTGCGGCCTGTCTCACCGAGCACGACGACGACGCCGCCCGTCATGTATTCGCAGCCGTGATCGCCTGTGCCTTCGACGACGGCATAGGCGCCGGAGTTGCGCACGGCGAAGCGTTCACCGGCCACGCCGCGGAAATAGCATTCGCCTGTGATTGCTCCGTAGAGGACCGTGTTGCCGACGATGATGCTTTCTTCCGGAACGATGCTCGAAGCCGGATCGGGGCGCACGATGATCTTGCCTCCCGACAGCCCCTTGCCGACATAGTCGTTGCCCTCGCCTGCGAGGTCGAGCGTTACGCCGTGTGCCGTCCACGCGCCGAAGGCTTGTCCGGCTGTGCCCTTCAGCGACATCCAGATGGTGTCCTCGGGCAAGCCTGCGTGACCGTATCGGCGCGCGACTTCGCCGGACAGCATGGCGCCCGTCGAGCGGTTGACGTTGCGGATCTCGAACTCTGCCTTGACCGCTTTCTTGCCTTCGAGCGCGGGTCGCGCGGCTTCGATCAACTTGTTGTCGAGAACCTTTTCGAGACCGTGGTCCTGCCGCTCGTTGTTGAAGATCCCGACACCGGCCGGTGGTTGCGGCTTGTGCAGCAGCTTTGTGAAGTCGAGCCCGCGCGCCTTCCAATGTTCGATCGCGCGATCCTTATCGAGAAGGTCGCTCTGACCGATGAGATCGGAGAACTTGCGGAAGCCGAGCGAGGCCATGATCTCGCGGACCTCTTCTGCAATGAAGAAGAAGAAGTTGATGACGTGCTCGGGTTTGCCGGTGAAGCGCGCGCGCAGCACGGGATCTTGCGTCGCGACGCCGACGGGACATGTATTCAGATGGCACTTGCGCATCATGATGCAGCCCGCGGCAATCAACGGCGCAGTGGCAAAGCCGAATTCGTCCGCGCCAAGAAGCGCCCCGATTATCACGTCCCGCCCCGTACGCACGCCGCCGTCCACTTGCACGGCGATGCGCGAGCGGAGACGGTTTGCGACGAGAGTTTGATGCGTTTCAGCGAGGCCGATTTCCCACGGAGATCCAGCGTGCTTGATCGAGGTGAGTGGTGACGCGCCGGTGCCGCCTTCGAAACCGGAGATCGTGACGTGATCGGCGCGTGCCTTCGCAACGCCCGCCGCGACGGTGCCGACGCCGACTTCAGAAACGAGCTTCACGGAGACGTCGGCTTTCGGATTGACGTTCTTCAGATCGAAGATGAGCTGCGCGAGGTCTTCGATCGAATAGATGTCGTGATGCGGTGGCGGCGAGATGAGGCCGACACCTGGAGTCGCGTGGCGCACCTTGGCGATGACGGCATCGACCTTGTGGCCGGGGAGCTGACCGCCTTCGCCGGGCTTTGCGCCCTGGGCCATCTTGATCTGCATCATGTCAGAGTTAACGAGGTATTCGGTCGTCACGCCGAAACGGCCCGAGGCAACCTGCTTGATGGCAGAGCGCATCGAGTCGCCATTCGGCAGGGGCGTGAAGCGATCAGCTTCTTCGCCGCCTTCGCCCGTGTTCGAGCGGCCGCCGATGCGGTTCATTGCGATGGCGAGCGTGGTGTGCGCTTCGCGGCTGATCGAGCCGAAGCTCATCGCGCCAGTAGAGAAGCGCTTTACGATGTCGGCCGCGGCTTCGACTTCCTCGATCGGCACGGGCTTGCGGCCGATGCTTTCCGCCGAGCGGATTCGGAACATGCCGCGCAGGGTCATCAACTGTTCGGATGAATCGTTGATTGCCCTCGAGTAGTCGCGGAACTTTTGCGGCACGCGGCCGCTCATCGCGTCAGCGTTATCTGTTGCGCGCACGGCGTGCTGCAGATCGGAGACCGTTCCCGAGCGCCACATGTGCGCTTCGCCGCGAACGCGATAGGCGTAGTCGCCGCCGACTTCGAGGGCGTTGGCGAGGACGGGGCTGTCGCCGAATGCAGCGGTGTGGCGTTCAACGGTTTCGCGCGCGATCTCTCGGAGGCCGACGCCTTCGACCTGCGTGTGCGTGCCGGTGAAGTATTTATTGACGAAGCTCGATCTCAGGCCGACAGCGTCGAAGATCTGAGCGCCGCAATACGATTGGTAGGTCGAGATGCCCATCTTGGCCATGACCTTCTGGATCGCCTTGCCGACGGCCTTGATGAACCGCTTCTTGACGAGGTCCGGGGTCGTGCCTTCCGGCAAATCCGGGATCATCGAATAGAGAGTTTCGAAGGCGAGATAGGGATTGATCGCTTCGGCGCCGTATCCTGCGAGTGTGCAGAACTGATGGATCTCGTGCGCTTCGCCTGTCTCAATCACGAGTCCGACGGACGTGCGAAGGCCCTGCTTAATCAGATGATGGTGGACGGCGGATGTCGCGAGCAATGCCGGAATTGCGATGCGGTCGGGGCCTGCGCGGCGGTCCGACAGAATGATGATGTTGAATTCCTTGGCTCGCACAAATTCTTCGGCTTCGGCGCAGACGCAATCGAGCGCCGGGCCCATGCCAGCCTCGCCCTTTTCGACGCCGTAAGTGATGTCGATCGTGATCGAGGAGAACTGATTGTCCTTCACCTCGCCGATGCCGCGAATACGTTCGAGGTCTTCGTTCGAAAGGATCGGCTGATCGATTTCGAGCCGCTTCTGCTTCGACGTTCCCTTGAGATCGAGGATGTTCGGACGCGGACCGATGAATGAGATCAGGCTCATCACCAGTTCTTCGCGGATCGAGTCGATCGGCGGATTCGTGACCTGCGCGAAATTCTGCTTGAAGTACGTGTGCAGCAGCTTCGACTTCGACGAGAGCGCCGAAATCGGTGTGTCAGTGCCCATCGAGCCGATGGCTTCCTCGCCCTTCTCGGCCATTGGCGCCAAGAGGAACTTGAGGCTTTCCTGCGTGTAGCCGAAGGCTTGCTGCAGATCCAACAGGGCGACGTTCGACTTCGCGATCGACATCGGCTTCGCGGGCAGCGGAAGGTCCGCGACCTTGATTTGCGTGCGCTTCAGCCATGTTTCGTACGGGTGACTACCGGCGATCTCGGACTTCAGCTCTTCGTCTGAAACGATGCGGCCCTTTTCGAGATCGATCAGCAGCATCTTGCCGGGCTGGAGACGCCACTTACGGACGATGTCTTCTTCCTTCACCGGAAGGACGCCGGATTCCGATGACATGACGACCATGTCGTCCTTGGTCACAAAGTAGCGTGCGGGGCGTAGGCCATTACGGTCCAGCGTAGCGCCAATCTGGCGGCCATCGGTAAATGCCATTGCAGCAGGGCCGTCCCACGGCTCCATCAGGCAGGCGTGATATTCGTAGAAAGCGCGGCGGCTCGAATCCATGGACGGATTCTTCCCCCAGGCTTCCGGGATCAGCATCATCGCAGCGTGCGCGAGGCTGTACCCACCCATCGTCAGAAATTCGAGCGCGTTGTCGAAGCAGGCGGTGTCGGACTGACCTTCGTAAGAGATCGGCCAAAGCTTTTGAATGTCATCGCCGAAGAGCGGTGACGACACGCTGGCCTGGCGTGCGGCCATCCAGTTGACGTTGCCGCGCAGCGTGTTGATCTCGCCGTTGTGCGCAACCATGCGATAGGGGTGCGCGAGCTTCCAAGACGGGAAGGTGTTGGTCGAGAAGCGCTGGTGAACGAGCGCAAGCGCGGATGTCATGCGCGGGTCGGAAAGGTCTCGGTAATACGCCTTCACCTGATACGACAGGAACATGCCCTTGTAGACGAGCGTGCGGGTGGAGAGCGACACGGTGTAATGGCCGATGTCGCGGCCCTTGTAAGCCTCGTGGATCGCGTTCGAGACGACCTTGCGGACGATGTAGAGGCGACGCTCGAACTCGTCTTGCGACACGCTCTTGGACGGGCTTTGGATAAAGACCTGGCGATGGACGGGTTCGACGCCGCGCACCATGTCCGAGAGGCAAGAGTTGTCGACTGGAACGGAACGCCAGCCGATGAGCGTCAGGCCTTCTTCCTTCAGGCAACGCGCCCAGACGCGTTCGCAATGGGCACGCAGACGTTCGTCGCGCGGCATGAACACGTGGCCGACGGCGTATTCGCCAGGCTTGGGAAGTTGAAAGCCGAGCGAGCGCGTTTCAGCCGCTAGAAAATCATGCGGGATCTGCACGAGAATGCCCGCGCCGTCGCCCGACAGCGGATCGGCACCCACGGCGCCGCGGTGCTCGAGATTCTCCAGAATCTGCAGAGCGCCTTCGATAATATTGTGCGAGCGTTTGCCCTTAAGGTTGGCGATGAAGCCCACGCCGCACGCGTCGCGTTCGAGCGCGGGATCAAAAAGTCCAGAGGGAGCAGGACGGCCGGACGATTCGATTTCGTCTTCCTGGGGCGGTACGTAACCTTCGCTCATTTTCGTGCCTCATGCAGCCGATATCGGCCTAGTCTAATTCCAAAGACAGAGATGTTTCGCGGACTTTTATCGACAGCCGAACATCGGCTGATCTTCGTTTGAAGGCGGATGCTCTGCCGCCAGTCAGGCGCAATGTCGTTCGTTTGCGGCTTGCTGTGTTGACGGGGCAGGAAATCTACCGAGCCGTCGTCAATGCTCGAACTGCGGTCGCTGATTAGCGCGTCTGTTTTCGACGCATGCGTTTTGACGCGGCCGCTGTCAGAGGCGCGCGCTGGTCTGGCGGACGTGCTTTCAAATGCAACATCGGCTTTCCAATAAAGGTCAGCAATACTGACCTATATGCTTCATTATGCAGATTTGTGTTTCGCGCACAAGTGCCAATGCAAATAACTTTTTCCCGAGAATATTCGAAATGCGGGGCGGGGGCGGAAAGATAGAAAATTTCGTGTGGTTGCCAAGCGTCAGGCAACGCAAAGCAGCCGCGCGAAATGCGCGGCTGCCCGATTGACGAGTCTACGAGGACGTTTGCCGGATTAAACGGCTTGAGCTTCCAGCTGTTTCGTCGGCTTACCGCCCGTGATGGCGATCGTCCGCGGCTTTTTGCTTTCCGGGACGTTGCGGACGAGATCGACATGCAGCAAGCCGTTCTCGAACTTGGCTCCGGTCACATCGACATGGTCGGCGAGCTGGAAGCGACGGTCGAAAGCACGTGCCGCGATGCCGCGATGCAGGTACGTCTTGGCGTCTGCGGTGTCGGCGCTCTTGCCGCCGGAGACGGTCAACGTCTGCTCTTTGACCTCAATTTTCAGGTCTTCGGGGGAGAAGCCCGCTACGGCCAACGTGATGCGGTAGGCGTTATCGCCGGTTCGCTCGATGTTGTAAGGCGGGTAAGTGGAATCTGCGTCGAAGCTCGTTGTTTGATCAAGCAACTGGAACAAGCGATCGAAGCCGATAGCTGAACGGTAGAAGGGTGCAAACTCAGTGTGTCGCATGACATATCCTCCAAAAGAAGCGACATGTGAGACGAGCCGACCAAGGGCCCGGCTCAACGTGTTGCGATCCCGCTTTGCGGCGACCGCACACCAAACGTAAGCGCTGGAAAAGCTTCTTCAAGAGGCGATTGTCTGGGTGCGCAAATCCAGCGGCGCGGTAAAGTTACCTGACCTGGCGTCGCCATCGACGCATTGGCGAGGCGCATATGAATCTCGTTTCTCTTTCGATCAATCCGGTGCCGAGTGGCGCGACCGTTCTGGAATTCCGTGGCTATGACGGACTGAAGCTCCGCGCTGCTCTTTGGGAGGCGACGCGGGGGCCGTCACGGGGCACCGTCTGCATTGTCGAGGGCAGAGCAGAGTTCATCGAAAAGTATTTCGAGGTCATCGCCGATTTGCGCCGGCGAGGTTTCGCGGTGGCGATCTTCGATCTTAGGGGGCAGGGCGGTTCCGATCGGATGCTCTCCAATCCGCGGAAGGGGCACGTCGTCGCCTTTACCGAATACGACCGGGATCTCGCGATTTTCATTGATGATGTTGTTCGGCCGTCTCTTCCCGAGCCGCTTATCGGGCTGGGGCATTCGCTCGGCGGCAACATTTTGCTGCGGAATGCGCAAGATGAAGCCAGCCCCTTTGCGCGCATGGTGCTGATTTCGCCGATGATCGCCGTCAACGAAAAGCTGCTCGGGGTCAGCACGGGATTGGCGCGAGCGTATGCAACTGCTGCGTCTCTCGCTGGTCTTTCCGGAACCTACGTGCGGGGCGGAGGCAACGAGCCGGATGACTTCAAGGATTTTGCCACGAACCGCCTGACCCAGGATCACGTCCGCTGGTCGCGCAACAAAGCGGTCATCGAAGCGGCGCCGGATCTCGTGCTTGGTTCGCCGACTGTCGGTTGGCTTCGCGCGGCGTTGCGCGGTTGCGCGATGCTGCAGCGGCCCGATTATCCGAAGTATGTCGCGGTGCCGATGCTGCTGTTTGCGGCTGGTGCCGATACGGTGGTTTCAGCGCAGGCGATCGAAGACTTCGCCGTTGATCTCAAGACCGGCGGGCACATCCTCGTGCCCGGCTCACGTCATGAAATCTTGCAGGAGACGGATGCGATCCGGCAGCGCTTCTGGGCGGCGTTCGACGCCTACATGGGGATCGCCGTTCCGAATGCGGAGCAGGCTTAGGCCTTCGCGATCATCGCCAATGCAGCGTCGTGCAGGCGCGCGTCGCCCGTCGCGATGATGTCGCCACCGTTTGCGGCGTCATCACCGGTCCAGGTCGTTACGCGTCCACCAGCGCGCTCAATGATCGGTATGAGCGCAACGATGTCATACGGCTTGAGACCGGACTCAACGATGATGTCGACGTGACCGGCGGCCAGCAGGCAGTACCCGTAGCAGTCGCCGCCGTAACGTGTCAGACGCGCCCGGCTCGTCATCTCGTTCCATATCGCGACGCGTGTTTCGCCTTCGAAGAGCTCTGGGTGCGTTGAGGTGAGTGTTGCGTCCTCGATGCGGGGGCATTCGCGCGTTTTGAGCCGCATCGGCCGCCCGCCGCCAACGCTGTGATAGGTGGCGCGGTCACCGGACCAGAAGCGCTCGCGCGTGAAGGGCTGATCCATGAGTCCGAAATAGGGTTTGTCGTCACGCAGAAGACCAATGAGCGTGCCCCACAGCGGTGATCCCATGATGAACGCACGCGTTCCATCGATCGGGTCGATCACCCAGCGAAAGGGGCCGTTGCTCGGCTTGATGCCAAACTCTTCGCCGTAGACGCCGTGATCTGGAAAGCGGGTTGCGAGGGCTTCGACGATGACCTTCTCGGCTCCGCGGTCAGCTTTCGTGACCGGATCGAACGCACCCTTGCCAGCCTTATTCTCCACAGGCGTGGCCTTGCGGAAATGCTTCAGGATTACCGGACCAGAGATGTCAGCAAGCTCATGGGCGGTGCGCACGAGGGTTTCGAAGTCTTCGGCTGGGCTTTCGGCCGGAGGTGATTGCTTTTGCATTTTCAGGTGTTTGCCGGATTTTGAAAGTTGTTCGATTTTTTATAGTAACCTGCGTGAGTATAGAAGTTCTCTGGTAACTCACTTTGTTGCGCGCTAGATACATCTATTTGTTAATGTGCTACACGTATACTCGTACAGATTGCGGTATCCGCCGAAGCGGCCCATCTTTCGAATGCGATGGTGCTGAACACGCTTAGCGCAATCGCTGCCCAATTTGGGCGTTTCCTCCCTAGACTTGGGCCGTTCGCGCGTTGGACGGCCTTTCTTTTGAAGCTCCGCGACGTGACATCGCGCGGGAGGACGCTCGCGTTATGCATACCGCACGGCTAAGGTATGCAAAATTCGCATTTGTTGTTGATGCGGTGCACACTTAGTTTTGCAGTGCGATATGTGAGCTTCGCTTACACTTCGTAGCCCTCCTTGGGCGTTTCCTCCCTAGACTTGGGCCGTTCGTATGTCGGACGGCCTTTTTTTTGTCTGTTCGCCAGGGAGGCGAAGCGCGACGCCGTTCGTCCATGCGGGCTGAGGCCTGCAAGCGTTATTCGGCAGCCGTGCGGTAAGAGAGCAGGGCCGGAACTTCCGCGAAGAGCGCGGATACGATTTCTTCCAGCGCCTCCGCTAACTTCTTGTAGCCATTCGTCCGCTCGAACGTCAGTTCATCGATGTAGAGGCCGCGATTGATCTCTAGCTGGATCGCATGAGAGCGGCGTGCGGGCCGTCCATGATGTTCGGTGATGTAGCCGCCTGCGTATGGCCGGTTGAGCTGCACCTTGAACCCGCGCCGTTGAAATTCGTCTCGGATGAGCAGCGTGAGCCTTGGATCGGCGGCGGCACCGAAGCGATCGCCGATTACGATATCAGGACGCTGCGAGCCGCCTGGGGACATGGCCGTCGACGGCATCGAATGGCAATCAATCAAAACCGAGTAGCCGAAATCTTCGCGAGTTGCGGTGAGCAAGCGCGAGAGTTCGGCATGGAACGGGAAATAAAGCTGGTTGATCCGCGTCATGACCGCTTCGAGCGAGAGATGTCCGGCGTAGATCTCTTCGCCATCGGCAACGATGCGCGCAATCGTTCCCAAGCCGCCCGCAACGCGAACGGATTGCGAATTTGCATGCGCTGGTAACGGTTCGTCTACGAGTTCGGGATCAAGTTCGTAGGGTTCGCGGTTCAGGTCGAGATATGCGCGAGGGAAGCGCGCGCTGAGTAGCGGGGCTCCCAGACGGGCGACCGGCTTGAACAGATCGTCGATGAAACAATCTTCCGAGCGGCGCAGCGTTTTGGGATCAAGGCGCGACATCGCTAGAAATTCGGGCGGGTAGATGCGGCCCGAGTGCGGAGATGAAAATACGAATGGCGCCGTTTGCGTTCTCGGAGACAGAACGTCGTACGACGGGAAGAACGCGGCGGGAACTCGATTTGAAGTGGCGTCGTGCATTTAGCTTGAGTGCCTTTCCGCAGAACCCGCGGCAATTCGGCTTAAGGGATATATCACTCTGCCAATGACAGCTGGCTGAGTCTATTCGAGACTTGAATGAAAGACTTCATGTCGTTGATCGAGCCGCATGTGAAGTGGTCACAGCGAAGCGCACAGGGGCTTCGCTGCAACTCTCCACAATTTCATGCTCCATTTACCAAACTAGGGCCAAGTTTGTGCCAGACGAAGCGTAGAGCATCGGGTACGCTTCGTGCTCGCTATCATCCAGAGTTCTCATGACCGCAAAGCTTTCAAGTCTCCCATTGCGTCGTATCCTGCTTGCTGAAGACGATGACTCCATGCGTGGATTCCTCGTAAAAGCGTTGGAAAAGGCGCATTATGATGTCGTCGCCTTCGAAAACGGAGAAGACGCTTACGAGCGCTTGAAGCGCGAACCGTTCACGTTGCTCCTGACGGATATCGTCATGCCGAAGATGGACGGCATCGAACTGGCGCGGCGCGCGAGCGAGATCGATCCTGATCTCAAGATCATGTTTATCACCGGCTTCGCGGCCGTTGTTCTAAACAGCGAAAACCAGCCACCGAAAGATGCGCGCGTCCTCTCGAAGCCGTTTCATCTCAAGGATCTGGTGCGGGAGGTTGATCGGCTTCTCGCGGCCTAAGTATCAGCCGCAAGTGCGGCTTCAACGCTTCCCTCGCGTCCGGGGCTTGACCGGAAGGGCGCAATCCCTCTAGAAGCTCGCTTTCTTCGGGCACTTAGCTCAGCGGTAGAGCACTACCTTGACATGGTAGGGGTCAGAGGTTCGATCCCTCTAGTGCCCACCATCCATAAATCCCTGTAATTCCATGTCATCCCTGAAACGCGGCGCGCCACCGAGGCGCGCTGGGGCGTCAGCGGCAAGCTCGCTTCCTAGCGAAGGCGCAGAGTTTGTTTCTGCAACCGGATACGGCGTTTCTGTTCGTGCTTCAGCATTTTGATCGTTTGCCGGATTGCTTCTTCGGTTTCGGTTTCACCGCGTTTCGAACAGTCTCTCCGCCAGGGCGTCAAAATCGTCAGAGCAGATCGGATATGGCTGTCTTCCATTTCGTCGAGATGGATGGTTGTGCCGTCGCGCCGGGTCCATATCGGAATGCCGAGGCGCGTTAACTCGCTTGCCGTTTCCGGCGAGATGATGAGCTGCCCTTCGCTCACGTTGGTCCCCCATGCTGCGAACTGCGCGCCAATCGTGAATCGGTCTGCGGCGCTTCAAGACGTTGTTAGCACCGGTTTGGCCGTTCGGTAGTGCCAACGTCGCCAATTGCGGCCGGCAGAGCTTTCGGGAGGGGGGGCGGTTTGAGGCGCCGGAATAGTGAGAGTAAAGCCCCGTTTAATCTCTCCCGCTATCATGGCGCATTGCGTTTCTGGCCGCGCCGGGGTACTGACCGCGTCTCGTTGGGGAAATAGAGCCTTTAGACGTTCGGCGTTATCCAAAACGCTTGCAACGGCGGGGAAATTGCCTACAACGACGGCGACACGGCTTGAAGCGTTCTGGCTCCGGTCAGAGGCGCGGCGCCTGCGCTTTTAATTTTCTACAATCGGTGTGGTTATGAAAGTTCGGAACTCTTTGAAATCTCTTCGCTCTCGGCATCGCGATAATCGCGTCGTGCGCCGCAAGGGGCGGGTCTACGTGATCAACAAGACGCATCGCCGTTTCAAGGCGCGCCAGGGCTAAGCTGCCTATGCATCGTCGCGGGCATGTTACCGCGAATTCACGAGACTTATTTTGACCGTTGCCGCTCCCCTCCATTAGGTTCGAGGGGATGAACTCGTATGTCCGGATACTCCTCGTCTTTTTGACGATCGCTGCATGGCTCGCGCCAGCGCGCGCCGACGACGAACTGCTCAAGACCCAGCCGTTTCCGGGAGAGCAGGGGGCGCCGGGATCCTTTCCTGGTGCTGAACCTTCCCCACCATCATCACCCCGTTCTGTTCAGCCTGCTCCGCCGGATTCAGCGGAGCGAGCACGCCCCAGGGCCCAAGCTCCGAAACAGAGCCAGCCTGGGATGATGGGGCTGCCTTGGCCTCAGTCGCCTGAGGAAGCGTCAAAGACCGTCGATAATCTTCTGGCCCATCTCGCAACGACTGGCGATCATCGACAGGCGGGAGAGATCGGTGCTGCAATCGAGCGGTTGTGGCAGATGCAAGGTGGCGACACCGTGAACCTTCTTATCGCGCGCGGGGACGAATTCTCCTCACGCAACGAGGGCGAGAAGGCATTACCGTTGCTCGACGCTGCCGTTGATCTGGCCCCGGATTATGCCGAAGCATGGTGTCACCGGGCGTATGTCGAATATCGCCTCGACAACTATCAAGCGGCGCTGGGCGATTTGCGCCGCGCGCTTGCAATCAATCCCAATCATTTTCGTGCGCTCGACGGGATCGCAAAAATCCTGGTGCAGCTCGGTGAGAAGAAAGCGGCGCTTGAAGCGTACGATCAGCTTCTCAAGATCCATCCCAATATCGAGGGTGGGCAACGGGCGCGCGACGCTCTGAAGAAAGAACTCGACGGGCAGGGGATCTGACCCGCGCCAGAGTTCTGCGTCGTTTTCCGTTCTTTCGTCTCAGAGTCGGTTGGCGCTCGAGGTAGCGGCTTTGCCGCTAAACCTCTTCCGTCATCGGTGCGCCGGAGTCATCGACGAAGGCAATACGCACCATGTTCGTCGCGCCGGGGCTGCCGAGCGGGATGCCAGCGATGATGACGAGACCTTCCCGGCTTTTGACCAGCCCTTCCTCGAAGGCGATGCGGCAGGCCTTGCGGACCATGTGCGAGGAGTTTTCCGGATCGCCGGTCAGGATCGTCTGAACTCCCCAGACGAGCGATAGGCGTCGCGCGGTCGATTCTATCGGCGTCAGGCCGATGACGGGAATGCCCGGCCGCTCGCGCGTCACGCGGAGGACGGTCGAGCCAGTGGCGGTGTAGCAGACGATTGCGCCAAGGCGCACCGTGTCAGCGATTGCGGACGCGGCGGCGGCGATGGCGTCCGCGCCCGTCGGCTGCGGCTCTGTCTGCGTTGCGTACAGCATCGGCTCGTAGACAGGATCGTGTTCGACCTCACGTGCGATCTTGTCCATCATCTGGATGGCTTCAACCGGGTATTGGCCGACAGCGCTTTCTGCCGACAACATGATCGCATCGGCGCCGTCAAACACGGCGGTGGCGACGTCTGAGACTTCGGCTCGCGTCGGCATCGGCGACGAGATCATGCTCTCGAGCATCTGCGTGGCGATGATGACGGGCTTGCCTGCTGCGCGGGCAAGACGCGTGATGCGCTTTTGAATGCCCGGTACGCGCTCGACCGGCATTTCGACGCCGAGGTCGCCGCGCGCGACCATGATCGCGTCGGAAGCCGCGATGACGTTCTCGAGGTCAGCGACGGCAGAGGGCTTTTCGATCTTCGACAGGATCGCGGCGCGATTGCCGATCAGGCTGCGGGCTTCCTGGATATCTTCGGCGCGTTGAACGAACGAAAGCGCCACCCAGTCAACGCCGAGCTTCAGCGCGTGTGCAAGGTCGGTGCGATCCTTGTCGGTCAGCGGGCTGATGGGCAGCAGCGTGTCGGGCATCGAGATGCCCTTGCGGCTCGACAGGATGCCGCCGGAAATCACCTCGGCATGAATCTGCACGGACGATTTTTCAACGACGCGCATACGCAACTTGCCGTCGTCGAGCACGAGCATGTGGCCCGGCTCGATGGCGTCGAAAATCTGCGCATGAGGAAGAAAGACGCGCTCGTTGGTTCCAAGCGTCTCGCTCCGGTCGAACTTGAAAATCGACTTTGCGGCGAGGTTCACGCGGCCGGTTTCGAAGTTGCCGATGCGGAACTTCGGGCCCTGCAAGTCGGCGAGAATGCCGATGGGGTGGCGATGCCGCGCCGCGCACGCGCGGACGGTATTGTAAAGCGCCTTCGAGCCATCGTGCGTCGAGTGGCTCATGTTGATGCGAAATACATCGACGCCAGCGATGAACAATCGCTCGACCATTTCTGGAGCGGCGGATGCGGGTCCTAGTGTTGCGACAATCTTGACCCGCCGGTTACGTCTCATTTTTCCGCTTTTCCTTGCCCCGGATCAGTTAGGCGGATGGTCCATTCCTTCGCCTCGCCGGTATCAACTTCAAAAAATCCCGTGCGCTTATATCCGCGTTTTGAACAATCCTGAACCCCCCGCACCGCAAAGGATTTTTCGGTGGTGCACATCTCGTTCTTTCCGCCCCATTCGCCGCCACGATCATAGTCAACGGCATGGACGTAAACGAAACGGCTTGGAAGTACGCCTTTCAATAGCGTTTCGCACGTTTGCGACGCGATATTCCACCATCCTTCGGTCGCCCAGCCAGAGGCGTCCTGATAGCCGATTGCCACGCCTACGCGGCTGGACGTCGCGTTACAGAGCTTAAGGTCCGCGCGCGCGATTTCCGCTGCGGCGAAGAGGCTAAACGTGGTCAGTATAGGGATAAGAACGAGACGCAGAAGGAAGTGTTGCGGCAAGTTCAGCCTCCGTCTCAACATGCAGGCATACTGGCGAACGGCGCGGCGCAGTCCGACCCCGCCTCAAGGATCGACGAGAACGACCCGGAAGTCGTTTACGTTGGTCTGCGTCGGACCGCACAAAATGAGATCGCCAAGGGGGCGGAAGAAACCCGTGGAGTCGTTGTTCTCCAGGAAGGTGACGGCATTGAGATTGGCGGCCTGGGCGCGCTCCAGCGTGTCGGGGAAAACCATTGCGCCCGCCGGATCACCGGCGTTGCCGCCGCCGCCGTCGATGCCATCGGTGTCGCCAGCCAGGCCATAGATGCCGGGTGCGCCGTCGAGAGCGATGGCAAGGCCGAGAGCATATTCCTGGTTCGGACCGCCCGAGCCGTTGCCGCGGACGGTAACGGTGAGTTCGCCACCGGATAGAATGGCGACTTTTTCGCCGCGTTTTTTAGCGTCGAGCGCCATTTGCGCGTGCGCCTTGGCGACTTCGCGCGCTTCGCCTTCGAGATCGTCACCAAGAATGATCACGCGGTATCCGAGATCGCTCGCGATGCGGCCAGCAGCCTGCATCGACGCTTTGGGGGCGGCGACGATCTTGTACGTGGAGTAGGCGAGCTTCGGGTCGCCTGCTTTCAGTGTTTCGTTCTTCGGGTCGGCCAGCGCCTTGGCGATTTCATCCGGAGGCGTGATCTTCCATTTTTCGAGAACCGCGCGGGCATCGGCGAGCGTAGAACGATCGGCGACGGTTGGGCCGGAACCGATCTCGTCCGGATTGTCGCCGGGGACGTCGGAAATCGATAGCGTCAGCAGGCGCGCTGGATAAACGGCTGCTGCGAGCTTGCCGCCTTTGATTTCCGAAATGTGCTTGCGGACCGAATTCATTTCTGAGATCGGCGCGCCGGACTTCAGCAGTTGTTTTGTCAGCGCCTGCTTGGCCTCGAAGGTGACGCCCGGCACCGGGGCCGCCCAGATGGCAGATGCACCGCCCGAAAGCAGGCAAAGCACGAGATCCTTGGGGCCAGCACTTTTCGCGAGTTCGATGGCGCGTTGAGCGCCGACGACCGAACCCTGATCGGGGACCGGGTGGCCCGCTTCAAGAATTTCGATGAACTTGGTCGGCAAGCCGAAGCCGTGGCGCGTGGAGATCAGCCCCGAGACGCGATCCGCTTCGCCTGTTCCGATGTAATGTTCCTCGGCCGCGACGGCCATTGCCGCTGAGCCCTTGCCACCGCCGATGACGATGATGCGTCCGCCCTCCGGTACCGGCGGCAGATGTGGCGGCAAGCATGTCGAGGGGTGGGCTGTACGGTGTGCTACGTCGTAGAGTGCGCTGAGCGTCCGGCGCGCGCCGCCGTTTTTCCCGTCTGCGATCGTCATTTTTCCGGCCGGTTCTGAAGGTTCGGATTGATTTGCGCAATCGTCTCCCCCGCGTCAAGGCATCATAGGCCGCAGGATCGGCGTTGTACTGCTGGCCGGGGAGGGTCCGGGCACCTATCTTCCCGAGTCAGCGTAGAGTTAAACTAAAGGACGAGGTCCTCTGAAGGAGACGATGATGGCGGAATTGGATGCGCAGACGCGGGTAGAAGTGGAGGCGGCGGCATTTCGGCGGCTGATTGAGCATTTGCGTGGCCGGACCGATGTCCAGAACATCGATATGATGGATCTTGCCGGGTTCTGCCGGAATTGCCTTTCGAACTGGGTGGCAACCGCGGCGGGAGATCGGGGCGTTGCCATCTCCAAGGATGAGGCGCGCGAGATGGTGTACGGAATGCCCTATCGCGAGTGGCAGGCGAAGTATCAGACCGAGGCGACGCCGGAACAGAAGGCCGCTTTCGCCAAGAGGAAAGACGCGCACTGAGGCGACCATATCTGCTGCGAAACGTCGAAGCTCCGATTCGGTCGCTGCTGCGGCACAAGCGACGTCAAGTGCCCTCCACAACATATCCCGTTGGATAGCTGGTTCAGGCGCCTTGTTGCGGTGAAGCGCGGCCGATAGCTTGCGGTCAAATTTGATATGATCAAGGAGCCTCCATGAGTACGCTTCAGGCATCGGCGCAGAACCAATTGCGTCAGTTCGTCGAGCAGATTGAACGCCTCGAAGAGGAAAAGAAGCAGATCGCAAGCGATATTCGCGACAAGTTCACCGAGGCAAAGGCTGTCGGTTTCGACGTCAAGGCGATGCGCCAAATCGTGCGCCTTCGGAAGAAGACGAAGGACGAGCGTCAGGAAGAAGAGAGCATCCTGGAAGTCTATATGCACGCGCTCGGGATGCTGGATGAAGCTCCCGCAGAGCACGTTGTTGATGCGATGATTGCCGCTGAATGAACGGTTTGGCCGGCGCTGCGTCCTTCAGGGCGGGCGCCGGCGAAAAATTCAGCGCCGCGCCGTACACCCATTCGGCGCTGGGGAGCACGGGCGGCGCTGCGGCGAACACCTAAGGTGCCCGTCGTTCCGTTTCCGAAAGCTCGGAAAAGTGATGAGTGGCCGTTTCGTTGTGATTCACGTAAGCGCAGACTTGTGATAAGACAAATCGTCATTTCTTGGCGATGCCATAAGTCTATCTGATGACCCACATAACACTCAAGCAGTTGCGGTACTTTGATGCTCTCGTGAGAGAGCAGCATTTCGGGCGCGCGGCCGACGCGTGCTCGGTTACCCAGCCTGCTCTATCGATGCAGATCCAGGATCTGGAAGCCTCGCTCGGCATTGCGCTGATCGAACGGACGCGGAGCGGCATCAAGCTGACGCCTAAGGGCGAAGAGATCGCGCTACGCGCGCAGCGGATGCTGAATGACGTCCGCAACCTTATCGATTACGCGCAGCATGCGGGCGGCGTTCTTTCGGGCACATTGCGCCTCGGCGTTATTCCCACGGTTGCGCCCTATCTTCTGCCGCCATTGCTGCCGCTGCTGAAAGAAAATCACTCCGATCTTGAGCTGTACGTGCGGGAAACGCAGACGCAGCTTCTTATGGATGAGCTTTCACTCGGAAAGCTTGATGTCGTGCTGTTGGCGCTGCCGATCAAATCGCCCGACATCGAAACGATTTCCATTTTTAATGATCGGTTTTTGCTGGCCGTGCCGAAAGGGAAGAAGCTTTCGGGCCGCGTGCGCGCAACGAACGAGATGGTCGAGAGCGATCGGCTGTTATTGCTCGAAGAGGGGCACTGCCTGCGCGATCAGGCTTTGACGTATTGCAGCCTGAAGCAGGTCGATGCGGTCAATACGTTCGGCGCGTCGAGCCTTTCAACGATCGTCGAGATGGTTTCGGCGGGGCTTGGCATCACGCTGCTTCCAGAAATCTGCGTTGGCGTGGAAGGTCGAGGCCGCGAGATCAAGATCATGCGCTTCGTCGAACCGGAACCCTCGCGAGAGATCGGGCTTGCATGGCGCAGGTCCAGTCCGCGCCGGGATGATTTTATTGCTCTCTCCAAGCTCGTTGCGGCGGCGGCGCAGGTGGCGCTGAAGCGGGCCGGAACGACGACGATGGCGTCGTAGAGGGTTCGATGGTTCCGGAGTCAGCGCGCGCTGGTCAGCACGCGGCGCGTTGCGAGGCCGGTCGGAACCCGGTTTTGCTCGATTTCCACCAGGGCCTCAACGTGGACAGCCTTCCCCTGGAACTGCTGTGACCACATCGCTTCGGCGAGTTGCTTTCCAGGCCGAAGCCGCATTGGAATGACGCTGCCGGCATCATCGAGAGATTCCAGCGTAGCGGCGACGTCAGGGCGCTGCATGTCGGCGAGCGGTGCGTCGGCGGACGTCGAAGCGTCCGTGAGCAATGGTGCGAGCGGGAAGGGGCGATAAGCCAGTTCTTCCGGGTGATCTTCATCGAATTCCGGTGCCTGTGCCCAGCCGTCACTCAGGCTTTCGATGCCAGTCACTGCAGCCGCGGGGTCAAGACTCGCAACGCGGGCAGCGGGAGCGCGGGCAGGCGTCGGCTTGTTTTCGGCGAGGGCTGCCGCTGCGAGCGCCTTTTGTGGGCGCACCGCGAGCTTAGGTCCGGCAATCAGTTCCGGCATTGGCGTCGACGTTGCGGCTGCTACGAGCGCGTCGAGCTTGCCGCGATCCGATTTGGACGGAGACGCGTCGAAGCGCGATCCGTGTTCGACCGAACGAGGTGCGGATACGAGACGTGGTGAGGGCCGGTTCGAGGTCTGTTCGGACAGCGCAGCCACGGTGGCCGGGGCGAATGGTTTCGCTTCTTCCTTCGCGATCCGCTGTTTCGGCGGATCAGGCTCGGTCGTCAATTTGATGTTGCGGCGTTCGGAGCCGCCCAACGAGGCAACCATGCGGGATTTAGACGAGCCGATGCCAACGGAGGCGACAACGGTGCGCGATCCCGGCGTTATGCGCTCGCGCATGTAGGATGCAACCTGCGTTGCGAGCTCGCGATATTTGCTTTGCGCGACTTTGACGTCGCCTGGATTGATGGGCTTGCCATCGTCCGGCACGAATTTCGAGCGGCCGTTGGGAAAGAGGAGTGCCAGTTCGTAGCGCGGCATGCGCGGCCACATGCGAACGCGCGACGTGTCGATGTGGACGAAGGGGATGCCGGATGTCGGGTAGTAGCCGACGCCGCCGCGCTCGCGCACAAGCGCGGAGTAGCGCATCCGCTTCAGCGGCACGTCAGGGAATGTGATGTCGATCGCCTTGCCGGTGATGTGCTGGCTTTGGCTGGCCTGACCGCCCCGCGTCTTGCGGAGCATGTTGTTGGTGGCGGCGGAACGATAGCCGCAGATAATGCTGATGGCTTCTTTGGAGCCAAGCTCCTGATGCATTTCCCAGGCGAGATCAATCGTTTCCGGCGAGATCTCCTTGACCTCGTTCTTGCGCCAGTCGCGCATGATATAGTTGATCTGCTTGAGCGCGGACGGATCGAATTTGCCGTTCCGTTTGTAGGTGACGGTGAGGCGTTCCTGAGTGTGGATGTGGTAGAATGAGATCGTGCGGTCGTTGGTGCCGCCTGCTGCCGTGATGCTATCGGCGTTCAGGCACACGGAGGCGGCGAGCGCAAACGCTCCCCAGATCACGCCTGTGCGGCGAAGATTCACCAAATTCCCCCGTCCCTACTCAACATTACGCGCCGGGCTCGACTGGGGCCAAAAAAGCACCCGGCCATTAATGATTAAGCCCCAACGGTTAACAGGTGGTAACTATCCCCTTCGACGACAGTGCAACCGGGAATAGGCAATAAAAGGGCGGGATTGCTCAGGTGGTAGAGAAGCCGGGGTGGACCGGCTTCTTGGGTGGTGTGTAACGGATGGGCGGGGCGAGGGGTTAGAAGCCGCCGCCGAATACCTGCTGCAGGAATTTGCCGACACCGCTCGTTTGAGTTTTCCGGCGGCGTCCGCGTTCGTCGTAATAGTAGTCGCCGTTGTTGCGCGAGTCCGCGCCATACCAGCCATCTTCACCGCCGATGTCATCGGGCGAGATCTTCGGTTCCTTGGTCTTGACGATTTCCCTCCAGCGGCCCTGCAACGCGAGTGTGATCCGCTTTTCGTGGCCGTAGATGTCGCCGAACGTCTCGACGTCGCCGGCATTATTTACGCGCGCGGTGAAGTAGGTGACGTGCACCGGAATGGGCGTTGCCAGCGTGATCTCGTTTTCTTCAGGGCCCTGTGAGACGAGCGATGCGATCGTCTCTTTGCTCCAGCCCTGATCTTCCCCGAGGATCGCATCCGCCAGTTCGAGCGGATTGCGCACGCGCATACAGCCGTGGCTGAAGGCCCGGACATTCTGCGTGAACAGGCTTTTGCTCGGCGTGTCGTGCAGATAAACCGCGTGCTTGTTCGGGAAGAGGAATTTGACAACGCCAAGTGCGTTGCTACCGCCAGGCGGCTGGTAGACGTGATAATTACGGATATCGTTGCGATACCAGTTGATGCTGGTCACGTTCACCTTGCGGCCGTTGCGTTCCATCACGAGGCCTCGGCGCCGCAATGGATCGCCGCCTGCGCGCAGGCCGGGCAACAATTCTTTGATCTTGATGGAATCGGGCACGTTCCAGCGCGGCTGGAAGACAATTGTGCGCATCATGTCGGAGAAAATGGGCGTTTGCGTGCGGATCGAGCCGGTAACAATGCGTTCCTCGTGAACGATGGCTCCGTCCTTCACGACGCGCACATTGAATTCGGGCAGATTGACCTCGATGTGGAATTTGCCGAGATCGTCCGGCATCCAGCGCCACTCTTCCATGTTTGAAAGAAGCGCGCGTTCCGAAACACCTTCGCCGGTGCTGAGCGACCGGCGGAGTACGTTGGTGACAACGGCGCTGGCGGGTTCGATGCCTTTCTTCTTCTTGTAGTCCTGAACGGCGCGGGCCAACCCATCGTCATAATAGGTGTCTTCTGCGGGCGAGCCGTCACGCTTGATGGCGGCTGGCGCTTCCAGTGCCTTGCGCAGCATTGCGATCTGCGAATGGCTTTGGCCGGGCTTCAGCGAGGGGCCGTTCGGAATATTGATGATTTTTGCGTTCTCAGTGCCGGACCGCAAAGCAAGCAGCTTTTGACGTAGCAACTCGAACTGCGGCTGCTTCGGCTGAAGAGATTCCAGATAGGCGGCCTTATCGGTCGCCTTGACGAGTGAATCGATGACTGTGCGCGGATCGAGCGTCTGAGGCGCGCGATCGAGATATTCCGACAGCTGATTGCGGGGATCGGCGATGCGCCCGCCGCGCGCGTCACGGGCGTATTTCAGCGCCAATAAGGACAGGCGAGTTTCTACGTTGGCCAGATCGTCGAGTTTGTAGGTTCCGTCGGCTTCCGCTTTCAAGCTCGGAGCCTTGTAGTCCGTTGATCGAAGGCCCCAGTTGTCGGCGGTCTCGAATGCCGTGATCAGGCTCTTCGCGTCTGGCAAGAGACCGTTCTTATCAACCCAGAGAGCCGAACCCATACGCGCGGCATAAAATTGTTCGAGCGCCTGCCGGTCAGCGACGTCGAACGCAGCAAATGCTTTCTTGGCATTGGCAGCGAGAAGCCGCGTAGCTGGGAGATAGACCAGATGATCGTTTGCTTCGACCGTTGGTGCTGCAGCGTCTTGCAGAGCTTCGGACGATTGCGGCTTTGGAGCCGTGTCCGTCTGCTCAGACTGGCCGACGGTTGCTTCGTCGGTAGGAACGGCGTGTGCGCTCGCAAGAGAGATGCAGGACAGAGTCAGACCGATAAAAAGAGAACGCGTTGCGCGCATCGAAAGTTCACTCACGCTCCCCCACTGGAGCAATTCGTATCGAGTAGATAGCGATTGGGTCCCGGATCTTCCAGGCGGAATGCTTCACTGCAGTATATCGCACAAAGCTGTGGCTAAAGTGTTGCTTTATGCGAGGGTCTAAAATGCAAAAGCCCCGTATGCAGCCGGGGCTTTTGCTATTCTTCGAACCCGCCGGAATCAGGGGGAGGTCCGAATTCTGTGACGTGACGCGACGACCATTCACTCGCTGGGTGTGGCGCTCATGGCCGTGGCACTCAGCTCGCGTTCAACGCGTCGGCGTAAATTGGAATTTAGTTCGGCCTCGGCTCGAGACCATACTCCTGCATTTTGCGGTAGAGAGTCGAGCGGCCGATGTTCAGCCGCTTTGCGACTTCCGTCATGTGTCCGCGATAGCGGCCGAGCGCTAAGCGGATCATGTCGGCTTCGATCGCTTCGAGCGAACGGATCTCTCCGTCTTCGGCAACCGCTTGGATGCCGAGAGAACTTCCACTGCCGGCCGGTCTCATCTCGATGGTGTTGGGAACTGTGTTCTCTGCACCGATGAGAGCTGGCCCCGTATAAGCCGCCGGTTTCTGAACCACAGATGGTGCCGCTGGTACTTCAGCGTCGAAGCCGTCGACGTGTGCGGCGATCTGCGGGAATTCGTTCACAGTGAGCTCGGTGCCGTCAGCGAGAACGACGGCGCGGAACACAGTGTTTTCAAGCTGACGGACGTTACCGGGCCACGTATACGCTTGCAGAAGTTGCATTGCGCGGTCGGAAATCGAGGTCATGCGCTTGCCTTCTTCGGCCGAGAAACGCGCCATGAAGTGGCGTGCGAGTTCCGGCACATCTTCGATGCGTTCGCGAAGCGGCGGCACGAAGATCGGGAAGACGTTCAAACGATAGTAGAGGTCTTCGCGGAATTTTCCGTCCTTGACCTGCTGGATCATGTCGCGGTTCGTTGCCGAGATCAGACGGAAGTTGACCTTCACCGGCTTCTTAGAGCCGATCGGATCGATTTCGCCTTCTTGCAGCGCGCGCAGCAGTTTCACCTGTGCGTCGAGCGGCAACTCGCCGACTTCGTCGAGGAACAATGTGCCGCCATCGGCTTCCTGGAATTTTCCGATCCGCTTGTCGACCGCGCCGGTGAACGCGCCCTTCTCGTGGCCGAAAAGGATGCTTTCAACGAGGTTTTCCGGGATCGCGCCGCAGTTGACGGTGATGAAGGGCCGTCCGGCGCGATCGCTTTCGCCTTGGATTGCGCGGGCAATCAATTCCTTGCCGACGCCGCTTTCGCCTTCGATCAGCACTGGGATGTTCGATGCGGCAGCACGTTTGCCAAGGGCTATCACGCGTTCCATCGCGTTTCCTCGCATGACGAGGTCGCTGAATGTGAGCGTGCCGTCGGCCTTCTTCTTGATGCGGTTGATCTCGCCTGCCAGCGCTTCGATCTTGAGCGCGCTCTTGATCGAGACTTCAAGCCGTTCTGGAGAGGCCGGTTTGACGACGAAGTCGACCGCGCCGCGCCGCATGGCGTTGATGGCGGCTTCGATCGAGCCGTGTGCGGTTTGCACAATGATGGGGGGGCTGCCAGGGGCGTGGCCAACACGTTCGAGAACGGCTGTGCCGTCAACGCCCGGCATTATCAGATCGAGCAGAACGAGCCCGATACTGTCACGGTCGGGGCCTTCGAGAACCTGAAGTGCCTGCTCACCCGAGCCGCAGGTCTTCGTCTCAAACCCGAACCGCTTAATCGTTTCTTCGAGAATACGCCGCTGGGCAGGATCGTCATCGACGATCAGAACACGCTTGGACATGGGACACGCACTTTACATTACTGGGTACAGCTGCCGGTCGTCCGCTGAAAGGGATTGCCCCAACTTCAAACGTTCAGTCACCGGTAATTACTCAACAATCGAGAGAGTGCCTCAATTGGGTAAAGGGAACGTTTCCATGTGGCACATTTTTCAATGTAGTGACCCCGAAGCGATCCTTCGAGGGGCGCTCTGGAAATCTTGCCTCCGAATTCGCATCTGATGCAGCGGTGTGCCTGCCGCCGGACTGCGCGATGCAACGGCGGATTGAAAGCCCCAAATTTGCGCAACGGCGCGTGTGTGGTAACGCTCTTGCCCCTGCCAACCTGATTGCTCGCGAGAAAGAATGCAGATGCCCTTCAATTCACTTCCCAAGAATGCACCCGCTACAGACGCTGGCGCCGCTCCTTCGAAGACCGATGCGTTTGGCGCGATGCCGGAATGGGATCTGAGCGACCTGTATAAATCGCCCACCGCACCGGAAGTGCAGGCCGACCTCAAAGCGGCGGCTGCTGAAGCCCAGAGGATCAGGGCGACCTATCAGGGGAAGCTGGCCGGGCTTGCGGCCGATGGCGACAAGTTGGTTGGCGCGATCCAGGATTATGAGAAGCTTGCAGATCTTGCGGGCAAGCTCGGTTCGTATTCCGGCCTTTACTACGTACTCAATCAGACGGATCCCGCACGCGCCAAGTTCAACGGCGACGTTTCGGAAGCGCTGACGAAACTTTACACCGACCTGATCTTTTTCGAGCTTGAGCTGAACCAGATCGATGACGCGACGATGGCGGCGGCGGTGAAGCATAAAGCCGTTGCGCGGTATAAGCCGTGGCTGGACGACCTCAGGAAGGAAAAGCCGCATCAGCTCGATGAAAAGCTCGAGACGCTTTTCACGGAGAAGTCGCAGACGAGCCGCGGCGCGTTCAACCGCTTGTTCGATGAGACGATGTCGTCGCTGAAGTTCGATGTCGAAGGTGAAGCAGAGATGCTGACCCTCGAACCGACATTGAATTTGCTGTCGAACGTGGATGAAGCAAAGCGCAAGGCCGCGTCGGCGGCGTTGAGCAAAACCTTCCGGGCTAATCTCCCGCTCTTCACGCTAATCACGAATACGCTCGCGAAAGACAAAGAGATTTCCGACCGCTGGCGGAACTTCAAAGATGTGGCGGATAGCCGCCACCTTGCCAACCGGGTCGAAGCGCCGGTGGTGGATGCGCTGGTTTCCAGCGTGCGTGCGTCCTATCCGGCCCTGTCTCACCGCTATTATGCGATGAAGGCCAAGTGGCTCGGCAAGGAGAAGCTGAACACGTGGGACCGCAACGCGCCGCTTCCTGATAAGCCGGAACGCGTCATCAGTTGGGCGGAGGCCGAGACGATCGTTCTTGGCGCTTACAACGGCTTCGCTCCGGAAATGGCAACGATCGCCAAGCAATTCTTTGATAAGCGTTGGATCGATGCGCCGGTGAAGCCGGGCAAAGCGCCGGGTGCGTTTTCAGCGTCTACGGTTCCCTCGGTCCATCCGTATGTGATGATGAACTACCTCGGCAAGCCGAGAGACGTGATGACGCTTGCGCACGAACTCGGGCACGGTGTGCATCAATGGCTGGCGCGTCCGCAGGGGCCGCTGCTGGCGCCGACGCCGCTGACGCTGGCCGAGACCGCGTCCGTTTTCGGCGAAATGCTGACGTTCCGCGCGCTGCTCGCCGAGACGAAGGACAAGCGCGAAAAGAAGGCGATGATCGCTGGCAAGGTCGAGGACATGATCAATACGGTCGTGCGCCAGATCGCGTTCTATACGTTCGAACGGAAGGTTCACGAGGAGCGCCGCAACGGGGAACTCACGTCAGATCGTTTGAACGCCATCTGGCTGGAGGTTCAGCGCGAGAGCCTTGGTCCGGCGATCGAGCTCAATCCGGGATATGAAGTGTTCTGGACGTACATCCCGCACTTCATTCATTCGCCGTTCTATGTGTACGCCTACGCCTTCGGCGATTGCCTGGTGAATTCGCTCTACGGACTCTATGCGGAGGCACACCCCGGGTTCGTTCAGAAGTATTTCGACCTGTTGAAAGCGGGTGGGTCGAAGCATCATTCTGAACTGCTGGCACCCTTCGGTCTCGATGCCCGGGACCCTGAGTTCTGGTCCAAGGGTCTGAAGGTGGTTGAAGGCATGATCGACGACCTGGAGGCCATGGACTGAGGCAGGTCGGCGGGGTCCCCTTAATTATTTCGACAGTAGCGAAACGATTTTCCCTGCGACGGCATTGTCAAGCCGTCGCAGGGGGTTTCACAACGATTTTCGGGCTTTCAATCTCAAACGACCGGGAGTAGAAGCCGCCACTTTGCTGCGTCGCAGCGTCCTCATATCGAGGTGCCTCTATGGCACAACCGCAAGCCGCCTTTCAGGGGGCCGAGTTCGGCTCAGCGGAAGGTCCGGATAGCAAAAATTACTGGGCTCTCGCTTTGGGCTCAGTTGGTGTCGTTTTTGGCGACATCGGTACGAGCCCGCTGTACGCATTCAAGGAAGCGATTACGGCTGCCTCTCACTCCGGGACTGTTCCGGAAGCCGTTCTCGGCGTGCTCTCACTTATTTTCTGGAGTCTGACGCTCGTCGTCACGGTGAAGTACGTGCTGCTGTTGCTGCGCGCCGACTACAACGGCGAGGGCGGCATGTTCGCGCTCATGGCGCTTGGGCAGTCCGTTGCGAAGCGAAGCGCGCCGCTGCTTGGCGCGCTCGGAATCGCAGGCGCGTCATTCTTCTACGGCGATGCGGTGATCACACCGGCGATTTCTGTGCTCTCGGCCGTCGAGGGTTTGGAGCTCATCGCGCCTCAGTTCGAGGTCGCGGTGCTCCCGGTCGCAGTTCTGGTGTTGACGGTCCTGTTCTGGATGCAGTCACGCGGGACCGATCGCGTGGCGCAGTTTTTCGGACCGGTGATGGCGGTCTGGTTCGCGGTTCTGGCTCTCGGCGGGCTTATGCATATTGCCGATAACCCGAACGTCTTTCATGCGCTCAATCCGTATCACGCCGTCGCGTTCGTCTTTCACAACAGCATCCTTGGGCTCACCGTTATGGGCCTCGTCTTTCTGGCCTGTACGGGTGCCGAGGCGCTCTATGCTGACCTTGGGCACTTTGGCCGTCGGCCGATTGCGGGGGCTTGGCTTTACTTCGTGATGCCAGCGCTTGTTCTGAACTATTTCGGACAGGGTGCGCTCGTCATGAACGACGCGAGCGCGATGCAGAATCCGTTCTATCGGCTCTATCCGGAATACGCGCTTATTCCGATGCTCATTCTATCGACATTCGCGACCGTGATTGCGAGTCAGGCCGTGATAACGGGCGCTTTCTCGCTCACTCGCCAGGCCATTCAGCTCGGTCTCGTGCCGCGACTGCACATTCGGCACACGTCCGAAAGCGTTGCGGGGCAGATCTACATGCCGCGCGTAAATTGGATTTTGTATATCGCAGTTCTGCTGGCGATTTTTGGCTTCCGCACGTCGTCCAACCTTGCGGCGGCGTACGGCATATCCGTCACCGCGGCGATGGTCATCGATTCATTGATGGCGTTCTTCGTGATCTGGCGTTGCTGGAAGTGGCCGTTGTGGCGCGTCATTGTCGTGGTCATACCGTTGCTGCTGATCGAGCAGGCTTTCTTCGCGGCAAACGTTCTGAAAGTCTTGGAGGGTGGCTGGGTGCCGCTCGTCCTGGCCGCGATGGTTGCGACGGTCATGTATACGTGGGTGCGCGGTACGCGGGTTCTCGCGAAGGCGACGAAACGTAACGAGGCCGATTTGGATTGGCTGGTTCGCAAACTCGAAGCGAAGCCGCCGCACCGGGTTTCGGGCACTGCTGTTTTCGTAACGGGCGATCCCTATTCGGCGCCGACCTCGATGATGCACAACCTGAAGCACAATCGGGTTATGCATGAGCGCAATATTCTATTGTCCATTCGCACCGTCGAAAGGCCGAGGGTTTTGCGCCACGAGCGGGTGACGATTGAGAAGGTGTCCGACAACTTCATTCGGATCATCGCGCGCTATGGGTTCATGGAGACGCCAAGCGTGCCCAAGGTGCTGGAGCACGCGCGGCGTAAGGACTGCAATATCGATATAGGGGCGACGTCATTCTTCCTCTCGCGGCGGTCGCTGCGGACGACGCCGAAATCGGAAATGCCACGTTGGCAGGAGCACCTGTTCATCTGGCTGGCGGGTACGGCCGAAGATGCGACGACCTATTTCAATATCCCGACCGACCGAGTGGTCGAGGTGGGGACGCAGGTGGCCGTTTGAGGGGCGCCTAAAGGCCGCGGCTTGACCGCCATTCAACTTGTGGATTAGGCCCGTCCTACGGCGGCTTGAAGCCCGCGTCCTCTTAGGCTAGGACCTTTGGGGAATTTCAATTCGCCTAGCAGGAGACGCGACGTGAGTGTTGATACATCGAATGGCCATCCGGCAATGGATTACGCAGAGCATGTGAAAACCTATCAGGGTTTTCTGGCGGTCACGAAGTGGGGCACGATTGCGTTGGTCGTTCTCCTGGCTGGCATGAAGATCTTTCTCACCTGATATTGCCGGGCGTTGATGCCCGTCAGTTTCTGAAGCCCAGGCAGGCACTCTTGCGGCGCCTGCCACTTTCAATTCCGCTCCTATACGCGGACATTTCCTGAACCGGACTGGCAGATGATCACGATTGCTGTCACCAGTGAATCGGCCGACGAACCGCGAGTTGCGATTTCGCCCGATACCGCCAAGAAATTTATCGCGCTCGGCGCCCAGGTCCGGATTGAGTCTGGCGCAGGCGCGAGATCGCGATTTTCCGACGAGGCTTACCGCGCGGCGGGAGCTGAAACTGTCAGCCGTCCGCAGGCATTGGCCGGTGCGGATGTGTTGCTCAGCGTGCGTCGGCCGAGTGCTGAAGAGATCGCGGGCCTGAAGCCCGGTGCGCTCGTCGTTGCTATGATCGATCCGTATGGTGATCGTTCGGCGCTCGACGCGCTTGCTGGTACAGGCGCCACGCTGTTCTCGATGGAATTCATGCCGCGTACCACGCGCGCACAGTCGATGGACGTGCTGTCGAGCCAGGCGAACCTCGCGGGCTACAAGGCCGTCGTTGATGGAGCGGCGATGTTTGGCCAAGCCTTGCCGATGATGATGACGCCAGCCGGTACGGTTCCGGCGGCGAAGGCATTCATCATGGGCGTTGGCGTTGCCGGTCTGCAGGCGATCGCAACCGCTCGACGCCTTGGCGCACAGGTAACAGCGACGGACGTGCGTCCGGCGACGAAGGAACAGGTGCAGTCTCTCGGTGCGAAGTTCATCGCCGTTGAGGACGAGGAATTCAAACAGGCGCAGACGGCGGCGGGTTATGCCAAGCCGATGAGCGCGGAATATCAGGCGAAGCAGGCGGAACTCGTCGCGCAGCACCTCAAGACGCAGGATCTCGTCATCACGACGGCGCTCATTCCGGGGCGTCCTGCGCCGAAGCTCATTTCTCGTGCCATGATCGAAAACATGAAGGCTGGCGCCATCATCGTCGATCTCGCGGGTGAGCGTGGCGGCAATACCGATCTGACCGAAGCTGGGAAGACCGTCGAGACGCCGAACGGTGTCAAGATTTTCGCGCCGCTCAATCTTGCGGGAACGATCGCGACCAACGCGTCTAGCCTTTATGCGCGCAATCTCTTCGCGTTCGTCGAAACCATGGTCGACAAGAAAGAAAAAGCTCTTGCGGTCAATTGGGACGATGAATTGATCAAAGGCACGCTCGTCGCCAAGGGTGGCGCGATCGTGCATCCGAATCTTGCCGCTCAGAGCCAATAGGGAGGCACGTCATGCGCTTCATTGAAAGTCTTGCCGTGGCGTTGCTGGCGACCTGTCTCGCCACAAGCGCAGCATTCGCTGCCGATGGCGCCGATCACGTCAGCCCGGCCGTTTATGAGCTGATGGTTTTCGTCATCGCCGTGTTCGTCGGCTACTACGTCGTTTGGTCCGTTACGCCAGCGCTGCATACGCCGCTGATGAGCGTCACCAACGCGATCTCGTCGGTGATCGTTGTCGGCGCGCTTCTCGCGGTCGGCGTCACGCTGACGACTTCGGATAGCGTGATGGCCAAGATCTTCGGCTTCCTCGCGTTGATTATGGCCTCGGTCAATATCTTCGGCGGCTTCCTCGTCACGAACCGCATGCTTGCGATGTACAAAAAGAAAGAAGCGCCGGCGAAGAAAGACGGCTGACGCCGTTTTCATTCACCCAACGTCTCTATCAGGCCCAAAAATAAGCCGGGAACACTGCAATGTCTGCTAACGTCGCCGCCCTTCTTTATCTCGCCGCGGGGGTATTGTTCATCCTGGCGCTTCGTGGGCTTTCGAGCCCTGCATCTTCGCGTCAGGGCAACCTGTTCGGCATGATCGGTATGGGTATCGCCGTGCTGACAACGCTCGGCCTGGCACAACCGACAGTGTTTTCCTGGATCCTGATCCTGCTCGGCCTCGGCATCGGCGGCTTCATCGGCGCGAAAACTGCGCGCGAAATCCCGATGACGATGATGCCAGAGCTGATCGCGGCGTTTCACTCGCTCGTCGGTCTTGCGGCGGTGTTCGTTGCTGCCAGCGCCCTTTATGCGCCGTCAGCTTTCGGCATTCTCGTCGATCCCGCTAATCCGGGTCTTGGGATCAAGGGCGGCAGCCTGTTCGAAATGGCGCTTGGTGTCGCGATCGGTGCGATCACGTTCACAGGCTCGGTCATTGCTTTTGCGAAACTTTCTGGCCGGATGTCGGGTAAGCCGATCCTGCTGCCGATGCGCCATGTGATCAACGGCATCGTGGCGCTGGTGCTGGCGACGATGATCTACCTCTTTATTCTTTCGGGCGGCTCGGCGTGGCTGTTCTGGCTGATCGTGCTGTTGTCGTTCACGTTCGGTGTGCTGATCATCATCCCGATCGGTGGCGCGGATATGCCCGTCGTCATCTCGATGCTGAACTCGTATTCGGGATGGGCCGCGGCCGGTATCGGCTTCACGCTTGGCAACATCGCGCTGATCATCACTGGCGCGCTCGTTGGTTCGTCCGGCGCCATTCTGTCGTACATCATGTGCAAGGGCATGAACCGCCAGTTTCTGTCGGTGATTGCTGGCGGCTTCGGCGGTGAGACGGCTGCAGCGGGCGGCGGAGACGGCGAACAGAAGCCGGTCAAGCTCGGTTCGGCTGAAGACGCGGCTTACGTTCTTCAGAACGCGGCGAAGGTCATCATCGTGCCGGGTTACGGCATGGCGGTTGCCCAGGCGCAGCACGCACTTCGCGAAATGGCGGATGCGCTCAAGAAGGCGGGCGTCGAGGTCAAGTATGCCATCCATCCCGTTGCGGGACGTATGCCCGGCCACATGAACGTGCTTCTGGCCGAAGCAAACGTGCCTTACGACGAAGTCTTCGAGCTTGAGGACATCAACAGCGAGTTCTCGCAGGCGGACGCAGTCTACGTGATTGGCGCGAACGACGTCGTCAATCCGGCTGCCGAAGACGACAAGTCTTCGCCGATCTACGGCATGCCCGTGCTGCAGGTCTGGAAGGCCGGTACGGTGTTCTTCAACAAGCGCTCGCTCGCGTCCGGCTATGCCGGCATCGATAACCCCGTGTTCTACCGTGACAATACCGTCATGGTTCTCGGCGATGCCAAGAAAATGACGGAAGACATCGTTAAAGCCCTCAGCCACTAGAACGCGTGCCTGAGAGGCCGGGGCGCATCTGCAACAGTCGGCGGCACATCGGTGTGCCACCGGCGCAGATCGGAGACTGGTCTGATATAACCGGGGGCACACGGTATTTGAGGGGTTTTGCGTGTTGGCTCCCGTTGCGTCGGCGTCATTCGAAAACGATATTGAGCGCATCGAGATTCTCGCTGCGACGCCGGTTACCAGTTCGGCGCTGTTGGAACGCAACCTTCTTTGCATCTACGAGCACGCCGCGAATGCGCGGTTTGCGGACTACGACGTTGCGGGGATCGTAAAGTCTGCGCCTGCGCTCATGTATCGGTTGTTCGACTTGAGGGTCGGGCTGCGGGCCAAGCTAGCGCACTACGAAATGCTCGGGCTGATGACGCCTGCCGCGACGCAGGGCTTTCGCGATGTTTTCCGCGTGCTGCGTTACGTCTCGGACATGCTTGGCGAAATTGCCATCGGGCACCGGAGCGGGCGGGAGAGCAGTTATCTGCTGCGCGGTTTCACGGGTACGGAAAACAACACGCTCGTCAATTACGGATTCTATCGTAACGGCGCGCCGCTGGCGTTTCAGTCGGGTGACGTGATCCTCGTTCGCGGAACGGCGCACAATAGCGCTGCCATCGCGCGCATCGGCGATGTCGACAGTCAGTTCAGTCACATCGGCATCGTTTACGTCGACGAAGCGGGCGACCACTGGATGGTCGAGAGCCTCATCGAGGACGGCGCCGTCATCAATCCGCTTTCGAAAGCGCTCGATCATCACATCATGCGGGCGGTGCTTTACCGCAATCGCGATGCGGATCTTGCGGCGCGGGCGGCGAAATCGATTTTCGATTACGTCGCGGCATCGCATGAGCGCGGCGGAAAACGCATTCTGTATGACTTCTCGATGCGGACGGATGCGACGCGCAATCTCTTCTGCTCGAAGCTTGTGCGGCTAGCCTACGAGCAAGGCAGTGGCGGGGCGTATATGCTGCCGACGTATCCGACGTCTATCTCGCGCAAGAACCGCGATTTCCTGGAGCGCGTCGGCGTCGAGACCGAGACCACGTTTGCTCCGGCTGACATCGATATGGAGTCCGGCTTCGATCTCGTCGCGGAATGGCAGGATTATCGCGGCACGGCGAACATCCGGCTCCAGGACTTCACGATGGACAAGCTGTTCGAGTGGATGGAGCGCTACAAATACCGCTTTGAAGAGACGCCTGCGATCAAGCTCGTCTCGGTGCTGGGGCGGTTCTCATCGTATTTCTCGGGCAAGGCGAAAGAGTTGCTGGCGTCGGTTTTCCCGCGCGTGCCGCCCAATATGCCAAGAAAGACCGTTGCCGTCGTCGCGATGCTGCATAAGACGGCCGAGCCGATCTATCACGAATTGCAGAACCTCAATGCTCAGTCCATTGCCGAGACCGGTTTGCCGTTGCACGGTCTCGACATTCTCTCGGCGCTCGAAATGATCCGGGAGCGTGAGGGTTCTCGCATCGGCTATCTCGTGCGCGATATCTGAATCGGCAGACGCCATTGCTACAGTCGCTTGAGGGCGGTGTGCTGAAAATTCTCCTCATTGCAGTGGTTGCGCTGTATGCGCTTGCTGTCTCGGTCATGTATCTGGCGCAGCGCCACTTCATTTATTTTCCGGACCCCACGCGGACCGCTCCGGCTGCTGCTGGGCTGCCTTCGGTCTCCGAAGAAATCCTCCAGACGCCGGACGGCGAAAGCATCGTTGCGTGGTATGCGGCGGCACAGCCGGGCCAGCCGACGCTGCTTTACTTCCACGGCAACGGCGGCGCGCTGGAACTCAGGAACGAGCGCATCCGCAAATATCTCAACCGCGGCCGCGGCATGTTCATGATGTCCTATCGCGGCTTCAGCGGATCGACGGGCAGTCCGAGCGAACGCGCGAACATTGCCGATGCAAAACTTGCCTACGATGCACTGGTGCGGAAGGGCATTCGTCCGGAAGACATCATCATCTATGGGGAATCGCTCGGCACGGGCGTGGCCGTGCAAGTTGCGAGCGAAAAGCCCGTCGGCGGCGTCATTCTCGACAGCCCGTTCACGTCGATCGCGGAACGGGCGCAGCAGCTTTACCCGTGGCTGCCAGTTGGGCTGTTGCTGCAGGATCGTTACGATTCGATCCGTTACATCGGTTCCGTGCACGCGCCGCTGCTGATCGTTCACGGCGATGCCGATGAGGTCGTTCCAGTCGATATGGGGCGCCGGTTGTTTGCGGCCGCGAATGAGCCGAAGCAGCTTGAGATCATTCGCGGAGCCGGCCACGACAACCACAGTGAGTTTGGATCGTTTGCACGCATCGACGCCTGGGTCGATGCGCTTCGGAAGAAATAGCCACGCTCGCGACGGTGGCGAAGGCCCAAAGAGAAAGGGCCCGCGATAGCAATCGCGAGCCCTTTGAAACTTAACAATCCAGCAGAGGCTTAAAATCCGCCGCTGTTGCCGCCACGGAAACCGCCGCCCGTTCCGGCGCCAGCTTGACCGGCACCAGCGCCAGCTCCGGCACCTGCGCCACCGCGCGGGCCGCCAGGACCGCCGCGACCACCCGGGCCGCCACGTGCCGCGGCGGGCTTGCTGGGCAGCAGGCCTTCACGCTGCAACTTCTTGCGGGCAAGCTTACGTGCGCGACGGATAGCCTCGGCCTTCTCACGCGCTCTTTTCTCCGAGGGCTTTTCGAAGTGACCGCGGAGCTTCATCTCGCGGAATACGCCCTCGCGCTGCAATTTCTTCTTAAGCGCCTTGAGTGCCTGATCGACATTGTTGTCGCGAACGAGAACCTGCAAGCAGTTATATCCTCTATAGAATTCCGAACTGTTGAATGCACAAAAACACCAGCTCCGGTAGCTTCGCTGCCGGAGCCCGCGTTTAATTTCTGGGTTGTTCTAGCAAAGCTGCGCGGGATTGGCAATTGGTTACGGGCCGCCACAGGGTGCCGCGCTCAGCCTGCGGAGCCATCATGCCGGGGCTGCCAGCAACAGGCGATTAACGTGGCCCATCTTGCGGCCCGGGCGGACCTCTTTCTTCCCATAGTGGTGAAGGAAAGTGCCCGGCTCAGCCACGATCGTTGGCCAATCCAGGATGTCATTGCCGATCAAGTTGATCATTTCTGCGCCAGCGGCCTTGAGTTCGGTGGAGCCCAGCGGCCATCCCGCGACGGCCCGAATGTGCTGTTCGAACTGCGAAGTCATCGCGCCGTCGATCGTCCAATGCCCTGAATTATGAACGCGGGGTGCCATTTCGTTAACGAAGAGGCGGTCGCGCCCGGATTCATTCACGACGAAGAACTCGATGGCAAATACGCCAACGTATCCGAGTTGCCCGGCGATCTTCTGGGCGATGACGATCGCTTCGGCGGCGACGTCAGGAGCGAGGCGGGCTGGCGCCACCGAGCGGTGAAGGATGTGGTCTCGGTGTTCGTTTTCGGTGACATCGTAGGCTGCGAAGGTGCCGTCGAGCGAGCGGGCGGCGATGACGGAAACTTCCGACCGGAAAGCTACGAACGATTCGAGGATGGACGGCTGGTTGCTCATCTTCTCCCAGGCAGCCTCGGCCTCGCTGGGCTCGAGAATTTTTGCCTGGCCTTTGCCGTCGTAACCGAAGCGCCGGGTCTTCAGAACTGCAGGGCAAGCGAAGCCCGCTTCGAGCGCTGCTTTCAACGATTTGAGGTCGTCAATCGCTGCGAAATTCGCCGTCGCGGCACCGAGTTTGCGCGCGAGGGATTTTTCGTTGATGCGGTCCTGCGCCGTTGCGAGCGCATTTGAATCCGGGCGCACCGGAATATGGCGCGCGAGAAAATCCACCGTCGCGGCGGGGATGTTTTCGAATTCGTATGTTGCGACGTCGATAGCTTTGGCGAAGGAGGCGAGTGCCGCTTCGTCGTTGTAGGCAGCGACAGTAAAAGCTGATGCAACTTCGAATGCGGGGCTATCAGCTTCGGGCGCGAAGATGTGCGTATGAAAGCCGAGGCGTGCCGCGGCCATTGCGAGCATGCGCCCAAGCTGGCCACCGCCAAGGATGCCGATCGTTGCGCCGGGAGGAAGTGCGGTCATTGCCAATGCCTCAACCGCGGACTGGCGCTTCGGCGACGCCGGCAGAATGACTGCGCCGCCAATCTTCAAGGCGCGCGAACAATGCAGCGTCCGACAGGGCTAGGATCTGGACTGCGAGCAGGGCGGCGTTCTTGGCGCCCGCATCACCGATCGCGAGTGTGCCGACCGGAATGCCCGCCGGCATTTGCACGATCGAATACAGGCTGTCCTGTCCCTTCAAGGCTTTGCTTTCAATGGGAACGCCCAAAACGGGGAGGGTTGTCATGGATGCTGTCATGCCGGGCAAATGCGCTGCGCCGCCTGCGCCTGCGATGATGACTTTATAGCCCGCGTCTTTCGCGCCCTTGGCGAAGGTGTAAAGCCGTTCTGGTGTGCGGTGAGCAGAAACGATCTTCGAATCGAATGGAACGCTGAGCTCTTCGAGGATGTCGGCAGCATGCTTCATCGTCGGCCAGTCGGACTGGCTACCCATGATGATGCCGACAACCGGCGCGCCTGACGTCATGTGATGGGATCCTGCGTGGCGGCCGCGTGAATTGCCAGCCCACTCTAAAAATGGAACGTCGTCGGTACAAGAGGTGGGGGCTATTTTCAAGGATATTTGGGCGTAATACCTGGTGCTTATAGCCAGGATCCCCTGCGGAACCTTCTATAACTCGCCTGCCGGTGGGGCTGTGGGCCGGGAGCCGTCCGCCAGGAGGCGCTGGACCGTCTCGAGGGTATCGGCTTCGGCCACCGGTTTGTCACGTCGGATACGATGAATGCGGGGAAAGCGCATGGCGACGCCGGATTTATGCCGAGTGGACGCCTGGACGGCATCGAAGGCCACTTCCAAAACGATGCCCGGTTCCACCGCGCGCACCGGACCGAATGTTTCGGTTGTGTGGGTTCTGATCCAGCGATCGAGTTCGAGCAGCTCTTCGTCGGTGAAGCCCGAATAGGCTTTGCCGACCGGCACCAGTTCTCGTTCGCCATCGTCGCTGTCACGCCAAACGCCAAATGTGTAGTCGGAATAGAATGATGATCGTTTGCCAGAGCCGCGCTGGGCGTACATCAGTACGCAATCGAGCGTCAGGGCCGCGCGCTTCCACTTGAACCATTTGCCTTTGATGCGGCCTGCTTGATAGGCGCTGTCCCGGCGCTTGAGCATCAGCCCTTCGATGCCCTCTTCACGAGACGACGCCCAGAGCTTTCCGAGATCGTCGAATGTTTCGAAGAGGACGAGGGGAGATACGTCCGTCAGCGGTGGATGATGATGAGCGTGCCAGGATTCGAGCCGTGCGCGCCGTTCGCCGAAGGGGAGTGTGCGCAGATCTTCTGCGCCGTCGAACAACAGATCGTAGAGGCGGACGTGCGGCGGGAAAGACGACATCATTTTCGCCGTCACCGTCTTGCGATTGAGACGCTGTTGCAGATCGTTGAAGGGTGCGATCTCACGGTCCCGCATAATGAGAAGCTCGCCGTCGACGACGCAATCGTGTCCGGCGAAGGCGCTGCGGATTTCCGGAAACGCGCCGGATATGTCATCGCCCTGACGGGAGAACATACGCACGCCACCGCTGCCGCGCGCTGCGATCTGAACGCGGATGCCATCCCATTTCCATTCGGCGACGAAGTCTTCCGGCATCATCCGCGGCCAGTCCTCATCTTCGACCGGGTGCGCCAGCATCACGGGGCGGAAGACGGGCTTGGCGCCGGGATCGGGGCGCACGGTCTTGCCGTCGAGCCATGCGAACAGTTCGAGGTACGGCGGTTCGAGCGCGTGCCAGATTTCCTCGATCTCCGAGACGTCGCGGCCGTAACATTCGGCAAGGGCGGTGCGTGCGAGCCGGGCTGACACGCCGACACGCGGCGCGCCGCCGAGCAGCTTTAGCAACGCCCAGCGACCGGTGGCGTCCAGCCGGTCAAGCTGGCGGCCGAGGCGTTCGGTACGTTCGGCTGTGGTGCCTTCCGACATTTCCGCGATGACGTTTGCGAGAGAAAGACCAGGAGCCTCGTCTCCGGAATTGTGGCCGATCATATCGATTCCGACGGCTTGCTGTTCGTAGAGCGCGGGTCGTTCGGCCGGTGCGAGATCAAGCGTTAGTTGGGAGGCGTTGTCACCACGCGCCGCGGTGCCCCATGCACTCTCGTTCGCGGCGGACAGGGGAGATATTTGAGCTGCTGCAGACATATCGAACGAGAGACGCTCGCTCGGTGAATCCGGCCAGAGCAGCGCAACGGTTTCGGCGGTGTCGCCGACGTAATCGCGCGACAAGCGGTAGAGTACGGGGTCAATGAAGCGGCTGACGAGATCGGTCAGCATGCGCCGTAACGACAATCTGATTGGCACGCCGTCGGTTAGCGCGGCGAGTGCCCAGCCGCGATCGGGATCTGGCGCGGAACGGAAATAGCGGCCCAGCAACGCAATCTTGCGGTTTCGGCTTTGCGTGTAGACGAGGTTATCGAGAAGGCGAGCGAAGGCTTGCATGTTATTCCGCCTCCTCCTCGCGGCCGACAAGGGCGAGTGCGCGCGCTTTGCGTCCGATGGAAGAGAGGTAGTGAACCAGCGCGTCGTCGCGGCCGTGTGTGACCCAGATTTCTTCGGCTTCCGTTTCGACGACCGTTTCGATCAGCTCCGGCCAATCGACGTGATCGGATACGACGAGGGGTAACTCGACACCGTGTTGGCGCGCCCGGCCACGGACCCGCATCCAACCGCTCGCGAAGGCATTGACGGGGTCGCCGAAGCGACGGGACCAACGGTCTCCCAGGGCCGACGGCGGGCACATCACGATGCCGCCGCGTATCGCCTTGGGGTCGGACTCGGAAACGGGGCGGACCTCTCCAAGGTCGATGCCGAGATTCTGATAAAGCTCCGTCAGGCCGACGACGGCTCCGTGCAGATAGATCGGCGCGTCGTATCCGGCATCTCGGATCACCCGGATCATGCGTTGGCATTTGCCGAGGCTATAGGCGCCGATCAGGTGCGTGCGGTCGGGTTCGGCGGCCATCGAGTTCAAGAGCTTTTCGGCTTCGTGCTCTGCCTTTTCATGTCGGAAGACGGGGAGCGCGAACGTGGCCTCGGTTACGAAGACATCGCAGGGAACGAGCTCGAAGCCCGTGCACGTTGGGTCGAACGCGCGCTTGTAGTCGCCGGAAATCACCGCTCGGCGTCCGCCCCATTCGAGCACGACCTGCGCGGAGCCGAGAATGTGACCGGCGGGGGCCAAGCGGACAGTTACGCCATTGATGGTGACTGGGGATCCGAGCGCCAGAGGCTGGAATGCACCGGCGCACTCGGGCCCATACCGCTTCTTCATGATGGCGATTGTTTCGGCCGTCGCCAACACGGACCCGTGTCCGGCGCGGGCGTGATCGCTATGGCCGTGGGTGATTACGGCCCGGTCAACGGACCGATGGGGGTCGATATAGAAGTCGCCGGGCTCGCAATAGAGCCCCGCTTCGGCCGGGTAGAGCCAGGTATCGACAGGGGGTGATACGGACGCCATACGGTTCTAACGTGCGAAGCGCGCAAACCGCTTCGTCCGGATCGCCGGGCGGGCGTTTACGCGATGATGTCAGGCAGCAGCCGGTCTTCGGCCTGCGTAATGCGATCCTTAAGGATCAGCTTTTTCTTTTTCAGCCGCTTGACCAAAAGCTGGTCAGCCAAGGGGTTATCTTCAAGGGCGACGATCTCGCAGTCGAGCTTTCTGTGCTCGGCCCGCAAGGCTACCAGTTCTTCCCTGAGCTCGCGTTCGTCGCGCCGCTCCATCGCAATAATCCTAATCCCGCCGGTCGTTTCCAGCGTTTTGGTCGATTGTACTTGTTCTTGCAACAGGCAAACTTACCGGGGCGGCAAGGCGAATCTAATTGGCTGAAATTATTTCTAATATCTGACGAAGGCGCGGCAACCTGGAAAACAGGCGTGATCACATTACAAGTTTGCGTCTTTTGGAGGTTGGACAACGCGCGAAACGTGTGGCACGATTTCCACGTCTGCAAACTCTTTAGGAGGCAACTGATGGCAGTTACGGCTCATCTTGCAGAACTCGCAGAGAAGCATCGCACACTTGCTGAACGTATCGACAGAGCAGTGGCGAGCCCGGGTTCAGATGACATTGAAATTCGCCGTTGGAAACTCGAAAAACTAAAGTTGAAAGATCTGATAGAGCGACTAAGTCGCGAAACACGACATTAGTTCTCCCCCAAAGTTGATAACGTCCAGGTGGAAGCCCTGCCCGCAGCGCCGATGCGCTCGCCGAGCGGGGCTTTTTATATTTTAGCGGCAATCGTCGAAGCAGGGTGACAAGCGGGAGGCGGCGGACGTTTTGATTGTCCGCCGCTCCTTGCGTTTTGCTATTGCGCGCGTCGTGAGAACGACACCGCATAAGCTTGCGACCGCATCGGGAAAATTTTGTCCGCTTCGGGACCGTCGATGCCGTCAACGACATTGGTCGGATCGAAAACACCTGCATCGCATGTCTTATTGTCTTCGAGGCCGGTGATTGAAATCTTGCCGAGCGTAACGGATTTGCGCTGATCTTCCGGCCAAACCGCAGTCGGATCGTCGGTTGGGTCACCGGACTCGCCGAGTATTGCCGTCAACGTGAATTCGGCCGGGGCTTTGGCGAGCTGTTCCTTCAGTTCGGCCCGGTAGAAATTCGGGTCTTTCGACTTTGCTTCGTCGTCAGACAGGCCGACTTCGCCGCCAACGGGAAGCGCTTTATATTTTATGACCTGCTTTTTTCCCTCGTCATTTATGAATGTAAATGCGTGCACACCCCAATAATTGACCGTTGAGTAGCTGGCGGGAATGGGATGGGAGTTCAGCCAGGCGCCCTGGCGCGTGGCACTCGGATTGTCCTTGAAGAACGCGCCGATCTTCTCCTTGTCCTTCGTTGCGACGGTCGTCAGCAGAGTAAGGAACTGATCGGGGTCGCGAGCGATGAACATCGGCGATGAAATCATGACGAGATCGGTTGTCGAGTCATTGCCGAGATCGAAATGCAAAGCCAAGCCGCGCACATTGTCTTTCTGCGTATTGGGCGCTTCGGGATTGCCGCCGCCCATCGAGAACCGGCCGATCACGTTGACCGGCTCTTTTGCGGTGAAATGAGGCGCTTTCGTCAGGCTTGCGGCGTCTGCGGAGGGTGTGAATTTGCCTGCTACGCAGATGCCGTTGGTGTGGGCTGAGCGGACGCCATCATGCTTTCCGAAAACTGCGTTGAGCGCGTTGACGAGAGTTTCAGCATCCGTTTCAGCATGGAGCTGAGAGACCGGAACGAGAGCAGAAGCGACGATAGCGGCCGCAAGTGTCAGGCTGGTGCGAGACATGAAAGCTCCTCCTATGAGACTAAATCGGCAGACGCCTAACGAGTGGATCTGCTCCTAGGTGTTCACCGATGCTCCTCACTCGTCAGAAATAGAGCCCGCACCGGTTCAATGGAATATTGCATTGCGATAGCGGCGACGCAAACAATCGCAATTCAATCCCGCGCGATTGCTCATCAATTTTTGGTTTTGGACTTAAGCCGTCCTTGTCACTTGCGGATTTGAGACCTACGCTGATTCATATTGGAAGTTATCTCACGGTGAGTGCGATGACAGATGTTGAAGAAAAGACCCGCGATATTTCGAAAGCCGAGGTCGATCGTTTCCTATTCGGCAAACATATAACGGGTTGTCCGGTCTGCGGCCGGTTTCGTTCACAATGCGATGTCGACGTCCATAAACTGACGTGCCAACGGTCTTCGCCGACGAGCACGGCGCCGGTCGATGTTTTGATGATCGTCTGCCAGAATTGCGGAGCGATCCAGTTTCATGACCGGAACGTGATCGCGCATTGGCTCGATTGCCAGCACAAAGTCTGGGTGAAGTAAGAGGTGGTGACGTTGGCCTCGATGCGAGGCCTGGAGGCGCTTCCGAAGCGCCTGCGCGAGAAGCGCGTGTCTGTCACAAGATGCTGTTCTTGCGGTCGTGCGCTGACGTCGACGTCAGGCGTCGCGCGCCATATCCCGCAGCTTGAATTTTTGGATCTTGCCCGTCGATGTTCTCGGTACTTCCGTGAAGACGACACGGCGCGGCACCTTGTAGCGCGCCAAGCCGTTGCGGCACCATTCGATGATGTCTTCTTCCGTGGCGCTCGAACCGGGCCGCAGTTCAATGAAGGCGCACGGCGTTTCGCCCCATTTTTCATCGGGCTTGGCGACGACCGCGCAGAACGCGACTGCCGGGTGTTTGTACAGAACCTCCTCGACCTCGATCGATGAGATGTTCTCGCCGCCTGAGATGATGATGTCCTTCGAGCGGTCCTTTAGCTGAATGTAGCCGTCAGGATGGAGAACGCCGAGGTCACCGGAATGGAACCAGCCACCGGCAAATGCTTCGTCCGTTGCTTTCGGGTTCTTAAGGTAGCCCTTCATCACGATGTTGCCGCGGAACATGACTTCGCCCAGAGTCTCGCCGTCCGCCGGAACGACCTGCATGGTCTCCGGCTCCATGACAGTCAGGCCTTCCAGCGCGACGTAACGTATGCCCTGGCGTATCCGCTTGGCGCTGCGCTCTGGGGCGGGCAGATCATCCCACGACGGATCCCATTCGTTGATCGTTGCCGGGCCGTAGGTTTCGGTGAGACCGTAGAGATGCGTCAGCTCAAAGCCGGCGTCGGTCATCGCCGAGATAACGGCGGCGGGCGGCGGCGCGGCTGCGTGGTTGAAAGCGACGACGTGTGAGATCGGGCGCTTCTCTTCGGCTGGAGAGTTCAGCAGCGTCGCCATTACGATCGGAGCGCCCGAGACGTGGGTGACTTTGTGTTCGACGATCGCGTCGTACATGGCTTTGGCCCGCACCCAGCGGAGGCAGACGTGCGTGCCCTGTGCGAGCGTTACGGACCAGGGAAAGCACCAGCCGTTGCAGTGGAACATCGGCAGGGTCCACAGGTAGACGGGGAAGCGCGTCATGCCTGTGGAGATCGTATTGGCGTAGCACATCAGTGCCGCGCCGCGATGGTGGTAGACGACGCCTTTTGGATTGCCGGTTGTTCCAGAGGTGTAATTCAGGGAGATCGCCTCCCATTCGTCCTCCGGCCAGCGCCACTCGAATTCGGAATCGCCCGTCGCCAGCAGCGACTCATAGTCGACATCTGAAAGGGCTTCGCCGGATTGCGGGAATTCCGCATCGTTGTAGTCGATGATGATTGGACGCACTTTGGCGGCGGCAAGCGCGTCTTTGATCGTTGGTGCGAATTCGCGGTCCGTGATCAGAAGTTTGGTATCGGCGTGGTCGAGTTGGAACGCGACGATCGACGCATCGAGACGCGTGTTGATCGTATGCAGCACGGCGCCGGTCATGGGCACGCCGTAGTGCGCGTCGAGCATTGCCGGGGTATTGGCGAGCATAACGGAAACGGTGTCGCCAGGGCCGATACCGAGCTTCGTCAGAATGGACGCGAGGCGGCGAGCTCTGTTGTAAAAATCGCGATACGAGATGCGCATGCTGCCGTGAATGACGGCCGTGTGGTCGGGCGCTGCGAGGGCTGAGCGGGCCAGGAAGGTCAGCGGCGTCAGCTGCTGATAGTTGGCGGCATTTTTGGCAAGGTTTTCGTTAAATGGATTAGCCACGCCCGCTCGTCCCGATTCTGCTTCGTGCGCTCAGATATCACATTATCTTGGGGACGCTAGCGAAAGGCTGAAAGGGCAGCAACCGCGTAATTTAGCCAATACCCAGGCGGGCCGGGGAGCCGCGCCTGCTGTCATAATTTGCGATTATGCCCCGTACCGGCGAGTTACTCGCCGTCCTTGGGCTTGTCGGAATTTTCTTCATCCTTGGACTCAGAGGTCTCGTTGGATGGCGCGGGCGTCGCCTCGCTCTCATCTTCGTCCTCAGCGTCCGGCTTGACTGAGGTCATGCCCTTCAGCTTGGCGAAAACGCGTGCCTGCTCTTGCTCGGGCGTTTCCTCGGGAGCTTCCTCGGCAGCCTTCGGCGCCAAAATCTGGGCTGTTGTACCGTGTGCCGCGGTCGTCTCGGAGGTGGGGAGAAGCGTGCCCTGCTTGTCGCCGTCCTTCTCAGCTTCAGGACGATCGCGCTCTGCCCGGCGGGCGGCTTTCTTCACTTCGGCGTCAAGGTCGATCTGAGAACAGAGGCCAAGGGTTACCGGGTCTTGCGGCGTCAACTGTGACGAGTTCCAGTGCGTCCGGTCGCGGATCTGCGCGATCGTCGGCTTCGTGGTGCCGACGAGACGCATGATCTGGCTGTCTTTCAGCTCGGGGTGATTGCGCAGGAGCCAAAGGACTGCGTTAGGACGGTCGTGCCGGCGGGAAACGGGCGTATAGCGCGGGCCCTTGCGGGTTTGCGGCATCGGCGGAAGCTGCACTTTGCTTTCCGCGAGCTGCAGTTTGTGTCCGGCGTTTTTCTCTCCGCGAGCGATCTCATCGCGCGTCAACTGCCCGTTCGTCACCGGGTCCATGCCTTTGATGCCCTGGGCGACTTCGCCGTCTGCGATGCCTCTGACTTCAAGTGGATGCAGGCCGCAAAATTCGGCAATCTGGTCGAAGGCGAGGGCCGTGTTCTCCACAAGCCAAACGGCGGTGGCTTTCGGCATCAGGGGGCGACGGTCGCTCATCGGGTGTCCTTCTTCGGCCTTCCACGGGCGTCCCGAGAAAGTCAGTGAAACGTTAATAAGGGGAATTGCGTTGTTATACTGCGTGCTGTGTCGCCGGGCAAGGCGGCGATTGCACCCGCGCTCCTGCGACAAGGCGGCAGATATATCGCTCGTATCACGGTTGCGGCGGGCGTTTGTGAAGGAGTAGTGTCGCGCGGCGCCGGGCCTTGGGGGGCTGCCAGGGCGCTTTAATCTAAGGAAATCCAATGCTCGCTGCTGCAAGCCGATCGAAGTATTTTGAAGAATTAGAGATCGGCCAAGAGGCTTCGACTTCGCGCGTCGTTAGCGAGGCGGACATTGTCGCCTATGCCGAGTTGTCCGGCGATTTCAATCCCGTACACCTCGATGCCGAATATGCTGCCACAACGCTGTTCAAGGAACGTATCGCGCACGGCATTTTGTCGGCGGGCTACATATCGGCCATTTTCGGGATGACGCTGCCGGGACCCGGCGCGATTTACGTTTCGCAAACCTTGAACTTCAAGGGACCGGTTAAGATCGGTGACCGCGTCGAGACTGTCGTTCGCCTCAGCGAACTCGTTGCCGATAAAAAGCGTGCGAAGTTCGATTGCGTTTGCTCGGTGAACGGTAAGCCGGTTTTGACGGGCGAAGCCGTGCTGATGGTTCCCTCCCGCCCCAAATAAGGGCACAAGCAACTCTCAATCCGCGATAGCCCCCGGAGATGGAAAGAACGCGCCCTAATGCACGTCATCCATGGCCATAAGCATGTTGCGCCGATTTACCGGGGGGCTGCACTTGCCATCGGTAATTTCGATGGCGTGCACCGTGGGCATCGCAGCCTGATCGCCGAGACGAGCCGCATTGCCCGCGCGAAGAGCATTTCGTCGGCGGTGATGGTGTTTGAACCGCATCCACGCGAATTCTTTCAGCCGGGCGAAGCGCACTTTCGGCTGACGCCGCTCAAGCGAAAGCTTGCGCTATTTTCAAAGCTTGGATTGCAGCTCGCGTTCGTCGAGCCATTCGATGCGGAGCTTGCATCGCTGACGGGCGAAGATTTTATCGAGCGTGTTCTGGTTGCGGGCCTGGGCGTCGGTCATGTGGTGATCGGCTACGACTTCTATTTCGGCCACAAGCGCGGCGGCAATCCGGAGTTGATGGTGCGCGCGGGTGAAGAGCTTGGATTTGGAGTGACCGTGATGCCGCCGATTGCGGATGCTGGTGAAGCCTATTCGTCGTCTGGTGTGCGGCTCGCGCTTGCGCAGGGCGACGTCAAGGGCGCGGCGCATATGCTCGGGGAGCCATGGCGCGTTATGGGGCGTGTCGTCGGCGGAGCCCAGCGAGGAACCTCGATGGGGTTTCCAACTGCCAACGTACCGATGCCGAAGGGCACGACGCTCGGTCACGGAATCTATGCCGTGCGCACGCATTTCAACGGGCAGGCGCATGACGGCGCGGCCTATCTTGGCACCCGTCCGACATTTGACGACGGCAAGCCGGTGCTTGAAGTCTTTCTGTTCGACTTCGCGGGCGATCTCTACGGCTGCGACATCGAGGTTGAGTTTATCGACTTCATCCGCGCCGACCGAAAATTCCACTCGACCGAGGAACTCGTGGAGCAGATGGAAAAGGACATAGCCCAGGCGCGGGACGTGCTGTCAGCGGTTTGAAAGTCCTTTTTCGACCCTGTTTGCTTCGTTTTCGCGCCTCTAAGTGACAAGTCTTCGTTCCTCTTGCTAGAACGCCCGCAGAATTGAACGCGAAAGAACCCTAGATGTCGAAGGACGTGACGGCCGCCGGAAAAGCGAAAGCGGCGGGAAGCGCGGCGCCTGCCGAAGGCCGCGACTGGAGCAAGACGCTGTTTCTCCCGCAAACGGATTTTCCGATGCGCGCGGGGCTGCCGGAGCTTGAGCCGAAGCTCTTGAAGCGCTGGGATGAGATCGGGCTCTACGAGGCGTTGCGCAAACAGTCGATGGGGCGTGTGAAGTTCACGCTGCACGATGGCCCGCCGTACGCGAACGGGCATCTTCACATCGGGCACGCGCTGAACAAGATCCTGAAGGATCTCGTGGTCAAATCGCAGCAGATGCTTGGACACGATTCGAACTATGTGCCGGGCTGGGATTGTCACGGTCTGCCGATCGAATGGAAGATTGAAGAGCAGTATCGCGCGAAGGGTAAGGAGAAGCCGAACTTCCTCGATCCGGTTGCGATCAACGCGTTTCGCGACGAGTGCCGGAAGTTCGCCGCGTACTGGCTGAACGTGCAGCGTGATGAGTTCAAGCGGCTCGGCGTCATCGGCGACTGGGCGCATCCGTATTCCACGATGGCGTATAACGCAGAAGCGATCATCGCGCGCGAAATCATGAAGTTCGCGGCGACGGGTCAGCTTTATCGTGGATCGAAACCCGTCATGTGGTCCGTCGTTGAAAAGACGGCGCTGGCGGAAGCCGAGGTCGAATATCAGGACCATCAGTCCGATATGATCTGGGTGAAGTTTCCTGTGAAGGAGACGGCGCACGCCGAACTCAAAACGGCATCGGTCGTCATCTGGACGACGACGCCGTGGACGATCCCGGGCAATCGCGCGATCAGCTATTCGTCACGGATCGCATACAGTCTTTATGAGGTAACAGCGGCGCCCGAGAATAACTGGGCGAAAGTCGGTGAGAGGTACATCCTTGCCGACAAGCTCGCTGCCGACGTGATGAAGGCTGCCAAGGTCGAGAGCTACGAGAAACGCGGCGACGTTGCTGCTGGGGATTTGGGTAAGCTTGTTTGTGCGCATCCGCTGGCGTCGCTCGGGTATGATTTCGATGTGCCGTTGCTCGACGGCGATCACGTCACTGACGATACCGGTACGGGGTTTGTGCACACGGCTCCCGGTCACGGCGCGGACGACTACATTATCTGGACCAAGAACCAGAAAGCGTTGCGCGATCGGGGCATCGACACGACCGTACCATTCACGGTCGATGCCGATGGCGTGTTGACGAAGTCGGCGCCGGGCTTCGAAGGCAAGCGCGTGCTGAAGGAGAACGGCGACAAGGGCGACGCGAACGACGCCGTCATCAAGGCGCTCGCCGAGGCTGGCAACATCATCGCGCGCGGACGGCTGAAGCATCAGTATCCGCATTCATGGCGCTCGAAGAAGCCGGTCATTTTCCGCAACACGCCGCAGTGGTTCATCAGAATGGATGGAGCTTCTGTTGCGCACGGCGACTCTCCTGCGGGGAGCCGGTCGCCGGGTGCGGGCAATAACAAGCCAACGCTGCGGCAGCTTGCGCTGGAAGAGATCAAGCGCGTCGATTGGGTGCCCGCCGTGGGTGAGAACCGTATCAACGGCATGATCGAAAACCGTCCGGACTGGGTGGTGTCGCGTCAGCGTGCCTGGGGTGTGCCGATCACGGTGTTCCGCAACGTCGAGACGGATCAGGTTATTCCCGGTCCGGACTTTGCCAAGTCAGACGAACTTGCTGCGCGTATTGAAAAGGCATTCGCCGAAAAGGGCGCGGACGTTTGGTTCGAGGAGGGCGCGAAGGAGCGCTTCCTGAAGGACATCGTGCCTGACGCTGAGTTCGCGAAGTGGGAGCAGGTTAAAGACGTGCTGGACGTGTGGTTCGATTCCGGATCGACGCACGCATTCACGCTTGAAGATCCCGTCGCGTTCCCCGGTTTCAAGGGATTGAAACGCCGTCGCGACGGCGGGCAAGATCGCGTGATGTATCTTGAAGGTTCGGACCAGCATCGCGGCTGGTTCCATTCCTCGCTGCTCGAAAGCTGCGGTACGCGCGGTGAAGCGCCCTATGATGTTGTTCTGACTCACGGCTTCGTGCTCGATGAGAAAGGGCAGAAGATGTCGAAGTCTCTCGGCAATGTCGTCGCGCCGCAGGACGTGATGGCGAAGTCGGGCGCGGATATTCTTCGACTCTGGGCCGCAGCGTCTGATTATTCAGACGATCTGCGCATCGGTCAGGAAATCCTGAAGACGTTCTCGGAAACGTACCGCAAGCTGCGCAATACGCTGCGCTGGATGCTGGGCGCGCTCGCGCATTTCAAGGCCGACGAAGCCGTTGCGTTCAAGGATATGAAGCCCTTTGAGCTTGAGCGGCTGATGCTGCACAGGCTGGCTGAGATCGACCACGATATTCGCAAGGCCTACGAGACTTACGACTATCGTCGTGTCGTTGGGCTGCTGACGCAGTTCATGAATACGGAGCTTTCGGCGTTCTATTTCGACATCCGAAAGGACACGCTTTACTGCGAAGCACCGTCGAGCTTGAAGCGCCGCGCGGCGTTGACGGTCGTCAATTCGATTTGCGACGCGCTCATCCGGTGGTTGGCGCCGATCCTGTCGTTCACTGCGGAAGAAGCCTGGATGCTTTATCGCCCGGCCGGCGAAGCCGAGAGTGTGCATCTCGCTCCGTTCCCGAAGATCCCGCGCGAGTGGCGAGACGACAATCTTGCGGCCAAGTGGGATCGCGTGAAGGATGTGCGCAGCGTCGTGACGGGTGCACTCGAGATCGAGCGGGCGAACAAGAAAATCGGCTCTTCGCTTGAGGCGTCTCCGGACGTGTACGTCAACGATCCCGATCTGATGTCGGGGCTCGAAGGCGTCGACATGGCAGAAGTCTGCATCACGTCGGGCATCTCGATTTTCTCGACGGCGGCGCCGGACGGAGCGTTCACGGTTCCGAACGAGCCGGGCGTTGGCGTCATCGTCAAACGCGCCGAAGGCACGAAATGCGCGCGTTCGTGGCGCATCACGAAGGACGTTGGTAGCGATCCCGCATATCCCGACCTTTCCGCGCGTGACGCTGAAGCGATGCGCGAGATCGATGCTGAGAAAGTCGCGTGACGCGGGCGTGATCCGGTGGACGAGGGGACGGACGTTTCGATGACCGACAAGCCTGAGGCGAGCGCAGCGCGCGGATGGTTCTGGAGCCAGCACGCGCCGATGGCGTTGATGCTGATTCTGGCGACCATCGCCGTCGATCAACTGCACAAGTGGTGGATGATTTTCGTCTACGATATCGAGGGCAAGGGCCGTGTAACGGTGACGCCGTTTCTCGATCTCATCTACGTGAAGAACATCGGCATCAGCTATTCGCTGTTCAATCAGGAATCGGCGGCGGGCCAGTGGCTGCTGGCGGGATTTGCGGTGCTTGCGAGCGCTGGATTGTGGTTGTGGCTCAACCGCTCAGGCGGTGGCCGGCTGATGGCGGCGGGGTTGGCGCTCATCATTGGCGGTGCGATCGGCAATGCGATCGATCGGCTGCATCTTGGGGGCGTGGCGGACTTCTTCTCAATGCATGCCTTTGGGTATCATTGGTATGTCTTCAACATCGCAGATGTAGCGATCGTTGCTGGCGTAGCGGCCCTGCTGTATGAGTCCTTCAGGGGCGAGTCGCATTAGCGCCGTAAATTTCGGCATACTGCGGTCTATGCGTGTCGGGTGGCACGGGGAATAGTTTATGTCGTTGAAATCGGTTGGAAAAGCGGTCGTCTTCGCGGCGCTGGGCGCTCTCAGCGCCGGGCTTGGCGCGTGCGGAATGGACGACATTCAGCTCAACGGCAAGGTGTTCGACGCGGTGGGACTGAATTCCACAGGTTCCACGAACAAGGAACCCAAGCTCGCCGCCCGCCAGCCCCTGGTGATGCCGCCGGGGATGGAATCGGAGGCGTTGCCCGCGCCGGGTAGCGGACCCACAGGACAGTCTTCGCTGGCCGAGATTCAGGACCCGGATCGCAAAAAGCACGTTTCGCAATCCGACTTGCAGAAGAAGCAGGATGCGTACTGCAAAGTGCACTACGAAGACGCGAAGGCCCGCGGTGATGAAACGGCGGTTACCGCTTCCGGTCCGCTCGGTTCGTGCGCGCCGTCGATCTTCAATGCGGTCAAGAAGTGGAACCAGGGCGATGCGCCCGAGGAAGACACTGAGACGCAATAAAGCGTGTGCATTGTTTTTCCAGACTTTGTTTCCGTAGCCTTCTGAAAACCTTGGTGTGCCAGTAATTTAGGCGCGCCGAGATGAACGGCTTGTCATTTGACTTTCCACCCCCACCTCACACTCATACGTCCATCTCGCGCGAACGGGATGCTGGCGTACCGGTGTCGTTTCGCGAAGAGTTGACCGCAGTTTACGTCGTCAATTTGCGCAAAAGAGTAGGCAGCCGATCTGGGGCTGATTACGATTCAAGGATCGACACGATGCGTCTTTCGACGTCCACCCGTTTCACAGCTTTAACCCTCCTGGTTTTCTCCATGCTCGCATTGACACCTGAAGCCTTCGCAGCTCCCTCGGGAACGCGCGCCTCCGAGTTCAAGCTTTCGAACGGAATGGACGTGGTCGTCATTCCGGATCACCGCTCGCCGGTTGTTACCCACATGGTTTGGTATCGCGTCGGCGCGGGCGATGAGGTGCGGGGCAAATCCGGCATCGCGCATTTTCTCGAACACCTGATGTTCAAGTCGACGGATAAAATTCCGGTCGGTGAATTCTCGAAGATCGTCGGGCGTCTCGGCGGGCAGGACAACGCCTTCACCGGCCAGGATGCGACCGCATACTTCCAGCGTGTTTCGAAAGATCGCCTCGGGAAGATGATGGAGATGGAGGCCGATCGCATGGTCCACCTTCGTCTCGATGAAAAGGAAGTTCTGACGGAGCGCGATGTCATTCTGGAAGAACGCCGTTCGCGCGTTGAGAACAATCCGGCGGCACTGCTCGACGAGCAGATGAATGCAGCGCTCTATCTCAACGATCCCTATGGAACGCCCGTTATCGGCTGGTATCACGAAATCCAGCAGCTCTCGCGGCAGGATGCGCTGACGTTCTACAAGCATTACTATGCGCCGAATAACGCGATCCTGATCGTCTCGGGCGACGTGACCGATGAAGAAGTGCGCAAGCTCGCGGAAGAAACGTACGGCAAGATTCCGAACAATCCCGACGTCGGCGCTCCTCGGCATCGGCCCAGCGAGCCGCCGCCGATTGGCGCTCGCCGGATCGAGCTTAAAGATGCGCGTGCGGGCAACTATTCGGTGCAACGCTATTACACCACGCCGAGCTACGTAACGGCGAAGCCGGGTGAAGCCGAAGCGCTTGACGTGATGATGAAGATCGTTGGCTCAGGCGTTACGAGCCGCATGTACAAGAAGCTGGTTGTCGAGTCGAAGCTGGCGTCGAGCGCAGCCGGTGATTATTCGGGTTCGGGACTCGATAGCGGTACGATCACCGTTTACGCAGTCGCTGCTGACGGCGTGCCGCTTCCGAAGGTCGAGGCGGCTATCGATGATGTGCTTGCAGATGTCGTCAAGAATGGTGTGACGGAGGCAGAGCTTGCCCGGGCGAAGCGCGGCTTCCTCGCTGACTACGTTTACGAGAGCGACAATCAGGCGACGCTGGCACGACGCTACGGATGGAACCTTGCGGTTGGGCGCACGGTCGCCGACGTCGAGAATTGGCCGGAAGCAATCTCGAAGGTTACCGCGGCGGACGTCAAAGCTGCTGCCGCGAAGTATCTCGATCTTCGCGCGTCTGTGACGGGCTACCTGGTCCCGGATCAAAGCAGCGTTGCGAAAGTCGAAGACACCGCACCCATGCCGGCCAACGGCGAATTGAGGTGATGACAATGACAATCTTTTCGCGCGGAGTTGCTGCGGGCCACCGTTTCGCGGCAGCTTTGCGGATCTCCTTCGGCGCCGTTGCGTTTGCATCGGTCGCTGGTCTCTCCATCAGCAGTCCGGCAGCAGCAATGAACATTCAAAAAATTACGTCGCCCGGAGGCATCGAAGCCTGGCTCGTAGAAGAGCACGGCGTGCCACTTATCTCGATGCGATACGCGTTCGAAGGCGGCAGCAGTCAGGATCCGGAAGGAAAGCCGGGCGTTGCCAATTTCATTACGGCGATGATGGATGAAGGCGCGGGCGATTTGAGCTCGGCCGAGTTTCAGGAACGCATGGAAGATATCTCCATGCGTATGCGCTACGACGACTCGAAGGATTCGCTGTACGGATCCTTTGAAACCCTGACGGCGAACCGCGACAAGGGCGTCGAGCTGCTGAAGCTCTCGGTGCAAAAGCCCAGGTTTGATGCCGAAGCAGTCGATCGTATCCGCCAGCAGCTCGTTGCTAATCTGCTTTACGCCGACAAGGACCCTGAGAAGGTTGCCATGCGCGAATGGTATGCGCAGGCATTTGCGGGCCATCCCTATGCGCGGCCTTCGAATGGCACACCGGAATCTGTTGCGAAGATCACGGGCGCGGATCTTGCCGCTTATCACAAGCGCGTTTTCGCGCGCGACAATCTGAAGGTTGTTGCGGTCGGAGACATTACGGCGGCTGATCTCGGCAAGATGCTGGATGAGGTCTTCGGCGGGCTTCCGGCAAAATCCGATCTTTATCCAGTCGGTAAGACGACACCTGTTGCCGGTAATCAGCGTGTGATCGATATGGCGGTTCCGCAGTCGGTTGCGGTGTTCGGACTTGGCGCGATGGAGCGCAATGACCCGGACTTCATGGCCGCGTTTATCGTCAATCACATTCTTGGTGGCGGCGGATTTTCCGCGAAGCTGATGGAAGAGGTTCGCGAGAAGCGCGGGCTTGCTTACTCGGTTTACACGTTCCTGCAGCCCGATCGGTTTACGTCGATCCTTGTTGGTAGCGTCGCGACGAAGAATGCGTCTATGGCGGAAAGCCTCGACATTATCCGCAAGGAAATGGCGAAGATGGCCAAGGATGGTCCGACACAAGCGGATCTCGATGCCGCGAAGTCGTATCTGACGGGATCTTATGCTCTGCGGTTCGATACAAATTCGAAAATCGCGTCGCAGCTTCTGGGATTGATGCAGGAAGGGTTCGGCCCGGATTATGTTGAAAATCGCAATAAGCTGATCGAGGCTGTGACGCTGGAGGATGCCAAGCGCGTGGCGGCCCGGCTTCTGAAGCCGGACGACCTGATCGTCACGATCGTTGGGCAACCGGTTGGGGTGTCCTCGAACGCACCCGCAGCGTTGCGACCGGCCAGCGCCGGTGCCTCGCGACGCGGATAAGCCGGTTAATCGTCTCCGTCTGGCGGCCATAGGACCGAGTGGAAAGGGCGCCGGTAAAACGCGCCCTTGGCCCTTGCGGCGAAATCGGCTAGGCGGGGGCTTCCATCATTCGGGAGCGGTTCCAGCGCCATGCAAGACGGGCAGAACGACGTAAGCGGGTTCAAGCAAAATATCGACGGATGTCTCGATGCGGTGATTGGCGAACACGGCCTTTCCCGCGAGACGCTGCAGTCGTGGCTGAAGCGCATGGGGCCGCATGTCGAAGCGCTGAAGAACGACTATCGCGAAGAGCGTCTCGGTCTTCTGCGGATCGCGGAAGAGACTGCTGACATTGATGCGGCGGAAGCGGCGCTCGCGCGTCTTTCGGTCGGCGCGCAGACGATCGTGTTCTTCGGCACCGGTGGATCGAGCCTTGGCGGGCAGACGCTGGCGCAGCTTGCGGGCTGGAAAATTCCCGGCGTCGCGACGGAAGGACAGAAGTCTCGTCCCCGCACACGTTTTTATGACAACCTCGATGGGCGGACGCTTGAAGGCGTTTTGAACACGCTCGATCTCAGGACGACACGCTTTATCGTCACGTCCAAGTCGGGTGGTACGGCCGAAACGCTGGCGCAGGCCATTGCTGCGCTGAGTGCGGTGAAGGCCGCGGGGCTGGAAGCTGAAATTCCCAAACTTTTTCTCGGCATTACGGAACCCGATAAGCCCGGCAAAGCGAACGGGCTTCGGGCATTGTTCTCGCGCTTCAACATTCCAATGCTTGAGCATCACACAGGTATCGGCGGGCGTTTCTCCTGCCTGACGAATGTCGGCCTGATGCCCGCGATTGCACGCGGGCTCGATGTGCGCGCGATCCGTGCTGGTGCGAAGAGTGTGATCGATGCGCTGCTTGCCGCAAAGTCTGCGGAAGATTTTCAGCCTGCTGTCGGCGCCGCAACCGCCGTCGCGTTATCGAAGGAAAAAGGCATCAAGACACTCGTTCTGATGCCTTACACGGATCGTCTTGGCCGGCTTTCGGCTTGGTTCGTGCAGCTCTGGGCGGAAAGTCTGGGCAAGGGCGGCGAGGGCACAACGCCTGTCGGAGCGCTCGGTCCTCTCGATCAGCACAGTCAGCTTCAGCTTTTCATGGATGGGCCGCGCGAGCATTACATCACCATCCTGCGCGTGCCGAGCGCCGGAGTGGGGCCGAAGATCGATAAGGAACTGGCGCAGCTTGCGGGCGCCGACATGCTCGGTGGGCATGCCATCGGCGATATCGTCGAGGCTCAGGCACACGCGGTTCCGGACGCCCTTGCTCAAGCTCAGCGGCCTGTTCGGACAATCGACGTTGCAAAACTCGATGAAAAAACCCTCGGCGCGCTGCTGATGCACTTTATGATCGAGACGATTCTCGCGGGCCGTTTGCTCGGTCTCGATCCGTTCGATCAGCCCGCCGTCGAGCTCGCGAAAGTCCTCACACGGGAGCGCCTCGCGTCGGGCGCTTGATAGCGCCACAGCCAGGAGACGATTGGGAGTGACGATCCGGCAGCTCAGCCCCGAAACCGTCAACCGCATTGCAGCGGGCGAGGTGGTGGAGCGCCCGGCGAGTGTCGTGAAGGAACTCGTCGAAAACGCGATCGACGCTGGCGCGAGCCAAATCGAAGTTGTGGTCAGCGGCGGCGGGCTTTCGCTTATTCGCGTAACCGACGACGGTCATGGCATGACCGCGGACGATCTGGCGCTCGCAGTTGAACGGCACGCGACGTCGAAGCTCGACGAAGAAGATCTGTTCGACATTCGCTCGCTTGGTTTTCGCGGTGAGGCGTTGCCGTCAATCGGTTCGATTGCGCATCTCGAAATCAAGTCACGCGCACGGACTGCGGAGCATGGATTTGCAATCGGTGTGGTGCGCGGAGCAAAAGCGGCCATTCGCCCGACAGCGGTGAATAGCGGCACGATTGTCGAGGTTCGCGATCTCTTTTCGGCGACACCGGCGCGGCTCAAGTTTCTGAAATCTGAGCGTGCTGAAACGATGGCTGTAACGGATGTCGTGCGGCGCCTTGCGATGGCGCATCCCGATGTCGGGTTTACGCTGCAAACGGGCGAGAAGCGGCCAACGGTTTATGCGCGCGCCGCGCGATCATCGTCCGCATGGCTCGAGCGGGTCGGCGCAGTGATGGGGCGCGAGTTCATGACCGATGCGCTCGAAGTGTCGGGCGGTGGAAGCAATGCTTCGGGGCCGATGCGTTTGTTCGGCTTCATCGGTCTACCGACGCTGCATCGTGCCGACAGCATGCAGCAGTTCCTATTCGTCAACGGGCGTCCGGTGAGGGACAAGCTGCTGATCGGCGCGGTGCGTGCGGCTTACGGCGATCTCATTCCGCGCGGGCGTTCGCCGTTGCTCGCGTTGTTCCTTGATGTGACGCCCTCAGACGTGGACGTGAATGTGCATCCGGCCAAGGCGGAGGTGCGCTTTCGCGATTCTGGGCGCGTGCGCGGGTTGATGATCGGCGCGATGGCAGAAGCGCTCGCTGCGGCGGGTCATCGTTCTTCCGCGAAAGGTGGTGTTCTGACGGTCGATAGTTTTTCGACCGGCGTTCTGCCGAGCGCTCCAACGCCTTCGGGGCCAGCGTTTGATGGCTTTGCCGCAGCGGTTCAGACGCCGTTTGCAGGCGTTGATGTTCCGAGTGGGGATGTGCGTGAGCCGGATGCGATGCGCGCGGGAGAGACAGCGATCGATCAGCCGCTCGGCGCGGTTCGTGCGCAGGTGCACGAGAATTATATCGTTGCGCAGACGCGGGATGGGCTCGTTATCGTCGATCAGCATGCGGCGCACGAACGGCTCGTTTATGAGCGAATGAAATCGGCTCTCTCTAATGGCGGTGTTGCGCGGCAGGGCTTGCTCATCCCGGCGATTGTGACGCTCGATGCGGACGACGCGGAGCTTCTCGTAGGCCGTGCTGATGAGCTTGCCGAACTCGGTCTGGTGCTCGAGGGATTTGGCGAGGGGGCGGTGGCGGTGCGCGAAACTCCCGCGCTGCTCGGTGAAACCGATATCGACGGTCTGGTTCGAGATCTTGCGGCCGAGATCAGAGCCGATGGGACCGCGCGCTCGCTCAAGGACAGGCTGGACAGCATCGCATCACGGATGGCCTGCCACGGCAGTGTGCGCTCCGGACGGCGGCTTACGGTCGAAGAGATGAATGCGTTGCTGCGCCAGATGGAGGCGACGCCCTATTCGGGTCAGTGCAACCACGGTCGGCCGACGTATGTCGCGCTTAAGCTGTCAGACATCGAACGGCTGTTTGGCCGGCGATAGACAAAAAAGAGCGGCCGTCAGAATCGGCCGCTCCGTTTGCAGGATGGACGCAGGGCTTAGTGGTCGCCGCCCTCGTCGGCGCTTTCAGCGTTCAGCTGGCCATAGTTCTCAATGCCGATCCGGCCGATCAGGTCGAGCTGCGTTTCCAAGAAGTCGATGTGGCTTTCTTCGTCCTTCAGGAGGTCTTCAAAGAGATCCATCGAGACGTAGTCGCCCTGCTCGCGGCAGATCTCGCGCGACTTCTTGTAGTGATCGCGGGCGATGTGCTCACCCTTCAGATCGCACTCGAGGACTTCCTTGAGGCTCTCGCCGATCATCAGCGGGGCAACGTGCTGGAGGTTCGGATGGCCGTCCAGGAAGATGATGCGGTCCACGAGGCGGTCCGCGTGCTCCATCTCCTCGATGGATTCCTTGCGCTCTTTCTTGGCGAGTTTCTTAAATCCCCAGTTGTCTAGAAGGCGGTAATGCAACCAATACTGGTTGATCGCTCCCAGTTCGAGCTTTAGCGCCTCGTTGAGACGGGTGATGACCTCTTTGTTGCCCTTCATGGCGCGCTCCGCATGTCTGACTGGTTCTGCTTCTTTAAAACAAGAAGTATTCTAAACTAGGCGACGCGTGAATTGGAACAAAATTCATAGCGGCCAGCGAATTTAAGTGTCGCAGGCGAGGAATTATCGCTGAGGATCAGGTGTTTAAGCGGCGTTTGCGGAGCGCGAAGACCGGTTTGCGAGGGCAGTATCGATCCGGCGCTGACGGCGTTCGCGGCGTTCCTCAATGCGGGAAAGCTTTGCGCGGGCCTCTGCGAGAGCGAACGGGCAGATGCGGGTCGACTTTTCAAGGCGGTCCATAGCAGAATAGATGCACGAGACGGTTACTGGTGCGCACCGGCAGCAATTCATCTTTTTATTGAGATGGCGGAAGACCACGCCCGGCGTCGGCAAAAGCCCCGGATCCGAACCCATGATTTCCGCAACTGCAAGCTCGATATCTCTGTTTGAGATAACCGCGCACGAACAAACGATCACGTCTTGGCTCCAATCTTTCGGGGTTCAAGGCCCCGGCATCGGACACCCTTAAAGGGTATTTTCAAGCGTAGTTGGTCGAATAAGTATACTTTCGTCAAGCACTCTTTCTGCCACTGTGGAGATGGTGAGAAGAGTGCGTGATTCCAATGCCCTATCGAAGTCGCTTGTCGTGCAAAAACGCGTGATTGGCATTGAGATGATTACCGATCGACTCGCTCTCTCTCAAATGCGCATCAAGTTGGAATCATTTTAAATATTTGGGCCGAGTTTCGGACGTGACTGAAGACGGATTCCGAGGGCGGATACGCGAGTCTTTAGGGGGCTATTCGATGTCACTTGCGGTCGAGGACGAAACGTCTGCGCGGGGTTTCGGTCCGATCGTTACGATCAGCGTTTTGTTTTTCATCTTCGGGTTTGCGACGTGGCTGAACGGCCCGCTGATCATGTTCGTGAAGCTCGCGTTCGACCTGGATGACGTGAACGCGCTGCTCGTGCCGATGGCGTTTTATCTCTCCTATTTTTTCTTTGCGTTGCCTTCGTCGGCGTTGCTTCGGCGTGTCGGCATGAAAAGGGGAATGGCGATCGGGCTGCTGGTGATGGCGTTCGGCGCGGTTGCGTTCGGTCAATTTACGACGGCGCGGTATTACCCTGGAACGCTTGTCAGTCTGTTTGTGATCGGAACGGGTCTGTCGCTGTTACAGACTGCATCGAACCCCTACGTCTGCGTGCTCGGTCCGGCGGATAGCGCGGCGCGCCGCATCGCGTTCATGGGCATCTGTAACAAGTTTGCTGGCTTCCTCGCGCCGTTAGTGTTCGGCGTGATCGCTTTGCAGGGGCTCGATCATTTTGATCAGCGTGTGCAAGCGGCAGAGACCACCGCCGCGCGCGATGCGTTGCTGGATACATTCGCGCGGCAGGTCTATCTGCCATACATGGTGATGGCTGCGTTGCTTGCGGCCCTTGCCGTCTGGATATTGTTTTCGCGATTGCCGGATATTCGGTCCGGGGAGGCGAATACCGATACGGGCGGCGGCAGCGGATCAAGTTTCGTTCGCGTTCTACGCGTTCGCCATTTGCGCCTTGGCGTTATTTGCTTGTTTCTTTACGTCGGGCTTGAAGTTTTGGCGGCGGACGGCATCGGCATTTACGGTGCAGGATTTCAACTCCCGCTCGATGATACGCGGTTCTTTACGTCCTACACGCTCCTGGCCATGCTGATTGGGTACGTGGCGGGTGTGCTTGCCATACCGCGATATATTTCGCAGCACGGCTATCTTGCGATATCGGCGGCACTCGGTGTGCTGCTGACGATTGCAGCGACGCTTACGAGCGGATTTTTATCCGTCGCATTTATCGCCAGCCTGGGCTTTGCCAATGCCATGATGTGGCCGGCGATTTTTCCGCTCGCTATTCGCGATCTCGGCCGCGATACCGAAACGGGTTCGGCGTTTCTCATCATGGCGATCGTCGGCGGTGCGCTGATGCCTTACGCTTTCGCGCTGATCAAGGAGCATATCGATTTCCAGATCGCGTATCTCGTGCTTGCCGGACCCGCGTATCTGTACATCTTATTCTACGGTTTGAACGGCTGGCGTCCGAGCGCTGACTGATGCCCAATTGGCGATCCTCTTGGCGATATCTTCTGCGCCGGGCTCCATCGGCAGCATATGGGCGTGTCCCTTCGCCTCTTCGAAAATAGCGTTCTTCAGGGATTGCGCCGTGCGGCGTGCCGTGGCGATGGATACGAGTTGATCGTCGGTTCCGGAAATGCAAAGCACTGGGCAATCGATTGCGTTTGCGTTCACCGCAGTCGCTTCCGACAGGTCGAACATCCAGAAGAAGAGTTCGAACCAGACGCGGCCAGATTCCGGCGTGAACTGATCGAAGATCTGCCGTTGTTCTTCGCGCGGAATGCGATTGAGAGAGCAGGCGGCTGCAATGTCGAAATCGGGAGGAAGCACGCGCGTCCAGAACGGTCCGAGCGACATGAAATCCTGCGCCATTTTTCGTTCGTTGTCGGTCGCGACCAGAATGCTGGCGTGCGCGGCCGGACTGATGAGAATGAGGGCGCTTGCCAAGCCGCGGGACGCGAGCTGTTGCGCAAGGATGGCGCCGAGCGAGTGACCGAGGACAACCGGCGGCGTTGGAAAAGAACGCAGAAACTCTTCGAGTTCGGCATAATAGTCTTTGACGCTTTTGCCAGCGAGTTCTGCTTGGCTATCTTTTGCCCTTGATCCGTGCCCGATCAAATCCGGCGTATGGCATTTCCAGCCAAGGTCTTCGAAAACGGCTTTGAACTTTGCAAAGCACCAGCCGCCGGCGTTCGCGCCGTGCAGCATTACGATTTCCTTAGGCATGAATTGTCCGCTCAATTTCTGGAGAACTGGAGAAAACGAATTTCAGTATCGCCGTAGGCTCTTCGGTCTACCAGGGTGAATGCGCCGGGCGGTAAAATTTCAGTATTCAAACGTTCTTCCAGTACACACACCGCTCCGGGGCGCAGCCATGCGCCGCTTGCGAGGCCCGTGAGGGCGGCTTCGCCAAGGCCCTTGCCATAAGGCGGGTCTAGGAAAGCGAGATCATAGGGCTGCATGTTGCCAGCCGGTCCGAGGTCTGTCGCGTCACGCCGGTAGATGCGGGTTTCTCCGGTGAGGCCGAGAGCTTCGACGTTTTCGCGGATGAGCGCGCGTGCTCCGGCAGCATCTTCGACGAAGAGACAGAAGCTCGCGCCGCGGGAAACGGCTTCGATCCCCAGTGCACCCGTGCCCGCGAAGAGATCGATGACGCGGGAGCCTTGCAGCAAAAAGTTTCCCATGCCGTGTGAAAGAATGTTGAACACACTTTCGCGCACGCGATCGGATGTTGGGCGCGTACTGGAGTCGGCGGGCGTGGCGAGCGCCCGTCCGCGAAAGCGCCCGGCAACGACTCTCATTCGTCGTTGCTCCCGCTAGCTGCGCGTCCGCGTGCGTGGCGGGCTTTTCGCTCGACCTGGCTTTCGGAAAAGCCGAGTGCTTCGGCGGCTTTCGGCCCAAGCTGGGCGACGAGGACGCGACGGCGAACGGCTTCGACAGCGCCCGGCGCGAGATCGAGAAGCTGGAACGGTCCGAACGATACGCGGATCAACCGGCTTACGGTGAGGCCGAGATGCGCGAGGACGTTTCTCACTTCGCGGTTCTTGCCTTCGCGAATTGAGATCGAGAGCCACGTGTTGGCACCTTGGACGCTATCGACGGCGGCTTCGATCGGTCCGTATTTGATGCCGTCAATTTCGACGCCGTCTTTCAGGTTGGCCAGATCGGCGGGCGAGACACGGCCCTTGGCGCGCGCTCGGTAGCGGCGCACCCAGCCGTTGGCGGGAAGCTCGAGGTGACGCGCGAGGGCTCCGTCGTTGGTTAAAAGCAGCAAGCCTTCGGTATTAAAGTCGAGGCGGCCGACGGAGATGACGCGAGGCATTTCCGGCGGCATCTTTTCGAATACGGTCGGGCGGCCGCCGGGATCGGCGTGCGTAGTGACGATGCCCTTGGGTTTGTGGTAGCGCCAGAGTTGAGGTGGTGCGGCGGCTGGAAGCGGTTTGCCGTCGACGATGATCTTGTCGCCGGGCGAGACTTCGACGGCTGGCGTCTTCAGGAGCTTGCCGTTGACGCTGACGCGGCCGTCGGCGATCCAGCGTTCGGCTTCTCGGCGTGAGCAGAGACCGGCGCGTGCCATCGCTTTGGCGATGCGCATGGGTTCATCGCGGCCCGTATTGGCGCTCGATGGTTTGCTGGCCTGTGTTTTGGCTGGCGTTTGTGCTGGTTTGGCCATGGTCTACGATGCAATTGTGAGGGGCAAAGCGAGCTTATGACATTGACCGCGCCGCGAAGCCATATGCCGCTTGCACTCGGGGAGGCCCGTGCCGCCGGACTTCGCGGTGAAATCCCGGTTGGAGCGGTTCTTGTCGGGCCAACCGGTGAGGTGATTGCTGCCAGCGGCAACCGTACGCGCGAGCTTTTCGATCCGACGTCGCACGCGGAAATTCTTGTCATTCGCGCGGCTTGCGCGGCTCTGGGCCAAGAGCGACTGGTGGGGTGCGATCTTCACGTTACACTCGAACCCTGTGCGATGTGCGCTACCGCGATTTCCTTCGCGCGTATCCGGCGCCTGTACTATGGCGCGAGCGATCCGAAGGGAGGTGGCGTCGAGCACGGAGCGCGTGTTTTCAGCCAGCCGACGTGCCACCATGCGCCGGAGATCTATGCCGGGATTGGTGAGGCAGAGGCGAGTGCGCTGCTGAAAGAGTTTTTTGCAACGAGAAGAGTCTAAAGGTTGCGCCTTGCGCTGGATCCCCGCTCTTCGACGCGACTGCGTCGCGCTCGACCGAGGATGACGAAGTCGATCAATCGCGTTTTCGGGCGCGAGCGCGGGCGAGAAGGCTGCGTCGTTTTGGCTTTTCAGCGGTGGCAGGTTCGGGTTTTGGTTCGTGGGTGACTTCAGCGAGTGTTTCGACAGATAAAACGCGCGTGAGCTGCTGCTTCAGTTGCTGCTTAGCTGGTGCGGCTGCGTCGAAAATTTCGTCATACTTTCGGAAATCAAGAACCTGAAAGGTATTCGTTCCAGCGCGGATTAGGATGTCGGGCTGCGCGGCTTTCAGCTTTTCGCGAACGATGGTGCGTTCGAACAGAAAGGCGCTTGCGAACAGCGCCTCGAACGCGGTTGGCGCTGGGCGTTTTGGGTTGGCGCTGGGGCAGCCCGTCACGTCTATTGCGACGACGATATCACATTCGCCAAATAGAAGATCGAAAGGCAGCGGGTTCGTCAGACCGCCATCGATAAGCGCGTGTCCGTCCAGAATGACCGGCTGAAAGATTGCAGGAAGCGCCATGCTTGCAGCAACGGCTTGGCGAAGCGGACCCTCAGTAAAGATCTTCGGTTCCTGATCGTAGAAATCGGATGCGACGATCTTCAGCGGGATCTCACACTCTGCGAAGTCGCTTTTCACTTCCTTCGGCAGGATGACGTCGAGAACGGTTTCGGGATTGAGGATGGCGTTGCGCGCGCTGAAGACGCTCAGAAGCTGCTGCAATGGTTGAGCGGCCATGAAGAGTTCGCGCACAATTCCGAAGCGCTGACCCAGGATCAGACGGGTGTGCGTGCGCAGGTCTTTGCCTGAGATGCCGGACGCGTAAGCGGCGCCGTAGATTGCGCCGATGGAGGTTCCGGCGATGATGGACGGGCGTATGCCGAGTTCATCAAATGCTTCGAGCATCGAGATATGTGCGAGACCGCGCGCGCCGCCGCCGCCGAGCGCGAGACCAATTCGCGGCGAATGGGAAATCGGCCGCGTTGTCTGCTGGGTGGCTTCTATGCGGGGTTTCATGGATTTCTCGCTTACCCGTGCAAATCGAAGCGTTCGCGCATTCCGTTCAGCGAGCTTTCAACGCTCGCCAGCCGATATCCGTGCGATAAAACCCGCCTGGCCATTCGATTTTTTCAATCGCGGCATAAGCGGCGTCGCGGGCTTCGGCGATGGTGCGGCCCCGTCCGGTGATGTTTAGCACGCGACCGCCGTTGGCAAGAAGGCGCGGACCGTCGCGGCGGGTTCCGGCGTGGAAGATTTCAACGCCGGGCGTTTGGCGTGCCGTTTCGAGGCCCTTGATCTCGGTGTCTTTGGTCGGTGTTCCGGGATAACCTTCGGCCGCCATGACGACGGTCAAAGCTGCGTCGTCGCTCCAGCGGACGGTGAACTTTCCGAGCACACCATCGGCTGTTGCGATGAGGCTCGAAAGCAGGTCGGATTTCAGACGCAGCATCAGCACCTGTGTTTCCGGATCGCCGAAGCGGACGTTGTATTCGATGAGCTTCGGGCCGGTTGACGTAATCATCAGACCCGCAAAAAGAACGCCCTTGAACGGAGTGCCACGGCTCGCCATCGTTTTGACGGTCGGCTCGATGATTTCGCGCATCACGCGCTGGGTCATTTCTTCGGTCATGACAGGCGCGGGGGAATAGGCGCCCATGCCGCCCGTGTTCGGACCGGTGTCGCCTTCGCCGACGCGCTTGTGATCCTGGGCAGACGCCAAGGGGATAGCCGTTTTGCCATCACAGAGTGCGAAGAAGCTGGCTTCCTCTCCGTCGAGAAATTCTTCGATGAGGACTTCGCGTCCCGCCGCTCCGAACGCTCCGGAGAAGCAGGCGTCGATTGCGGCTTCGGCTTCGCTCTGCGTGGCGGCGATGACGACGCCCTTACCAGCGGCGAGCCCGTCCGCTTTGACCACGATGGGAAGCGTTTTCGTGGCGAGATAGGATTTTGCGCTCGTTGCGTCTGTGAAGCGGCCGTAATCAGCCGTCGGAATGTTGGCTTCGCGGCAGAGGTCTTTGGTGAAGCCCTTCGACCCTTCAAGCTGGGCCGCAGCTTTGGTCGGACCGAAATAGCGGATCCCGGCGTCGTCCAGCGCATTCCCCAGACCATCGACGAGTGGCGCTTCAGGACCGATGACGACGAATTCGATAGCGTTGTCGCGACAGAAGCCGATGACGGCCTCATGGTTGCCTGCGTCGAGAGCGACACATTCCGCGAGTTCCGCGATTCCGGGATTTCCCGGTGCGCAAAAAAGCTTCGTTAGCAGCGGACTGGCGCTCAGCGCCCAGGCAAGTGCGTGCTCGCGTCCGCCCGCTCCGATTAGTAAGACGTTCATTCGGTCGCCCTGTTGGTTTTCGGGCCCTGGTGTATCATCGAACTTGAAACAGACAAGACGGCAGACAATTGACTGACCTTCCTCAAGCAAAAGATGCCCGTTCGGGCGCGAACACGCCGGAGTATTCCGTTTCCGAGCTTTCGGGCGCGATCCGGCGCGCGATCGAGGGCGAATTCGGACATGTGCGTCTCCGGGGCGAAATTTCCGGTTATCGCGGCCCTCATGCCTCCGGACACTGCTATTTCGCACTCAAGGATGACAAGGCGAAGATCGACGCGGTTATCTGGAAGGGATCATTTGGCCGCCTGCGCTTCAAGCCCGAAGAGGGCATGGAGGTTATCGCCCAAGGCAAGCTGACCACGTTTCCGGGGTCGTCGAAGTATCAGATCGTCATAGAGGCCATTGAACCGGCAGGTGCCGGTGCGTTGATGGCGGTTCTGGAAGAGCGGAAACGCAAGCTCGCGGCCGAGGGGCTTTTTGACGAAGCGCGCAAGAAGCCCCTGCCGTTTCTGCCGAAGGTGGTTGGCATCGTCACGTCGCCGACCGGCGCGGTGATCCGAGATATGCTGCACGGCTTCAACGAGCGTTTTCCGACGCGCGTTTTGCTTTGGCCGGTGCGCGTACAAGGCGAAGGCAGTGCGGCTGAGGTCGCCGCGGCGATCCGTGGTTTCAACGCGCTTTCTGCCGACGGTAAGGTTCCGCGCCCGGACGTTCTGATCGTGGCGCGCGGCGGTGGCAGCCTTGAGGACCTTTGGGGGTTCAACGAAGAGAGCGTGGCGCGGGCGGTCGCGGAGAGTGACATCCCGCTGATCTCGGCAGTCGGGCATGAAACCGACTGGACGCTGATCGATCTCGTTGCGGATGCGCGCGCTCCAACGCCGACCAAGGCTGCGGAATGGGCGGTTCCTAAGTATTCCGACCTGATAGAACGGGTCGAGAGTTTTGATAGCCGTCAGCGCACTGCGATGCGGCGCGTGCTCAACGATGTTCGCTCGCACCTCAAGGCGTCGGCTCGGGGTTTGCCAAGATTGGCGGATCTCATCGCTATGCCACGTCAGCGTTTCGATGCCGTTGATGGGCGGCTGTCGCGGGCGCTTTTGTCGAATACGCGCGCTCATGGTACGCGGCTGGCAAGAACGGGCGGGCGTTTGAATGGGGCCCCGCTGGTTCAGAAGATTTCCAGACTTGACGAACGGTTGCAGACGCTGGATCGGCGTCGACACCGGGCTTTAGCGCAACGGCTGGTCGACAGCCGCCGGACGCTCGACGGACGCGCGGCGCTTCTCAAGTCGTTGGGTTATCAGAGCGTTCTGGCGCGAGGGTTCGCGCTGGTACGGGATGACGCGGGACTTATGGTCAGGTCGGCGGGATCGATTGCGCCGGGTGCAGCGCTCGGCATCGAATTTGCCGACGGACGGATCGGTGTCGTCGCGGATGGTACCCCACCGCTTGACAGAAGCGGTCGCGATCCGCAAATCGACACAAAACCCCCGCGCCCCAAGAAAGGCGGTCGCGGCGGACAGGGCTCTCTTTTTTAATGAGCTTGAGCTAGACTGTTTGATGTGCAGGGTTGTGGCCCGCACATCAAACACTGTTGGCCTGCAGAGATAGGCGCGCTCCGAGGCAGAATGAACCGTATCGAGAAATTTTTTGGCGTTCGTAACGAAGCCAAGCTTCGCTATCTGGACGGAGAATTCGAAGTCGTCTCCGCGGGCGAGTTCGTGCGCTGCGCCGTGACCGGGCAGCCGATTGCGCTGAACGATCTGCGCTACTGGAGCGTCGACGCACAGGAGGCGTATGCATCGGCCGAGATTTCGCTGCAGCGGTATCTCGAACTCAAGGCTCAAGGCGACGTGTCGCGTCTCGGTTGATCGCCCTGCTATGATTGCCGCGAGAGCGCGGCATGGAGCAACGCTTTCAAGGTTTGCAAATTTTCGCCGTCTATCGCCGCTTCAATGGCCAGCACCGATGAAGCCGCACGGAGTTCGGTGACAGCGCCACTTGCGCTTGCGAGGCGCGCGAAATCTTTCTCGGTCGTGATGAGTTCCGCGTTTGCGCCCTGTGCTGCTTCGAGCAGCATGCGTGCATCGTGGTCTGAAAACGGATGATGATCGGCGAAGGCGTGACGGCTGAGTACGACGGCCCCTAATGTTTCCAGCAGAGAGAAGAACCGTCCGGGGTTTGCGATACCGGCATAGGCGATAACTTTTCGGCTGCGGAAACGATCGGCATTCGCGGTTGGGCGCACTGAAGCGGATATGATCGGTGCTGATGTCAGCCTGCTGAGTTTGACACGCAGGTCGCTGGCGGCGGATCGGACTTCGCCGTTTAGAACAATCAGGTTTGCAAGGCGGATTTGTTCGGCGAGCGGCGCCCGCAGTGGTCCCGCCGGGATGACGCGGCCATTGCCGAAGCGTCGTGCGCAATCGACGACTGCAATCGTCAAATCCTTTGCGAGGGTGGGATTTTGCAAGCCATCGTCCATGATGATTGCAGCGGGGCCGGTTGCGTTCTGCTCAATCAGTTCGGCACCTTTTCGTCGGTCACGTGAGACGACGGCGGATGCGTGTGCTGCGAGCAGGAAAGGTTCGTCGCCGACGTCGGCCGCGGCATGGCGCGTAGGGTCCACGAGAACTGCGCCGGATGCGCTTCCGCCGTATCCGCGAGATAGAAACCACGGTGCGCGGCCTTCTTCCTTGACGAGTTTGGCAAGGAGCAGCGCAAGCGGTGTTTTACCGGATCCGCCAGCGGTGAAATTTCCGACGCATATGACCGGAAGGCGCGAACGGTAGCCGTTTTGATCGCGCAGGCGCGCTGAAGCGATACGTCCGACGACCGCTGCGACCGGAGCGAGAAGCGCGGCCTGCCATGACGATTCCGCGCCGTACCACCATTCGGGTTCGCGGACCGGCATTTAACGCCTCTGTCGTTCGAGTAGAGGCAGAATTGCGCCGAGCGTTTTATCCAGTGCACCACCGAGCGATTGCAGAGCGCGATCTGCGCCCGCTCGCATCTTCTCTGCCGCGGCATGATCTGCGTAGAGTCGGGTGACCTGCTTGGCGATGTCATCGGAGGAGCGCACTTCGGCTGCACCGCCCTCGGCATAAAGCGCGGCGTAGGCATCGCGAAAGTTGTGCGTGAAGGGACCGGATAGGATCGCGGCACCCATGCGGACGGCTTCGATTGGATTTTGCCCGCCGTGTTCGACCAGCGAGCCGCCGATCAATGCGATCGGCGCGATCTTGTAGAAGGTGCCGAGTTCTCCGATCGTATCGGCGATGTAAATTTCGGTATCGGCCGACGGAGCAGACGCGCGGCTGCGAAGCTCCGTCTTCAGGCCCAGTGCGCCGAGCGATGAAGCAAGTGCGCTGCCACGGTCCGGATGGCGGGGCACGATGATTGTCAGCAAGCCTTGCACGTCGCGCCGCATCAGCGCGTGTGCCGCAGCAATGACGGTGTCTTCGCCAGGGTGCGTGCTCGCGGCGAGGAAGACCGGCCGTGTGCGGATTGCTGATTGGAGTGTCGCGAGCGCATCGGCATCGACGGGCGGCGGCGGCGCGTCGATCTTCAGATTTCCGGCGGTGATGACGTTCGGCGCGCCGAGGCGCTTGATGGCGCGGGTGATCTGCGCGTTCTGCGTCAGCACGGCTGAGAAGCGGGAAAACAGCGGCCGTCCGAATTTCGCGAAGCGCCGCCAGCGGCTGATGCTTCGTGGGGACATGCGCGCGTTAACGAGCACGAGCGGAATTTTATGCGCGGCCGTTTTCAACACGAGGTTTGGCCAGATGTCAGATTCCGTGAAAATCGAAATCGAAGGCCGCCAGTGATCGAGAAATCTTTCGATGTAGCTCGGCACATCCAGCGGCACGTATTGGTGAAACGCGCGCTCCGGCAGGCGGCGCGCGGCAACCTCTGCCGACGTCGTTGTGCCTGTCGTCAACAGCACGTGGACATCGTCAGCCGCGGCGAGGATGCGATCGATCATCGGTAGGACGGCGTTCGCTTCGCCGACGCTGGCGGCATGAACCCAGACGATCTGTCCGGGCGGTCGTGGGCGTCCAGCGAAACCTAAACGTTCGCCGCGCCGGTGGATGTTTTCCTTGCCCTGGCGACCGCGCATATTGAGGAAAGCCGGAACGGCTGGGCGAAAAAGCGATGTTCCCGCGCGGTATACCTTCAATGCGAGGCCGGGCTCGGGCGGATTGGCGGCGGCGAGAACATCGAGCGGGGTCGCGCGGTTGATGTCGCCGCCTGCGAGTTCATACGCGCGGACAGTCACCGCGTTGAGCACGGTTTCGAGTTCCAGGCGTTTGGACTCGAGTACGTCTGCGTCAGCGTCCTTCGGAACGAAGATCGGATTGCCGCCGACGAATGCGAGCTTCGAATAGGGAAGGGCGAACGTCAGCCGGCTCCAAGTGTCGAGCGATGCGAAATGTTTCGACGCGACTGCCACGGGTACAATGGGGCGGCCGGAGATTCGTGCGATTGCGATGATCCCGGCACCAGCTACGCGGGCTGGTCCCGGCGGTACGTCCGCCGTCATTACCAGCGATGCGCCGTCGCGCAGCGTGCCGACGGACGCGCGCAACGCGGCGGCGCCACCGCGGTCGCGCTTTCGGTGTCCGGCACCTGCGCCGCGGATCAGTTCGACGTCCATCGAGCGCATCGTCTCGCTGACGAGTTCAGCGTCTCCGTGCCGCGCCACCATCGCGGCGACCCTGACATTTTCGGGCCGCAGTTCCGAGACCATCATGAACTGGCCGTGCCAGCATGCGACGATACAGGGGTGGACGCCTGCAAGGCGGTCCAGGAGATCGCTGGGTTCGTAAACGCTGGTAGATGTTCGGCCGACGTGGCGGATGTAGCGGGCAACAGTGCGCCCGCCAAATCGCAGCAGCGTCTTCTTCGTATCGGCCATGCGGACAGGTCGCCTTCCAGGTCTCGGGAGAGTGGTCGTCAGGACAGAAACCGAATGAGGTTCGAACCCCTTGCGGCCTGTTGCTATAGTGAATAACTAGCACGTTCAATTGCGGACCGGTCCCGGGGCATTTTGTGTACGAACAAGTTACCGAAACGCTGGGGACGGCCGTTCTGCGGGGGCCGAATCGCGGGCATTCTACCGGGCGACTATGGCCAGCCTGATCAAACAAGCAAAACGTGGGTTGCGCCGGAAGAGCACTGCGCTTCTGCAGGGCGCCGTTGGCGCTTCGCCGGGCTGGGTCCGGTCCCGGTTTGCTCCGGCGTTGTGCTACGGCGACATGCTCGTCATGGACTACGGTATTGCTCGCGTTCTTTACAATAACCGCCATCGCATTTCGGATGACATTTGGCGCTCGGCGCAACCGGCACCACACCACGTGGCGTGGATTGCGAAGCGCGGAATCCGGACGATCGTAAATCTCCGCAGCGAGCAGACCTTCGGTACACGTTGGCTGGAGCAGCAAGCATGCGCGCGGCACGGGATCGCTTTTGTTGATCTGATGTTGAAATCGCGGGATGCGCCGACGCGGGCTGATTTTCTCGCCATGCGTAGCATGCTGGAGCGCGTGGAGTATCCTATCCTCGTGCATTGCAAGTCTGGCGCGGATCGCGCGGGCTTGATGAGCGCCGTGGCGCTTTTGGTGCATGAAGGTTTGCCGGTGCGCAAAGCGAAGGAGCAGCTTTCGCTCCGCTTTGGGCACATCCGCAGCGCCGACACGGGTGTGCTCGACGCTGTGTTCGACCGCTACCTTCAGGATGAAGCGAAGACAGGCATTGGCTTCTGGGAGTGGGTCGAGACCGTCTACGATGCCAAAGAGGTCAATCAGTCGTTCAAGGCGAATGGCTGGGCCAATCGTCTGGTGAACGGGCTCCTGCGGCGCGAATAGCGTCTGACCTCAGCCTGCAATCGCATGGCCGTGGCTCGACCGGTTCAGGCGCGCGTAATGTGCGTCGTTGCTCAACAGTTCGGCATGCGTGCCACGTTCGACGATGCGGCCGCCATCCATCACGCAAATGATATCGGCGTTCTGCACCGTCGACAGGCGATGGGCGATGACGAGAGTGGTGCGCGATTTGGTGAACTTAGCGAGCGCCTGCTGGACAAGAAGTTCGCTTTCGTTGTCGAGCGCGCTGGTGGCTTCGTCCAGCAGAAGAATGGGCGCATTCTTGAGGATGGCGCGGGCGAGGGCGATGCGTTGGCGTTGTCCGCCCGAAAGGCGACTGCCGCTGCTACCGATGACCGTCTGATAGCCTTGCGGCTGGGCCAGAATGAAGTCGTGTGCTGCTGCGGCTTTCGTCGCTTCGATGATGTCTGCCTCGCTGGCTCCGAGGCGGCCGAGCGCGACATTGGCGAGGATGGTATCGTCGAACAGTGTGATGTCCTGGCTGACGATGGAAACCTGATCGCGCAACGAGGCAAGCGTTACGTCGCGTACTTCCTGGCCATCGATGAATATCTCGCCTGAGGTTGGATCGAAGAGGCGCGGCACGAGGTTGACGATGGTTGTCTTGCCTGCGCCGGACCGGCCGACGAGCGCTACCGTCGATCCGCCTGGAACGTCGAGCGTGAAATCATAGACGGCGCGGTCCGTCGATTTCGGATCATAGGCGAAGGCGACGTGGCGGAATGATATTTCTCCGCGAGAGACGTTGAGCCGTGCTGCATTCGGCTTGTCGGTAATGGACGGTTTTTCGTCGATGAGGCCGTAGAAGCTTTCAGCGGCGGCGATACCTTCCTGGACGCGTCCGGCCAGGCTGCCAAGCGCGCGGATCGGTTGAGCGGCCATCAACAGGGCCGTAACAAAGCCCATGAAGTCGCCAACGGTCGAAATGCCGTTCGAAATTCGCAGATAGGCGAAGGCGACGACGCCAGCGATTGCGAGACCGCCGAGGACTTCGAGGATCGGGTCCATGCGGGCGCGGGTTTTCACCGCCTTCATGCGCAGGCGGTAGATGTCTTCGAAGCTGTTATCGAGGCGACCGGCAGCATAGTCTTCAAGGCGGAACGACTTGATAAGACGCGAGCCGGACAGCTTCTCCGTCAACAGCGATGTCATGTCGCCGAGGCCGCTTTGCGTCTGCTTGGCAACGCGGCGCAGGCGTGAGCTGATCGCTGCGATGGGAAGGGCTGCGATCGGATAGACGCTCAAGACGACGAGCGTCATTGCCCAATCGAGATAGAGCATTGCGATCACAAGGGCGATAACCGAAAGCGTATCGCGCAGAGCGGAGTTCAATCCAGCCGTGAGCGCCGTTTGAATGAAGCCGATGTCGTTCGTCAGGCGTGAGACGAGGCGTCCCGGTGTCTCGCGCGAGAGACGTGCGAAATCTGCATTGACGAGATGGCGGAACGCGAGCTTCTGCATGTCGGCGGTCAGTCGCAGAACGAAATGGTTGGTCGCGACTGCCTGGAAGAACAGAAACGTTGCGCGTGCGCAGGTGATGCCGACGATGGCCGCGAGTACCCACGGAAGTGCGCCGGTGTGGCCGCCCATCAGTGTGTCGAACGAGAGCTTGATGACTGTTGGATAGCCGCCCGTTATCGCCGCAAGACATGCCGTGAGGAAAAACGTCCAGACGAGTTGCCAACGGCGCGGCCACACCCACTCGGACATGAAGCGGTTCAGGATGGCGCGTGACGCCGCATCAAGACGGAGTCGTGCCCGAGGACGTTTGCCGGGCTTGTTGTCGACTGAACTCACGAGGCGGATGTTTCGGGTTGTGGCGGGACCTTCAGGCCGTTCGGTTCGAGCAGCCGATGCAGGTGCACGATGAAGTAGCGCGTCATTGCATTGTCGACCGAGCGCTGGGCGGCGTTTTTCCAGGCGGCGTACGCGGTTTGATAGTTGGGGAAAACGCCAACGATATCGATCTCGCTCAGGTCACTGAATTCGTGACCTTCGAGGCTTTTCAATTCGCCGCCAAATACGAGGTGCAGAAGTTGCGGTTGTGTCGATTGGGTAGGCGAGGTCATGGCGTCGTCGATTTTCCCTTGGAATCCGGGGCGCAATCACGAAGTAAGCGGCCCTGTACACTTCGAAGCGTTATCTCGGGGTCCGAGAAAGCTCATGCGTCCCCTTGCGTCAACCATTCGGCAATATTTTGCGCGTGGCAAAGCGTTCCGCGCAGCTTCGGCCGAAAGCCGGACATTTCGAAACGCCATATTTACGGACGTGTTAAGGCTATCGGAAGGGGCTTGTGCTAGATTTTTCGTAATGCGGGCCGATAGCGCCCCAAGTAAAGTCGATATCGAGGCGTTACGGCGCGGCGCGAAGGGGGCCTTCGCGCCGTTCCTGTTTTCGGGCGGGTTTAGCCCAATCCCGCGAACCAGGATAGCGTCGTATCGGCCAGCAGGCCGACGAACACGGCGATCCCCACATCACGGTTAGACTTGAAGCGCCACAGGCAGTTGGCGGGGTCCTTGATGTCGAGCGTTGCGACCTGCCAGGACATTTGCAGGAAGACCAGCGTCACCGAAAGAAAATAGACAAGGTGGGCGCCCGCAAGCGCGCCGGCGACGAGCCAGAACAGGCTGGCGAGCGTGTACATCGCGCCGACGAATGTGACGGTATCTTCGCCGAATTGCAGTGCCGTTGAGCCAAGCCCCAGAAGCGCATCGTCTTCCTTGTCCTGGTGGGCATAGATCGTGTCATAGCCGATCGTCCAGAACACGCAGCCGACGTAAAGGACAATGGCCGGAAGCGCGAGCGACCCTTGAACGGCGGACCACCCGACGAGCGCACCCCAGCTGAACGTCAATCCGAGCACGAGTTGGGGATATGGCATCACGCGCTTGGCGAACGGATAGACGCTGACGAGGGCGAGCGAACCGATTGCGAGCCAGATCGTGAACCAATCGAAATTGACCAGAACGGCAAGGCCGACGAGGGCGCAGACAACTGCGAACTTCAACGCGCCTTCGGGCGACACCTGGCCGGATGGAATCGGGCGGCTGCGCGTGCGTTCGACTTTGGCGTCGATGTCGCGATCTATGTAGTCATTATAGGCGCAACCGGCGGCGCGCATGGCGAACGCGCCAATTGCAAACAATACGAGATAGCTCGCGTTCGCTACGGGTTCACGCTCTGAAACCTGAGCGAGCATTAGCGACCACCAGCAGGGAAACAGCAGCAGCCAAGCGCCGATCGGACGGTCGAAACGGCCCAGGCGAAGGTATGGCCGCCACGACGCGGGCGCCCAGCGGTCAACCCAATTTGACGGGGCTGCGTCGGCCACCGGTAAATTCGTTCCTGAGGAAAAATCTGCTCCCATTACTCAACCGTGCGCCGGAATTTTGCGCGAACGCTAGCGGTCAAGGTGCCGCAACGCAATGGCTCGGCGCCAACGCGGCGTTTGACGGGACGCGCGGCTCGGTTAAGACGGCAGAATGGCTGTCCGCGATCTGACTTCAGAACGTCTTTTCGTTGCCTCGGACCTCGCGCAAGGGGCTGAGGTGGCGCTTGAATCCGCGCAGGCTCATTATCTGACGAACGTGCTCAGGATGCAGGCCGGCGCGGCTGTGCTTGTTTTTAACGGCCGCGACGGAGAATGGCTGGCAACGCTCGCCGATGTTCGAAAGCGTGGCGCGACACTCCGCGCTGAGCGTCAAACACGGCCACAGGAAGCCGGGCCTGACATTGATTACCTCTTCGCACCGCTGAAGCGATCGCGCCTGGACTATATGGTGCAGAAGGCGACGGAGATGGGCGTTGCGCGCCTTCGGCCCGTCATCACCGAGCGAACGATTGCCGAGCGCGTCAATTCCGACCGGATGCGGGCGAATGTGATCGAAGCCGCCGAGCAGTGCGGCGTTCTTCGGGTACCCGAGGTTCTGTCGCCGCAGTCATTATCCAGCGCTTTGGACGCTTGGGATAAGGCGCGCCCGCTTATCTACTGCGACGAAGCGGCAGAGATGGCCGATCCGATCGCCGTGCTTAGAGGCGTGACGAAGGGGCCGGTCGGCGTTCTGATAGGGCCAGAGGGCGGATTTTCGGCGGGAGAGCGTGCGCGGTTGATGGCTCAACCCTATGTCGTGGCGCTTTCGCTCGGACCACGAATCATGCGGGCAGACACGGCGGCGGTGGCCGTTTTGGCTCTGGTCAACAGTGTATTGGGTGACTGGCAAGGACGGTAAAAAACGTCCCTTCGCTCTTCTCTTGCCGATCCTTGTTCTCCCCGCCATAAGGCTCCAGCCGTCCGGGAGCTACCCGAGCGCAGTCAAGGGATCGAGCCGGGTTACGCGGGCATGTCCACACGAGAGCAGGGTGCAGAAGCCGAACGGGTCGAGTCGCGCGACGATCTCGTGCGCTGGATCGCGGCTGGCGAGAAGCCCAAATCGGATTGGCGAATTGGTACGGAGCACGAGAAGTTCGTTTTCCGCACGATGTCGCTTGCTCCGGTGCCCTACGGCGGCAACGACGGTATTCGCGCGTTGATGGAGCAATTGATCGCCCGCTTCGGCTGGATTCCGATTCAGGAAGGCGACAACATTATCGCGCTCAAGCGGCCCGAAGGCGAGAAGGGCGGAACCATCAGCCTCGAACCCGGCGGTCAATTCGAGCTGTCGGGCCAGCCTCTCGATTCGTTGCACGAGACGGCGGACGAAACGGACGAACATCTGCGCGAAGTCCTTGGCGTCGGCGAAGATCTCGCGATCGGTTTTCTCGGTGTCGGCTTCTCGCCGAAATGGCGGCTCGATGAGGTGCCGCATATGCCGAAGAAGCGTTACGAGGTGATGACGCGCTATATGCCGACGGTTGGCAGCCGCGGCCTCGACATGATGTATCGGACGGCGACGATACAAGTGAATCTCGACTTTGGCTCAGAAGCCGACATGGTGAAAAAGCTGCGCGTGTCGCTGGCGCTGCAGCCGATCGCTACGGCGCTGTTTGCCTCCTCGCCATTTACCGAAGGACGGCCGAACGGTTTTCAGTCCATGCGCAGCGAAGTCTGGCGCGCCACGGACAGGCGGCGCACCGGCATGCTGCCATTCGCGTTCGAAGCGGGCATGGGCTACGAGCGCTATGTCGATTATGCGCTCGATGTGCCGATGTATTTCGTCTACCGAGACGGCAACTATTTCGATGTCGCCGGAGCGTCGTTCCGCGATTTCATGGCAGGGCGGCTCAAAGGCCTTGAGGGCGTTTTGCCGACTGCGGACGATTGGTCCGATCACCTGACGACGCTTTTTCCGGAAGTGCGTTTAAAGCGCTTTCTAGAAATGCGCGGAGCGGACGGCGGGCGCTGGGGCACGATCACTGCGCTGCCGGCATTTTGGACAGGCATTCTCTACGACGACGCGGCGCTGGACCAGGCATGGCAGCTCGTTCGCGATTGGACCGCAGTAGAGCGCGAAACCCTTCGCAATGACGTGCCAAAGGAAGGTTTTGCCGCCAAGCTGCGCGGGAGAAGCGTCCGCGAGATTACGCGCGACGCACTTGCTATCTCGCGCCTTGGTTTGCAAAATCGCGGCCGGCGAAATGAACAGGGTGCGGACGAAACGGTGTATCTGGAGCCGCTGGACTATATTGTCGCCAGTGGACAGACGGTATCCGACGACCTTCTGCAGCGCTATAATGGGCGCTGGGAAAAGACGATCGACCACATTTTCGAGGAGTTCGCGTTCTAGACGGCCGCGGACTCCCTCCATAGCTTGGAACCAGCGCGAGGGCCTCTGGTTCAGCGGGTGTTCATGGATATGCCGGTAACGGTACATGTCTATCTGGGCCGGGGCCGGCACGAGGAGATACCATGTTTCCAGTCGCGATATCGCGAAAGGAGCTGGCAGGCGCGGCCATTTTCATCGCTTTCCTGGCGGTTGGATGGTCGGCTTCGGCGCATTCCGACCCTTGCGTGCAGCAATGCCGCGCGCAACACAACGACTGCCGTATGGCGACGAAGCTTTTGTCTTCGCCCCGCTGTGACGCGCAGCTTCAATCCTGCATCAGCCGCTGTTTTGCCGCGCATCGCGAACGGCCCGCAATGCGCGGGCAACCGCACGAGCGTGGCGGCCCACCGCGCGGACCGCGGTAGATCCGAGGCTCGATCCGGCGTGTGATGGTCGTTGCCGTGCGTTGAAGCGCGTGCAAAAATGCTTAACGACAGCGTGTGCGTGTTTCAAACCTGCGACCGTTGCAGCTACCTGCCGCGGCGACCGCGGGACGCTTCGCACGAAAGCGAGCGCTCGCGACGTTGGAGGCAGGATCGCTCTGGAGAGAACGTTCGGCGATGCCGCATATTGAGCTGCCTGATCCTGATGTCGGCGTCCTGCGCCGCAGACCTATTCTGATTGAAGGTCTGCGCGACCGCGTCGGCATGGATCTGCTGATCCTCGATGAAGACGGCAGGCGCGCCTATGAGACCGACGCATTTACGGCCTATCGACGTGTGCCGATGCTGGTGGTGCTTCCGCGAACGACGGAAGACGTCTCCAAGATCCTGAAGTATTGCCACGACAATGACGTGAAGGTCATTCCGCGCGGCGCTGGCACGTCGCTCTGCGGTGGAGCTTTGCCGACAGAAGACGCGATTGTTCTTTGCATTTCGAAGATGAACCGCGTCATCGAGATCGATTACGACAATCGCCTCGCGCGGGTCGAAGCCGGGATTACCAATCTCGAGATCACGGCGCGGGTTGCGGAGGAAGGTTTTTTCTACGCGCCCGATCCGTCGTCCCAGCTCGCCTGTACGCTCGCGGGAAATCTGGCGATGAACTCCGGTGGCGCTCACTGCCTCAAGTACGGCGTCACCACGCACAACGTCATCGGCGTCAAGATGGTGATGATCGATGGAACGATCGTGGAGATCGGCGGAGCGGCCATCGAGCGCAATGGCTACGATCTCTTGAGCTATATCATCGGGTCCGAGGGGCAACTCGGCGTCATTACCGAGGCAACCGTGAAAATCGTTCCGGCGCCCGAAGGTGCGCGGCCGATGATGATCGGATTTCGGTCGCCGGAAGCGGCTGGTGCGTGCGTGGCGGGGATCATCGCGCAGGGTATTATTCCGGTCGCGATCGAATACATGGACCGGGCTGCGATCGAAGTTTGCGAAGCGTTCGCGCACGCTGGGTATCCGCGTGATGTTGAATCGCTTCTCATTGTCGAAGTCGAGGGTTCCGAGAGCGAGATCGGCATTCTGCTCGGCAAGATTGCGGAGATCGCCGCGGCGTTCGATCCCAAAACCGTCGTTATCAGCGAGAGCGCTGAGCAAAGCGCGCGCATCTGGGCCGGGCGCAAAGCGGCTTTCGGTGCCATCGGGCGGATCTCCGATTATCTTTGCATGGACGGGACCATTCCGCTCGCGCAGCTTCCGCACGCGTTGACGCGCATCGCGCAGATCTGTGCCGAGTATGACCTCAAGGTCGCCAATATTTTCCATGCGGGTGACGGCAACCTGCATCCGCTCATCCTGTATGATGCAAACTCCGAAGATGAAGCTGCGAAAGCGGAGGCGGCGGGAGAAGCCATTCTGAAGCTCTGCGTCGAGCTTGGTGGCTGTCTCACTGGCGAGCATGGCGTCGGCATCGAAAAGCGAGAGTTGATGGCCACGCAATTTTCGCCGACAGATCTTGCGGTGCAAATGCGCATCAAGTCGGTGTTCGATCCCACGTGGCGGCTTAATCCGGCGAAGGTCTTTCCTCTCGCTGCTAGCGAAGGAATGCGCGCGGGTCGCGAAACCAACACCGAGGCCGCCTAGCGAATGGTGTCACTGTGACTGAGCTTCTGCGTCCCGCGGCCGAGTGGGAACTCCAATCCATGATCGCGAAACTCGCTTCGCAGAAGCGGCGCGTCGAGGTCGTCGGACATGGGGCGTTGCGCAACGCTGGACGTGTTGCGCGTTCGGAAGTCGTGTTGTCGACGGCGGGTCTCAAAGGCGTGACGCTGTATGAGCCGACTGAGATCGTGATGTCGGCGCGGGCCGGAACGCCCGTCTATGAGATCGAGGCCATCCTGGCGGCGCGGGGACAAATGTTGCCGTTCGAGCCGATCGATCTCGGGCCAGCGACGGGCGCACCGGGTGGCGCGCTGTCGATCGGTGGCGTGTTTGCGACGAATTTTTCCGGCGCCAGACGCGTTTCGAGCGGCAGTGCGCGCGATCATCTGCTTGGTGTTCGCGCCGTCAACGGACGGGGCGAGCTTTTTAAGTCGGGTGGCCGCGTCATGAAGAACGTGACGGGCATCGACGTGGCGCGCGGGCTGAGCGGAAGCTGGGGAACGCTGGCGGTCATGACCGAAGTGACCTTCAAGGTGGCGCCTTTACCGGAAACGGTGCTGACGCTGGCGTATACCGGTCTTCCAGACGATCTGGCGCTTGAAGCTATGATGGCCGCCATGCGCACGCCATACGAGGTGACGGGCGCAGTGCATCTGCCGAAGGAATGCGCGGCGCGGCTGACGCATTCAAATCTTGCAGGAACCGGGCAGGCCGTGACGCTGCTGCGCCTCGAAACGTTTTCTTCCGCCATCGAAGAACGCAAGGATAAGCTGGCAGCGGCGCTAAAAGTTTACGGGACGCCGGTCGTCCTCAACGCCGAGACGACGTGGAGCCTTTGGAACGAGTTTCGAACGCTTGCTGTTCTGCCATTCTCCACCGAGACGAGCCTCTGGCGTATCTCGACGTTGCCGACAAAGGCTGCGGATATCGTCGCGGCGATCCAGAAATTCATGCCGGTGGTGGCGCTTTACGATTGGGCGGGCGCATTGATCTGGCTGGAAGTTCCGGCCGCTGCGGACGCGGGAGCAGCCGACGTCCGTCGCGCGGTTGCCGTGCGAGGCGGACATGCGACGCTGATCCGCGCGGAACCGGAAGTTCGCGCCAGCGTCGATGTGTTCGAACCGATGAAGCCTGAAATCGAGCGATTGACACGCGGGGTCAAGTCCGCGTTCGATCCCGAGGGACTTTTGAATCGCGGCCGCATGTACGCCAACCTCTAGCCAAGCGAATTCGAGCGCTCACCCGCAATGCAAACCAATTTTTCCAAAGCGCAGCTTGCCGATCAGGAGACCGCGCACGCCGATCGCATTCTGCGGCGGTGCGTTCACTGCGGTTTCTGCACAGCGACGTGTCCGACGTATGTGGTGCTGGGTGATGAGCGCGATAGTCCGCGGGGGCGGATCTACGCCATCAAGGACATGCTGGAGAAGGGAGCTGCGGCGACGCCGGAAGTTTCGACGCACATCGACCGGTGCCTGTCGTGCTTTTCGTGTATGACGACGTGTCCCTCCGGCGTCGATTACATGCATCTTGTCGAGATTGCGCGTGGGCATATCGAAAAGACGGGCAGCCGCAGCTTGAAGGATCGTCTGATCCGGCGCGCGCTCGCCGAGATCGTGCCCTATCCAAATCGTTTCCGCTGGGCGATGCGCGCGGCGCCGATGGGCCGCCGGTTCACATCGATGCTGCGGGCGATGAAGTTGCCTGAAGTTGCGGCGATGATTGAGCTTGCGCCGCCCGAGCGGCCGCGCGCCGGCCGTTTTCGTGGTCCGGGCACGGCTTCGCCGACTGGGGTCAGAACGGGCAGGGTTCTGCTGCTGGCCGGGTGCGCGCAGCAGGCGCTGCGCCCTGAGATCAACGACGCAACCATTCGGCTTTTCGCGCGTGGCGGGATCGATGTCGTTGTATCGAACGGGGCTGGCTGCTGCGGTGCGTTGAGTCTGCATATCGGACGTGAGGAAGAAGCTGTCCGAATGGCGCGGGCGAACGTCGAGGCCTGGAGCAAGGAGATCGCCAAGGGCGGAGTTGATGCGATCATCATCAACACGTCCGGCTGCGGTACGACCGTCAAGGATTACGGGCATCTTCTGCGCTACGAGACGGAATACGCAAAACGCGCGAAGGACATCGCGGCGATGACGAAAGACGTCAGCGAATTTCTCGATGGTTATGATATTGGCGCGCCGAAGCGTTGGTCGAGTCTCAAGGTCGCGTATCATGCTGCGTGTTCGCTTCAGCATGGGCAGCGCGTGACGAGCCAGCCGAAATCGTTGTTGAAGAAGGCGGGCTTTACCGTCGTCGATATTCCGGAGAGTCATCTCTGCTGCGGTTCGGCAGGCGTTTACAACATTTTGCAGCCCGAGATTGCCGGGGAACTGCGCGACAGGAAGACGGGACACATCAAGGCGCTTCGTCCGGACGTGGTTGCTGCCGGAAACATCGGCTGTATCCGGCAACTGCAAATGGGGCTCGACGTGCCGGTCGTGCATACGATCGAATTGTTGGACTGGGCGCACGGCGGGCCCGTTCCGCCCGGTCTCGAAAACCTCGAGCAGTATTCGACGAGCGTGCCGCAGCCGAAGCACAGCGTTGAAGATTATATCGGCGCATGAGTGTTGGCGGGCAAAAAGCGCAGTGGGAGCAGGGGTTCGCGGATACGCTGACGGCGGCCATTCGCGGTAAAGCAAAGCCAGTGGGTTCGCTCGGGCGGCTTGAGGAATTGGCGCTTCAGATAGGTCTCGTCACGCGGAAGCCGAAGCCGGTGCTCGGCGCTGCGGAAGTTCTCGTTTTTGCAGGCGATCATGGGCTCACTGCGGAAGGCGTGACCGCCTATCCCTCTGCGGTGACGCGCGAGATCGCCAAGCTGGTGCTTGCAGGAACCGCCGGGATCAACATTTGTGCGCGTGCGGCGGGCGCGGGTGTCGTGCTTGTCGATGCGGGGATGATCGAGGCGTTACCGCCGCATGCCAGTCTGATCGACAGGCGCATCGGCCGGGGCACGCGGAATGCGCGGCGCGAACCGGCCATGACGCTTGAGGAATGTGCCGGTGCCCTCGAAGAAGGTCACGGGCTTGATGCTTATCTCGACGAAAAGAATGCCGGTATCGTCGTGTTCGGCGAGATCGGGATCGGCAATACGAGCGCGGCGGCGCTGGTCGGTCATGTTCTAACGGGCATTGATCTTGCGACGCTGGTGGGGCCAGGGGCGGGGCTTGATCCGGCCGGCGTTGCGCACAAACTTCGCGTGCTCAGTGAAACAGTGGAGCGTGCGGCCATCGCGATCGACGATCCGCGGTCGCGCGCGCTTGAGGCGCTACGGCAGTTCGCCGGTTTTGAAATGGTGATGATGGTCGGTGCGATGATGGCGGCGGCAGAGGCGCGGCGCATCGTGATCGTTGACGGGTTCATCGTCACGGCGGCGGCGCTGGCGGCACTGGCGCTTGCACCCGCTGCTCGAAGTAATTTTGTCTTCGCGCATTGTTCAGCCGAGCCTGGACACAGAGCGCTGCTCGATCATATCGGTGCCAAGCCGCTGTTCGATTTGCAAATGCGTCTTGGAGAAGGAACAGGCGCGGCGCTTGCGATACCGCTTGTGCGTGCCGCTGAGCTCATGCTGCGAGAGATGGCTGATCTTCCCGGCCAGCATCCGAAATGATCCAGAAAGAAGCGCAACAGTTTCTGATCGCGGTGCAATTTTTGACGCGGCTTCCGGTTGCCATTTCCGGGGCGTGGCCGGACGACTGGCTGGTGCGCTCCGCGAAGTATATGCCGCTCGTCGGCGCGCTCATCGGCGTTGCTGCGGCGGGTATTGTTATCGGGTCGGCGTCATTCTTTCCGGCGCCGCTGCCCGTTCTCATCGGTCTCGTTGCGGCTCTCGTTCTTACGGGTGCTCTGCATGAAGACGGTCTCGCCGATACGGCGGATGCGATCGCCGGTGGGCAGACGCGCGAGCGTCGCCTCGAAATCATGCGCGATAGCCGGATCGGATCTTTCGGCGCGGTCGCATTGATTGTTGCGATTGGGCTGAAGGCGGCGGCGCTTGCCAGTCTCGATGCAATGTCCGCAGCGCTCGTTTTGATCTCCGCACATGCCGCTGCGCGGCTTGCATCGGTGTTGGCTCTTGCCGTGCTCGAACCGGCACGCGAGACGGCGAAGGTCAGCGGAAAGGCATCCAGCCTGACGTGGAGCGAAATCGCGTTCGCAATTGTGACAGGGTTAATTCCGGGCGCTGTTCTGCTCGGCAGTGCAGCATTTGTCATTCCGCTGATTGCTGCCGCCTTGGCGGTGATTTGGTTGGCAATCCTCGCAAAACGTGCGTTCGGCGGCTACACGGGCGATGTTCTGGGCGCGATCGAGCAAGTGTTTGAAGTCGTATTCTTCATGTTCGCAGCTGCGGTCATCAGCGGGCCGGGCTGATCTGGCGGGCACACTTAGCAACAATATTTGCTTCAAGATCGGCGCTCAAGCGCGCTGTTTCTTTGCCTCAGCGCTTGCGTTCCGCCTCTCTCCGTTTTCTTATGGTCATGCTGTGGCGAAGCCGGTGACACGGGGAGCCATGGACGGGATCAATCGCGTATCGCCTTAGAAGTGTATTGCGTATGGCGACGACGACGGATGTGGGGGATGGCCGAGTTCTCGGTCTTCCGGAACGACTTACGTCGGCTCTCTCGAGCTGGCGCGGAAAGCGATTCATCACAGAAGTATTCGACGGGGCTGACGAAGCGCTGGCCGCGCTGGAAGCGGTGGAACTTGGCCTCGTTTCGACAGGGTTTCAAACACTCGATTGGCTGACTGTTCTCTATGAAGAGCTTGCGCCTGCGGCCCGCGCGATGCCGCGTGTTGTTGTCGTAAGCGAATGCGACAGCGGCGACGTTGCGATGATCCTTCCGCTACTGATCAAGAAGAAGCGATCTCTTACCGTCGCGCAGTTTGCGGATCTCGGCGTTTGCCAATATGGCGCGCCGATTCTTGGTCCTGCGTTTCCGGCAAGCGGGCGAGCGATCGCGAGGGTGTGGCGCGGTGTTTGTGATGCGCTCGCCGATGTCGATCTCATTCGCTTGCACCGTATGCCCGCTACGATTGGCGGCCGGGCCAACCCGCTATTGATGCTCTCGCGCGTTACGCCTTCGCGCCGTTTTGGCAATCGGGTGACGGTTCCGGATACGGTCGAGATGTTTCTCCAATCGCGCGGCAAGAAATATCGGAAAGAGGTCGAGCGCTGCTACCGCCTTTTGGAAAAGGAGGGGGAGGCTCGGTTCTATCGCGCGACGACACCGGATGAGATCGCGCGTGTTTGTTCGGTGCTGGATGAGCAGCAACAGACGCGTCATCTTTCGCTCGGCGGCCGATATGTGCTCTCCGAGCCGATCGACGCGTTTTACGAACGTCTTGCAATCGATGGATCAGAGGCCGGGCTCGCGGCTCTTTTTGCCCTCGAAGTCCGCGGCGAGATCATTGCGAGCCTGTTTGGAATTCAGCATGGCGGCACGTTCAGTTTGCTGCGGATCGCGACCGATCCTGATGCGGCGAGTCATTACTCACCGGGGCGCCTTCTGATCCTGGAAGCGATGAAGTATTTCGTCGCGCAGGACGTCCGCCGGTTTGACCTCGGGTTAGGAAATCACCCGTTCATTCGCAGCTTTGGCGGGGAAGATGTGCCGCTTTACGATCTGATCGTTGCGCGCGACATCTCGGCGGCCCCGAAGGCGTTGTTTCACCGGATGCAGGGCAGGATGCGCCGGAGCCGCTTGGTTGGGCGCGGATTTCACTCACTCAAGGGCCTTTTTGCCCGCGGCCAGTAGGGTTTAGAGGCGGCTTTCGTCTCGGTATATGATCCGATATAAGGCAACTCCGCCGACCGAGGCATTAGGTGTCTCGGCAACTTTTCACTCGCACCGGTCCCCAACTGTTCCAATGGCTTCTCAAAATACCACAAGCGCGCGTCCCGAAGCGCGGCTCGCGAAAGGTTTTCGCGATGTCGAAGCTGGAGAGCTTCGCGCGCTCGACGAAATGATCGCGAAGATTCGTGCCGTCTACGAGCGCTACGGATTCGACGCGCTGGAGACGCCTGCGATCGAATATACCGACGCGCTCGGCAAGTTTCTTCCCGATCAGGATCGGCCCAATGCGGGCGTGTTCTCGTTCCAGGACGAGGACGAGCAATGGATGAGCTTGCGGTACGATCTGACCGCGCCGCTCGCGCGTTACGTCGCGCAGAATTTCCAGACGCTTCCGAAGCCGTTCCGGCGCTATGCGTTCGGCTATGTCTACCGCAACGAGAAGCCAGGCCCGGGGCGGTTCCGGCAGTTCATGCAGTTCGATGCGGATTCCGTTGGCGCCGAAGGCGTGGCGGCCGACGCGGAGATGTGCATGCTCGCGGCCGATACGCTCGAAGCGCTGGGTATCAAGCGCGGCGACTACGTCATCAAGGTCAACAATCGCAAAGTGCTCGACGGTCTGATGGAAGCGAACGGGCTTTCCGGGGCAGAAAATGCGGGGCGGCGTTTGATCGTGCTGCGCGCTGTTGACAAGATCGATCGGCTCGGTGGCGAGGGCGTTGCGCAGCTTCTCGGGCGGGGCCGTAAGGATGAGAGCGGCGACTTCACCACGGGCGCAAATCTCTCCGATGCGGCGATCAATAACATTCTTGGATTCACAGGCTGGGGCAGCGCGGGATCAACGGCACCCTCCAACGCGGTGACTCTTGCGAACTTTGAAGGCGCGGTGAAGAACTCCGAGGCAGGGCTCGCTGGTATCGCCGAACTCGCCGAGCTGGTGCGGCTGTGCGAGGCGGCGGGCTATGGCGCGGACCGAGTGCGGATCGATCCGTCATGTGTGCGCGGGCTTGAATATTACACCGGTCCAGTATTCGAGGCGGAACTGACGTTCGACGTCAAAGGCGACGACGGCAAGCCGGTTCGTTTCGGCTCAGTGGGCGGCGGCGGCCGTTACGACGATCTCGTGTCGCGCTTCACGGGCGACCGCGTTCCGGCGACAGGATTTTCGATCGGCGTGTCGCGGCTGAAGGCGGCGCTCTCGGTTATTGGGGCCGTAGAGACACCGCGGCTCGGTCCGGTCGTGGTTCTTGTGATGGATAAGGGTGAGGTCGCGCGTTATCAGCAGATGACGCAGACACTCCGCAACGCCGGTATCCGCGCCGAGATGTACCTTGGGTCGTCGGGCATGAAGGCGCAGATGAAATATGCCGATAAACGGCAGAGCCCGTGCGTCGTCATTCAAGGCTCGGACGAGCGCGAGAAGGGCGAGGTTACGCTGAAGGATCTGATCGAAGGCGCGAAGGCAGCCGCCGCGATCAAAGACAACAAGGCATGGAAGGAAGCGCGTCCGGCGCAGGCTTCCGTGGCTGAGAAAGATCTCGTTGAAGAGGTCAAGAAGCTCATCGCGCGGCACACGGATTGAGGGCGATGCGAGCAGCGAACTTTCCGAGCGGTTTCTTATTTCTCCCCACGGCGACGGGACGGGGGCGCTAGCATGGTCGTCGAAACGACGCGAGAGCTTGAAGCGCTAGAAGCTCAGGCAAAAACTCTGATGAACGTGTTCGCAACAGCTGGGCACGAAGCGGTGGCGCCTGCAATCATTCAACCGGCGGACGTTTTTCTCGATGTCGTCGGAGAAAGTCTGCGTGCGCGCACGTATGTTTTCACGGATCCCGATGGTGCCGAACTTTGTCTTCGGCCCGACCTGACGGTTCCGACGTGCCGTCTGCATCTTGCGCGCCACGTTGATCCCGCAACGCCTGCACGGTATTGCTACAATGGCGCGGCGTTTCGTATTCAGCCTGTCGATGCTGATGCGGCGCACCCGCGCGAGTTTCGCCAGGCGGGCTTCGAGCGTTTCGGTGACGTTGCGCGCGAAGAGGCAGAGGCCAAAACGATTTCGCTCGTCGTCACCGCGCTTGAGAAAGCGGGGCTTACGACCTGGACGCTGAAGCTCGGCGACCTCGGGCTGTTTTCCAGCGTGCTCGACGAGGCGGGTCTTTCGCCGCGTTGGAAGAAGCGCCTCGACGACGCGTTCCTCAGGCCCCGCGCATTCCGCGAGGCTCTCAAGGCGTTTACACGCGGCGTCCGCAGTGCACCGCTCGCGCTGCCGGATTCGCTCCTGTCGTCATTGGATCGCGAGAATACGGAGCCGAGTGAGGCGGCTGTTCTCGCTTATCTGGAAGAGAAGGGCATCGAGCTTTTCGGAACGCGCGCTCTGGCGGACATCACCGCCAACCTCGTCACCATTGCCGAGGGTCGCGAAGAGACACCGCTTGATGAGACAGCCGCAAAATTGATCTCGGATTACATTGACGTTTCGGGACCAGCGCGGACCGCTGGCGCCAAGATTGCGCGCCTGCTCAAGGGCGCGCGTGCGGGCTCAGGCGCGGCGCTCGAAACCTATGACCGGCGGCTCGCCTTGCTTTCCAATGCCGGTATCGACCTGGATCGCGTGATGTTCTCGGCTGAATACGGACGCACGCTCGATTACTATACGGGGCTCGTATTTGAAGTGCACACCGGAACGGCCGGAACGGGTAGCCCCGTCGCAAACGGCGGGCGCTATGACGCTTTGATGCGTGCCGCTGGCGCCAACGCGGACATTCCAGCGGTGGGTGCTGCCATTCACACCGAACGGTTGCTGGCAGCCGTGCGCGGGGTATCGCTATGACGCGGTTGACACTCGCTATTCCCTCCAAGGGCCGTCTGATGGAGCAGACGACCGATATGTTCGGCCGCGCCGGATTGATCGTGCGCAAGGTCGGGCATCAGCGCGGCTATCGCGGTGAGATCGAGGGCTTCGAAGGCGTCGATGTTGCGTACATGTCGTCGTCGGAAATTGTCGAAGCGTTGAAGACCGGCAATGTCGAAATGGGCATCGCTGGCGAAGATCTCGTGCGCGAGAACATCGCCAATGCGGATAGCCGGGTCGATTTTCTCGGCAAGCTCGCTTTTGGTTTTGCGGATGTCGTCGTCGCGGTTCCGAATTGCTGGATCGATGTCTGGACCGTTTCCGATCTTGAAGACATTGCGATGCCATTTCGGCGCGTGCATGGGCGCTGGCCGCGTGTCGCGACGAAGTACATGAATTTGACGCGTCGGTTCTTTGGCTCTCGCGGGTATGGCGATTATCGCATCGTGGAAAGTGCGGGGGCGACTGAGGGCGCGCCCGCTGCCGGCACGGCCGAATTGATCGTCGATATTACGACGACGGGCGAGACGCTGCGCGCGAACGGTTTGCGCATTCTTGATGATGGCGTGATGCTGAAATCGGAAGCAAATCTCTGCGCATCGAAGGCGGCGGATTGGTCGCCTGAGAAGCGCAAGCTATGTGAGACGCTGGCGGCGCGTATCAACGGGTCGCTGGCGGGTTAGCTTCACCTCTTGCGACTGTTTTCGTCGGTCGAGCATGACGACGAAGACGAGGAATGGCGGCTTCGCCGAGTCTCGCGCTGGATCCCCGGGAGTCGTTCGCGTTGCTCACTTTGCCGAGGATGACGAATTGTCAGCCGATCTCGGCAAGTAGGCATTTCAGGATGCCGTAGTCGTAGCGGCCGTCGAGAGCGGCGAATGCGGGGCCGAGTTTGCCGGAGTCGCGCGTGTGACACTGATCGAAGGCCGCTTCGATTTCGTCGCGCTCACCGGGATCGAGCTTTAAGGCGTCGTCGGCCGATATGAGGCCCGCTTCAATCGCTTCCGCGAGGTGGCCATAGATCGTCGTGAGTTCGAGGCCGCGCTCGGATGCGATGTCTTCCGCGTCCTCGCCTCGCAGATGCGCCGCGAGCGTGACGTTGACGCTTGCCGAAAGGCGATTGGTCAGCGTGGGATGCTTCTTGAATTCGCCGATGACGGACAGGAAGGCGGCGCCATAGCGTGTGATTTTGCTGGCGCCAAGACCGATGATCTCGTGCAACGCGGCCTCGTTCGCAGGGCGCTTCTCGGCAAGCTCGATCAGCGTCTTGTCCTGGGCGACGACGTAGGGCGGCAGCTTCGCGGCGGCTGCGAGCTTCGAGCGCAGCGCCTTCAGCGCGTCGAACAGCGGCTGATTTTCGTGTGCGATCTTCGCGATCATCGGCGCGGCGCGGCGAGACGGTTTTGCAGTTGGTCGTGTGACGCGGAGCAGGAATTTTTCTTCGCCGCGCAATAGAGGCCGCGCGCGATCGGTGAGCAGCAACGAGCCCGCACCTTCATCGTCTCCCGTCAGATAGCCTTGCGCGGCGAGTTGACGGAATAGGCTTTTCCAGATCGTTGGCGCGACGTCCTTGCCGATGCCGAAGACGCTTAGGCGGTCGTGCCCGTTGCGCAGCATGCGTTCGTCGGCTTTCCCGGCGAGCACGTCGATCAGGTATGTGACGCCGAACCGCTGGCCGGTGCGATAGACGGCGGAGAGGGCCTTTTGCGCGATTACGGTGCCGTCTTCTGTGCGTGGTGGCGTCAGGCAGTTATCGCAGTTGCCACATGGAATGGGGCGCGTCTCGCCGAAGTAAGCCAGCAGCGCTTGACGACGGCAGCCGGGCATTTCGGCGAGCCCGACGAGTGCGTCGAGCTTTTGGCGTTGCACTTGCTTGAATGCGTCGGAGCCTTCGGATTGTGCAATCCACTGGCGGAGTTGGACGATGTCGTTCAAGCCATAGGCGAGCCAGGCGTTAGCGGCTTCACCGTCGCGGCCAGCGCGGCCGGTTTCCTGATAGTAGGACTCGATCGATTTCGGCAGGTTGAGGTGCGCCACGAAGCGAACGTCCGGTTTGTCGATGCCCATGCCGAAGGCGATGGTGGCGACGATGATCAAGCCGTCTTCGGTGAGGAACTTCGTTTGTGCGGCGGCGCGGACCGACGCATCGAGACCGGCGTGATAGGCGAGTGCTTTCCGGCCTTTGGATGAGAGCCAAGCGGCCGTTTCCTCGACGGATTTGCGCGACAGGCAGTAGACGACGCCTGCGTCTGTCGGATGTTCTGTTGCGATGAACTGCCAGAGGCGCTCGCGGGCGCTGACGCTACCCAGTTCCGCGATGGTGTAGCGGATGTTCGGGCGGTCGAAGCTGGCGATGAATGTCGACGCGTTTTCGAGCGACAGCTCGGACACGATGTCCTGGCGTGTGCGTTCGTCAGCCGTCGCGGTCAGTGCGATGCGCGGCACGTTCGGGAAGCGGCGCGCCAGGATTTTGAGCTGCCGATATTCCGGGCGGAAGTCGTGCCCCCATTGCGAGACGCAATGCGCTTCGTCAATCGCGAAGAGGGCGATGTCGTTCCGTTCGAGCAGGGAAAGCGTGCGGTCCTGAACAAGACGCTCGGGGGCGACGTACAGCAGGTCCAAGCTGCCAGCCGCGAATTGACGTTCGATGCTGTCCTGCGTCGCGCGGTCCTGGGTGGAGTTCAGGAAGGCGGCGCGCACGCCAAAGTCGCGGAGGGCATCAACCTGATCCTGCATCAGTGCGATGAGCGGCGATACAACGATGCCAGTGCCGCGACGCACGAGCGATGGGATTTGATAGCAAAGCGACTTGCCGCCGCCGGTCGGCATCAGCGCCAGGCAATCGCGCCCGTCGAGCAACGTCGCGATGATGTCGCCCTGGAGCGGGCGAAAGTTTTTGAAGCCGAAGATCTTGTCGAGCTTGGCGCGGGCAAGCGCCATCGAGTCGTTGCCGACCGCAGACTCGAAAGCCAACGGAAGCCGCAGAGCGTCGGCCGACATCATTGTTTTCCTGGGCAATTCATCGGCCGTTAGGCTAATGCGATTCGTCGATGCGCGATCTGCTCCGTCCCCAGCTAATCGACCGATGCCTTTGATTCGATGTGAGTTTTAGGCCCTGCAACGTTGCGGCAATTTAACTCTGCGTTCAGAATGAGTTCATCTTTGTCTGCTAGAACTACTTTCATAGCTGGTGTCACTCCCCCGTGCGCACCAGATGAGGCCGCGCCGGGCCAAGCCCCGACTCCCCCCGTCTTCCCCTTGGTCTGGCGCGGTGCCTCCCCCCTCTCCAAAAATCTAGCTCGACGAATGCGTCCGTTCAGGTCGAGAGATTGCCTGTGACGTGGATCGACTTGCTTGAAGCAGGTTCGCGCGCGAGATCGGGGCCCGTTAATTCGCCCAGGTTCATCGCGCGGATTGCGCCGTCCGTTGCGCCGGAAATCAGGTTGTTCGCGATCAAGCATTTGCCCGCATCGGGGTCGCCCGTGACGGATATTCCGACGCGCGCGGAGCGAATGACGTTTCCGGTCGCGGCGACGTCGCGCATGAACTTGCCCCATCCGATTTGAATGCCAACGGTTGGCGCGTTCTCGATTGTATTTCCCGAGACGACTGCGTCGGCTTCGATGCCAATGCCTTCGCCACGCTTGTCCTCCGGTTCTGCCTCGCGGCGGAACAGGTTGCGGATGAGGTTGCCCTGCACGACGGCTAGCCTGCCGCCTTCATTGAAGTTGGTGACGGAAATTCCGGCCGCTGCTGTGTCGATGAGGTTGTTCGCGATGAGCGCGCCCTCGAAGCCGAACTCGGCGTAGATCGCGACTTCGCCCAGACGTCCGCAGCTATTCGAGATGATCTGGATGTTGGAAGCCGCGTTACCCCGCACGGCACTGTAGGTGCAATCGGTGATGCGATTTCCCGTTACGAGCACGCTGCCCCCGCGGAAGACGTTGATTCCGTTTCCATATTCTCCGGTCCCGCCCGCCGCGTTGCGAATCTGCGAGATGCGATTCTCCGAGACGATCGTGCCGTCTTCGCCGGGGGCCGACCGCCAGACGAGGATGCCGTTGTTTCCGCAATCGGAGACGGTGTTGCCCGCGATGGTGAGACCTTCGGCGTCGAGGCTCTTCAGTCCGGTGTCGATGCTTTTGGAGATGAAGATTGTTTCAATTCTCCCTCCGCATCCGGTCAGCGAAAGGGCGATCCCAACGCTGTTTGAGATTTCGAGATCGCTCAGGCGAATGGCGTGGCTTCGCGTCAGCGTGATGAGGCCGTCGCCGCGCTCGGGCGAAAAGGTTTTGTAAGCGCCATCAAACGTCAGACCGGTCAGCACGAGGCCGTCGGCCTTGTCGCCGGTCAGGAATGCGTCTCCGCCAGCGAAAGATAGGGCCGTCGTGCGAGCCATTCCGAGCAGTCGTGTGCCGGAGCGGAGGCGAAGGTCTCCGACGACGAATTTTCCGGGAGGCAGGACGAGCGGCAAATCCTTTTCGGCGGCGGTGTCGATCGCGGCTTGCAGGGCGGCGGTCTGGTCGCGCTGTTCGTCGGGCGCGAGCGCGGGGGCAATGTCGGATGCGTTTGGAATGACTTTCGGCAGAACGCTATCCGCTGCTTGTACACCGGTCGCGGTTGCACCAAGGCCGAGGCCCGCGGCCAGCAGCGTGCGGCGGTCGAAGGTCATGTCAGGCTCCGGACGTTGATCTCTTGGCAGGAGAGCCAGCGAGGCGCGATCCGCGTTAAGCCGGAGTTAAGTTAGCGGGCAAGTGCCGTGCTTCTTGTCTAGGCGATGCCCTGTTTGATGATTTCGAGTGCGGCCGCCAGTGCCTTCTCGCGCGTGAGTGATGACGTCGTGAGATCGGCGGGGATGTGTATGAAGCCCACCCGACAGCGGTTGCCGTGTGTCTCGGCTTCGCGCAGCGAGTGATACAGGGCGGCATTACAGAGATAGCCTCCGGCGTCGTCGGATAGTTCGGCGGGGAAGCCTTTGTCCTTCAGGGTGGCGACGATGCGGTTTGCATCGAGCGTGGCGGCGTAGCGTTCTTGATCGTTCGCCAGAAGGTATGCGGCGGGTGGCAGGGAATTGGCCGCGTCAGGTGCATTACGGCATTCATTTCGTGCCTGAGACTCGATGCGAAAGCCTTGCGTCTCAGCCGCGACGCCGAAGTGAAGCGCCAGGATAGGTGTAAGCCGCCGATGTAACGCGGCGATCATTCGGGGCATGCGCGTCCATTCCACGGGGAGGATCGAAGCCGAGACAGTATAGTCCGGGAATGCCCGCCTGGCGCGACGCGCAAGGGCGCGGACAAGATCGCCCGACGCGTTTTCTCTTACGCCTGGGAACGGACCAAAGCCGGTCAGCAGGATGGCGGGGCGAGCTTGGCGGTCAGCGGCTGACATAAGCGCGATTTAACACGATTGATGCCGGTTGCGGGGGCCTTCAACGGGGGGCCACGTCTGCGGCGGTCATTCTGAGGGGAAACCCATCATCGACATCAGGCGCTCGACGGCAAGGGTCGGCAGCAATGTGCCATCGCGGACGGCCGCTTCGATGCCGGGCAGCTCGACGGCGACCTGGGGCTGAGCCCGGAGCGCGCCCATTAGCCGGTCTTCGAGCATGTCTCGCATCCAGGAGACGGCTTGCGACTGGCGACGCTCTTGAAACGTGCCGATGGCCGTCATCGTCTTGCGATGTTCGAGGATCTTCTCCCAGAGCTCCTTGAGCCCCTGATTGTTGAGCCCGGAAATGGTGAGCACGGGAGGAAACCATGCGGCGCCCGCCGGGGTGAAGATCTGCAGCGCGTGCTTATAGTCACCAACGGCGCGTTGGGCGCGGCGGACGTTATCGCCGTCGGCCTTGTTGATCGCGATCATGTCGGCGAGTTCGATGATGCCTTTCTTGATGCCTTGAAGGTCGTCGCCTCCGCCCGCTAGCAGCAGAACGAGAAAAAAATCGACCATATCGGCAACTGAAACTTCCGATTGGCCGACGCCGACCGTTTCGACAATCACGACATCGAAGCCTGCCGCTTCGACCAGCGCCATCGTCTCGCGCGTGCGCCGGGTGACGCCGCCGAGCGTGCCCGACGTTGGCGAGGGCCGAATGAAAGCGTTTCTCTCCTGCGAGAGCGCGCTCATGCGGGTCTTGTCGCCGAGGATCGACCCGCCCGTGCGTTTCGATGTCGGGTCGATCGCGAGCACGGCGACCTTGTGGCCTGCCGCGAGCAAGTTCATGCCGAGTTGATCGATGGTGGTCGACTTGCCAACCCCGGGGACGCCTGTGATGCCGAGCCGGACGGCATTGCCGGTGGTTGGCAGAAGCTCCTGCAACACGGTCTGCGCCAAACGGCGATGCGCGGGATTTGTGCTTTCAACCAGAGTGATGGCGCGCGCCAGAACGGATCGATCCCCGGCGGCGATACCGGCGACGTAGTCAGGGACGGACATGCGGTGGGCAGGTGCGGCAGCGGCAGGCATCGGTCTTGGAGAAACCCCTTATCTTTCAATCGGACCATGGGCAGGATTGATGGCCACTGCAAGCCGTGATTTCGCCGCTGTCCCCGCCACAATCACCCGTCATATCAGGCAGGCAAGTTGCCGGGCACGCGGCGTACCCTTAAGGTTTTTCCGGGGTTGGGCTCAAAACGAAGTGGGGAGGGGGCGATGGGATCGCTTTCCGATGTGAAGTCACGTCTTGGGCACGGGCGCGCTCATTGGCGGCCGGTTGGGATTTTTGTTGCGGCTTTGATCGGTTGCGGTGCGCTCGCGGCCTGCACCGAGGCGCCGCAGCACGCGCACCGAGGTCAAGAGAAGAGCGCGACGGCCGCTCCGGAACAGAACGATGACGTCATCGCCGAGGCAACGCCGCCGCGAAAGCAGTCAGCCCGGCCGAGTCCCGTCCCTCGGAATGAAGGCGCGGTTCCTGCTCCTGCTGCACCGCCGCCTCCTGCGCCGATAACCGAATATCGCGAGGAACGCTCCGGGCGTGCTGCCGCGCCCGTGCCGAAAGCAGAGATGGAACTGCCGCCAGCGGGTGGCGGAGCGCCGGTACCTTCTTCCCTTCCGCCTGCAGCCTCGATTGGTGCGGCTGGAGGAGCTGCGACTGCTGAGTCTAAGACTTACGATGTCGTGCCGGTTTTCTACGGCACGGACCGCGCCGTTGAAGCGGACCCGAAGCGTCTGCAATTCGGCTCAGAGCGTGGGCACAAGCTCCAGCTCGGGCGGGCGCTCGTAACGGTGCCGTTGATTCACAAGGTGCCGCACATTGAACGGCCGTGGGTGATCGAGATCCCGTATTTCAAGGTCAAGGTCTACGAGGAAGCTGAAGATCCGGCCAAGCATTTCACGCTGCAGGAAATCGCCAGTCTCACGGAAGAGCAGATGCTGGCGCTCGTGAAAGAGCGGTTGGCGAAGGCGACGGCATACAAAGACCATGCGTTCGTTTTCGTGCATGGCTTCAACACGTCATTCGACAGCGCGCTCTATCGGACGGCGCAGATTGCGTATGATCTGAAGTTTGACGGCGCTCCGTTTCTTTATAGCTGGCCGTCCGGCGGCAAGGTCGCGAGCTATACTTACGACCGCGGCAGCGTAGAGCAGGCAGAGCCGTCGCTTGCGGAATTCCTGAAGCTCGTCATTCAGAAGAGCGGAGCAAAATCCATCAGCCTGATCGCGCACTCGATGGGCAATGAGCTTCTGCTGCGTGTGCTGGAGCGGCTTCGTCCTGAAGTGCCGAAGGGCGTCGTTATCAGCCAGGTCATTCTGGCGGCGCCGGATGTCGATCGTGACAAGTTCAACATCATTGCACGCGAGATTACGAGCTTTGCAAAGGGCGTTACGCTCTATGCGGCTTCGAACGATCGGGCGCTCGGGTATTCGGCTCGCTTCTGGGGCGGCGTTCCGCGCGCAGGCGATGTTCCGAAGTCGGGGCCGCTCATCATTCCGGGTGTCGATACCATCGACGTGACGGCGGTTTCGACAGATGCGCTGGGGCTGAACCATTCCGGATATGCGGAAAATCCGACGCTGCTCGATGACGTGAAGGCGCTGGTGGAATTTGGCATTCGCCCGCCAGACAAGCGCATCAAGAACGTGCTGACCGTGCAGTCGGAGAATGGAACATTCTGGCGGTTCCAGCCGGAAAAATAATGCGTGGGGCGGATTTCGGTCCGCCCTTACGTTCGTTTTTGTGCGCGGGTGGCTCGGCGCGTAAGACTTCTTTTACTGGCATACGGCACAGTCCTTTGCAGTTTGTTCAGTATTGAGGGGCTTAGGTCCATGCGTCGCTCACTCGGCTTTTCGTTGGCTGCGGCCGCTTCGGTTTTGGCATTTGCAGTTGCATCGGGCGGCGCGTTTTCCGAAGACGCCGAGTTTGATGACATGGACGGCTCGCAGATCGTCGCCGCCGGAGCGGGATCCGATGATCAGGTGCCCAAAGGTCTCAATTCGGTTCCCATCGATGGGCTTGGATCGCGCGATAAGATCGGGGCGAACAATCGTCTCGTTCGTCAGTTGATGGCTGCGCGCCCTAACGAAGATCTCGTCATCTGTGTTGCCGGTTGCTTCAGCGATCGCGACCGTGTGGTCTACGCTCAGCCTATCGATCGGAAGATCAAGCTGAAGCCGACGGCGTTTGCCGACCCCTCGTCCGATCCGGTGAAGCCCGCCGAGAAAAGCGCCGTGCGTGTGGAAGTCGATAGCGCCGCTGCTCCGGTCTCTCACGATCCCAGTTCGCCGACCATTCTGAATGGTGCGTCGGACGGCACGGGCGGATCTTCGGCGCACAACTAGCCGCGTGCGCTTCCGGGCAAAAAAGCCCCGTTTGCAGATTTCAATTTGGTTATGTTTCCCGATTTCGGCGTTGGCTCACCGGAATCGGAGATTTTGTGCCGACGGAATTCCGTTGGCGTGCGCGTTCTTCAAAGCGACGGCCGGGCGATCCCCCCACGATCCGGCATGTTTCTGAAGGAGACTGTGTATGAAAAATCTTTCACGCGGCGCTTGGCTGGCTCTTGCTGCTGTCGTTGCCGTTCCCACCACGGTGGCGATCGCCAAATCGACGGATGGCGGCTGGCGCTCAATGACGCCGGAAACGCGTTCGCGCCTGGAAGACGGCCGGATCGCGATGGCGAAGGCCGCTCTGCAGCTCAACGCCGATCAGGAAAAGCTGTGGCAGCCGGTCGAAGAGCAGGTCCGTGCGTCGTTCAAAGCGCGTGCTGACAAGCGTGCGGAGCGCGCAAAGAAGCGTGAAGAGCGACGCGCCGGAAAATCCGAGCAAGGTGAAGCTAAGCGCGGTGATCTTGCTGAGCGTTACGAGAAAATGAGCCAGCGCTTGTCTGAGCGTGCGGACCGCATGAAGGCGTTCTCGACTGCGTTCACGCCGTTCTACGCTTCGTTGAATGACGAACAGAAGGATGTGTTGCGGCCGCTGATGCGGCAGCTTTCACCCGGTTTCGGCGATCACGGGCATCACGGTAAGCACTGGGCGTTCGGCGGTGGCTGGGGTCCTGGTGGTGGGCCGAAGCATGACGGCTGGCACAAGCATGGCGGACATGGCGATCATGACCATGGCGGCGCCACGAAGGACGCTCAGCCGGCGCCTGCGGACAATTCCCCGCCGACGGAAACCGATAAGGATTAAGCGACACGCGCTGCTTGAAATGAAGGCCGGGCTTTTGAGCCCGGCCTTTTTATTTTCAGACGATGCTTTCCAGCTTATCAGGCGGGATTGCGATCGGCGCGGCCACGGCCGCGGTCGTCATTGCGGCGACGCATGAATTTAGGTGCGCCAGCAGCTGCCCAAGCGCCTTTGCCGCCTTCGTTTCCGTCACGATGCGGGCGATCGCTCGGCGAGCGAGCTGCATCTCTGCCACCCGTCTTACCGGCTGACGCGGAGGCGTCGGCGTGATCGCGATGGCGCTGTCCGTTGCCATCATTGCGCGGCTTGTCACGCTGGCTCGGATCAGCGAAGCGGATCGGGCGTTGTTCGCCAGATCGTTCACTGTTGCCGCGTTCGCCACGTGTGTGCTGTCCACGATGCGGGCGTTCGCCGCGATGATGCGGAGCACCCTGCGGACGATCACCACGATCCCGGCGCGGTTCGCGATGCGCTTGCGCAGGCTCGGATGCCGATCCGACACCGAAGATCGCCGCATCATCTTTGCGAGGCTGGTATTCCGGTCGAGCATGACGTTCCGGGCGGGCGCCGCCACCGTTGCGGTGTCCGGCTCCCTCACCATTGCGATGATCCGGCCGGCCGCGGTCAGGCCGCGGGCTGCGGCTGGCTTCGCGGGGCTTCCTTTCGAGCGGCGGCAACGAAGCGCCGCCGACGTCGTCGATGATTTCGAGCCTCTGCTTCATCATCCGCTCGATTGCGACAATCTCCTTACGTTCGGAGGGATCGCACAGCGAAATGGCAATGCCGCTCGTGCCTTTGCGGGCGGTGCGGCCGACGCGGTGCACGTATGTCTCGGGATCAACCGGCATGTCGAAATTGATGACGTGCGTGATGTTCGAAACGTCGATGCCGCGAGCGGCGATGTCGGTTGCGACGAGCACGCGGATATGGCCCTGCGTGAAGTCGTTCAGCGCGCGCTGACGCGCGTTCTGAGCCTTGTTGCCATGGAACGCTGACGAGCTGATGCCAGCGGACTCGAGACGCTGCGAAACACGGTCGGCGCCGCGCTTGGTGCGGGTGAAGACGATGACGCGTTTGGCTTCCGGATCAGCAAGAAGCGTATGCAGGCGGCTTTGTTTTTCCGGTGTGCGCACGATCATGGCTTTCTGATCGATGCGGTCGACGACGACCGTTTTGGTAGACAGATCGACTTTGTGCGGATCTTTCAGAACTTCGTACGCGAATTTGCGGATTTCGTCCGGCATCGTTGCCGAGAAAAGCGCAGTGCGGCGCGACGAGGGGATCAATGAAACGATCTTCCGGATGTCGCGGATGAAGCCCATGTCGAACATGCGGTCGGCTTCGTCGAGCACAAGAACGCGGACGTGCGAGAGATCGCATGTGCGCATGTTGACGTGATCGAGCAGGCGGCCGGGCGTAGCGACCAGAACGTGGACGCCGCGCTTCAGCGCGTTGATCTGCGGGCCTTTGCTGACACCACCGAGGACGACAGCGCGGCGGACGCGCATGTTGCGCGACAGGCTGGCGACTTCCTGATCGATCTGGATTGCGAGTTCACGCGTCGGCGCGAGCACGAGTGCGAAGACCTGCTTCGGAAGCGGGTCTACCGGCTCGGCAGCGAGACGCTGAAGGATCGGCAGAATGAAGGTTGCTGTTTTGCCTGAGCCCGTTTCGGCCATGCCGAGAAGATCGCGGGATTCGAGTTGCGGCTTAAGGGCCAGCGCCTGGATAGGCGTCGGCTTCTCGTACCCGCATTGCGTAAGGGCACGTGCAAGAGGCTCAGCAAAGCCGAACGCCTCAAATGTCGGAGTATTCAAGTTGGAGATTTCCCAAGGGCTTCGAGCCCGTCGCGATGCGCGTTCGGCTCGTCCCATGGCCCACACCGGCGCTTTCGGGGTGTGGCCTAGTCTGAAGGAATTGATCTCAAATGCAGGGTCGAGCGCGGTAGTGGAACCGCTTTGAGTGGCACGAAAACCCGAGCGCCATTGAAGATCAATGAGCGGTGTATCGGTGTGTTTGCCTTGAAAGTCAAGGCGATCCGGCGATTCCAGCGACTCTGACGCGGGCAAACAGCACTCGGGGCAGCCGTTGGGAGATGGCTTAAAGCCTTACTTTCCGATTTCGTTGATGGCCTTACGTAGCGCGTCCATCACGCCGGGCTCGGTCATGTCGTGTCCGGCTGTGTCGATAAAATCCAGGCGCGCGTCCGGCCAGGCGGCGGCGAGCGCGCGGGCATTTTTCGGCGGGCAAAGAAGGTCATAACGGCCCTGGATAATGCGGCCGGGAATGTCCGTTAGCCGGTAGGCGTTTTTCAGAAGCTGGTTCGGCGCAAGAAAGAATTCATTGAGAATGTAGTGCGCTTCCATCAGCGGCGTCGGCGGCAAGCGCGCGTCGTCGGGTACGCTCGCCGGCAGTACGGCGTTGCCCGGCGCGATCTGAGAGAGGGCGCGTTCATACGCGGACCAGATTTGCGCGGCGAGCAGACGGGCTTTGTCATCGGGGCCGGTCAGGCGCGCGATATAGGCAGCAAGTGGATCTTTGCGTTCCATCTCGGGGAGGCGGTCCACAAAGGCGGCGTAGAGTTCGGGTCGGAAAATTTGCGGACCCGTCACGAACGCCCATTCGACTTCGGCATCGGTGCCGAGAAAGATGGCGCGCAGAACGAGGCCTGTGACGCGGTCGGGGTAGGCCTCGGCGTAGGCGAGGGCCAGCGTCGAGCCCCAGGAACCGCCGACGAGAAGCCATTGTGAAATCCCGAAGTGCCGCCGCACGGTTTCGAGATCGTTGATGAGGTGGCCGGTCGTATTCGCTTCAAAGCGAAGATACGGATGACTGCGGCCCGCACCGCGTTGGTCGATCAGAAATACGTGATCGCGTTCCGGGTCGAACAGCGTGCGATGCAGGTGTTGCGAGCCGCTTCCCGGGCCGCCATGCAGAAACACGACCGGCCGGCCCCCCTTTCGGCCGACCTCTTCGACATAGATCCAATGGCCGTCCCCGACGCTGAGCATGCGCGCGTCGAACGGCCGATATGCTTCGGAAATCGCGTTCATCGTCCGATTGCTGAGCACACTTCCCAGGTCGGGACAAGTCGGGCAAGCCCCGCAAACAGGGGCGGGGCCGGGGGAGGTGCGCCACCCGTCGACCCAGTGGGGTGCGGCATGGGCGTTTCCGTTACGCGCGGGGTGGCGGATTCCAACAGGGTGAACTTTCAGTTCAGGCTAACAGCAATTGACGAAACGGCTTTTGCTTCCCACCTGCCGAGACGCTGCACTCTGGAGACGGTTGTAGTATATTTGGGTATAGGGGCTGATCTCACAGGAGATGATGATGTCTGGAAGCGTTTATTCTCGTACTTCGCGCGTGCTCGTTGGCACCGCATTCGCGGCAGCTTTGAGTTTCAGCGCGGGGATTAGCGGGGCTGCTGCCGAGTCATCATCGCTTATCGGATCGTGGAGCGGCGGCGGTTCCATTTCGTTTTCGTCGGGTTCGAAGGAACGCGCGCGGTGCCGGGCGCACTTCGCGAAGACGGGCGCGACGAGCTATCGGATGTCGGCGACTTGCGCGACGCCGTCAGCGAAAGTCGATCAGACTGCGGAACTGACGCGCACCGGCGCGAACAGATACGCGGGCAGCTTCTTCAACCAGCAGTACAACACCGGCGGTTCGATCCGCATCACGGTATCCGGCCGGAGCCAGAGCGTGCGCTTGTCGGGCGAGGCCGGTACGGCGGTATTCAGTTTAAAGAAGCTGTGAGGCTGAGAAGCGATGCAGCCGCGATGCGTTCGCGGCGTGTAAGCGAAGCTGCGGGCAGGATCGGTAGGGCATTGGCTGTCTCGCGATCGTCATCCTCGGCCGAATGAGCGACGCGAGTGTCTGCCGAGGATCCAGCGCGAGGCTCGGCGTAGCCGTCGATAATTATTCAGTGTGCTTCTGGCGGAGATGATGTTTTGCGCCTTCGGCGACTCTTGCGCTGGATCCCCGGTCTTCGACGCGGCTCTGCCGCGCTCGACCGAGGATGACGGGTAGTCGCGATGGGCTTACTCCGCGGCTGCTTTTTCGGTGTAGCCGAGTTGGGCGTTGAGTTTTTCGATGAGGTCGGCTGCGGCTTCCGGGATGTTGGTGCCGGGGCCGAATACGGCCTTGGCGCCGGAGCGGAAAAGCTCATCGTAGTCTGATGGCGGAATGACGCCACCGACGACAATCATGATGTCGCCACGGCCTTCTTTGTCGAGTGCCGCTTTGAGCTCAGGCACCAGCGTCAAGTGACCGGCCGTAAGTGATGAAACGCCGATGACGTGGACGTCGTTTTCGACGGCTTGACGCGCTGCTTCGTCGGACGTTGCGAACAGCGGCCCGATATCGACGTCGAAGCCAAGGTCGGCGAATGCGGACGCGATCACCTTCTGGCCGCGGTCATGGCCATCCTGACCTAGCTTTGCGATCAGGATACGCGGGCGGCGGCCGTCGTTCTTGTCGAAGGCTTCGACGAGTTTTTTGACGCGATCAACGCTCGGGTTCATCGCCGCTTCCTTCTTGTAGACGCCGGAAATGGCGCGGATCTCTGCCTTGTGGCGGGTGAAGACTTTTTCGAGCGCGTAGGAAATTTCGCCAACCGTCGCTTTTTCGCGTGCGGCCTTGACGGCGAGATCGAGCAAGTTCGCATTGCCCTTTGCGCCTTCCGTCAGCGCATTGAGCGCGGCTTGGACGGAGGGCTCGTCGCGTTCAGCGCGGAGACGTTCGAGCTTTGCAAGCTGAGCTTCTCGCACGGCGCGGTTGTCGACCTTCAGGAAGTTGATTTCCTTGTCGCCCTTGATCTGGAATTTGTTGACGCCGGTGATCGTCTGGCGGCCGGAGTCGATGCGTGCCTGCGTGCGCGCAGCAGCTTCTTCGATGCGCAGTTTGGGAATGCCGGCGGCGATTGCTTTCGCCATGCCGCCTTGTTCCTCAACCTCTTCGATGTGCGCCATTGCCCGCTTTGCAAGATCGTAGGTGAGGCGTTCGACGTAGTGGCTGCCGCCCCAGGGATCGATCGTGCGGCAGGTGCCTGATTCCTGCTGCAGCAGAAGCTGCGTGTTGCGCGCGATGCGGGCGGAGAAGTCTGTTGGAAGCGCGATGGCTTCGTCCAGTCCGTTCGTGTGCAGCGATTGCGTATGGCCTTGCGTTGCGGCCAAGGCTTCGAGGCAGGTTCGCGTGGCGTTGTTGAAGATGTCTTGCGCGGTGAGGCTCCAGCCGGACGTCTGCGAGTGCGTGCGCAGCGACAGCGAGCGTTCGTTCTTCGGATTGAATTCTTCTTTGATGAGCTTCGCCCAGATCAGGCGGCCCGCCCGCATCTTCGCGATTTCCATGAAATAGTTCATGCCAATCGCCCAGAAGAACGACAGGCGCGGCGCGAAGGAATCGATGTCCATGCCCGCCGCGACGCCAGCGCGTGCGTATTCGATGCCGTCGGCGATCGTGTAGCCGAGTTCGAGGTCGGCCGTCGCTCCCGCTTCCTGCATGTGATAGCCGGAGATCGAGATCGAATTGAACTTCGGCATATTCGCGCTGGTATAGGCGAAGATGTCCGAGACGATGCGCATCGAAGGTCCGGGCGGATAAATGTAGGTGTTGCGCACCATGAACTCTTTCAGAATGTCGTTCTGAATGGTTCCGGCGAGTTTCTGCGGCGGCACACCTTGTTCTTCACCCGCGACGATGAAGAGCGCGAGGATGGGAAGGACGGCGCCGTTCATCGTCATCGAGACGGTCATGTCCTGCAGCGGAATGCTGTCGAACAGAACGCGCATGTCGTAGATTGAATCGATGGCGACGCCCGCCATGCCGACGTCACCCTTGACGCGCGGGTGATCGGAATCGTAGCCGCGATGGGTCGCGAGATCGAAAGCGATCGAAAGACCTTTCTGACCGGCGGCGATGTTGCGGCGGTAGAAGGCGTTCGAATCTTCGGCGGTCGAGAAGCCGGCGTATTGACGGACGGTCCACGGCTGCAGCGCGTACATTGCCGGATAGGGTCCGCGAACGTACGGCGCGATGCCGGGAAGCGTGTCTACGAAATCGAGCCCGGCTGTGTCGGCGTCCGTAAACACGGGCTTCACCGGAATGCCTTCAGGCGTCTCCCACACCGGAGCATCAGGCGCTTTCGCCTTCGGGGCGGCAACCGGAACTTCCGGATCGAGAGGCACTTTGGCGAAATTCGGGATCGAGGACATCGTCTAGGGGTGTTCCGGACCAAAGATTGAAATCTGCCGCGACGGTACGCGAAAACGGGGGGCGGCGACAACATTCCTTGACGCATGCGACGCCCGTTCGCGGGTCAATGCACCAGGATTTGGATTCTGGCTACCCCGAGAGGTTAACCGCGTTACCCGGAGGGGTTGGCTGGCGGATTTACGACGAAAGATGGGGCCGCGCGTCAACTCGGGAAGTGTTCGACGTGGGTTTCGGCGGTTCTGCCGATGTAAAGCGACCGGCGGCCCGAAAACGAGACGATGTAACCGGCGCATCCGGCTTGTGCGACCTTCGTGCAGAAGCCCCTGTATGTATATCCCTCCACGAGCTGCTGCGCTTCGCGGATCGCCGCTTGAATGGTCGCTGCGTCGAATGCTCCTGCGACGGGGACGTCAAGGCGGTGAGTTGGAAGCTCGATGCTTTCGCCGTTCGTTGAATAATAGGTTGCGGTCGCCCGCCGGAAATCGATCGCGTAACTTTCAAATCCCGCCTGTGTCAGTGTTGCGACGATTTCTGGAAAGGTCATCGTGCCGTTATCGGCGGCGGAAAGACAGGTCTGGGCGATGGACTGCTGGGTGGCGTTCATCGGGGTTTCCGGTTGACTGTTCAGGGCACCGCGGATGAGCAGCGCGTGGCGGTGATTTAGCCACAAACTCCGGCATGATGCGCGTCGTCAATGCGGGCCTAGTTATATATGCAACAAAAAGTGCGCCGATCGGAGGGAAGCGCGGCGCGGCTTTGGGCGCCGCTCGACCGCTTCGTCGAGTGGGAGGCCGAGGTCGGGGCGGCGGCCGAAGCACACGGGCGGTTTGCGCATTTCGCATATGAGTTTGTGCGCTTCGGGCTGAAGCAGGCGTGGGCTTGTCTGTTCGGTGCGTTGCTTCTGGCGCTTTTGATCGGAACGTATCTCTTCTACCCGAAGGGCGCGGCGCTCGCGCGTTACGACTTTCTGGTGATCGCTGCGGTTGCGATTCAAATCGTGATGCTTGTCGCGAAGCTCGAAACGCTCGAAGAAGCGAAAGTCATTCTCGTCTTTCACGTCGTCGGCACGGCGATGGAAATCTTTAAGACGTCGGTCGGTTCGTGGGTTTATCCGGAGGCGAGCTTGCTGCGCATTGGCGGCGTGCCGCTGTTCACCGGCTTCATGTACGCAGCAATCGGCTCATATATCGCGCGCTGCTGGCGGTTGTTTGATTTTCGCTTTACCCGGCATCCGCCAGTATGGGCGCTCGGGATATTGAGCGCGGCGATCTACTGCAACTTTTTCGCGCACCATTACGTCTGGGATTTTCGGCCCGTTCTGTTCGTTGCTGCGTTCGTGCTGCTCGGGCCGACGACGATCTATTACAAGATCTGGAAGACGCACCGACATATGCCGCTGCTTCTCGGTCTGGCGCTTGTCGCGTTTTTCATCTGGCTGGCGGAAAACATCGGGACGTTTACGGCGGCCTGGACGTATCCCAATCAGAGGCACGGATGGGAGTTGGTCAGCCTTGGGAAGGCTGGCTCATGGTTCCTGCTGATGCTGATTTCCTATACGCTCGTCGCGGCGCTCAATGGCGTCGATAAGATGAAAATTAACCGCGAGGCTTGAGCGTTTCTTTACCGCCTGCGAGCTTCCCGCGTGCGAGCCAGTCATTTTTCCATATGGTTGAATCTCTCGGATATGGAGAGTGTCATGCGACATGACTTGAAGGCGGCGGTGCCGGCTTTAGTGCTGGCTCTTGGTGTTGACATGTGGACGCCATTCGGCGTTTCCGGTGCCTGGGCCGATGAGGCGGGTACGAATGCGCTTGCGGCTGAGCTTCGCGCCCAGGGTTTCTCCTGCGCGAAAGCAGAACATGCCGTTCGGAATGCGAAGCTTTCGGTGCCGAATGAAACGGTCTGGGAAATCACATGCGATAACGGCGTGTATCGCATGACGGTCGTTCCGGACATGGCCGCGAAGATCGAACGCCTGAAGAAGTAAACCGGCGGGATTTTATCGGCGTTTGCGCCGTGTCACCGGTGGAACAGCGGTTTCAGCAGCAGCACGGCATTCTCTCCTCGACACAGATGAGACGCACATCAGCGCTCATGATCGAGGAGAACAGCTATGTCAGGAATCGTGGTCGGCACTGCTTCGGCGATCGTGGCGCTCGGTACCGTTCTGATCGCAACCATTCCCGATGCTCATGCGCTGATGGCCCCGCTTGTCGAGCCGGGTAACGAATACGCCCTCGTCTCCGTATCCATTCTTGCTTCGCTTCCCGTGCTCTCGGTTCTGAGCGTTCTCGCTCTTTCCGGCCGCGAGTAGCACGCGCCTTCGATCCTTCTGCCTCGTTTCCTTCTCATCCCCTCCCTGGCCGGCTCATTCTCATGGGCCGGTCTTTTTTTGTCTTCGCTGTGGGGCGCGGGGACTCGTGCTGTAGTTGCAATTGTCATCGTCCCGAGACAAACGAGATTGTTTTTCAAGGCCTTGCTGTTGCCTTGGTTGCGCGGTGAGGTCGTTCTCGGGCAAGGGGCGAAAGACAATTCTTCAGCCGATTGCTTTGTGAGTTTGCTCCAGTAGCGCGCGACCTGTTGTGTCGCGCGGGAGCTCGATCCCAGTTTGTTGTGCGTGGGGACCGGACCATTGAGACTAAATGCATTCACGCTTTTATTCGGCGCGTTGCTCGCGACCGGCTTTCCGATGCGCGCCGAGCGCAAGCTCGAAGCTCATCCTGCGACGGCCTCGGCGGCGGTGATTGCCGTCTCGCAAAACGCGACGCGGCTCCCGGACTTCGTGCCGGTCATCAATTTCGATCAGTTTCTTCTGGCCGCGCAGCAAAGCGATGTCGGCCAGCGTGACGACGCATCGCCCGCCGCGCGTCTCGCTGCGGTGGCTTTGAGCACCAAATTCTCCGTGCAAGCGCCCGCGGATCCTGACCGCACTTTCCTGAGCGCTATCGTGCAGCAGGATCCTGTCGCGAGAGAGTTCGTCGAGAAGCCGGAAGATCCGAAGAAGCTCGTGCAGATGGCGGCTCTCGAAGCTCAGCAGGACGATCAGTCGGACGCGGAGCAAAAGGATTCGGGCGCGGATATCAGCGAACCGGCGAGGTTGCCCCGTGCTGACAAATCTGAAGAGCACCGCTCATCGCGGCGGGTAACGGTGTCTCGTTCCGGTTCCAAGTCTAGCGTTGTGCGGCGTGCGCGTCAGAAGCGGCATCACGGCCAGCATCGCGTTGCGGCGGCTCAGACGCAGGAGCAATCCGGCTCATCATACAGCGGCATCACGTCGTATCTCGCCCCTATCATCGGGTTCAAGTCGCTGTCGCCCGACAGGCGACTGACGACAAAGACGAGGTAACGACGGCGCTGGGCGACTATCGCAGAGCGTCTTGCAGGCCCCGCAATGTTGCGACGGCATCAGCTCCGGCGGACAGGAACTGGTCGACACCCGCGGTCTTGAGCGCCGCTTCCTTCTCGCCGGGCTTGCCAGCCATCAGAACACGCTTTGCGCCCGCTGCCTTCAGGGCTGCGGCCGTCGGCTCGGCTAGCGTCGCGTTGACGGCATCGGACGAACAGATGCACGCAACCGTCGCGCCGGATGCCTTGAATGCAGCCGCGGCGTCTTCAGGCGTCTTGTAACCTTCGCTGATGAGCGAGGAGATGCCGCCTGCCGCGAGATAGTTCCTGATCCAAGTCGTGCGGATGTTGTGATCCGCGATCTGTCCGAGGCTCGCGAGGAAGATCTGAAAACCGCCGTGTGCGTCTGCCTCGTCTCGCAACGCTTCGAACGCCTCGCCCAAGCGGTGCGGGCGCATGGGTTTCACTTCGATGGCAGCTTTAGCCGATGGCTTAGCTGGCGCGGGCCATGGCTCGGCTTGAACGCCGTCGTCGCCCAGAAGGGGAAATGCGCTGACGCCGGTCAATTCCTGGCGCAGGGTGGCGATGCTTTTGGTTCGCGTTTCGGCCGTTGCCGCGATGGTGTCTTGCAAATAGCCCGATGTCAGACATTTGAGCATGCCGCCGCGCGCTTCGATGTCCTGGAAGATTTCCCAGGCCTTCTTGGCGAGGTCGTCCGTCAAGTTTTCGACATACCACGAGCCGCCGGCCGGATCGGTGACGCGGCCAAGGTGGCTTTCTTCCTGGCACACGATCTGAATGTTGCGAGCGACGCGGCGTGCGAACGAGTCCGGTTTTCCGAGCGCGAACGTGAATGGCAGGACAACGATGGCGTCTGCGCCGCCGAGTGCTGCGCCTGTGCAAGCGATCGTCGTGCGAAGGATGTTGGTCCAAGGATCGCGCTTGGCCATCATGCGGTAGGACGTCGGGCAATTGAGTTTGACGCTTTCTGCCGCATCTCCGGATCCGGAGGCGTCGGCGACACGCCAGATCAAATGACGAGCGGCGCGCAGTTTCGCGATGGTGGAGAACTCATCGATGTCGGCCGCGAGGGCAACATTGATCTTTGGAAGTGCTTTGGCGGGCTTGATGCCGCCAGCTTCGGCTGCCCGCAGGTAAGCGACGAGAGACGCCAGCATCCAAGCCAGTTCTTGCGCTTCGCTGGCGCCTGCAACGTGCGCGACGACGCCGTCGGCCGTCATCACCTGTACGCCGGGGCTTGCTTCTACCGTTTTCATCAGCGCCACGGCGCGGGCGAGTGCGGTGTCTACCGGTTCGGATAGCCTGCCCTGCATTGCGAGCGCGCCAAGCGGATCGGCGCCGAACGATCCTTGGCGGTCCGCAGGTTTGACGCCCTTGGCATCCCAGAGCGCGTTGAGCGCGAGTGCGCCTTCAAAAAAAGCCTCGCCGGAAACGAGCACGATCGGGCAGACGTCCAGCATGACGTCCTTGAGGGCGATGGCGAGCGCTTCGCGCGTCGGCGGCAGTGCGTTCGCGAGCTGGAGGCCGATCGACGTCACACCGCCTTCAAGGTCTTCGAGGATCGCGGCGTTGGCGGCCTTCGGATCGGATTCGACGTGGAAGGAGCGGATGTCCCAGCCGAGGCCGTCGCGTAAGGCTTTCTGGCCGCGCGTGTAGGGGCGTTCGCCAGGAAGCATGCCGACGGTCTTCGCCAGTTCGTCCGCGCGGGTGTACAGCGGACGGATCTTCAAGCCGTCAGCCGTCTTGCTGACGAGGCGCTTTTCGAAATCCGCACCCTTCAGCGCCTTCTCGACCAGGCCGCGCCATTCATCTATTCCGGCGGCCGGAAAGTCATCCCCAAGGAGGGATTCGGTCTGGTCCGGGGTCGGGCTTGTCATTCTGACGGGCTCCTGGGCGTGTCGTGCGTAAATGTTTGGCCCGGTATACCCGCTCATCGGCGGTGCGCGAGCGTGAAATCGGGCGCTGGCGGTGGCCGAATTGCCGCGCGCGGGCGTAGGGTAAATACACGGAGCGCCCGGCTCAAGTCCGACCATTTGCGTCGCATGGTGCGCCGTGCGATCAGGGGGCGAGCTGAGGCGAGTCGACGTTCGGCGGTGCGAGGAGGTCAAATGACAGGAACTCCGGGTGTTTCGGGGCAAGACCAACCGGTCGCAGATCCGCGCGATTACGTCGAAGGCGGTCTGATTCTTATTGGCTGCAGCCAATCGGGCCGCGAACTCGCACCCGAATGCATTGAGCTTGCGCTCGCCAATCGGCACGGTCTCGTCACAGGCGCAACGGGCACCGGAAAAACGGTGACGCTGCAAGTGTTGGCGGAAGGGTTCTCCGCCGCAGGTGTTCCGGTTTTTGCCGCCGACATTAAAGGTGACCTTTCCGGAATTGCGGAAAAGGGATCGCCGCTGCCGAAGCTTGTGGCGCGTGCGCAGGAAATCGGTCTGACCCGCTACGGCAACACGAGTTTTCCAGTCGCGTTCTGGGACGTCTTCGGCAACGACGGCCATCCGGTGCGCGCAACCGTGCAGGAGATGGGGCCGCTTCTGCTGTCGCGCCTGCTCGAACTGACGGAGCCGCAGGAGGGTGTTTTGAACATCGCCTTCCGTTGGGCTGCGGATGAGCGCGAAGCGGGCGACGATCAGATGGTGATCCGGGATCTCAAGGATCTCCGCTCGATCATCGACGAGATGGGGAAGCGCGCCTCAAGTCTCAGAAGCAAATATGGTCATATCGCACCGGCGACCGTTGGCGTTATTCAGCGGCGTTTGCTGGTGCTCGAAGAGCAGGGGGCTGACCGCTTTTTCGGCGAGCCGGCACTCGACATCATGGACTTTCTGAAGACTGCGCCGGACGGGCGCGGTGTGGTCAACATTCTTGCGGCCGACAAGCTGATGAATACGCCGCGTCTTTACGCGACGTTCCTGCTGTGGCTGCTGACGGAACTCTTCGAGCGGTTGCCGGAAGTTGGCGATCTGGAAAAGCCGAAGCTCGTCTTCTTGTTTGACGAAGCGCATATCCTGTTCAACGACGCGCCGAAATCTGTGCTCGAACAGGTCGAGCGTGTGACGCGCCTGATCCGCTCCAAGGGTGTGGGCGTCTACTACGTTACGCAAAGTCCGAACGACGTGCCGGATCGGGTTTCGGCCCAGTTGGGTAACCGCATTCAGCACGCGCTGCGCGCGTTCACGCCGCGGGAGCAAAAGGCGATCCGCGCAGCGGCTCAGACGTTTCGTCCGAATCCCGAACTCGATACCGAGCGAGTTATTCAGGAACTGACGGTGGGCGAAGCGCTCGTTTCGTTGCTGCATGGAAAGGGTGAACCTTCGATGGTGCAGCGGACGCTGATCCGGCCGCCCATGTCGCGGGTTGGCCCCCTGACGCCAGAAGAGCGGAAACGGATTATCGAAGCGGATGCCGATAATCGCCGGAAATACGCTCAAACGCTCGACCGCGAATCGGCGTTTGAACGTTTGCAATCCCGCAATACGACTGTCGGGCAGCTCAAGGAACGGTTGTCGCGGTTCTCGAACCTCATTCGTGGCAAGGGATGAACCGGTAGGTGGCGTTGAAAGTCGGCTGAAGAGCTACTAGCTTTTGCGAAGATTCGCGGAGCCGATGCCGCGTGAGTTGTCTTTATATCGTGATCGGACACCGGCTGAATCGCCGAGGAGAGAGATATGGGCCATTTCCGTTTTCGCAAAACGTTCAGTATTTTTCCGGGCGTGCGCATCAATCTCAGCAAGACGGGCGTCAGTTCGAGCATCGGCGGCAACGGCGCGACAGTGAACGTCGGCAAGAACGGTCCGATGGTGACACTCGGCGTGCCCGGCACGGGATTGAGCTATCGCACGCCGCTCAGCATCGCGGTGATCGGAATTCTGCTGCTGCTGATCGTCGCCGCGGGTCTTGCGTATTTGATTGCGCCGGAGTCGGTGCGCATGCTGCTGCACTGGTGGCAGCCGCGCTGGTTCTAATCGATCGCGGAGTGATCTTCAGCGATCGTTGCGACCTTCTTTGATTTCGCCGGTAGCTGTTTGGCTTGCGGCGTGTCGGGTTTGGGCATCGGCATCGGCTTTACGGCCGGTGCCATTTTCTTTTGGGGCGCTGCCGCGTTGATCGGAGTTTGGCCTGGCGGCGATTTCAGCCAAATTCCCTTGCGCCCCTCAGCGACGCCTTCGGCATAGAGCGCTGCTTGATACTGCGGATCGTAGATTTCTTTGGTCGTATAATTGAACGACGCAGGCACCGACATGAAGTTGAAATCGGCACCACCGTCACGCGTGATGCGGTAGATGCGATAGAGTTCGCTCTGGTTCTGGCTCTTGATAAGCGTCGAAATGGAGCGGGATGCGATCTGTAATGTTGTCGGTTGGACGACGGACTGCTCAGGCGATGCCTTGCCATTTTTGATGACGTAGAAACGGCGAATGGGCGGCTCGGGATAGAGCGCATCGAACGCCTTTAGCGGTGCGTGCACCGGCAAAATGAAGACTTCATTCGTCGTGCCGCCATCGACGTGCAGTTCGTCGTAGATTTTGCCGCCCGCAACGACCTCGATCTTGACCGGCGGGAAGGCGGCCGGAATGGCGGCGGACGCAAGGATCACTTTGCGGAAAAGTTCGATCGCGCGATCTGATCGATCGAGTGCGATTTCGCCCATGTTCCAGACGACGGGACGCTGCGCATCAAGATTCGTCGTCAGCACCATGAGAATGCGGCCGCGCTTGTATTCACGCGCGATGCGATCAACGAACGGGCGGTCGACGTATTGAGCGATGAGCGCTTCGAGCGGCGCGGTGTCGGCAAGGGCCGGTCCTCCGAACAGCGCGGGCAAGAACTGAGTGGTGATAACCTCGTTCTGCTTATACTGCGTCCAGATGGTGTGCAGCTTTTGATCTTCGGACGGACCGAGGAATGCAAATGGCGCGATGATGGCGCCGGCGCTGACGCCGGTAACGACTTCAAATTCCGGCCGGTCGCCGCGCTTCGTCCAGCCCGCGAGAACGCCGGCACCGAACGCGCCGTCCGACCCGCCTCCGGAGAGCGCAAGTGTTTCGATGATTTTGCGGCCGCCGACGCTACGGGCGTCACGCGCGATTGGTGGGAGATGGCTGGTTCTGCGCCGGATCTCGGCAATCGGATCCTTCGGGACTTCGTCCGCCCAGAAGCGAACGCCGGACATATCGGGAATTTCGGCCGTCGCTGCGAGACTGGCGTCGGAGATGCCATTGCGCGGGATCGTTGCCGCACAGCCAGCAAGGCATAGCGTTGCAACCATCAAAAGGCTGACGCAGAGCTTCGCCCGCAACACGCCCCAAAACCCCTCGTTGACTAAACACCCCAGAAACGCTGCCCTTTGCGGCGCGCTTATGGCGCAGATATATCAGCGCGCTATCGCAGCGTCGAGCAACCCGAAGACACCATGGCGTCGCTCATGACATCTTGGGCACACTGACTAGGCGGGGCGTTGCGCCAGTTCCGACCGCGCGTATTGGTAGGCCATTTCCATAACCTCGGAGTGCCGCCGCCAGTCCAAAGCGCCCATATTTTCAGGCGTTGGCGGGACGAGGAGCCAGTCTTCCGGGCCAATATGACGTTCGAAACCGCCGCGATTGGACATCATGCTCCGAACGAGCACAGTGGCGGCCGAGGGCGCCCGCGGCAGTGGATTGGCCGCCATGGGATTGAACATCCGCCAGAGAAGTTCGCGGCGGCGGGGCAGGGTGGCGTAATCCACGGGTGCCGACTCCCGCGCGCAATTCTGAAAGCTGGTCACGATATTGGGGCCGCGCTTCAGCGCGTGCATGGCTTCGATCGGTACGTTGGCGATCACCGAGCCGTCGACCAGTGTTCGACCATCGGCAGTGTAAAATGGCGGGAGCAGGCCGGGAATTGCTGCGCTGGCGCGGATCGCCTGCCAGAGGCTGCCTTGGCGGTGGATGACGACCTCGGACGCGGAGAGGTCTGTCGAGACGGCGAAATACGGTATCCAAAGGTCCTCGATGCGGGTCGTGCCATACTCATTTTCGAGGCGCATGTCGAAATGTGCATGATCGAGCAGGCTATAGCGGGGGAGCGTGTAGCGGCTCATCGCGCGCCCTTCGATGAACATGCGATGGATGCGTTTATCGATCGTGTTTGGATCGAGCTGTTGGGCAAACGCTGCACCCATCGCCGCGCCGCCTGACGTTCCGCCGATGATGTCGAAAGGCGTGCCCGCTTCGCGGAAGGCGCGATAGATACCAACGTGCGCTGAGCAGTATGCACCTCCACCGCAGGCGACGTATCCGAGTGCGCGTCCGGTGAGAAAACGCCAGAGACTGTCGACCCCTGCCGGATCGCCCAACGCGACGTGGTGGTGCATTGCCGGTTCGCGCAGTGCCAGCCAGTGACGCGTGCCTTGGACGATGCCCTTTCTGTCATGAATGATGACGAGGCGTCGCGATGCTGGCCGATGCAGCGATAACGCGAATGCTTCGAGGGGGCCAAACTCGACTGCCGAGCCAACGGGGTCGCCGAGTGGTGCGGCAACGAGCAAGAGTTCATCTGCCTGGCGGACGGCCTTCTCGCTCCAAGGGGTGCGTTCGGCATCAGCTATGAAAATGATACGCGGATAACGGCGTTCCAGGTCATTGAGCGCATCGGTGAGATCGTAGTCGTCGCGCGGCGTGCGGCCGAGGGCTTCGGCGAGTGTGCTGCTGGTGACAACGAGGGTGCCTGGCGTCGTCGCCGCGACTTGAATAAGGCTCGCGAGGAATGCTGGGGGAATGACGCCGGAGCGAGTTCCGACAACTGCAATCGTGCGGGGAGTGGGTCGGTTCTCGGCTGGGGTTGCGGTCGCGCCCGGTCGATGCATGCGCTGGGTCGCGGCGGAGAGACGTTCAGCCAGTGCGGCGGATATCGTGCTCCAGATCGCGGGGGACATTTCGGAAATGGCGAGGAAATCGTCTCGCGTCAGGCGCACGAGCACGCCGTCTCTTATCGCGCGCACGGTGGCCGTGCGGGTGCCACCCGCAAAGAAGGCGATCTCTCCGATGGTGGCGCCGTGGGAGATCTCAGTAATCGGTTCGCGGTGCGATGCTATTTCGACGGCGAAGCGGCCGGAGATAACGACATACAACGCGTCTGCCGTTTCGCCTTCGCGCACGACATAGTCACCGCGCCGGACGAGAATGGGTTCTAGCTGCTGCTCGAGCCGCAGCAGGGCATTTGGGTCCAGCCCGTTGAAGGTCGATACGCTCGCGAGTGAAAACGGCTGAGACGACATCGGGGCGCCGCGTGTGGCAGGCTGTTGTCAGGCCTTATACCACAAGCGCAGGCGCCCCGATAAAACGTGTTCGTGGGATCAATAACGCGCGTTAGCCGGCGAGCTCTTCGACGTGTTCCCAGTTCACAAGGTTATCGAACCAGGCTTCGAGGTATTTCGGCCGAGCATTGCGATAGTCGATGTAATAGCTGTGTTCCCACACATCGACGCCGAGGATCGGCTTTGATCCGTGCATGAGGGGGTTTTCGCCGTTCGGCGTTTTCTGAACTTCGAGCTTGCCGTCCTTGATCGCGAGCCAAGCCCAACCCGAGCCGAACTGGCCTTTGCCAGCCTCAATGAAATCGGTGCGAACTTTGTCGAATCCGCCGTAGCCGTCGACGAGTTTCTGGATGCTGCCCGGAAGCTTCTTGCCGCCGCCGCCCTTTTTCATCCATTGCCAGAAATGCAGATGGTTCCAGTGCTGGCCGACATTATTGATCAGGCCTGCGTTCTTATCGGCATAAGCATTTTTGACGATATCTTCGAGGGATTGGCCTTCGTATTTCGAACCGGCAAGCAGCTTGTTGCCGTTGTCGACGTACGCCAAGTGGTGCTTGTCATGGTGGAATTCGAGCGTTTCTGCAGACATGAACGGCGCCAAGGCGTCATATGAATAGGGCAGGTCGGGAAGTTTCAACGTCATTGGTGCCACTCATCCAGTAGTTTGTTGGGATTCTCTGAACTTAGCTTTTGGAGCCAGATGTTACAAGCAACGCTTGGCCGCATGAAACGTTCACATCGCTCCTCAAATACAACGACTTCGCGGGTAAATCCCTTTCCAAAGCAGCGGTAGAGGTCGTGGCTCGCAAAAAAATATTTTTTGTGACGCGGAGCGATTGTTGATCAGGTCGGTATTGGATACAGCCGGTCTTTGGCTTGGTTTATACCGACTATTTTGGAATTATTCTCTGGTGACGGCACTTTTTGCGCGTCAAGCCCGATAAACAGCAATGGCAACAGTGATCAGCCTACGGAATTTAATCGAAGGCGGGCGCCAATTGGTCGCGGACTTCTCTATATATGTTCGCAACTTATAACGGCATATCGGGACTAGGGATTGATTGAATTAAATTCGTAGTGTGTGGATTTCGGTGTCCCAATTACGACAATTTCGATTTCCCGAAAATTCATGAGTCTCTCTTAGGACGTATTGACATCCAAGGGGATATCGGAGTTTTTGTTTTCCGGGTTTCCGGGCTTGGCCCCGTAGTAGATTATCAGAGGTTTCTCGTTCCGATGCGAAATGTAAAGAAAATGGCTGGGATCAATGTCGACAAGATGTCTCTCAAGGAGCTCGTCGATCTTGAAGCGAAAGTAAAAAAAGCAATTGCTTCGGCGCGTGACCGCGAGCGGTCCGATCTCAAGAAGAAAATGGCCGATTTGGCTGAAACGCACGGATTCTCGGTATCGGAATTGTTCGGCGCGCCGCGTGGTAAATCCGCTGGCCGTACGAAGTCGGTCGGTGTCGCGAAATACGCCAATCCGGAAAATCGCGCAGATACCTGGACGGGTCGCGGCCGCAAGCCGAATTGGCTTGTCGAGCGCTTGAGGAAGGGCGCCAAGCTCAACGATTTCGCGATCTGAGCGAAATTAGTGTCGGCGCAAACTCTTGAACTCGGGTTGAGTTCATCTTGAGCTGAGCGCTTCTAGAAATGAAACGGGATCGTTGGCGGCTGTCGGCGGTCCCGTTTTTTTTTTGAATTCCATCGATCGTCAAAAAAGACGTCGCGGCTTCCTCTTCTTTTGGGCAGGGGCTGGGCGACGCTTCCAAATCACTTATATACGGACACAGACACCCGTCGCCGCGTGGCGAACGCCGCCCCATTAAGCAGTCATAAACGTCTGCTTCTTATCTGCACTTAGCAGGAGCAGGCCCGGCGGGGATTTTAATCCAGCCCGACATCTTTAGCACTCGCTCCTTGACAGTGCTAGCAGCCCCGCTCATATGTCTCGCGCGCCCAGGATTTGACTTGGCTGGTGATGCAAATGCGGCTCTCGGAGCCGCATGAGTAGCTCCGCCGCCATCTTGCACTTGGGTGTTGCAACGTAATTTTCTCATCAAATTCATGAGGTTATACCCATGACGTTCCGTCCCCTCCACGATCGCGTGGTTGTTAAGCGCATCGAGGAAGATGCGAAGACGAAAGGCGGGATCATCATCCCCGATACCGCCAAGGAAAAGCCGCAGCAGGGCGAAGTCGTCGCCGTTGGCCCCGGCGCACGTGACGAAGCGGGCAAGGTGCACGCTCTCGACGTTAAGGTCGGTGACCGCGTGTTGTTCGGCAAGTGGTCGGGCAGCGAAGTGAAGATCGACGGTCAGGATCTCCTGATCATGAAGGAGAGCGACATTCTCGGCGTTCTCGCAGCTCCGGCGAAGGCCAAAGCTGCCGCCTAATACGGGCTCCCCCCACCCTTCTATTTTCAGCTACATCAGGAGTTGCTTACATGGCAGCTAAAGACGTCAAGTTTTCGCAAGATGCCCGCGAGCGTATGCTTCGCGGCGTCGACATTCTTGCCAACGCAGTAAAGGTGACGCTCGGTCCGAAGGGCCGTAACGTTGTCATCGAAAAGTCGTTCGGTGCTCCGCGCATCACGAAGGACGGCGTGACGGTTGCGAAGGAAATCGAGCTCGAAGACAAGTTCGAGAATATGGGCGCGCAGATGCTGCGCGAAGTTGCTTCGAAGACCGCCGACCTCGCAGGCGACGGCACGACGACGGCGACCGTTCTGGCCCAGGCAATCGTTCGCGAAGGCGCGAAGTCGGTTGCTGCCGGTGCGAACCCGATGGACCTGAAGCGCGGCGTTGACCTTGCTGTTCAGGCCGTCATCGACGACCTCAAGACGAACTCCAAGAAAGTTACGAAAGACCAGATCGGCCAGGTTGGCACGATCTCGGCGAACGGCGACGAAGTCGTTGGCAAGAAGATTGCCGAAGCGATGGAAAAGGTCGGTTCGGAAGGCGTCATCACGGTTGAAGAATCCAAGACGCTCGATTTCGAACTCGATGTCGTTGAAGGCATGCAGTTCGATCGCGGCTATCTCTCGCCGTACTTCATTACCAACGCCGACAAGATGATCGCTGAACTCGAAAGCCCCTACATTCTCATTCATGAGAAGAAGCTCTCGGGTCTGCAGGCAATGCTTCCGGTTCTGGAAGCCGTTGTTCAGTCGGGCAAGCCGCTCCTCATCATCGCTGAAGACGTCGAAGGCGAAGCTCTTGCTACGCTCGTCGTCAACAAGCTGCGTGGCGGCCTCAAGGTTGCTGCTGTCAAGGCTCCGGGCTTCGGCGATCGCCGCAAGGCCATGCTTGAAGACATCGCAGTTCTGACGGGCGGCACCGTGATCTCGGAAGATCTCGGCATCAAGCTCGAGACGGTAACGCTCGAGATGCTCGGCCGCGCCAAGAAGGTGACGATCGACAAGGAAAACACGACTGTTGTCGATGGTTCGGGCAAGAAGGCCGACATCGAAGCACGCGTGAAGCAGATCAAGGCGCAGATCGAGGAAACGACCTCGGACTACGACCGTGAGAAGCTCCAGGAACGTCTCGCGAAGCTTGCTGGCGGCGTTGCTGTCATCAAGGTCGGCGGTGCGACTGAAGTCGAAGTCAAGGAACGTAAGGATCGCGTCGACGACGCGCTGCACGCAACGCGCGCGGCCGTTGAAGAAGGCATCGTTCCCGGCGGCGGCGTTGCGCTTCTCCGTGCAGTGAAGGCTCTCGAAAGCCTGAAGCCTGAGAACGACGACCAGAAGGTCGGCATCAACATCGTTCGCAAGGCGCTGCAGGCTCCGGCTCGTCAGATCTCGGCCAACGCCGGTGAAGATGGCTCGGTGATCGTCGGCAAGATCCTCGAGAACACGTCGTATGCCTTCGGCTACAACGCTCAGTCGCACCAGTATGGCGATCTCTACAAGCAGGGCGTCATCGACCCGACTAAGGTTGTGCGTTGCGCGCTGCAGGACGCAGCTTCGGTTGCTGGTCTGTTGATCACGACGGAAGCGATGATCGCCGACGTGCCGAAGAAGGAAGGCGGCCATTCGCACGCTGCTCCTGGCGGCATGGGCGGAATGGGCGGCATGGACTTCTAAGAAGTTCTTTGTCTGCGCCGGGCGACTCCCCTTCTGGGAGCCGGCCGCCCGGCGCGGGTGTTCTTGCTGGGTGCAAGAGGCAGAAGCACTTTCCGATTCCCCGCCGGGCAACCGGCCGGATGGTGCAGAAACTTCGAAGGCCAGGTCCAAGCCCAAGCTTAGACGAGCTCAGATATCGAAAAGCCCCGCATCGCTGCGGGGCTTTTTGTTTGTCATGTCACTGGATGATGAAGCTGTTCGCCTTGGGCAGATTTTTGCCGGCCCAATACGAGACGTCGTGCGCGCGGTTGAATTGCGTGTCGCCGTTCTGCACCTGATAGAGGGACACCCACAGCTTGTCGCCGGGTTTCACGCCTGAGAGCGGGATGTCGACGTTGCGATGATCGCCGGCATTCAGTTCAACCGTGCCGAGCGGCTTTCCGGCGGTCTTCCCGCCCTCATCGCTTCGGAAGACGACGGCGAAGCTCTTCTCTGGAGCATACGCGTAGGTGAGCTTTACCTTTGAATCCTTGAGCTTCTGATTCATGACGATGATCGAAGCCTGCGTACCTGCAGTGTCACCGGTATTTTGAAGCGCGAGAGCCGGTTGCGCGAATGCAGCGGCCGCGAATGCAAGTGCGATCACCGAAGCGTTCATTCGTATTGTCATGAGATGATCCTCCTATCGTCGATAGGGGCGTTCGGAACGAGCGTCCTGTTCTCGATTTGGGATGAGCTTGACGCGACGGCAATCGAGTCTGTTCGAGATTTAATCTCACGATGCTGCGATTGATTGGCCGGAAACCCATTCTTTTGGACGACCGAAAGTCGAAAAGCCCCGCATCGCTGCGGGGCTTTCCTGTCGGTGTTAGCGAACGACGAAGCCGTTTGTCGAAGGCAAGTTTTCTGCCGTCCAGTATGGCGTTGCGCTCTCTCGATCGAACGTCTTGCTGTCGTCCTTGGCGCGATAGACCGAGATCCAGAGTTCGTCTCCGGCTTTGGCATTTTCCGAGATTGGAATTTTCACGTCGCGATGATCGCCCGCTGCGACGGCGATTGAGCCGAGCACGCTCTTGGCATTGTCGCCCTTTCCGTAGACGACGGCGAAGGCGTTTTCGGGAGCGAAGACATAGCTGACGTTGACTTCAGGGCGATCCAACTTCTGATCCATCACGATCACAGAGGCTGGCGTCTTGGCTGCGTCGACGGCGGATTCCTGCATTGCGGATGCGGGTTGCGTGAATGACGATGCAGTCACTGCAAGCGCGAAAACGGAAACAATCAAACGGGCCGGCATGGGGAACTCCTCTATCCTCGTTGTCGGCGGCTGATACCGCTCCTATCGACTTGGAGGCCCGGTACCGAGGGTTCAATCTCGCGGTTACTTGAACTTCTCTCACAAAAACGCGAGCCCGCGTGAGGTGATGGAGCGGCGTCGGTCGATTTCGAAAACGGATCCGGGCAATTTATTGCTGTGTACAGTTTGCCGCAGGGGTTCGCGTTCGAGAGAATTCCTGTACATTTATTCTTGCGCATTACTGCAAAATTCGAGGTTGAGCATCGGCATGATTAGTCATGCGTCGGTGATGGGCGGGTTTTTCTCTAAATCACAAAGATGAGAGGAAGAATAAATGTCAGAAGATATTCTATCCAAGCTCAAGGCGTTACACGGGGACGTTCGCACGCGTGTTGAGGCAACATCTGACTTTAAGGCGATGAAAGCGGTCGAGCGGGCCATCGACGAACTCGCAGCAGCGTTGGCTCCTGTGGCGGCGAACGACGACGTGACTCACGACAGTGCCGGACAAGATGAGGGGGCCGCTTCGGTTGCCGATGGCGCCGGGGAAACCGCCGATGCCGACGGGGGTACGGCGTCGGCGGTTGACGACGCTGTTGCTGCTGACGTGGTGGCAGAGGCGGAGCCAGCGGCTGAGGCCGCAGACGGCGCTGCAGATGCGGCTCCGGCTGAAGCTACGGCGGAGGTTTCAGCAGAGGCGGAAGCTGCTGCAGAGCCTGCGGCTGAGGCCAGTTCTGAGGTAGCTGGTGAAGTAGATGCTGCGGAGGCACCTGCGGCTGAAGCGCAACCGGAGGCGACGGCTGAAGCGGCACCTGCCGAAGCACCTGCAGAAGAAGCGGCTCCAGCGGCAGAAGCTGCACCGGCCGCTGAGGAGGCACCTGCGGAAGCCGCGGCAACGGCAAGTGAGCCCGCTGCTACGGAGGCTGCTGAAGAACCTCAAGCAGATGCTGCGGCCGCAGCCGAAGCACCGGCCGAGGCACCTGCGGCAGAGGCCCCGGCAGAGGTTGCTGTCGAGCCCGAAGCTCTTGCTGAAGCGCCAGCCGCTGCAGCGTTTCCTAACGGAGCAGCACATCCAACGCCTGCACCGGCTGCTGCGCCACCTGCAGGCGCTCCGGCCTAACGCCGAATGCTTCAGAGCATCGCAACAAAGAAAGCCCCGGTTTCCGGGGCTTTCACTTTTCTGGGAAACGTTTTCAGCGCGATCACATTTCTCTTCGCGAGACTTTGCTTTCCGCGTTGCTGGACTAAACTGTTGCCATCAAGGCGCGAACAGGAGGCGACTATGAATGCGGTAGAAATTCAAGCGCACGCGCGGCAACTGTTTGAAGCCCACGGCGCGAAGGCGCTGGCTGAAGCGGCTCAAATGGTTCGCAAAGTCGAAGAGAGCGGCGATAAGCGGCTTGTTGATGACTGGCGCCGTATCCAGGTGGCGCTTACGCAATTGCGCGGGCCCGGCGTCAGCTAAGCCAAGCTGCTAGTCGATCCGGCAGCGGCGTCGAAAGGCCATCCGGTTGGTGCTGGCCAATTCGGACATGCGCCGCGTATCCGAGTTTGCCTTCGCTGAATCTGGTATCGCGGCCATGCCGTGACGCGATCTTCGTTGCAACGTCTGAAAGATCGAGACGCGGCGTTACGCTGAAGTGGCGCAACCACGCGCGAAGGGCGCGTCGCGGAACGGGGTGCAATCCGTTCATGCTGCCGAAATCGACGATGTGCAGTTCGCCGCGCGGGGCAAGCTGCGTAAGTGCGTTGTCGAGAACCTTCTCCCATGCGGGGATCATCGACAACGCATATGAGATTACGATGCGGTCTGCCGCATAGAGGCCGAACAGGTTGCGGGCGGAGAACGTCGCCGCGTCGGCTTCGGCGAGCTGGATGGTGTCGCGAAACGGGCTTCTCGCCACGGCGGCGCGTGCCGTCTTCAGCATTTCACCCGAAAGGTCGATGCCGAAAAAGTCCGCGTCGGGATAGAGGCGTGCGGCACGCAGCAGGTTGCGCGCCGTTCCGCAGCCGATTTCCAGAACCGAACCGCATGGTGGCGGCTCGACCGCCGCCAGCATCCTGTCGCGCCCGAAAAGGTAGGGGCGACGGGTCACGTCATAGATGAAACGCTGATGGCGGTAGATGGCATTCATCGTATCGGCGTGGTTGGTCATCTGCCGTCCGTTGATCAAGCGGTTTTGATGTACAGGTGGAAGCCGCCGTAGATGGCGGAGCGATCCTTTGCGTGAATTTCCGCGGAGCGCGCTTCGTCATAGCGCCAACGGTCGAGCAGTGCCGCAGGAACACGGCCGGGCAGAATGGTTTTTTCGCCGGCTGTGCGGAAGATGACACGGGCGCCAGGGCGTGCCGTGCGCGTGATTTCGCGCCAGAGCTTGGTGAGGGTTTTGTCGTCCATCCAATCCTGGGCGTCGAGCAGAACGTATCGGTCAAGGCTGGATGCGGGCTCGTTCTCAAGGAAGTGAATGAAGTTGTCGTGGATCGCGCTGACGCATCCGGTGCGCGTCTTGATCGCGAGGAAGTTTGCTTTTTCGAGGTAGGGCGGGCACGGGCCTTGGCCTTCGGCTGCGTAGCGGCGGCCGAATGCCTGCCAGGCGAAGTAGTTGTCCTTCAGATCGAATGCGGTTGCGAGCCGCTCCGTGCGCGCTTTCAGAACGGAGGCCATCGGCTGAGCGCCGTGTTCGGACAGGGCCTCATATTGCGCCGGAGGAATTCCGAGCCCGAACAGCGATGCTCGATTTGCCGTCAGCCATCGCAGGAGCGGGCGCTCGAAGGCTGGCGCGAACTCGCGATCGAAGATCTCGCGCTGCTCGCTCAGCGATTTTGCTTCCAGCAAGCGCTTTGGGTTTACGCCCAGCACGCGTGCAAGGATGTGTCCTGTCGAGATGAAGCGGCCGAGAAGTCCGTGGCGATAGAAATTGCGAGCGAAGCGCGAAATCCGTTGGCGGCCGGTTGCGTCGCGGCCTTCCCAATAAGCGCGGCTCGACGCATCGAGGTGAGGGGCGATGAGATCGCGATAGAGGTAGACGTTGCGGCGATCGTCAGCAGCGCCGAAGAAGCGGAAGAACGCCAAGTGGGTTGGAAGGTGGCGTGCCGCTGCCAGCTTCAAGTTTAGAAGGGCAATGTGAGTCCGGTTGAGATCAACCGCGTAGATGCGCGCTGGATTTGCCGTGAGGTAGCTCATCACGTTGCAGCCGCCGGAGGCGATCGTGACGATGCGGCTTTGCGAGTCGAGTTCCAGCGCTTCCATGTCGGCGCGGGGATCTTCCCAGATTTGCGGATAGACAAGCGAGCGGAACGCGAACGTGAAAACGCGTTCGAGAACACCGGTGCTGCTGAGCGCCCTGTTGCGATGTACGGCCTCGCTCAGGAGGTCCGCACTGTCGGGTGTCATCAGTCGTGCCGTGGCATCCATCAAGGGATCTCCAAACGAACTCTGGTTTCGGGTTGCTGTGTGGTTGAATGAGATTTCGTGGTGTGTTGGCGTAAGTGGCTTTCAAGCCGCTTCAACCAGGCCTCCGCGCCGGGTTCCGCGCTGGGCCCGCTTCTGCATGACGCTTTTCCAGTCGATGATTTCGAATGTGCCGTCGAAGCGCTCGGCGATCGCGGTGCAGCTTTCGACCCAGTCGCCGCAATTCAGGTAATGGATACCGGCGATCATCCGATCGTTGGCGTGGTGGATGTGACCGCAGATGAGACCGGAGGCGCCGCGCCTGCGCGCTTCGCTTGCGAGCGCTTCTTCAAATTCGCCGATGTAGCTGACAGCGGTTTTAACTTTCCGCTTCAAGAATGCCGACAATGACCAGTGGCCCAGCCCGAATATGCGGCGTGCGAAATTCAGCGGAACGTTGAGCGCGAGCGCCGCGTCGTAGGAGCGGTCTCCCAGGAAGGCGAGCCAGCGTGCGTAACGAACGACGACGTCGAATTCATCGCCATGCAGAACGAGGTATTTTTTGCCGTCCGCGCTTTCGTGGATCGCGTCGCGATGCAATTCAACGCCGCCGAAATGCATGCCGGTATATTCGCGCAATCCGTCGTCGTGATTGCCGGGAATGAAGATGATGCGCGTGCCTTTGCGGGCTTTGCGCAGAAGTTTCTGAAGAACGTCGTTGTGGCTCTGCGGCCAATGCGGGCCGCGGCGCACCTTCCAGAAATCGACGATGTCGCCGACGAGATAGAGAACCTCGCATTCGACGTCTTTCAGAAAGTCGAGCAGGGCTGCAGTTTGGGAACTGCGCATGCCCAAATGGACATCGGAAATGAATACGGCGCGATAATTGAACTCGCCCGTGGCGGTGGATGCGCTCACCGTCGCCCCCTCATCGCAATGCTAGCAGCTCGTTTTTGTCGAGGCGGCCGCCAGCGCGGTATCGTGCTCAGTTGAGGAAAGCGGTGCGCGTTTTCTGGACGCGCTCTAAGCTCTCCATGGCACGCGATGAGCCGGATTCATGTAACAGGCGTATGACAGAATCAGTCCGCGCGACGACTCGGCGCGAATTCAGGGTTCGATACTGGTGACCGGATCAGTATTCGATGCGCTGGAAGATCCGTTCCCAGACGAACAGCAACACCGTGTCGATGGCACCGACGAGTAAGAAGGCCATTGCGATCGGAACGGTGGAGGATTCCGGAAGCCCTAAGTCTGAGCCGCGCGTCGATACCGCGAGAGCGGCTGCGAGGCTGATGAGGGCGAGGATGGCGAAGAAGACTTGGACGAACTTGAGCGAGCGCTCACGCTCACGGCGGATGGTGCTCATCGGGTGTCCCTGACGCGTTACAAATAGAAAACCCCGGAGAGCATCTTAACTTTGCTCGGGCCGAACACAAAGACATATTTAACGGTTCGTTAACCAAGTTGCTCCGCAGTCAACGCAGCGAGCTTTGCACGCAACGTCGTTTTGCATTGCGGAAAATCGGCGGCCATCCACCATCGTTCGAAGGCATCGAGGATGCGTCCGACGGCGGGGCCGGGTGCTGTGCCGAGGGCGAGAACGTCGGCGCCGGAGAACGGCATCTGTGGTGCCTTCCAGCGGTCCGCCAGAAGGGCGCGGCGTCGCCATGCGTTATCCGTCACCGAGGCTTCGGAACGCGCCCAGGCGGCAATTACGGCGCGGGAAAAGGCTTCCGGTCCAAGCTTGTACAGTTGGGCGCGTGCGGTGGCGTCTGGCGCTGCCGGATCGATTTCCGGCACGGCGATTGCGATGACTTCCAGGGCGTCGGTTTCGGCGTTCGAAAGGCGCAAGTCACGGCCAAGGATTGCGGCATCCTCGGGGGTGGAAACAGCAAGTGCGGCTAGGCGAGTGATCGGATCGGCGCGGCGGCCAAGGGCCGTTTCGATGCTGGCTAGTCGGGTCAGCCGTTGCGGAGCGATGTTGGTTCGCACAAGGAGCGGGAGGATGCCCGCCTCGTTCATTGCGGCGACGACTTCCGGAGCGTGCCGCGCCGTGAGCAATTTCATCAATTCACTGCGGATGCGCTCAGCGGCGAGTCCGGAAAGGCCGTCCTTCAAAGCCGTAACAGCGGCAAGTCCTGTGGGATCGAGCTGTCCCTCGCTGTAGCCAGCGCTGAAGCGAAAGAAGCGGAGGATGCGGAGATAATCTTCGCGAATGCGCGTTTTGGCGTCGCCAATGAAACGCACGCGGCGGTGACGAATGTCGTCGACGCCGCCGACGGTGTCGAATAGCGTGCCGTTCTCGGAGCAGGAGAGCGCGTTGATCGTGAAATCGCGCCGGTCTGCGTCTTCGCTCCACGATGTCGTGAAGGCGACGACGGCGTGGCGGCCGTCCGTTTCAACGTCCCGGCGCAGTGTCGTGACTTCAAACGTGTGGCCATTCGAGACGAGCGTGACGGTGCCGTGCGCGAGGCCGGTTGGATGCGTGCCCAGTCCGGCCGCTCGTGCAAGGCGGATCACTTCGTCGGGTATGGCGGTTGTTGCCAGGTCGACCTCGCGGACAGGCCGACCGTAGAGCGCGTCGCGTACGGCACCGCCGATGACGCGCGTTTCGGCCTTTCCAGCCGTAAGCGCGGCGAATACACGGCGAAGCGGTTCCGCGTTCAGCCAGTCTCCGCGGATGCGGATATGTTGCGCGTGCGGTTCCGTCATGGCGTCAGTTGTCTTGCGCCTTGGCTGGCGGCTCATGGATGGTGTGACCGGGCGTAAGCTTTCCGTCTTGAACCGACGGGGGCACGTAAACGTCCTGCGGGTTGTTGTGCGAGCGCGATGAGAAAGTGACCAGCGTTGCCAGCATCAGCGCGGCACCGGCAACGAACAGGCGCAGCAGCGGGGCCCGGCGCAACACGGCGCCAATGCCCGCCCATTCATCGTCCTTGAATGCGACCCAGGCGATGTAAGCGACCGTTGGGAGCATGAAGAAGAAAATATTCTCGATAACGATGCGGCTCATGCGCTGACCAGTCTCCGATAGAGCGAGCGGATGATCCCCGCAGTCGCTCCCCATATATAGTGTTCGCCGTAGGGCATCGCATAGAAGCGTCGTTCACCGCTGCTCCACAATCTGCTTTCGATCCTATGGTTGGCTTCGTTCATCAAAAATGCGAGCGGCACCTCGAACACGCGAGCGACTTCGGTGGGCTCCGCCTCAAGGGTAAAGCCGGGGCGGACGAGCGCCACGGCCGGGGTGACGATGTAGCCGGTGCCGGTGCGGTAGGCCGGGAGGTACCCCAGCAGGTCGAGAAACTCCGAACCAAGGGCGACTTCCTCTCTCGCCTCGCGGGCCGCCGCGGCGAAGGGTGTTTCGTCGAAGGTTTCGACCTTGCCGCCCGGAAAGGCGATCTGTCCCGCGTGGGCGGAGAGATGCGCCGTCCGCTCTGTCAGAATGACGGTCAAGGGATCGCGAGCCACGACGGGGACCAGGACGGCGGCATGGCGCGGGGTGGCCGCGTACCTGTTCGCGCCGGGGTTAAGATCGTCGTCGCCCGGGCCTTGGGCGTCGTGGAGATCTGGCGGGATATTCAGCAATCGCGACCGGGCAAGCCGCGCAAAGTTGGCGGCATCAAGCTCGATGGCCACATTGGAGGCAGAAAGTGGGCTCATTTCACAATCATAACTGATCTGGGCGTGCGGCACGAGCGGGTGGCCGAGTCGCGCTGAATCACGATAGGATTGAATGGTAGCGCACACTCGTGCTGGCCTGACAGGATAATGAGACCGCACGTGGCGAACACCGGAACGAAGACCTTCCTCTGTGCGCTGTTGGCCGTTTTGACGTTTGCGTGCGGGCTTTCGGTCATTGCGCCGCGGACCGCCTTGGCCGCCTCGTCGACCGCCGAGTTTTTATCTTCCCTTTCTGACGCCGAGATTGGCCAGTTTCGCGAGTGGCGGCAGCAGCGTGCCGTCTTCAACGATCAGGTCGACAGCTATTGGGATAGCGTCGAAGCAAAGCGGCAGGGCCGGCGGAAAAAGCGCGCCCGCAAGCTGCCGTTCGAGCGCAGCGACTATGAGATGAGCTTGCCGCCGCAATACAAAGGTCCATCGCTCGCGCCGTCGTTGGCGAAAAAATACAATTCATTTTTGGAGCAGCAAAAGACGACGAGCCCGACGCCGCCGAAGGAGCTCTCAACGGTCAGTGATTATCTGGCAGCGGCCAAGCGCGTGTATAACTTTACGCCCGAGCGTGTGAGCGAGCGCGAGTTCAAGCTTCGCTACGCGGAAGAGGCAACGGCGCTCGGGCTTTCCAAAGATCAGGTCGTGCGGGTCTATGCTCTCGAAACGGGCGGCATCGGCACTTACGACATGCAGGCCGGAATTCACCCGGCGCGCAAGACGGGCCGCGCGATTTCGAGCGCGCTTGGGTATGCGCAGCTTCTGGACGCCAACTCGATCAACGAGTTGGCGCGCAGCGGTGCAACGTTCATCGCGCGGCTAAACCAGCGTCTGCATAATCCCAACAATACGCCGGAGCGTACGGCCTCACTGAAGCGCAAGCTGGCGGTGTTGAAGCGGATGTATGCGAACGTCAAGAAACTCAAGTTCGAGTGGCATGTTCAGCAGGCTTACGCGAAGACCGAAGTCGGCATGGGGATCCATACGCTCAACATCGATGGCGACATCGGGCCAATGCTGCAGGCGATGAAACTCAGAACGCTGAAGGACACGGCCGCTCAGCAGGGACGGCATTCGCTGACGGGCGCGGAACTCGAGCTGATGAATCTTGCTGGTCCGCTTACCGGACTCGAGATGCTGGATGAGCCTGGCGCATCAGCTCCGACGGCGAACTTTTTCGCGCGGCGCGCTTACTACGTGAACAAGATGGTGATCGGGCTAACTGGATCGCAGCTTAAGGCCGAACTGGACCGGCGTATGACGCAGGCCGTCACGACCGCCGGTTCGAAGGAATTTGCATCCGCATTCGATGAAGTGTTGAGCCGACGCGCATCCAATCGCTGAGTGTGATGCTGTGCGCGTCGGCTCGATGATGCTTCAAGCGTGTTCGGTTTCCCGGCCGGAGAGCATCGGATAATCGGTATAGCCTTCCGGCCCCTGAGCGTAGAATGTCGTGGGGTCCGGCGCATTCAACTCGGCACCGATCTTGAAACGCTTGGGCAGATCCGGGTTGGCAATGAAGAGCTGACCAAAGGCAACGGCGTCCGCATCGCCCGATGCAAGGACGGCTTCCGCAGTCTCCTTCGTGAACTTTTCGTTGGCGATCGTGACGCCGCCGAAGCGCTTCTTCAGATCAGCGGTGATTGATCCTGGGCCCTGTTTCTCTCGCGTGCAGATGAAAGCGAGACCGCGGCGGCCAACCTGCTCGGCAACGTATCCGAACGTCGCGAGCGGATCGTTGTCGCCCATGTCGTGAGTGTCGCCGCGCGGCGCGAGATGGAGCCCGACGCGATCCGCGCCCCAGACCGCGATTGCAGCGTCAACGGCTTCAAGCATCAGTCGCGCGCGATTTTCGATCGGTCCACCGTAAGCGTCGGTGCGTTTGTTGGTGCTGTCCTGAAGGAATTGATCGAGCAGGTAGCCATTGGCGCCGTGGACTTCGACGCCGTCAAAACCTGCGCGTTTGGCGTTCTCTGCGCCGCGCCGATACTCCGCGATGATGCCTGGGAGTTCGTCGATCTCAAGTGCGCGCGGAACGACAAACTCGCGCTTTGGGCGCACGAGGCTGATGTGTCCTTTCGGTGCGATTGCGCTTGGCGCAAACGGTAGCGCGCCGTCGAGATAAATCGGATCAGAGATGCGGCCGACATGCCAAAGCTGCAGCAGGATCGTGCCGCCCTTGGCGTGTACTGCATCGGTGATGCGCTTCCAGCCCGCGACCTGCTCATCCGACCAGATGCCCGGCGTATCGGGATAGCCGACACCCATCGGCGAAATGGAGGTCGCTTCTGTCAGCATCAATCCGGCGGAGGCGCGCTGACTATAATACTCGCGCATCAAATCGTTTGGGACGCGGCCTTCGCTTGAACGGCATCGGGTGAGGGGAGCGAGAACGATGCGATTTTTAAGCGTGAAAGCGCCAGCCTTTAGGGGATCAAACAGCGATGTCATATTTTCTTTCCGTCGTTGATTAGGAGGAATGTGGCGCTAGGCGTCCCGCCGCGCAACTGCGGCCACGCATCGCGATCCATGTGGCTTAAGGCCTCTGAGGGCTGTTCAGGTTTCCGGCATCCGGTCTGTTTCCATGGCTGCCGCGAGGCTGCGGGGCTCATAGATAATTTTCCGGGGACGCTTCTTGTGCATCTCGATAACCGTTTCGCCAAAGCGGCGGCGGGCGCTTTCGTGAATGGCTTCATTCAGAGAGAGAAAGCCGCTTTCGGTCTTGCTGCTGCGCCAGGATCGGAACCAGCGTCGGCGCGCGGGTGAGATCGCTTCGTCGTTTTGGCGAACGAGGCGGATGAATGGAAATGCGCGGCTGAACGCATAAACCCAGCCCGTGGCCGACGCGTGCTGCGCGCCGAAGCAGTCAGGATTTGCAATCGCACTCAACTGATCGAAATCGATGTCGAGATCCGTGGTGGCGGAGACGCGATCGGCCATCCACAGCAGTGGCGCATCCGACAGGGCGGTTTCCGGCCAGCCGCCGCCGATGTCCGCGTGCGTTCCGGGGAACCACACTTGCTCCACATGCTGATGAGAGCCGAGAGACGTTTCTGCGGGAAGCGTGAAGAGCGACGGGCGGAAGGGGCCGCGAATTTCGTCAACGGAAAGCGCGTGCAGCGCGACGTCGATCGTGTCATGTAGGCGCATGTCATGGAAGGCGAGACGGCGGCTGCTCCATGTGCCGCCTGTTAGGGGATTGCCGATATTGCCGACCGTATCCCAAACGCCGATGCAACGTATGCGGACCGGATAATGGCACGACGCGCTGAGTTCCGCCACCGCATCGATATTGCGCTCGTGATCGCTGCGTCGATAGAGATCCCAGGCGTTGCCGATTGAAAATTCGCTGTCGGGTCGCGCAATGCCGAATAGGGAAATGAAGCTTGCGAGGCTGCGTGCTTCAAAGGCGCCGCGTGAAAACCCGAATAGATAGATTTCGTCGCCGGGTTCATAGACGTCCATCAAATAGCTGTAAGCCAGCTTGATGCGCGCGCCGACTTCCAGGCCGATTGCGCCTTTGACGAATGCGAAGCGCATACCCTCGTCGCTGGCGATGCCAGCGAGGTAGCGGACATACTGGCGGATACCTTTGCGGTCTCGCGGGCGGATGGCGCGGTGAAGCTTCGCCACGTTGGTAGGGGGCGCTTTAGGATCCTGGTCGTTCCAGGTGCCGTCGAAAGAACAGACAATACGTTTCATGCTGCCTTCCCCCGAAGGCCGTTTCCGGCGCACGCAATACAAGGGGTGCGCATTGTCATCCGAGCGACGTTATACGGCCCGCGCCTTCAGGGACCAAGGCGAGGGCTGGATTTGAAGGTGCCGCGCCCGCCGATGCTGGCCGATTGGCCACAACGAGCGCGATGAACCGGCGATGTTCTCGACGTAATTGCCCGGTTACGGCCATTTCACGACGGGCGGCATGGAGGAGAGAATGCTGGCGACGTTGCCGCCGGTCTTGAGGCCGAACGTTGTTCCGCGGTCGTAGAGCAGATTGTATTCGACGTAGCGTCCGCGGCGAATGAGCTGCTCTTCGCGGTCTGCATCGGTGTAGGGCATCGTGTAGTTGCCGCGAACCAGCATCGGATAGACGCTGAGGAATGCCTTGCCGACGTCTTTGGTAAACGCAAAGGCTGCGTCCCAGCCTCCGGCATCTTCATCAGGAGTCAGGTAATCGTAGAAGATGCCGCCGATCCCGCGCATTTCGTTGCGGTGGGGCAGGAAGAAGTATTCATCGCACCAGGTTTTATATTTCGGATAATCGGCGATCGCGTGTGCTGCACATGCGCCGTACATCGCCGCGTGAAATGCGAGCGTATCGGCGTCGGACTGCACGCGGCGCTTGTCCAGCACGGGTGTCAGGTCTGCGCCGCCGCCGAACCACCATTTGCTGGTGACGATCATGCGCGTGTTCATATGCACGGCTGGCACGTTCGGGTTGAGCGGATGGGCGATGAGCGAGATGCCGGACGCCCAGAACCTTGGATCTTCTGCGGCTCCTGGAATTTGCGCGCGGAACTCAGGAGAGAATTCACCCTGGACCGTCGAGGTGTGAACGCCTGCCTTCTCGAAGACGCGGCCGTGCACCATGCTCATCAGGCCGCCACCGCCTTGCTCGCTCTCGCGGGTCCAGGGCGTTTGAACGAATTGACCCGGCGCGTCCGTTCCGTGGGGCGCCGTCTCGGGAAGGCCCGTTTCGAGTTTCCCGAATGCTGCGACGATGTCGTCGCGCAGGGATTCGAACCAGGCGCGGGCGGCAGCCTTGCGTTCTTCGAGCTTCGATTGGGCGTCTTCCATGGAAAGTATTGTGCCTTGTCTTGTTTTTGTCTGAAATAACCCTTAGCCATACCCCACATCCATGATCAACACCCGGTCGCTGTCGCCAGTCGGAACCACCGTCTTGCGATTTAGCGCCGCTTTTTGTGTCTGTTAGGCAAATGCTTCGCGCGATTGCAAAATGGTTCGAGACCCGGATTGACCCGTTCGAGGCGAGTGAGATCACGCGCCCGCCCGATACGCTATGGGCATTTTACCGGCATTTCATGATGCCGCTTTGGCCGTTTTTCCTTCTGCTTTTGATTGCGGGCTTCCTTGGCTCGTCAATTGAAGTGGCGCTGATGGCGTTCGTCGGCACGATTGTCGATCGCATGAAGGCGAGCACCGATCCGGCAACGTTCATCTCTGACCACGGCTGGATGCTGCTGGGGATGGCGGCGGTTGCGCTTGTGTTGCGGCCGATCGTTTCGACGGCGCACGACCTCATTAAGAACCAGATGATGACTCCGGTCGTGACGACGGGCATCCGCTGGAAGACACATCGTTATGTGTTGCGGCAGAGCCTTGGCTTTTTCCAGAACGACTTTGCGGGACGGATCGCCAACAAGATCATTCAGACTGGGTCGGCGCTTCGTGAAAGCGTCATTCAGCTCATCGATGCGCTTTGGTATGCAAGCGTGCAGTTCATCGGAGCGGCGGTGCTGTTTGCGGCGGCTGACTGGCGGTTGACTGTTCCGCTGCTGATCTGGGTCGTCGCCTATACGTTTGCGCTTAGCTATTTCGTGCCGCGCATCAAGCAGCGTTCCACGGAGGCGTCCGAGGCGCGGTCGATGCTCGTTGGGCGTATCGTCGATAGTTACACGAATATCATGACGGTGAAGCTTTTCGCGCATGCTTCGCGAGAAGACGAATACGCACGCGCGGCATTGCAAGATCAAATGGCGAAGTGGCAGGCGTCGCTGCGCCTGATCACCGGCATGGAGGTGACGCTCTATCTGCTGAACGGCAGCTTGCTGGTTTCAGCTTGCGGCATGGCGATCTGGCTGTGGACGCAGCATTACGTCAGCGTGGGCGATATCGCCGTTGTCAGTGGCCTCGTCATCCGCATCGTCGCGATGTCTGGCTGGGTCATGTGGACGATTGCAGACGTGTTCGAAAACATCGGTATCGTGCACGAGGGCATGGAGACGATCGCGCGCCCGAACCTGCTGGCCGACTCTTCTGATGCGAAGCCGCTTGTGGTTTCCCGCGGTGAGATCACCTTTGACCACATCCGCTTTCACTATGGTTCGGGACGGTCCGCGTCTGTCGATGCGCCGCCGCGTGTCATCGAAGGATTGTCGTTGCACGTTCGCCCGGGTGAGAAGGTGGGACTTGTCGGTCGTTCGGGCGCCGGGAAGTCGACACTCGTCAATCTGCTGCTGCGCTTCTACGACCTGGAAGGCGGCCGCATCTTGATCGACGGGCAGGATATTGCGCACGTCACGCAGGACAGTCTCCGGGCCGAAATCGGAATGGTGACGCAGGATACGTCTTTGCTGCACCGCTCCGTGCGCGACAACATCCGCTACGGCCGTCCGAGTGCGGACGACGCTGACATCATCGCCGCTGCGCGGCAGGCGGAAGCGGGCGGTTTTATCGCGGACCTGGAAGATATGAAGGGCCGCAAAGCCTATGACGCGCACGTTGGCGAGCGCGGCGTGAAGCTTTCGGGCGGACAGCGTCAGCGGATTGCGATTGCGCGTGTGCTTCTGAAGAACGCGCCGATCCTGGTTCTCGACGAAGCGACGAGTGCGCTCGATTCCGAGGTCGAGGCCGAGATCCAAGCGAGCCTTGAACGGCTGATGCATGGCAAGACGGTTATCGCCATTGCGCATCGGCTTTCGACGATCGCGGCGATGGACCGGCTGGTCGTGATGGACGATGGGCGGATCGTAGAGGAAGGTACGCACGAAGACTTGCTGAAGCGTGGCGAGCTTTATGCGCAGCTTTGGCAGCGGCAGTCTGGCGGCTTCCTCGCGCGCGAGGCGGCCGAGTAGGGCCGTCGGCGATCTAGCTCAAAAAAACTGAACGGTTGAGTCAGGCGGGTTTAGGCTTCTGGAAAGCCGCCCGTCTGGCGCAACGCTTCGCCGAGGACCATTGCCGTCGCGACGGCAATATTGAGCGACCTCAGTCCCGGCCGCATCGGAATTGTAATTCTCGCATCCGCAATGTTGTGCACCGCGTCAGGGGCGCCAGCGCTTTCGCGGCCGAGCAATAGCGTATCCGTCTTTTCGAATGTGAAATGATGGTAAGGCGTGTCTCCGTGTGACGTCAGCAATATGAGCCGGCCATTCGAGGGCATTGTTGCAGCGCGAGCGTCAGTGAACGCTGCAAAGCTCATGTGCCGTGTGAGATCGACGTGGGGGAGATAATCGAGTGCTGCACGCTTAAGTGCGCGGTCGCTGATGTCGAAGCCTGCCGGTTCGATGATGTCGACGGCGATTCCGAGACAGGCGCAAAGGCGAAGGATCGTGCCTGTATTTTGCGCTATGTCGGGTTGATAAAGCGCAATACGCATGATCAATAATTTTCTCTAATATATAAAATGGGCCAGTCCAGCCCGATGTTTTGACGATGCGCCAAATTGCCTCTTGGCCGTTGGCTTTGCCGAGCTTGAGAGCAAAGTCAAACGCTGTCAGAACGGCTCTAATGAAATGATGCGCAGAAGCGCACGGTTATAGAGCGTCCTCGGCAAGAGCACCGAACTTTCTCGTCGTCCGGCGCCGTTATGTGTAACAGCTCGCCAGAATTTCCAACCGGAGGCACCCGTGACCACTGACGCTACTGAGGCGAATCGCCGGGACTTCCTGGTGGTTGTCGGCAACGCGTTTGCTGCCGTCGGGGCGGCCTCGCTCCTTTGGCCCTTCATTCAGCAGATGAATCCTGACGCGAGCACGATGGCGCTTTCGTCGATCGACGTCGATCTTGCTCCCGTTAAGGAAGGGCAAGCGATCACGGTGATGTGGCGCGGCAAGCCGGTGTTCATCCGCAACCGCACGAAGAAGGAGCTCGACGAGGCTCTGGACGTCGATGTGCAGAAGCTGCCGGATACCTTCGCACGCAACGACGCTCTTCCGGCTACCGATCTTGCGACGGACCAGAACCGCACGATCAAGGGCCACGAGAACTGGATCGTGCTCATCGGTATCTGCACGCACCTTGGCTGCATTCCGAAGGGGCAGGCCATGGGCGACGAACGCGGATCCTATGGCGGATGGTTCTGCCCGTGTCACGGTTCGGTCTACGACACGTCCGGGCGCATTCGTGGCGGCCCGGCGCCGCGCAATCTCGAGGTGCCGCCCTACGCGTTCGCATCTGACACCAAAATCAAGATCGGCTAAGGGGCAAGAGCAATATGAGCGGTCATTCCTCGACCTATGAGCCGACCACCCGCTGGGGCAAATGGTGGGACGAGCGCCTACCGATCTATCGGTTGATGCACGGGTCGTTTGTCGATTTTCCGACACCCCGTAACCTGAACTACCTCTGGACGTTCGGCGGTATTCTCACGTTCTGCCTCGTCGCGCAGATCGTGACGGGTGTGATTCTGGCGATGCACTACAATCCGAGCGCTGCGGGCGCGTTCGATTCTATCGAACATATCCGCCGCGACGTGAACTATGGCTGGGTGATCCGCAACTTCCATGCGGTCGGCGCGTCGATGTTCTTCGTCGCCGTTTACATTCATATTTTCCGCGGCTTGTACTACGGCTCATATAAAGCGCCGCGCGAAGTGCTGTGGGTTTTGGGCGTCATCATCCTGTTGCTGATGATGGCCACGGCGTTCATGGGCTACTCGCTGCCGTGGGGCCAAATGAGCTTCTGGGGCGTGACGGTTATTACGAACCTGTTCTCGGCTCTCGATAGCATTATCAACGGTCTCGGCACCGCAATCGTGGAATGGCTGTGGGGCGGGTATGCGGTTTCGGGCGCGACCCTCAACCGGTTTTTCTCGCTGCACTATCTGCTGCCGTTTGTGCTGACGGGCGTTGTCGGCTTGCACATTTGGGCGCTGCACACGGCCGGACAGAACAATCCGACGGGTCTCGACCTGAAGCAGCCGAGCGACTCCGTGCCGATGCATCCCTATGCAACGTCAAAGGATGCTGTCGGGCTGTTTGCCTTCTTGATGCTCTTCGCGTGGTTTGTGTTCTTCATGCCGGACTACCTCGGGCATGCTGACAACTACAACGAAGCCAATCCGCTGGTGACGCCGCCGCACATCGTTCCGGAATGGTACTTCCTGCCGTTCTACGCGATCCTGCGCGCCTTCACGAGCTCGTTCCTGGGTATTCCGCTCGGCGAGTACGCAAAGCTGTGCGGCGTCGTGGCGATGTTCGCGGCGATAGCCATCGTTGCGTTCGCTCCGTGGCTCGACACGTCGCGCGTGCGGTCGGCGAAGTATCGTCCGATCTTCAAATGGTTCTTCTGGTACTTCGCATTCACGTGCGTTGCGCTGGGGTATCTCGGGTCGAGGCCGGCTGAAGGCGTCTACATCTTTTGGGCGCAGATCTTCACGCTCTCGTATTTTCTGTTCTTCCTGGTCGTGATGCCGGTCGTCGGCCTCATCGAAACGCCGAAGAAGCTGCCGCGCTCGATCACGGACGCGGTGCTTGGAACGGACGGGGAAACAGCCAAGGGCGCAACTGCTGCGTCGGAAGTGCGCTGAGAGGAAACAACAAATGAAAAGCCGTTTCCCTAAGCTTCTTGCCGGCGCCGTTGCGGTGCTCTCGATGGGTTCGCTCGCTGCGCTTGCTGAAGAGGGCGGCCATCATGGGCCGGAGATTCCGCGTGAGACTTGGTCATTTGGCGGTTTCACTGGCCAGTTTGACCGGGCGCAATTGCAGCGCGGTTTCCAGGTCTACAAAGATGTCTGCTCAAGCTGCCACGCTCTGCATCGCATTGCGTTCCGCAACCTTGTCCAACCGGGTGGACCTGAGTTTCCTGAAGCCTCTGTGAGGGCGCTTGCCGCCGCGTGGCCGAACCAGATCACTGACGGTCCGAACGACGAAGGCAAGATGTTCGAGCGTCCGCCGTTGCTGTCCGACCCGATCCGCGGTCCGTATCACAACGAGCAGGAAGCGCGTGCGGCCCAGAACGGCGCATATCCGCCGGACCTCAGCCTCATGGCGAAGGCACGTGGCGTTGAGCGCAATCCAAGCTGGTGGGTTCATCCGTTCCTGATGATCGGTGACATCATCAAGACATACTCGGAAGGCGGCGCCGATTATCTGCACGCGCTGTTGATCGGCTATACCGACCCGCCGGCCGGCGTCGAACTGGTTGACGGCAAGTTCTACAACAATGCCTTCCCGGGCCATCAGATCGCGATGCCGCCGCCGTTGTCGGAAGGTGTCGTGACCTATCAGGACGGCACGCCGGGCACCGTCGAGAACTATTCGCGTGACGTTGCTGCGTTTCTCTCGTGGGCGGGCGATCCTTCGCTTAACCAGAGAAAGCGTATCGGCTGGCAGGTGATGCTGTATCTGCTTGTTACGACGGTCCTGCTCTACATCGGCAAGAAGCGCATCTGGTCTGCGATGAAGCATTGATGCCGCGCGGCCTCGCGGTCGCGTTTCAAATCATCGAAATTGCAAAAGGCCTCGCTTGCGGGGCCTTTTTATTTTTAACTGCGGCGCGAGAATTCCGGGGAAGGAAAATAAGTATGACGCAGTCGGTACTCGGCATCGTGGGTGGCAGCGGGTTCTACAACCTTCCGGGCCTCATGAATGCAGAATGGCGATCGGTGACGAGCCCGTGGGGCGAGCCATCGGACGACATCATGTTCGCGGAGCTTGATGGTCTGCCGGTGCGGTTTCTCCCGCGTCATGGACGAGGGCACAAGCTGGCGCCGAGTGACATCAATTACAGGGCCAACATTGACGTGCTGAAGCGCGCTGGCGTGACCGATCTCATTTCGGTCTCGGCCTGTGGCTCGTTGAAGAAGAAGTACCGGCCCGGAGATTTCGTTCTGCCGGATCAGTACATCGACCGCACATTCGCTCGGGCGAAATCATTCTTCGGCAAGGGTTGCGTTGCGCATGTCGCGATGGGCGATCCCGTCAGTCCTCTGCTGTTCAAGGCGCTTGAGCGCGCGGCCAAGCAGGAGAAGATCAAGGTGCATCGCGGCGGCATCTATCTCGCGATGGAGGGGCCGCAATTCTCGACGCGCGCCGAAAGCAATCTCTATCGCTCCTGGGGTGCGGACGTGATCGGCATGACGAACATGCCGGAAGCGAAACTCGCGCGCGAAGCGGAGATTTGTTACGCGAGCGTCTCCATGGTGACCGACTACGATTGCTGGCACTCGGATCACGCGGATGTCGACGTGGCGGCGATTATCGAAGTCATGAAGGAGAACACGTTCAAGGCTCAGCGGCTTGTGGCTCGCCTTGGGCGCGATTTTCCGCGGGAGCATCCGGCGTGTCCGATCGGCTCGGATCGCGCGCTCGAAGTTGCGATCATTACGCCACCGGAAGCGCGCGATGCGGAGTTGATGAAGAAGCTCGACGCCGTTGCGGGCCGCGTGCTGTTTCCTAATTCGGAAAGCTGATCAGGATTTTCATCTTGATGAGCTGCGGGAAGATTGCTTCGAGCGCCCAACCAGCGAACCAAAGAATGACGCCGAGAAGAATGAGAGCCGGTATGCTGGCGAGGACCGCTTTCAAGAAGAATAAGGTGAGGTCACGGAACGGGATGTCGAGGCGCGTGACGGTTGCGGCGGGTGGCCGCTCGTCGCGCGCGGGTGCAAACTCTGCGGCGCGGAAAATTTGCGGGCGAGGGCGCTCATAGTCATCGTCTGCGCTTGCGCTTGAGAGGCCCGATAGGCTGGGTGCAGCGGCGCGCTCTGCCGCGGCGCGTTCTCGCGCGGCTCTCGCGCGTGCTTCCTTTTCGCGCCTTAGGGTCCGTGGAAGATCATCGGATTCATCCGTCAACGGTCCAAAGTCGGGGGTGGCCGTTGCGGCCGGACTAAACGCTGACATCTCAAATGGCCCTCAAACAACGATTTCACCTCGCAGCGAAATCAAACGCTACGCCGTGCCCCCAACACGGCTACCTGTAAGCTTCGGATATTGCTATTTTGCGCCGTCAATTGGGCGGGAGTGCAGCAGGTGCAAGACCTTAAAGATCTACGAGACCTCATTCGAACGATACCAGATTACCCCAAACCCGGGATCCAGTTTCGCGATATCACGACGCTTCTTGCGGATCCCAAAGGTTTGAAAAGGGCGATCAGGGAAATGGCGGCGCCTTTCGAAAATCTCAAAGTCGACGCAGTTGCGGGAATTGAGGCGCGGGGGTTCATCCTCGGTGGCGCAATCGCCGACCGGCTCGAATGTGGCTTCATTCCGATCCGAAAGAAGGGCAAGCTGCCGTGGAAGACCATTGGGCAGGAATACACGCTTGAATACGGCGTCGACGTCATCGAGATTCATGAAGACGCCATCGTGTCAGGATCGCGGGTGCTGGTGGTTGATGATTTGATCGCGACCGGCGGTACGGCGGAAGCGGCGATCAAACTGCTGCAGCGGTCAGGCGGGACGATTGTCGGCGCGACGTTTATCGTCAATCTTCCTGATCTCGGCGGTGTCGATCGCGTCACGAGCCTCGGCGTTACCAGCCATTCGCTTGTTGCGTTCGAGGGAGATTAACAGCAAGGGGCGAAGGCGTGGAATTGCCCGGCAACCGCGTGAAGGATGCGTTTGATTGCGTCATGGCGTGGCGTACCGATCGGCTGACGCCGCGTCGCTGTCCCGTCTGTGGTGCGGATGGTCTTGAGATCAGCGATCACTCGGCGCGGCCATACGTCGAGTGGTACATTCTAGCTTGCGGCGCGTGCGGGCTTGAGGCTCGCCTGTCTCTTCCGCTCGCTGGGCCGGACCATTGAGTGATGGCTGACGACGCGAAGACGGAGATCGTTCTGTTGCCAGGTCTTGATGGCACAGGACAACTGTTTGACCGTCTTGAGCGCGATCTCTCGCCCCGGCTTACCGTCACAGCCGTGTCTTATCCGAATGACGCGAGTCTCGGTTATGCTGGTTATTCGAAGCTCGTATGCGAGCTGATCGGGAAGCGAAACGTCATCTTGCTTGGAGAATCGTTTTCCGGGCCTGTTGCGGTTCGGGTGGCGGCTCAGCTCGGCCAGCAAATCGAAAGCGTTGTTCTGGCGGCGACGTTCCTCAAATATCCGTATCCCGGCTGGCTGCTACGGCGGGCAGCGCGCGTCGATCCGGAAACGACGCCGGTGCGGCTTCGCAATCGGGTGCTGATGGGTTCGTATGGGGATCCCGAATTGGAGGCGAAGGTCGATGGTATTGTGCGGAACCTGTCGCGTCCGGTGCGCGCGGCGCGGCTTTGCGCGATAGCAGATATTGATGTGCGAGATGACTTTACCGCGCTCAAAGTTCCTGTTCTGGCGCTTCACGGGCGGCAAGACTTGCTTATTCGCAGGACGCCTATTCAGCGCGCCGTAAGCCGCAAGGGCGGGGCGCGCATGATTGTCTTGCCTGCGGCGCACATGCTGCTGCAAACACGCGCCAGAGAATGTGCGGCTGAAATTCTTTCGTTCGTGTCCTCGTACACGGCGGCCAAGGAGAAAAGATGAAAATCGACGGCGTTCCGTCCCGGACGATTTGGCTGGAAAGCGACGGCCAGACGGTCGGCATCCTGGATCAGACACGGTTGCCGCACGAGATCGTGCGCGTGACGCTGCGAACCGTTGACGATGCGGCGCGTGCGATCAAATCGATGCAGGTGCGTGGGGCGCCGCTGATCGGTGTCGCTGCGGCGTATGGTGTGGCGCTCGCGATGCAAGCCGATGCGTCTGATGCCGCGCTTCGGCGTGCCGTTGCATATCTTGCCGAGCAACGGCCGACAGCGATCAATTTGCGCTGGGCGCTCGATGATCTGGCGCAGCGGCTTGGCCCGCTTGCAGAGGGTGAGCGACGCGACGCTGCATTCGCGCGTGCCGGTGAGATCGCGGAAGAAGATGTCGAGTCGTGTCGTCGCATCGGCGTCAACGGGTTGGAAATCATCCGCGCAGCATCTGCGAAAAAGAAACCTGGCGAGCCGGTCAATATCCTTACGCATTGCAATGCTGGATGGCTTGCCTGCGTTGACTGGGGAACCGCGACGTCGCCGATCTACCACGCACACGACGCTGGTATTCCTGTGCATGTCTGGGTCGATGAAACGCGGCCGCGCAGTCAGGGTGCGGCTCTAACGGCGTTCGAGCTACTGCATCATGGTGTGCCGCACAGTCTGATCGTCGATAACGCAGGTGGGCACTTCATGCAGCGTGGCGACGTTGATCTTGTGATCGTCGGTACGGACCGGGTGACGGCGCATGGAGATGTGGCAAACAAGATCGGGACGTATTTGAAGGCTCTGGCGGCGTACGACAACGGCGTGCCTTTCTATGTCGCGCTGCCCTATTCCACGATCGACTGGAGCATCAAGAACGGCGTCGATATTCCGATTGAAGAACGCGGATCGGAAGAAGTGTTGTCCGTCTATGGACGCAACTCTGCTGGCGAAGTTCAGGCCGTTTCGATTTCGGCAGAGGGGACGCCTGCACGTAACCCGGCGTTCGATGTCACGCCGTCGCGTCTTGTCAGCGGATTGATTACGGAGCGGGGCGTGTGTGCGTCTTCGCACGACGGGCTTCTATCGCTTTATCCAGAAAAGAGAAGCGCCGCAGAATGACCAAAGCAAAGCAACCGAGCGAGAAAGCCCTGCGGCGCGCCATCGTCGAGACGGCGTTGGAGATGAGCCAATCCGGGCTTTCGCCTGGCCGCTCCGGCAACGTCTCGGCGCGCTGGAAAGACGGCATGCTGATTACGCCGTCTGGGCGACGCTATGAAGATACCGCGCCGGAAGACATCGCGTTCGTTGCTGGTGATGGGTCTGTCGCGGGCGGTAAGTTCAAGCCTTCGACGGAATGGCATTTTCATTTGGCGGCTTATCGTGCGCGGCCCGACCGACACGCCGTCATTCATACCCATTCGATGCACGCTACGGTCTTGGCGTGTGCGCACCAGCCTATTCCGGCGTTTCACTACATGGTGGCGGCGGCAGGTGGTTCGGATATTCCATGTGTTCCCTACGCGACGTTTGGAACGGAGGCGCTTGCGCAGCATGTGGCTGCTGGCTTGAAGGCGCGGGACGCTTGCCTGATGGCGAACCATGGGCAAATCGCGATCGGCGTTTCTCTTTCTCACGCGCTCGAACTGGCGTTCGAGGTCGAGGCGCTTTCCGAGCAGTATTACAAAGTTCTGACGCTCGGGAAGGCTCAGCTTCTCTCGGAAAGCGAAATGGATGATGTGCTCAATCGCTTCAAAAGCTACGGACGGAACGCAGAGTAGGTTCTGAGGGCGGCGGTTTTGAGCAAGTAAAGCCCGTAAAATAAGGACGAAGCTGGAAATAGGGGCGTGTAGGGATCATATTTTCTTATGGTCAGATTTTTAAATTCAATTAGCCTCGGCAATTCGATCCGGGCTTAGCTGGCCGTCTTCCTCCTTCTTCCTTCTTCCAGGGTAGGGTTAACGATGGTGACCAAGACAACCAAACTGACAACTTCGGCCGGCGCGCCGGTTTCAGACAATCAGAATTCTCTCTCCGCCGGAGCGCGGGGCCCGCTTCTTCTCGAAGACTATCAACTGATCGAGAAGCTGGCGCATCAGAACCGCGAGCGTATTCCAGAGCGCACGGTGCATGCGAAAGGCTGGGGTGCTTACGGCACGCTGACGATTACCGGCGACATTTCGAAGTATACGAAAGCCTCGGTTTTTCAGCCGGGCGCGAAGACAGAGATGCTCGCACGCTTCTCGACCGTTGCCGGTGAACTTGGCGCGGCAGACGCTGAGCGCGACGTGCGTGGGTTTGCTCTCAAATTCTACACCAACGAGGGCAACTGGGATCTCGTCGGCAATAACACGCCGGTGTTCTTCGTTCGTGATCCGCTGAAGTTCCCGGACTTCATTCACACGCAGAAGCGGCACCCGAAGACGAACATGCGTTCGCCAACGGCGATGTGGGATTTCTGGTCGCTTTCGCCGGAAAGCCTGCATCAGGTAACGATCCTGATGTCGGATCGCGGTCTGCCGGTCGGCGTTCGCAACATGAACGGCTATGGCTCGCACACGTTTGCTTTCATCAACGCTGCGAACGAGCGGTTCTGGGTGAAGTTCCACTTCAAGACCCTGCAAGGCCATAAGCACTGGACGAACAAGAAGGCTGCCGAGATCGTCGGCCATACGCGTGAATCCACGCAGGAAGACCTGTTCACCGCGATCGAAAAGGGCGACTTCCCGAAGTGGAAGGTTCAGGTCCAGATCATGCCGGAAGCCGAAGCCGACAAGCATTGGTACAATCCATTCGACCTGACCAAGGTTTGGCCGCACGCGGATTATCCGCCGATCGATGTTGGTGTTCTGGAACTCAATCGTAATCCTGAGAACTATTTCGCTGAGATCGAGCAGGCAGCGTTTTCGCCGTCAAACATCGTGCCGGGCATCGGCTTCTCGCCCGACAAGATGTTGCAGGCCCGCATATTCTCGTATGCCGATGCGCATCGTTATCGCCTCGGAACGCATTACGAGCATCTGCCGGTGAACGCTGCGCGGTGCCCGGTGCACAACTATCATAAAGACGGTCCGATGCGGTTCTTCCCGCAAGAGACCGGTAACGTCGACGCGTATTACGAGCCGAATTCGTTCAACGGTGCGGCTGAAGACAAGTCGGTTGCCGAGCCGCCGCTCAAGCTCTCGGGCGATGCTGCGCGCTACAACCATCGTGATGGCAACGACGACTACCGGCAGGTGACGGCGCTTTTCAATCTGTTCGATAAGGATCAGAAAGCGCGCCTGTTCAACAACGTTGCTGAAGCGATGTGGGGCATTCCGGACTTCATTGCCGAGCGTCAGCTTGGGCACTTCAAGAAGGTGCATCCGGAGTATGAAGCAGGCGTCAGGGCGGCGCTTGAGCATATGACGAGGCAGAAGGCGTCTGAGACGGCGCAGCAGCAGAAGATGCCGCAAGCCAGCGAAGCTGCGGAGTAAATCCGCGCGCCTACAGGCATAGCAAAAAGGCCCCGCGGGAATGCGGGGCCTTTTTTGTTGGCTATCAGGGCTAAGGAAGCGCAGCGTCTCTGTTCAAGCCGTGACGCGGATATAGGGCTCCACCTGGCCCTTGAGCTTCAGCGTCATCGGGCGACCGTTGCGATCTTTGGCGTTGCCTGCGGAAACGCGGATCCAACCTTCGCTGATGCAATATTCTTCGACGTTCGTCTTCTCGACGCCGTTGAAGCGAATGCCGATGTCGCGCTTCAGAATTTCTTCGTCGAAGTGCGGGCTTCGGGGGTCGTTGCTGAGGCGGTCAGGAAGTTGGTCGGCCATAGCTCGTCCCTCTTAGTTTGCAAATCGGAAGTGCATCACGTCGCCATCCTGGACGACGTATTCCTTCCCTTCCAGGCGCATCTTGCCTGCTTCCTTTGCGCCTGTCTCGCCTTTGCCGGTCACATAATCCGGATAGGCGATGGTTTCAGCGCGAATGAAGCCTTTCTCGAAATCGGAATGAATTACGCCCGCGGCCTGCGGTGCTTTGGTGCCGCGCGTGATCGTCCAGGCGCGCGCCTCTTTCGGACCGACTGTAAAGTACGTCACGAGGTCGAGAAGCGCATAACCTGCGCGGATCAGACGGTTCAGCCCAGCTTCGGCGAGACCCATTTCAGACAGGAACGCGTCGCGGTCTTCCGGTGCAAGACCTGCGAACTCGCTTTCGATCTTGGCCGAGATGATGACGACGGCCGCGCCTTCGGCTTTCGCGCGCTCTTCGACCATCTTTGAAAACGCATTGCCTTCAGCTGCTGCCGTTTCCTCAACGTTGCAGACGTAGACGATGGGCTTCGACGTCAACAACTGAAGGGCGCGGAAGGCCGGCATTTCTTCAGGCGTGATGCTGGCGAGCCGGGCAGGCTTGCCTTCGCGAAGGAGATGCAGCGGCTTCTCCATGACGGCGAGTTGCGCCTTGGCGTCTTTGTCTCCGGTCTTGGCTTTCTTCTCGATCTGGGAAACGCGCTTCTCGAGGCTTTCGAGATCGGCAAGCATCAGTTCGGTTTCGACGACGTCGGCGTCAGCCAGCGGATCAATCCGGTTTTCGACATGCGTGATGTCGTCATCTACGAAGCAGCGCAGCACATAAGCGACGGCATCGACTTCGCGGATGTGTGAGAGGAATTTGTTGCCGAGTCCTTCGCCCTTCGACGCGCCGCGCACCAGCCCGGCGATATCGACGAACGTCAGCCGTGTTGGGATGATCTCTTTGCTGCCCGCGATCTTCGCAAGCATTTCCAAGCGATCATCAGGCACGCCAACTTCGCCGACGTTCGGCTCGATGGTGCAGAACGGATAGTTGGCCGCTTCGGCCGCGGCCGTTTCGGTCAGCGCGTTGAAGAGTGTCGACTTGCCGACATTCGGCAGACCGACGATTCCGCATTTAAAGCCCATGTGTGTGGGGTATCCGTTTGAAGTTGCTGTCCGTGGGGTTAAGCGAGACGTTGCGGCTTGTGAAGCCGCATGAGGCCATTATGCGGCCCTTTGGCTCACTTCACGAACTTGGCGAAGGCGAATGCCGAGTAGCGATCGGGGCTCGGCAGGTTGGACGTGTTGGACATGGCGTCCGCGAGTGCCTCGGAAATCAATGCGCCTGCGTCCGCCTGTCGGATCGCAATGACGATGAATGGGCGCTGCCAGCTCGTGTCGGCATCCTCGCACTCGGCGCAGGGTTCGAGGTAGCGGCCGAGATTGAGCGTCCACATCGGAATGCGGTCACCGAGCGCGTCGCGGACCCAGTGCGCTGTCCGTGCCGCGCGCAATCCGCCCCGCTGTTCCTCGCGCTCGACGTCGCCCTCTTGGCTGGCAAGGCCGACCGCGATCAGTCCACGTGCCGAGCCCAGTCCTTCGCGAAGCTGCGGCGCCAAGACTTCGTCTCGGATGTCTGCCGGTGAAAGGCGCTGTTCGGATCTTTCGAGGTCCGTTGTCGAGCCGCGAACCCAGCCGTAATTTTTGGTGAGCACGACCACGTCGAAGAAAACACGCTTGCCGTGGCGGTCAGCGCCTTCGATCGGGAAGGCCAGCGTGCGGTCGTTCCAGCGCTTGGCGATAATGTGTCTGACGCCGCTCTTGTCTTTGTTGTGCGCGACGAGCGCGTCTTTGATGACGAAGCCGAACACGCCGACGGTGAAGAGAAGGATCAGCAAGCCAAGGACGACTTCGCGGCGATCGCCGAAAAAGCGTGACCAACCGCCTTCACGCCGCTCGATTTGATAATCCGACATCGGTGCCCTCGACGCTAAACGAATCCCCTCCGGCGGCTTTTACGAGCCGTCGCCACCCGATTTTCTGGCACCGAGCCATTTTTTCAGGTTCTCGGCAAGGGCGGATTGGCGTTTGGAGGCGCGTTCACCAGCAGGGTGTGACGCAGTTGCAGGCTTTTTCACGTCTTCGCGTTCGGCTGGCGCAGATTGCTTTGCAGCGGGCGGTTCGTCGTCTTCGATCGTGGCGCGCGCGACATCGTTCAGAAAGCGTGCGTCGTCACCTTTGGCGAGATGGGGCGCGGCGTTGGCAATCGCGTCGATCAGGTTCGTGAGCCATGCGCGCTCAGATTTCGCGAAATCGTTCAGTACGTAATGCGCGACGACATCTCTGGAGCCCGGATGGCCGATGCCGAGCCGCACGCGCTTGTAGTCATTTTCGATATGAGCGGAGATCGAACGCAGGCCGTTGTGTCCGGCGTTGCCGCCGCCTGCCTTCAGCTTGATCTTGCCTGGAACGAGATCAAGCTCATCGTGGAAAACGTAGATGTCCGATTGCGAGATCTTGAGGAAGCGCGCGGCCTCACCGACGGCGCGGCCGCTATCGTTCATGTACGTTTCGGGCTTCAGAAGAACGATGCGTTCAGAGCCGATACTGCCTTCGGTCACCAGGCCTTGAAACTTTTTGCGCCAGGGGCCGAAGCCGTGACGTTCGGCGATGCGCTCGACAGCCATGAAACCGATGTTGTGCCGGTTGCCGCTGTACTTTTCTCCGGGATTGCCGAGGCCGACGAAGAGCTTCATGTCGCGTAGCGCCTTCAGTCTCGCCTACGGCGAGCTGGCCGGGAGGCGCAGGAGAACATTCAACCCGGCGCGATTTCCATCACGCCGGGTTGGTAATTGCTTATTTCTTTGCCGCAGGCTTTGCAGCAGGTGCTGCCTTAGCAGCCGGCGCCTTACCGGCCGGAGCTGCTGCTGCCTTGCCAGCTGCCGGAGCGGCGGCCTTCGCGTCACCCGCAGGTGCTGCAGCGGCATCCGTCGTCGATGCGGAATCATCGTCGCCCTTCAGTGCGCCAGCAATGGTCGCGATCGTGAAGTCGCGGTTCTTGATGACGGTCGAGATGCCTTCCGGAAGGTTCAATGCGGAAGCATGGATCGAGCGGCCGATCTCAAGGCCTTCGAGGTTGATTTCGAAGAAGCTCGGGATCTTGTCATAAGGGCAGAAGATTTCGACGTCGTGGCGGACGATGTTCAAAACGCCGCCGCGCTTCAGGCCGGGAGACGCTGCTTCGTTGACGAAGCGAACCGGGACCGACACGCGGATGACGCCATCCTTGCCGACGCGCTGAAAATCAACGTGGAGCGGCGTGTCGCGGATGGGGTCGACCTGCACGTCACGAGCGAGCACAATGTGCTTCTTGCCTTCGACGTCGATTTCGATCGCGGTCGAAGTGAAGCGGCCCTTCAGAACCTGCTTCCAAAGCTCGTTGTATTCGAGATTGATCGTTTCAGGGGTTTCCTGATTGCCGTAAATGACGGCAGGCACATTTCCATCGCGGCGTGCTTGTCGTGCGGCCCCCTTGCCTGCACGAGCGCGCGCCGTAGCCTTGAGCGAAATCAGCTCAGCCATGGCATCGTCTCCGTGTTTCAGGTCTTTCGCCTATCGAAAGACCAAAAGCCGCTCATCGGCCTCCAAGGGTGCCGTGCGGCGTCTCAGGATTAATCTCATGAGATGTGCGGTCTATACCCGGGGTTTGCAGCGGGCGCAATGCGGTCCGCTGGTCAATTCGGGCACCCGACGGCCCGGTTAGGCTGGAAAAACGGGCCGAATATCAGCATATAGGGCCTGGATGGCCGGTCGTGCCACGGAAATGCCGACCTGCCGCAGAGGAGACGCTGCAACTCATGGCTCGCAAGCCCACAAAGCGCCGAAGCGCGGCCGATCAGGACAGGATTATCGTCGAGGCGCTCCGGGGCGTGGGCCGTCCTGTCAGTGCTTACGAACTGATCGAGGAAGTGCGCGGCAAAGGGGTCAGCGCGCCGCCGACCGTTTACCGGGCACTGCAGCGGCTCATCGAAGACGGGTTGGCGCACCGGCTGGAAAGCCTCAATGCGTTCGTCGCCTGCGAGCATCCGCATCATGAGGGCAAGGCCGTGTTTGCCATCTGCGACGCGTGCGGTTCCGTCAAAGAGTTCGACAGTCCTGCGGCGGTCAAAAGTCTGCAGGGATGGGCGAGCAAGAACGACTTCATCGTTCGTGCGATGACGATGGAACTCAGGGGGCGATGCGCTCAATGCGCGGCCGCTCCGGCGGGCTGAGTGAATTTCTTGCCGTTAGCCCAGGCCAAAGAGATTAACGACGGCTTTGCCGAGTCTCACTCTGGATCCCCGGCCCACATTCGCTTTCGCTCATTAGGCCGAGGATGACGGTTGTGGGGCAGGCATCGCGTGGAGTTGGGAGAGTTTTCTGTGGCGCCGTCGACTCTCCTTCGTCGAGCCGGCCGACGGCGTGGTCGTGGGGCGGGCACCGAGGGCCTGTTGCTAGTCCCGTGGTTACGCGTCTAGGACGATGCGATAGCGTGCCTTGCCATCGAGCAGATGTTGGATCGCCTTGTTTACGTCTGCCATCGGGAAGTGCTCGGTTTGCGGCTCGATGTTGTGCCGCGCGGCGAAGTTCAACATTTGGGCGCTAGTGATCGGGGCGCCGTTCGGTGAGCCGGATACGCTTTTTTGCCCCATGATGAGGTCGAACGCTTCTACGGGCATGGGTTCGAGCACAGCGCCGACGACGTGCAGGCGGCCTTTTGGGCGAAGCGTTGCCAGCATCGCTTTCCAGTCGAGCGGAACGTTCACCGTCACGATGAGGAGATCGAGCGAGGACGCTGCTTTCTTGATCGCGTCGGCATTGCGCGAGTTGATGACATTGTGTGCGCCGAAACCGCGTGCTTCGTCAGCCTTGTTGTCTGATGAGGTGAAGGCCGTCACTTCGCAGCCCCAGGCCTTCGCAAACTTGAGGGCCATATGACCGAGGCCGCCGATCCCGACGACGCCGACGCGATCTGTTGGCCGGATATCGAACACGCGCAGCGGCGTGAATACCGTGACGCCGCCACAAAGAAGCGGTCCGGCAGTCTTCGGGTTGACGCCTTCCGGCACCGGGATTGCCCAGGGCCACTGGACGCGAACGCGATCAGCGAAACCGCCGTGGCGGCCGACGATCGTCGCGACGCCTTCAGCACAGAGATTGCCTTCTCCGCCAATGCACTGTTCGCAATGCATGCAGCTTCCGGCACCCCAGCCCACGCCGACGCGCTGCCCAACTTTCAGACCCTTTGCGTTCGAGCCGAGGGCGACAACTTTGCCGATGACCTCGTGTCCGAGGATGGTGGGATATTTTGTCAGGCCCCATTCGTTTTTCAGGACCGAGACATCCGAATGGCAAATACCGCAGTGCTCGACTGCGATTTCAACATCGTCAGCACCGAGTGGACCTGGATCGTATTCAATCAGTTCGAGAGGCTTGTTCGGGGCAGTCGCGGCCCAACCTTTGAATTTCATCGCTGATCCTCCATTGGTCACACTTGATCCGTCTCATCGCTCCGTCCACGCATATGCTGACGGACGGCGCGGTGTGTCTCAAGCCGCTTCTTGTGGTGGAATCCAAATTCGCACCAGTGCGCTAAACGCACGGCTGTGCTTCAGTAAAAGAGGCTTGAAACACTCTCTTCGCGGCTGGTGCGCAATATCGCTTCGCCAATCAGCGGAGCGATCGAGATGACGCGAATATTTCTCGCCGCGCGCACCGCTTCCGTTGGCATGATCGAGTCGGTGATGACGAGCGAGTTCAGCCGGGAGTTCTGAATGCGGCTGACGGCGCCTCCCGAAAGAACCGCGTGCGTAATATATGCGCTCACTTCGGTCGCGCCCATTTTGAGCAGCGCTTCGGCGGCATTCACCAGCGTGCCGCCAGAGTCGACGATGTCGTCGATCAGGATGCAGCGTTTGCCATCGACTTCGCCGATGACGTTCATCACTTCGCTTTCGCCCGGACGGTCGCGGCGCTTGTCGCAGATCGCGATGGGTGCGCCGATGCGCTTTGCGAGGGCGCGCGCGCGAACCACGCCGCCAACGTCTGGCGATACGACGACGATGTCATCCGTTTTGCCGAACTGCTCTTCGATGTCGCGCGTCATGACCGGCGCGGCGAAGAGGTTGTCCGTCGGAATGTCGAAGAAGCCCTGAATTTGACCGGCGTGTAGGTCGAGCGTCAGCACGCGGTCGGCGCCTGCGCGCTCGATCAGGTTGGCGACGAGCTTGGCGGAGATTGGGGTGCGCGGGCCGGGTTTGCGATCCTGGCGGGCGTAACCGAAATAGGGGAGGACGGCCGTGATGCGACGTGCTGACGAGCGTTTCAGCGCATCGATCAGGATCAGCAGCTCCATCATGTTGTCGTTGGCGGGGAACGACGTCGACTGAATCACGAAGACATCCTGACCGCGGACGTTCTCCTGGATTTCGACGAACACTTCCATGTCGGCAAAGCGCTTCACCTGGCCCTTGGCCATGGGAAGTTTCAGGTACGAACAGATGGCTTCGACGAGGGGCCGATTGCTATTTCCTGCAACAATTTTCACGCCGAGTTTTCCTCGCGCGTCGAGATTTCGGATTTCGTCACCTTTGGCGTCGAAAGGCATATGCGCTCCGAATTGAGGAATATGCGCGGCTTGTAGCAAGAGGGCCCGGACTGTTCAACTGTCCGGGCCCTCATTTGCTGTCGCAGCATATGTAAGCAGTGATTTGCTTAATTTACGCTCTTCGCCGGAATCAATTTGATAATTCCAGCAGCGGCAGCGGCGGCGGCTGCATCCGCCGTCTTGCCCCAGGCCCCGTCAAGCGAGCCCTGCGGAACTTCGTTCTTCTGCGAAACGGTTCCGAGTTTCTTGCCCGTCGGGTCGAGAACGTTCCAGTCGATCTGGATCGGCTGCTTTCCGTCCTTGCCCGCGCCCAACGCGACCTTGCCCTCAACCTTGTAAGACTGCGGGTTTGGTGCAGTGGCCAGAGCCAAGCCGTTCTTCGACAGCTCACGCTGGATGGCAGACGTCAGCGAAACGCCGCCATCGCCCGGCGCGCCGGTCACGTTCGGCACGATCGCCGTAATAGGGCCTGCCGTCGCGATGCTGCCAGTCGTCGCCGCTTGAGTGGAGGGCGCGGTGGAAGCTGCAGCGTAGGTGTTGTTCGATGCAGCCGGGGCTGCATGCGGTGCGGCGCTAGCCGTAGACCCTGCCGCCGTATTCGACGCCATGATGGTGCTGCTGGTCGGTAGCCAAGTGGAAAGCTGTTTCGCTGTCTTCTCGGCGATGCGCTGAACGACCTGCTGGTCCACTGCCGACCACGGATCCTTGTTGCCGCCCGGCGCGATTTCTTCGCCCGTGATGCGGTGGACACGTTTGCCCGTTCGGTCAGTGACGTCCCAGATGTAGGAAATCTTGGCCTTCGTCTTCTCACGTGCGGCGACGATGTAGCCGCGCAGCGTATATTCGCTCGGTGCGTTTGCAGACGTCGCCACCGTCAAGCCGTTGCGGCCGATTGCGGATGCGAGTTCTGTCTGAAGGCTGTGCGCGACAGTGTCCGGCGAACCGATGACCGGCGCGATCTGAATTTTGGCAGTCTGTGCCGATACCGGCGTTGCCGACGAGTCCGTCAAACTTGCTTGAGGACCGCTGCCGTCAGGCGTGAGCATACCCGGGCCTGCCGATGAGCAAGCTCCAAGTGACAGAGCCATGAGCGACGCCAGGAACGCCGACCCAAGATTACCGAAAAGCGTGCTGCCCGCACGCGTTTGCTTAAAGCGTAAGGTCGCCACGTGACGTCCCCCCATATCCAACCGCTACTTTCCCGGCGGCCGGCATACTTACCCCGCGGCCAATACTCCCTCACACAACAACTACCGGAACTGATCCTCGTTCTGTAGATCAGCGTAGCTCGACACGTCCAGACACAGGCCCGCGTAAAGTGTGTTCAGCTTCCCATATGTCCCTCAGTGGAGGGACTTCTCTGTGGATTAAGCGGTTAGGCCACGACGATGGCAGAGATTTGACGCCCGTAATCGGGCTCCAGCAAGTGGGTTTTGCGCCGGTAACTATAGAAAAGCGATTCGTTCTCACAGGTGCAGACGTCGAGACGGGCGACATTGGCGATGCGCGCCTCAGCGAGGCGGTGCATCACGAAGCCCTGGAGATCGAAGTGCGGCCGTGCATTCGCATCGCTTCGCACAAAGAATGAGGCAGCACCCGGCGCGGCTGTCAGAAATTGCGCTTCGAACTCAGGGCCGACTTCGTACGCACGCTGACTGATGCAGGGGCCGACGGCGGCTGCGATATGCTCACGGCGAGCGCCGAGGCGTTCCATTTCGCGGACTGCACTTTCAACAATGCCACCGAGCGCGCCGCGCCAGCCTGCGTGTGCAGCAGCAACGACTCGCGCCTCTGCATCCGCGAAAAGGACCGGAGCGCAGTCTGCTGTCAGGATGCCGATGGCCAGACCCGGTGTCGCGGATACAACGGCGTCAGCATGAGGAAGTTCGGCGGTTGTCAGCGGAAGGTCTGTGACCGTGCGCGCTGTTGCGCCGTGCTCCTGATAGAGTGTCACGACGTTTCCGCCGGAGCCACCGAGATGGTCTGCGATACGACGGCGATTTTCCAGCACGCGCTCGCGATCGTCGTTGGAGCCCGCGCCGCAATTCAGACTGGCGTAGATGCCTTCTGACACGCCGCCTTGACGGGTGAAGAAGCCGTGACGAATTCCGGAAAGACTTTGGAGATTAGGTGCGAGGAGCGGTGCGAGCATGGAACCGTTATCGGCCTGCGTCTCGAGCCTGTCCAGGCGGTTCATCTGCGGCTGGATCGCGGAAGCCGGGTAGCGACGGCAACCCGCGGCTGCGCGCTGCGAGCACCTTGAAGCGGCCGCCCATTCCATTTGGAGCGAGAAGCCGAGCGACGCCTGCTTCGATCTCGGCGGCGCGCTGGGGATTGGCAGACATCAAGCGCGATGCGCGTTCGATGATGCCGACAGCTCCTAGAAACTCGGCTTGCGTAACTGGTCCGTCGAGGTCGAGGCCTGCACGATGGAGGGCCGAAGCGAGATCGTAGAAATTGACGTGTACGGTAAGATCGGCTTCGCCGGGCGATGCCAGCGGAGACTCGTAAACGTGATTGCGAACCGCCTGCAGCGTGTCGCCTGCAGCGGCGGCAGTGTAGCCATAGTCGATCAGCAGCAGCACGACCGGACCGCGCTCGCTCAGGCGTTTGAGGGTCGAGGCCAATTGATCGAGGCGCTGGGCTTCGATGACTGCGCCGAGTTGCGCGTCAGGCAGCAGCGCTTCGAACGCGTCGCGGGGGCAGTCGCCGTCGAGATCGGTGAATTGGAGTTCGCCGGTGATATCGAGGCCGACGCCACGGATGCGCCAGCCTTCGTCCGTCTTGACCCATTGGGCGGCAGGCCATGCGTCGAGAAATTCATTAGCGAAAATGATTGCGGGAGGGTCGAAGCCGTCGAGGTCTGCGCCCCAGGTGACCCGGTCGGAGAAATCGCTCAGCGTTGCGCGTTGTGCTTCGATAAGGGTTTCGCTCGCTTCTACGAGATGCACGCGAGCAGCATCTGCAAATCCGGGGACGACGCGTGAAGCGCGGAGCGCGTCTCGCATCATCGTTCCGCGGCCTGGGCCGTATTCAGCGAGCGTTACCGTTTTTGGTGCGCCGAGCACGTTCCGCCAGATGACGCCAGCCCAGACTCCAATCAACTCGCCGAAGACCTGGCTGATCTCAGCGGAGGTGATGAAGTCACCTTGCGCGCCGAACACGCGCTGGCTGCGGTAATAACCGTGGCGCGGATCCCAGAGGCAGCGGCCCATATAGGATTGGACCGTCATCGGACCATCTTGGCGAATGCTCTCTTTGAGCTCCATCGCCAGCGGCGTGTTGCGGTTTGGCGCGTGGATGTTGCTCACGGGACGGCCTTTCCGCTCGCCTCCGGTTGCCGGGCATTCCAGATCAAATAGCAACCGAGCAGTAGCATCGGCACGCAATAGACCTGTCCGGCCGTGAATGGTCCGATGTTGAGAAAGTGACCGACTTCGGGTTCGCGGAAGAACTCGCAGATGCCGCGGGCAATGGCGTACCAGACCATCCAGATACCAGTGACCAAGCCCGGGCGTTTCAAGCCGAAAAGATGATGCGTGGCGATGCGCATGATGACGAGCATCACCAGACCTTCCAGCACTGCTTCATAGAGCTGGCTCGGGTGGCGGGGTTCGGGTCCGCCATTCGGAAACACCATGCCCATCGCGCTATCGGTGACGCGGCCCCAGTGTTCGGAATTGATGAAGTTCGCGACGCGGCCGAAGAAGAGGCCGAAGGGCGAGGCGGTGCAGACGAGGTCTGCTACGGAGAGCAGCGAAACTTTGTAGACCTTCGCGAACAGAACCAGCAGCAGCGCGATGGCAATCACTGCACCGTGGAAGCTCATGCCGCCCTTCCAGACCTGAAAGATCTCGACGGGGTTCGCGTAGTAGTATTCGGGATCGTAGAGGAAGACCTGCCCGAGGCGGCCGCCGACGATGATACCGATCGTCATGTAGATCAGCAGGTCGTCGATGCGTTCGAGTGTCAGAGGCGGCTTGTCGCCGTACCAGAGCTTCGGCGTCGTGATCAGGCGGCGGATATACAGCCAGCCGAGCATCAGGCCGGCGAGATAGGCGATCCCGTACCATTTGATCGAAATCGGCCCCCACTCGAACGCTATGGGATCGATGTTCGGGTACGTCAGTACAGCCAGATAAGTCATCGATGTTCCCTGCAAACTGCCGTCATCGTCGTTAATGCCGCCCGGGCGAGGTTGTTTGGGATGGCCCCTCAGATGTCAAGGCGACCCGGGCGCCATCAAGGCGTCGCACTCGCAGGGCAGGCTTGCGATCCTTTTCATCAATCGCCATAGTCAGTTGCGACCCCTCGAGACTGGTATTCCAATGACGCAAACGACAAACAAGTTCTTCGACGACTTTGCCAAGCTGATGACCGATGCGGCCGGGGCGGCAGAAGGCGTCAAGCGGGAGACGGAGTCCCTCTTTCGCTCTCAGGCGGAGAAGTTCTTGCGCGACATGAACGTCGTGGCTCGGGAAGATTTCGAAGCGGTTCGTGAGATGGCGCAGAAGGCGCGTCAGGAGAACGAGGCGCTGGCGGCACGTCTCAGTGCGCTTGAAGCAGAGATCGAGACGTTGAAACGCCGCTGAGGCGAATCCCCTTCACATTTCGACGCTGGTGTGGCGCTATCTGCGCCTCGATCCACAGCTACAATCAGATTTTCTACAGTTCGTGACTCCCGCTGTGCGCGAGGGTCGCAAATGCCCGGTGTTTGCCACTTTCACCGTGGACAAGCTCCCGCAGCCAGAGGCGTCGCCTTGCGACTCGTCGGGCCGTCTGGTTTTGTCCGCCGCAGCACAAAACGATGCGTTTCGATTTGTTTTGATAGCGTCTTTTGGCGACAAACTTTGCCTAGCGGCAGACTGGAGATCGATAGAAATGGCAGCTGCGGAACAGGCTCCCGCCCGCATCCTTAATCCAATCGATCTCATTGAGCAGCTCGCTCATGGTCACGACTGGCCACACGAGCGAGCAAGTGATGAAGAGATGACCCTGATCGTCGCCGGGACTTGGGCGGACTATCACATCTCGATCAACTGGCGCGACGATCTCGAAGCACTCCACCTCGCGTGCGCATTTGACTTCCGGGTGCCGGATAGCCGGTTGACGGAAATGTACAAGCTGATCGCACAGATCAACGAGCAGCTCTGGCTCGGTCACTTCGACCTCTGGACGCAAGAGGGCTTGGTAATGTTCCGGCATGCCCTGTTGCTGAACGGGGCGGTGGCAACGGTCGCGCAGTGCGAGGCGATGCTCAAGGCAGCTCTCGAAGGCTGCGAGCGCTACTACCAAGCCTTCCAGTTCGTCGTTTGGGCGGGTAAGGAAAGCCGGGAAGCCTTGGTTTCCACGATGTTCGAGACGCAGGGACAGGCCTAGCGAGGCGAATTTGGTCTAACGCCTTTCCGGATTTGGCTAAATTGCGGAAAGGCTTTAGCTCTCGTATTGTCGTGTTTCCTATCGGAAAACCGTCGCCCGCTTTTCCGGAAGTCCTCTAGGTGTTTCGCGTCATGTCTTTCGCATTTGATGGTCCGGTCGTCCTGGCAGGCGCCGGTAAGATGGGCGGAGCCTTATTGTCGGGCTGGCTCGCGGGCGGTTTGAAGCCCAGCGACATTCTCATTCAAGAACCGAACATTTCAGGTGAGGCAGCGGCGCTTGCTGCCGCGCATGGGCTGACGGTCGTCTCCGAGTTGCCGTCGCTCGATCGTGTGCCTGCGGCGATCGTCGTCGCGGTGAAGCCGCAAGTGCTTGATGCGGTTTTTCCGCCGTTGGCGCGCCTTGCGGGTGTCGATACGGTCATCATGTCGATCGCTGCTGGTAAATCGATAGCCAGTTTCGAGCGCCATCTGCCATCCGGTGCGGCGGTGGTGCGTGCCATGCCGAATACGCCTGCTGCTATTGGGCGGGGCATATCCGGCGCGGTTGCAAATGCGAACACGAGCGCTTCGCAAAGGGCGGTCTGCCAATCGCTGCTTGCCGCCGTCGGCGATGTCGTCTGGCTCGATCAGGAAGCGTTGATCGACGCGGTAACGGCGGTATCAGGTTCGGGCCCGGCGTATGTGTTTGCGCTTGTCGAAGCGATGACGTCTGCCGGGGTAGACGCAGGTCTCGATCAAGAGACGGCGCAGCGCCTTGCGCGCGCGACCGTTTCAGGCGCGGGCGAACTTTTGGCACGTTCGAAGGATGATGCGGCGACGCTTCGGCAAAACGTAACGTCGCCCGGCGGCACCACGGCGGCTGGTCTCGCGGTGCTGATGCGCGAAGGAAGCGGGCTCAAGGAACTCGTTTCGGAGACGGTGCTGGCCGCACAAAAACGTGGCCGCGAGCTTGGCAGCTAACCGGGCTGGGTTCCGATTACAGCTAAATCCCGCGGCCTGTTTTTCTCTTCCCGAATGGACTTTCGTCCACGGCGCTCGGGTTATCTGCGGTTCCGAAATCAGGTCTGGAGGACACCTAAACCTAGTCGAAGCCCGGAACCCGTCCCGAAGGTGTAATATCATAACGTTACAGTCAATTCACAAGGCTGTGTAATTTGCAGTCCCTTGAATTGCCACGTTAATTTCTTGGATCAGCGAGTGAGGGCTGGGCGAGGAGTTCGGCTTGGAATCGCTACTGAGGCAGCGAGATGATGGCGCGAAGCCCGCCCATCGAGCTTTCGCCGAGCGCAATCTCGCCGCCGTGGCTCTTGGCGATGTCGCGGGCGATGGCGAGGCCTAGGCCGCTGTTGCCGTCGTCCTGGTTGCGGGCATGGTCGAGGCGATAGAACGGCCGGAAGACGTTCTCACGTTCTGAAGCTGGAATACCCGGCCCGTTGTCGTCCACTTCGATGCGGACCCAAGCGCCTTCCGGCGCAACGCGCACGACGATCTGATCGCCAAAGCGCGCCGCATTGGTCACCAGATTGGTGATCGCCCGTTTGAGGGCGCGGCGCTTCAGTGGCAGCACGATCTCGCCTTTGCTCTTGCGAACCCTGAGGTCGATCGTCCAGCCGTGAATCGCGGCGTCATCGACGATTTCCTGCAGCAGGTCGGCGAGGTTCGTTTCGACGGCTTCCTCGCCGCCGTCGCCCTTGGCGAACGCAAGGTAGGCTTCGAGCATATGCTGCATCTCGTTCACATCGGACGCGAGGGCGCGGCTCTCCGCTGTGTCGCCCAGCAGGGCCAGTTCGAGCTTGAAGCGAGTCAGCACGGTGCGAAGGTCGTGGCTGACGCCGGCGAGCATGGTTGTGCGTTGTTCGACGTGCTGCTTGATGCGGTCGCTCATCTGCAGGAATGCGGACGCCGCCTGGCGCACTTCACGCGCGCCGCGCGGGCGGAAGTCTTCCGGGATCGATCGTCCTTTACCGAAGGCGTCAGCGGCATCCGCGAGACGCAGGACGGGTCGGATCTGATTGCGCAGGAAGAGGATCGCGACTGTCAACAGGATGACCGACGATCCGACCATCCAAAGCAGGAAGATGTGTGAGTTCGATGCGTAGGTCTGGCTGCGTGTCGCGACGAAGCGGAGAATGGCATCGTCCCGCTTAACGCGGATTTCCACATTCTGGGATTCGCCTACGGTATCGATCCAAAACGGGAGCTGCACATGCTTGCGCAACTCATTCGAGAGCGCGCGGTCCAGCAGACGGAAGAATGGCTTCGGCCCCGGTGGCGGCAAGTCTCCCGGAGGGAGGACCTCCATCTTCAAATTCAGACGTTCGCGTGCGAGATCGACGATTTTCTGCGCGCCTTCGGATTTTGGAAGGTCGCTATAGACTTCGATGAGGGCGGCGATGTCGCGTGCCGTCGCTTCCGATAGTCGGCGCGTAACGGCTTGCCAGTGGCGTTCCATAAAGGCGAACGCGATGACGCCTTCGAGAACGACGATCGGCGTGATGATGATGAGCAGCGCGCGTGCGTAGAGGCCTTTCGGCAGCAGTTCGCTGCCGATGCCGAGCATGCGGATGACGAGTGGATGTTCGCGAAATTGACGATAGCGGGAGCGCGGGCGCTCTCCGTCGGTGTCGTCTTTCGCGTTCGTTTCCTCAGCAATCGCCATCGCCGCCATCCGCCTCACCGGCGCCCCCGCAGTCAAGCGGCGAATTGAATATCAATCTATGTAAAGAATATAGCCCTTGCCCCGCACGGTCTGCAGGTAAACAGGGTTCGAAGGGTCGGTCTCGATCTTGCGGCGAAGGCGGTTGATCTGCACGTCGATGGCGCGTTCGCTGCCCGTGCTGTCGTCGCTGGATAGTTCGTGTCGAGGAACCGCAACGCCGATGCGCTGGGCGAACAGGCGCAGAAGATCGCGTTCGCGCTCGGTGAGCTTGATGGCTTCGTCATCGCGTTTGAGTTCGCCGCGCGTAATGGAGAAGACGCAGCCGCCCATGCGGATTTCATCGCGCGACGAGGTGGAGGCGGGTGTCTGACCGCGGCGCAGGATGTTGCGCAGGCGAAGAAGCAATTCGCGCGGCTCGAACGGTTTCGAGACATAATCGTCAACGCCAGCTTCAAGGCCAGTGATGCGATCTTCCGCGTCAGCCAATGCCGTCAACATGCAGATCGGTACGGGCCGCGTCGATTTCAGGTCGCGCGCGAGAGTGAGGCCGCATTCTCCCGGCATCATGACGTCGAGGAGAACGAGATCAAAGGCGAGGCCGCGCATGAAAGCGCGAGCAGTGGCGGCGTCGGCCGCTTCGGTAACGCGGAAACCGTTACTGGTCAGAAACCGGCCGAGAAGGGCGCGAATCTTCTGATCGTCGTCGACGACCAGAACGTGTGGTGCATTGTCAGCGAGAGGTTCCGAACGTTCCGCAATCATCAATGAACTCATTCGTTGCGGGCCTAGCTTCCCGAAAGCTCAGGATGCTCGCCTCTAATAAGCCGTTCGACCTTGGGCTGATCCTCTTCAGCGATCATCGCGAAAAGGAAGGCGCGTGCCAAGGCTTGCGTTCCGGGACCGAGCTTCGTCAAAGCCCCTTCGACCCGTTTGACCTGTATTTGTGTCAGTTTGTCGGTCAGGCGTGTTCCCTTGGCCGAAAGATAAAGTCGACGTTCACGGCGATCTTCACTGCCCGCGCGCTGAACAACGAAGCCTTCGTCAACGAGTTGCTTCAAAACGCGCGCAAGCGATTGCTTCGTTATCTTCAAGATATCCAGCAATTCCGCGACCTTCAGGCCTGGATTGCGATGAACAAAGTGTAGCACTCGATGGTGCGCACGGCCAAAACCGTATTGCTCCAGAATTGCGTCCGGATCGCCCGTGAAGTCACGGTAGGCAAAGTAAAACAATTCCACGCAGGAAATCAGATCGGCCAATGGTATTACGCCGCCGGTCGGCGTTTCGGGCTTCGTACGCTCATCGAATTCAACGCCCGGACCGGGTGGCCGTTCGGATTCTGAATTTATGTCAGCCATGTTGACTTATTGGCCTCGATCGTATTTTATTTCAAGCGAAATTCGCCCGACCGGCGCGCATTTGGGCCGGACCCTTGCAGGCCGCGCAGCTAAGGACTAATCGTCCCGAAACGCGCAGTGCCTGATAGGCCGCAACTCACGCGGCGCCGGCGCGATATCGAAAAGACAAGACCAGCGGAGGACATAGACTGGCATGGCCGACCTCATCCCTTATCACGACCGCGATGGGCTGATCTGGATGGATGGGGCGATGGTGCCCTGGCGTGACGCCAAGGTCCACCTGCTGACGCACGCTCTGCACTATGCGAGTTCCGTGTTCGAAGGCGAGCGCGCCTATGACGGCGAGATCTTCAAGCTGCGGGAACACACCGAGCGACTGATCGAAAGCGCCAGAATTCTTGATTTCACCATTCCTTACAGCGCCGAAGAGATCGACCAGGCCTGTCGCGATGTCGTGAAGGCCAACAATCTTTCGGATTGCTATGTGCGTCCCGTCGCGTGGCGGGGCAGCGAGCAGATGGGCGTTTCCGCTCAGCAGGCGAAAATTCATCTCGCCATCGCAGCATGGGACTGGGGCTCCTACTTCCCGATGGAGCAGCGTCTGAAAGGCATTCGCATCACGCATGCGCAATACCGCCGCCCGGACTCGGCTTGTGCGCCGTCAAAGGCCAAGGCGGCTGGTCTCTATATGATCTGCACAATCGAAAAACATCGTGCAGAGCGGCAGGGATACTCGGATGCCTTGATGCTGGACTATCGCGGCCGGGTTGCTGAGTGCACGGGTGCGAACCTGTTCCTGATCAAGGATGGGGTGATCCATTCTCCGGTGCCGGATTGCTTCCTGGATGGCATCACGCGGCGGACAGTGATCGATCTCGCCAAGGCGCGGGGCATCGAAGTGATCGATCGGGTCATCATGCCGGAAGAGCTTGGCAGCTTCTCGGAATGCTTCATCACCGGTACGGCTGCGGAAATTACGCCGGTTTCGGAAATCGGAGAGCACCGGTATAAGCCGGGCGCGATTACCGAAACACTGCTTGGCGATTACATGAACCTTGTTCGCCCGAAGGCGCGAGTAGCAGCTGAGTAACCAAGCACGCGGTTTTGCCCTGACTGCTCTTGCCTGAGGCGTCGGTTAGGCCGATGCTCGAATGGCATGAGCGTCATGGACAATGCTGTATGCGTACGTTCGCCCTAACCCTTTTGATTTTGATGGGTGCCGCCCTGGGCGCTAGCGGATCTGCCGTGGCCCAAGAGGGGCCTGGCGGGGCAATCAATCCGCATCGCGATTGTCAGACATTGTTGACATGCAACTTCAAGAAGGGCGGAAGTTGGCGCGGCTGCGTATCATCCTATTCGTGCAGGAGATGCGAGTTCGTATCGGCGCCATGCAAGATCGGCGGCAGCAAGCGACGCCACTGTCAGCGGATGGATTGCGGGTGGAGCGGAAGCTGAAGCCACACGTGCTTCTTTGAACTTAGATGTGCTGCTTAGTGATTGAGGCGCAGAATGAGCGGCGCGCATACCAATCCAAGAAAAACAGCGATCGCAATCGCGGTGATCACAACCGTCTGATAGGCGAGCGGACTTCCGATCCAGCTCGCGACTGCGCTTATCAACACGGCCCACAAAGCAGCGGGCACGAGCGTCGCTATGCCAAGACCGAGAGCGCGTGCAAACCGTCCAGCCAGAGGACGGCTTAAGGTCTGATGGTGCGGAACAGTGTTTGCTATCGTCTGCATAACAGCTTCGCCCCAGTTCGAAGAACATCATTCAAGAAAATTCGCGTCGTGCCGTCGAGTTCCACCGTCGAAGCGTATGGCCGCACAATGAACCGTTCGTTAATAATATTCGAACGCTTTTAACGAAGCGAAACAGGGCATTTCCATGGCGCTACCACTTTAGTTCTGCACCAATGCACGTGCGCCAAACTTGGTAAAGTTCGCATGCGCCCGGTTTCCACTGTTTCGTTAAGGTACGCTGATTCTCCGTGAGTTTGATTTCCAATTTTTTCAACGGCGTTTCATTGCTTGCTACCAAGCGGTTAGCGCGCTGGGCTGACGGTGCTGGTCACGTCGATACCCAGTAGACGGCTTCGCACGAGCTTTATATGGACGTCGTTGCTGGGCTGATTGATATGGTCCGCAGTGGGATAACAAGAGGTGCGAAATTCGATGGCGATTACGTTTGCACCGGCTGTTCCCATTCTCAGGCTTTTTGACGAAAGCAAAACGAGGGATTTCTACGTCGGCTTTCTGGGTTTCAAAGTGGACTGGGAACATCGCTTCGAGCCGGACATGCCGCTCTATATGCAGGTGTCGCGCGGCGGTTGCTTGATCCATCTTTCCGAACATCACGGCGATGTCGCGCCGGGTGGCGGCGTGCGCATCGGTGTTGATGACATCGTTGCGTACCGGACGGAGATCATGGCGAAGGGTTACAAATACATGCGTCCCGGAATCGAGGACACGCCCTGGGGAACGTCAGAAATGAAAGTGATGGATCCGTCGTTCAATCGACTGACGTTCTTTGCGCCTCGGAACGAGGGCTCATAAGCCAGTGCGCATATCGGAGACGGTCGAGATCGAAGACGCGGAGATCGAGGAGCGTTTTGTGCGCGCTTCAGGTCCCGGCGGACAGAACGTCAACAAGGTTTCGACGGCTGTCGAATTGCGTTTCGATCTCCGGATGAATCGCTCGATCCCGGATTACGCGCGCGGAAAGCTGAAGCGCTTGGCAGGCCGCAGGCTGACGACCGAGGGCGTGATTGTTATTCAAGCCGATAGGTTTCGCAGTCAGGAGCAGAACCGCGCGGATGCGCGCGAGCGGTTGAAAGCGCTCGTCGTCGAGGCGCTGGAGCGTCCGAAGCCGCGTATCAAAACGCGCCCATCACGCGGACAGCGCGAAGAACGCATCAAGGCGAAGACCGTTCGCGGGCGGGTCAAGAAGATGCGTAGCGGCAAGGTGGACTACGATTGAGTTCAGCGCGGTCGCGCTAACCCTGCGCGTTTTGCATCGCTAGAAATGCCGAAAGCGAAACTGCTGCGTGAGGCGAGTTGGGCGCGGGCTTGCGGATTTTTTCGTGCTCTATGAATGGAGCGCGCAAGCGGTGGAAAATTTTTTGGAAGTGCAATGTCGGTGGGTTGGGGTCGTCCCCGATTGAGCATTGCGCGACGGTCGTCCGATTTCGCGCTGACGTTCTTAAAGTTGGATCAAGAGAAGCGGTTCGCGTTCACCATTGTTTTGTGACGGACAGACGGAGCGATCTCGGTTCGAGTGGATGGAAGTGAATATCCTCGACGCCGTCGGCGCCCTCGCCCGGGAGGCGGGATGCGTAATAGTAATCGATCTGGCTCGAGGTTTCGTCGAACAGATTGAAGGCGTCGAGCCTGACGATCAATCCGTCGTCGAACCTATAACCGACCCTCGCTGAGACCGGTGTGCTCGATTGCGACCGCACTGAGTTGTCTTCGACCAGTGGCCGGGGACCGAAGTAGCGAACATTGACGCTGCCGAACCATCCGTCGAGGTTATCGAATGAAAGCCCGGCACTTACGACGCCTTCGATGGCGCCGGGGATGCGTTTGCCGGGTGCCCCTGGATCATCGACGCGGAACCGGGCGCGTGTGTAGGCGGCGTCTAAATCGAGTGTCAGCCAGGGCAGCAACTTTACATCAAGCGAGTACTCGGCCCCGATCCGCCGGCTTGGGCGGCTGGCCTCGGTCGTTCCTGCGTCGCCGACGAACACGATCTCGGAATCGAAGTCGAGCGCGAAGACCGACAAGGTGCTGGTTATGCGTGAGTTCGGCTGCGTGCGTATGCCGATTTCCGCGCCCTCGGAGCGAACGAGGAATGGCGACGGTAGTACACGATCGCCGCTGACTGGATCGATGTTCGTTACTGTTCCGCGAGCGTCGTTGCTGTGAAAGCCGGTTCCGGCATTTAAGTACAACTCTGTTCCCGACCAGGGACCCAGAACCAAGCCAAATTTCGGACTGAGGATCGCGTCGCTTTTGTCTCCGGAGTTCGCCGGGTTGTCGCTTTCGACATCGGCGGTATAGAAATCCGCGCGTAAGCCCGTCGTGGTCCGGATCCAATCGGTCCAGCGAATGGTGACTTCGCCGAAAGCACCGATGCTGCCTTCCTCGATCTTGTCCGCGCGCATGGTGGACACGTCCGGGACGCGCTTGCTCTTTGTCGTGCGTCGCGCGTCAGTGCATCGGACTGCTCAATGCTATAAATAGTCCGCCGGGTAGTTTTTGAAATCCGACCCTGTGATCTCCTTCAAAATGATCCCGATACTCCTAACGAGGCATCGGGCAAAAAAAATAGACGGGGAGTGAGCGATGTCGGAGGCCGTTTTAGCCGCCACGTCTGCGCCGAATTCAGCACAGACGTTTACGATGCACCGCACATTGAATTGGACACACGCGTTCTGGTTCGCAGCCGGAACGCCCGTGTTGGTTCTTTTTTCTATTGGTGCGGTCGCATCGGCAGCAGGAAATATCTCAGCGGGAGTTTGGATACTCTCGATGCTGATCGGTTTTGCACAATGCTTTACATACGCTGAGATTTCGGGACTTTTTCCGAAGAAGTCCGGCGGCGCGTCCGTGTATGGCGCGATCGCATGGGTTCGTTACGGCAAGATGCTTGGCCCGATTTCAGTTTGGGCCAACTGGTTTTCCTGGTCGCCTGTTCTCGCCATCGGCTCAGGATTGGCCGCTGGTTACGTTCTCAATTTGCTATTCCCAGCGGACTCGCTGATCCGAACCTGGCAAGTCACTCTGTTCGATCTCAGCTTCATCAAGGAAGGCGTCGTTGTTCGTTTCAACGCAACGTTCTTTCTTGGCTTAGCATTGATGCTTACCGTTTTTGCCATTCAGCATCGCGGTATTCTGAAGGCTGCTCGCGTGCAGATGATCGTTGCGATTGCGGTTCTTCTTCCGCTCTTGCTTACCGGCATCGTGCCGCTGCTTACTGGTGACGTGCGGTCTGAAAACTTTACGCCATTCGTTCCGCTCATCGTCGATGCTGCGGGCAATCCCACGAACGGCGCTTGGGACATGGTGGGTATCACCACGTTCATGGCGTGCATGCTGCTCGCAGCTTGGTCTACGTATCCATTCGAGACCGCTGTTTGCTATGTCAGCGAATTCAAGAACCCAGGCTACGATACGGTTCGTGCTCTGCTGTATTCGGGCTTGCTTTGCATCGCGTTCTACACGCTGGTTCCCATCGCGTTCCAAGGCTATCTCGGTCTCCAGGGGTTATTGGATCCTGGCATCTATGATGGAACGGGTGTCGGCAAGGTGTTGGCGCAGATGGTCGGTGCAGGGCCGATCCTCGGAAACCTCATCATCTGCGTACTGACACTGTCGATCTGTCTGGTCGTTATGACTGCGATGGCGGGCTCGTCTCGTACTTTGTATCAGGGTTCGCACGACGGCTGGCTGCCGAAGTATCTGTCGCGGGTTAACAGCCACGGCGCGCCTGTGGCTGCTATGTGGACGGATCTCGCCGTCAACGCCGTGCTGCTGTCGATCTCGGACTACGTGTTCCTGATCGTGTTGGCGAACACGACCTACATGGTCTTCGTGTTTCTCAACCTTCAGGCTGGATGGTTGCATCGTATCGATCGTCCGAATGCAGAGCGGCCGTATCGCGCGCAGAATTGGCTTCTCGCCATCGGCGCTGTGTGCGGCTTCATCAACCTGCTCATCATGGGCTGGGGTGCGGACTTCTGGGGACAGCGCGTGCTGTTGACCAGCATTCTGATCGTTGCTGGCATCATCCCGATCTTCGCTTACCGCCACTATGTGACGGATAAGGGCAAGTTCCCACCGTGGATGCAGGAAGACCTTGAGGAGAATGGTCAGCTCATCAAAAAGCGGGCCGGTATGCTCCCGTACCTCACGCTGATTGCAGGTGGTTTGACCGTGTACCTCGGTAGTCAGCTGGCGGCGTATCACGTGCCCTAGCCACAGCTATAGGCCGATGAGAACGCCGGAATGATTGCCTGCGTTTTCATCGGTCGACGAAAAGCCCGTCCGCAGTTTTTCTCGCTGCGGACAACTTGGCACTTCGCCCTTCGGGTCGAGGTGCCCTTTTCGTTTGTTGATCGTCAGCGAGTACTGAGGCTTGCGGTCGTGGCGGGTTTTTCCGGTGCCCCTCGGCGGAACTGCATGTTGCAGTTCTTCGCGACCGAGACCTTTTCGAGTGTTTCGAATTCGCCCTTCAAGCGTCCGAGTTCGGCAGCAGATACACCATCTCCCTTTATGAAGAAGAGAGTTGGCCAGAAGAGAACGAGGCCTACGCCCATGGCGACTGCATCGTTAGTGGCATTGGAATCTTGAACACCAGCGAGCTGAGCAGCTCTAGCGGAGACGCGTTCTGCTTCCGCGCCGATTTGCGCGCAGGTGTAGTTGTCATACTGGATCGGCGAAACGTACTGAGCGGCGATGTCGTTCGACGACGATGCGCAGCCTTCCAGCAGCAGGCACACCATTGCGGCGAGTATGGGCTTCATGAATCTCTCCCCCGGGTATTTTTCGCAACAGAATGCGAATCGGTGAGAGGCGCTATTTGGGGCGGCAGATTTTGCACCGGTATTACGCGTTTAGAGCATTTGCTCCACGGGAATCCGGTGACGGGCGACCAGACGGGCGTGTCTGGGCTTGCGGTAGCTGGAAATCGTGGCGCGCTTGACGAGGAGCCGTCGAGCAACGCGAATCGGATTTGTGCAGCGAAAGCGTTGAGATTGCTGTTGGGGGAGCGATCATGACAACGCGGGAGCCCGCTGTTGCAGGTCCCGCGTTGAAAACAGGCGTATCGCGTTACTTGATAAAGTTCATGCCCTCAGAAGAGAGAGGCTCTTACTTTACCGGCAACATGATGTGCTCGTAGGGCGTGTCCGGCCACATGACGTAGGGCTTCGTCGGATCAGCCTTGGCGTCGCGCGGATATGCCTTCAGCATTTCCTTCGCATCCGTTCCCACGATCATGACGTGGGGGCCGGTTTGAACCCAGTTGTTCGTGGCGGTTGCTTCAGGGCTCTTGTCATAAGGATCGGTATTGCTGACGCCGCTGTCGCCATTCAGCATGTACATGAAGCCGACGGCTGCAGTCGGGGGCTTCTTTTCCTGCCAAGACATTGCCCATTCCATGGCTGCCTTGTCGGCGCACATCGGCTCACCGTTGCCGTGGTTGCCGGGATCCATGCAGGTCCAGCCGTTGGTGCCATCTTGGATGGTTTTCATTTTGCCGTCCGCGCCCATGTTCAGGATCGTGGCGTGGTCGACGATCGCGGTCGGAGCGGCGGTGCGAAGCACCTTAATCAGCTCTTCGTCCGTTCTCATTACACCAGGGCTATGGGCATTTGCCGCCGGCATTGCGCTCACAAAAGCGGCCGCGGCAATGAGGCCGGCCAAGCTAATCTTCATCAAATTACTCCTTTAGCGTTTCGTTCTATTGCTTTTTATTATGGCTATCGAGATCGCGGACGGGAGCAGCCGAGGACATCGAACCCGATAATCGTCGTCGCCCTAGCGAGCACGGCGCCGGGAGGCAATTGGCGATGCCATCCGATGCTAAGTTATCTTAGTGGAGGAACGCGATGAGTCTCACTTGGTACAAATACGTCTTTAGGGCGTAATAACACTCGATTGGTGTTGTAATTGAGCAGTGTGCGGCCGCATGTTTCGCATTTGCGAAACTTAAAAAACCACGATGTTTATTGGTAATTAGAGCGTCGGCCGGTCTTCTAAAATCACGATGAAGGGTCGCCTTATGAGTACGGGCGAGGTCCAAAAAATGTACTACCGTGCAGGTCGCGAAGGATGATCCGATTCACGGATCTATCGCCATAGGGATGAATGGAATGGCGCAAGCTAGTTGACCGCTACTGCGGTGCGAAAACAGCAGAACGCGTTACAACGCAATTGTTGCCGGTTTAAAAAATAGATTTCGAATTAGGTATTCGCGTGCAGCATCTCGATCAGCTCGCCAAGTGATTTAGCGCCGGTCTTGCTCATTATAGTTGCGCGATGACCTTCCACGGTGCGGACAGAAATTTTCAGGATCGAGGCGATTACTTTGTTCGCCTTTCCTGTGCGCAGAAGATTGAGCACTTCTTTTTCGCGCTTTGTCAGTGATGAAAGGCTGCGGTTGTATTCCTGCCGACGTTCTTCTTGTTCCCAGATCGCGCCATACGTCGACAATGCCGATTGAACGGTATCGAGCAACAATTGATCGTTGAACGGCTTCTGTAGAAACTCGACCGCGCCGGCCTTCATGGCGCGAACGGCAATCGAAACGTCGCCATGGCCGGTGATGATGATGATGGGGATGAGAGAGCCGAGTGCTTTCAGGCGCTCCTGAAGTTCCAAGCCGCTCATGCCCGGCATTCTGATATCGAGAATGATGCAGCCGCGCGTTTCCGGCGTGTAGTTCGCGAGAAACTCGTCCGCCGATGAGAAGACCTGAACTTTCAGCTTCACCTGTCCCATGAGCCACCTCAAGGCATCACGGACGGCAGGATCGTCATCAACGATGAAAACTGTGTCGGTCTTCTTAGTCTGTGTCTGTTGCATCTTGCCGATTATTCCAGTTCGGTAGCGTGAGACAGAATGTAGAGCCTTTTGGGGATGAGGACGCGAGCCAAAGTTTTCCGCCATGCCCATCCACGATGGACTGGCTGATGCTTAGTCCGACGCCCAATCCAGCTTCCTTGGTCGTATAAAAAGGTTCAAATAGCCGGTGGAATTTTTCAACGGGGCATCCGTGGCCTGTATCGGTGATCGTTAATTTCGTGAAGTTTCGGCCTTCCAGACTCACCTTTATAGATATTTTTTTCTTCCGGCTGGATTCAACGCTTGCCAGCGCGTCGATGCTATTGCGGACAAGATTGATGAGCACCTGCTGGATCTGAATTGAGTCCGCGAAAACGAGTTGGTTTTTCTTGGGAAATTTCAGTTCAACACTGATGTTGTTTTCCTTGAGCTCCGTTTGGATAAATCCAACGGATATCTCAACGATCTCGCGAATGTTCGCTCGCTGCTTCCGGATTTGACGTTTCCGCGAGAAATCTCGAATTCGCGAGAAGATTTCGTCTGCGCGTTCGGCTTGGCGCACGATCTGAGTCAGGCCGTGCTGTAGATCATCAAGTTCGGCTTCGCCGGCGCGCATTTTCCGCAAGCAGGTTTGGGCATACGTCATTATCGCGCACAGAGGTTGATTGAGTTCGTGCGCGAGGCCCGAAACCATTCCGCCGAGCGTGCTGAGCCGGGCCACATGGGTGAGTTCTGCTTGCCGCTTCCGGTCGCGCTCTTTGGCTTCCACTAGAGCCGTCACATTTTGCCCGGTTGCGATGAGATGCGTGGTCTCTCCGACGTCATCCTTGAGCGGACTGATCGTCATCTGCTCGTGGTAGAGGTCGCCGCTCTTGGTTTTGCTGCTGAGAAGAAACCGGTAGTCAGTTCCGTTATTTATCGCAGTCCAAAGTTCCTCACTAGAAGGATCCTCGGGCTGGAGAAATCCTGCTGTTGAGCCGACGATCTCGTCGCGCGAATAACCGGTGAGAAATTGATAAGATGGATTGGCGTATTCAACGATCCCGGTACGGTCTGTGATGATCACCGAGTCTGCTGTCTGTTCAATAGCGCTCGAGAGCTTACGCATATGCGCCTCGGCGCGCTCGCGCTGAAGTTCGCCGGAGATCCACCGCGACATCAGTTTCAAGATTTCGCGTTCAGCCGACGAGAATGGCATTCTGTGCGGCGCATCACTCATGAAGCAGAGTGTGCCGAAGACAGATTCGCCAACGATAATGCGAACGCCTAGGTACGATTCAATACCGCACTCGCCGTAGGAGGGGTGGTCGTGCCAGGCTGTTCCGCTCGTGCGTTCGACTGCAACAGGTTCAGACGACTGTACCGTCGTCTTGCAGAATGTATTTTCGAGCCTGAATGTTGCGCCCGGCAAAAATCGTTTGTTGTCTGAAACCGACGCGACAATGCTGAGTTTATCGCCTTCGACCTGCGAAAGCATCGCGATCGGAAGACCGAACTGCTCGCAGCCGAGATGAAGAAAATCGCGAATCTTATCGTTCAGGGCGCCGGTGTTTCCGGTGCTGATCGAATGGAGCGTGCGCAGCGCGTTCGCAATGAGCCGAAGCTCTACGACGGCTTCGGTGCGCTGCCGTTCGGATTGAACGCGGAGGGTGACCTCCTGCACGACCAGCATCGCGCAGCGGTCTTGCGTTGGGCGTGAAAATGGCGCTGCGGTGACTTCGACAAAAGAGACTTTGTCTTTGGTTGTTTGAAGTTCAAAAAGCTCCGGGCGCGGCTGGTCATTGGCGTCGACGGCCTGGGTCAACAAACTTTCGAGGCGGCTTTTTTCGCTTTTCGGAAAGAGCTTATACAGCGACGTTTCGCGATGCGCTTGGTCGGATATTCCGAAGATCTGCCGAGCCTGGCGATTGATCTTCAGAATCTTTCCGCCGGACGTTGTCGCGAGAACGCCGATCGGTTCATGGTCGAACAGGCCTTCAATATACTCGGCTGTCTCGGGATGCAGTAAGGGCAAAACCTCGAGCTGCACATGGGCGTTCGCCATCGCCGCGTCTTGGTAGAGAAGACGCTGCTTTCGTCGCTGTGCCGCATCGATGAGGACGTCTGACAGGCCGTCCATATCGGTCGTCGGCCAGACGATGATCTCGTGCCCGACGAATGGGCTAAACATCAGGTCTTGACGCAAGCGAGCGCATTGCGCTGCGCCGCTGAGGATGATGATAGGAACGCGCTTATCGACGGAATGAATGCGCTGTACTGCGTTAACGGGTTCTTTTACGTCGCTTCCCAACAGCACAGCGTCGATTGTTTTGAGCTGCGAACTCGAGTTTGGGAATTTGCTGTCGTCAAAAGATTCTATGCGGTGTCGTTTGGTCAGATGCTGAGAAATGTGTTTGGCAACGCTTCGATCCACGTTGACGAAGACGACGCGACTGAGGTCGTCTCCTTCGCCGTCTGCGCGCCGGTTCATATTGATCACTGCCTTGGCGCTGCTAACAGACAATTCAAACTCCCCGACGGTCGGACCGAGGATAGAGCGTCACCCTATCGTGTGCCTCGACGATATATTTAATCAGCCAGCAGCGGCACACCCAAGAGGGATTTTCCAATCCAAATCTTCAGCAGATCTGTTGTTGGCGACATGAGGTGAACCGCGCGCGCGTCCCGCAGATGTCGTGATAGCTTTGACGTTTCTGCATAGCCGCGCCCCCCGGTGAGCGTCATAGCTTCGTTGACGATGGCGACTGCGCTCTCAGCAACTTCGGCCTTGCTGGCCATGATCGCGGTCAGCGAGTCCTGTTCTCCGTTGTCGAAGCTCGCGGCGGCGCCGTAGACCAGCCGTCGGGTGCGTTCAAGCATGCACCAGAGTGCTCCAAAGCGATGTTGGATGATGGGCGCTTGCGATAGCGCGCCGGAGTGTACGTGGCGCCGGGAAAGGATGTGTGCGCGGGCTTCGTCCAAAGCGCTGGCGGCAACGCCGAGATAGGTCGACGCCATCGCGATTAGGAAGAACGGCGTTATAACGTTGAAGATATACCAGATCTGGTCGCCTTCCCGGCCGAGCAGGTTGGAGCGCGGGACGAGAACCCCATCGAGTGTCATCATGCGCGAAGAATTTCCGCGCATGCCGAACCCATTCCAGTTGCTGCCCCAGCTCAAGCCTTGCGATTCACCGGGAACGACAACGCACGAGAACTGACCGGCAGGGGCGTCTGGATCGCCGGATACCGCGGATACAACATATGAGTCTGCGCAGCCGCCGTTCGTGACGAATACTTTCTCGCCGCTAATCGCGTATTGGTCACGCGAAACGGAAACGAGGCTCGTCTGCGGTAGATAATAATAGACGCCGGATCCCGCCTCACTCAGCGACAGCGTTGTGATGTGTTTGCCTTCACAGATCGGCGTGAGGAAACTTTCGCGTTGAACGTCGGTCGCGTTGGCTGCGATGACGGAAGATCCGACGCAATGCATTCCAAAGCAGATGCCCGTCGAAGCGCATTCTCGGCTGATCGTCTCGCATACGCGAGCCATCATCAGCATGCCCTGGCCCTTGCCGCCGTATTGCTTAGGGACGACGAGGCCACCAAAGCCCTCAGCGAGTAGCGTCCGCATCCCCTCTTCGGGCCAGCGCGCGTCGCGATCCACCGAGGCGGCGTTCTTTGCAAGAACGCTTGTTGCTATCTCCTCAGCCTTTTTAAGGATCGATTGTCCGCCGCCCTCCCAAGGATTCATCAGATCTGACTTCCTGGCTGCGGGCGAGGCGACAAGCCCCTCCCGGTTTTTGTTCTTTGTTTTGCTATGCGATTTGGTGAGCATGCTAAAGGTGTTCCACCAGTAAAAACAACATGACTTTCGTTATATTTCCAAACGGGGTTGTGCCAGCGTCGACCCGGTTTGTACTGCTCTTATCGAAGTTTCTGAGAGGATAGCCTTAACCCCTTCGGTCTCTTGGGGGAGCTGATCGCGATAAGGCATTTTTCGAATTGGTTTCTCTTGGTTGTGTTTCAGACGCCAGTAGCGGATGGACCGAGGCAAGAGCTGTCATCAGGTCGTGCGCGGGATTTTCATTCCTGCTTCCGACGGCGCGGCCTTCATTCGCCAGGATCGCATTACTTGCGGAGACGCACATTTAGAACCGATCAGCTATCATTCGAAGAACGATCGTCGGAATGATCCCGTCCTTGCCCTGCTTCTGCTCTTGGACGGCTATCAGTAAGTCCGACTTAGAAAAGCTGAGATCTCTCTCTTTTGCCAAATTACAGTACAGATCAATAAAATCGGATTTGCTTGGCGTCGCATCAAGGCGTTCAAGGAGAGCCGGATCGTCCATGACGGCCTCACCCAGTTTCTTGATCGCTTTTTTGTATTCGCCGGACTCTATGTCCCTAAGCTTTCTCTCCCGCATTTTTTTCCGTTTCTATTTTTTGATAATCAATTGCCTCACCACGATAGAGCTATGGCCTTCGTCAAAAGACGAATCTTATGAGTGCCTGATATTCGCGCTTCGAAGGAAATATTATCTCTGCTCCCCAACTGTTTGAATAAGTAAAAATACGCTCCGGAACTCACCTAATCGTCATCGATGCTGGTGTTTTCATGCGCTGTTCTTGATCGTTTTTTGCTGCGGGTGCGAAGAGGTTTATGACGGCGCCGCTCAGCCATGTCTTCGTGATCGACGTTGCGCTGGTTTTGCTCGAGGCGGCGTTTTTCTCGCCCAAGATTGTCCAATGTTCGATGGCGGGCAGAGACGTCATCCGAAGCTTTTGCCCTCTGAGGACGACCTCTTCCCATCGAGCCCCCAAGAGAGGGCCGTCGTTATGTTGCGGCGCGAATTTTCTCTCTGGAGGACGTGCGTTCCACCGAGGGGAAGGAGAGGGGCGTGCAACTACCTAAGTTTGGGTAGTCTAACGGATGGTACACCCATACCCCGTGAGATAATTAGCCGATCAGAGCGACGTTTAAATATGCGCAATTACTGATGATTTCGGCGGATTGTCGGGGGGGCGCCTGTTGCTCGTGAAGAACTTTATGGGAGTACTAAATGTCAATACAGCTCGGGCAGATCGCTCCGGATTTTACGCAAGAAAGCAGCCGGGGTGAAATCTCGTTTCATAAGTGGCTGGGAGATTCATGGGGAATCCTTTTCAGCCATCCCAAAGACTACACGCCTGTCTGCACCACCGAACTCGCACAAGCTGCGCGCCTCATGCCTGAGTGGGAAAAGCGCAACGTTAAGGTCATCGGTTTGTCGGTCGACTCTGGCGCGAACCACGTCGGCTGGGAAAAGGACATCGAGGAAACGCAGGGCCAGTCTCTCAATTTCCCGGTCCTCGCAGACGAAGATCGCACCGTCACTGATCTCTACGGAATGATGCATCCGGAATGCGATCCGAACATCACCGTGCGCACCGTATTCATTATCGACCCGGCTAAAAAAGTTCGGCTCATGATGATGTATCCGCCGAGCGCAGGGCGCAATTTCCAAGAGATCCTTCGGGTCGTGGACAGCCTGCAGACGTCTGACAAGTACACTGTCGCTACGCCGGTTGATTGGAAGCCGGGCGAGCCGGCAATCATTCCGCCGAGCATCTCGAATGAAAAGGCGAAGACGATGTTTCCGCAGGGTTGGAAAGAGCTCAAGCCCTACCTTCGGATCGTAGAGCTGCCCGGGAAGTAAGATTTCGCTGTTGCGAATCCTATCTTCCGCATCATTCTCGATATGTCTTCTTCGGGAATCTACTTGGGCGGCGCGGCGTTGAATAAGACGGCGTGCCGCCAAGCATACGCAGATACTTCAAGGCGACGAGATGTAATAGACTTGTAACTTATGCCCGGCCGCTGTTGCGTCACCACAAGTCTCGTCGGTTTCCTGCGCAAACGAAAGGAACGATCATGGATCTTTTGAAGGACAATGAGCGAGTAAAGAAGTCCTCAGGCGCTGGACGTAGCGACTGTGGCTTCAGCATCGGAGCCTGCGGTACTCATAATGCAGCAAGCCGTCTCGTTAAGGCCGGCGTGCGCATTACGAGAGAAGGCATGAATCTGGCTCGATTGCTCTTTCAGGACGGAGACAGGCACTTCACGGTAGAATCTCTGTTTGAAGAAGCGGATCTCCAAAACGCTCAGCTCTCCTTGTCTGAGATCGACGACACGCTTCAGCAGTTTACCAGCGCAGGGTTGGTGCGGCGATTGTCGATAGACGGGCAGAAGACCTGGTACGATACAAACACGACCGAGCATCATCATTTCTATTGTGAAGAGGATGATTGCATCGTCGACATCGAAGATGGCGAAGTGCTTATCGGTCAGATGCCGCCGATCCCCCATGGGATGGAAGTTGCCGGTGTTGAAGTGGTTGTTCGCCTCAGGCAACGTTGCAAGTGATCGAGTGGCCCAGTTTACGTTTTAATTGGGCCATATCCCGCTGAGCGCGTCCTCGCGCATCCGCTGGTTTGCCTTGGATGCGGAGTGCGAGAACTCTGAGCGACGCGTGGAACGCGACGCTAGCATTCGCAGATCATCGCAGTTTTAAGGCGCTTGATGGACGGCCCTCGGCAGTTGATGCTCCCGGGCCATCCACTATTCCAACGATATTCGGTCCGCCTGTAGACGGCCGTAGACACGCGTGAGAGCGGTCAAGATCGGTCGTCAGATGTTCTCTTTGCGAACGATGATGGCATGACCGTCTAGTTTACCGCGCTTGAAGATGTCCTTTGCGCGATCTTCCAAAATCTCGCGATGCTTGATGAATGCGTTCATGTATTCGGATTTTGGAAGATCGATGTTGTTTTCAAGATGCTCGAGCGCTGCTGCGCGAACCCAGCAAACGACATTCTTCTTTCCGTCGGACATAATCCACCTGACCGCGAGTCCTTCGACTTCGGGTTGATCGAGCGTGGCCGTGAGAGTCATGATCTAGCTTTCAGTTGTTAGTGTGTGAATTGGTGGCGTCAGAATTTACGACGCCAGCAACGCGTTGAGGTAGGAGTCGATCGTGGCATTGTAGCCCGCATCCACTCCAAACAGCGCCAGATGTCCCCAATCCGAAGACACGAGCTTCAGTTCGCTGTTCGGTATCAGGCGTTGTTCGGCCCGGATGTCAGCTAACGAGAAGAAGAGATCTTCTTCAATGGCGATGACCGCGACCTTTGCAGTTATCTTTGCCAATGCCGCTTCAAGGCTGCCGCGACCGTTGAGCGTGACGTCGCCGTTCTGCCATTTGTTGAGCATCAGCAGAAGATTGTTCGCATCCTGAGGAAGGAAATGCGCTTCGACAAAATTCGTGACGAAATCGTTTGCCGATGTAAATCCGAGGCCGCGCCAACCTTCCATAGTGAAAAGTTTTGCCGTGAAGCCGGATGCTGCAAATAGATGCGCGTGCCGCTTCAGGCCGCGATGTACAGCGGATGAATCGCTATACATGCCGCCTCTCCAAGCGGGATCGCTGGTGATCGCTTCTTTGAACGTCTGCACGAGCAACTTGTTATGCGACGAGCATTTCGCTGTTCCTGCGATTGGAGCGGCGCGCTTGACGACATCGGGATATGCAACGGCCCATTCGTATGTCTGTTGGGCTCCCATGGAGCCGCCGAGAACGAGCTCCAGCTTGGAAATTCCAAAGTGCTCCGTAACCAGCTTGTGCTGAGCCCGCACATCGTCGGCGATAGAAACAGCGGGAAACGCGCCGGCGTTCATGGGCGAGGGAGTGTTCTGCGGCGACGTCGACAAGCCATTGCCGAGCTGGTTTGGAATGATGATGAAATACTTGCTTGGATCGAGCGCACGTCCAGGGCCGATGTAGGCCTGTTCAATGATTTTCGACGTGCCCGAGTACCAGGTCGGAAATAGGATGGCGTTGTCTTTGAGAGGTGAAAGCGTGCCGAACGTCGCGTAAGCCAATTGCGCATTGCGAAGGCGCAAACCACTATCGAGATCGAAATTGCCGAGATCATACAGAGAATAGGGACCGTGGATATTCTGGGAATAATATGGGTTATGGTCCATTATTCCGATCTCCGATCGTTGTTATTGTTCAGGTGAGGCCCCAGAGGGACAGCCGATTTTATTTTCCCTAGGATGATCGTTATAAGAAATTCGTCGATTTGAAAAGCTCCAAGATCGTTGCGAAGATGTCCGCCAGACGGGCTCGGATTGCGGGGGCTAAAACCTCACAAAATGTGCTTGGTTTGGGCGTTTTTACGTGTAATCGACGCGTAATGCCCTCGTCTTGACCAGAGACGGGTGGATGCCGTTTTATAGCGAATAGAAGATCGCGTGCGATTGCTAAACGATAGGAGCGTTTAGGTGATCATTTGCTCATGCACCGTCATATCCGATCTGGATATAGAAGCGGCTGTCGCCGAAATCATGAGCGCCGGACCGGGCGTTATTCCGACGCCTGGCGTTGTATTCCGCCATTTGAATAAGCGGATGCAATGTTGTTCATGCGCGCCACTTTCCGTGGCAGCGATTTATAAGGCAATGGATCAACTCGCCCGCGACACTCGAATTTCCCCATATGTTCTTGCCGAAGCAAGAGCGAAGCTCATCCGGTTTGAATTGCGCCAGGAAGATCGTCGGCGTCATAAATCGGAGATGGAGCAAAGTCAGAGACGCGCCGTCGCGTAATTGGCTGAGCGGGCGCGGTTTTAGCGAACAACCATGTTCAGCGTGGACGCTTAGCGATTTTTTCCAGTTCGTCCAAGTCACCAATGAAGAAAGCGGAGCGCCGATTCAGTAGGCGGTTCGCGGCAGCTAATTCTAAAAACCGCCGCGTATGAGTTCGTGCGGGCTCAATCGCTGCTTAGTCTGACAGCCTCGCGATGGACGAAGGGCGACAATGCCAAGGGCGTCGGCCAGCACTTCAGCGCGTCGCTCTCCTCGGTCAAGTTTGACCACAGCTGCGAGAAGAGTTGCGGCGAGATCGTTGAAGGCTTGCCGACTACGAAATATTCAAGCGCAACAGGTCGTCCCTTTTGAACGAGGGGGATGGCCACCTGGTTAAATCCGGACAGCTTCGACGCTGGCAGAATTCCGCATGCAAGACTGAGAGATGCGAACTCTTGGATCGCGGAATAGCTGCTTGCTTCGCCAGCGTATCGTTTTAGTTCGAGGTTTTTTGCGTCGAATAGCTTTGTAATTTGACGTGTAAGTCCGCAGCTGTCGGGAACGAGAACAAACGCTTCCGATGCGATGTCCTCGATCGAGACTGACGTGGTGCCTCGCCATTTGGCGCAGTCATCGGTTTTCGGCAGGAAAACCAATGGATCTTGATCCATCGAAGGCCAAGTGACATCGCCTGAGGCCTGAAGATCGCCGTCATGCGGTGCGATCGCAATGTCGATAAGACCGCGGCCTATAAACTTAACGAGACTGTCGAGATCGACTTCCCGAAAAATGATATCAACCGCGGGGTGGCTTGTTCTGAGCGGCGCGATGATCTTTGACGCGCGCGCGATGCCGACGATCGGCGATACGCCGACCTGGAGCGAGACGGCGTCTCTGACGTGATGGCTTTTCGACAGCACTTTTAGATCTTCGAACAGCGAAAGGATTTCGAGGATCGTTGGTAAGAGCTGTTTGCCGTATGGCGTCAGGTTCATCGTTCGCGTTGTGCGACGGAAAAGGCGGTGGCCGAATTCAGCTTCGAGCTGGGCGAGACCGTTCGAGAGAGTTGGCTGGGTTACAGCACAACGGGCGGCGGCCGCGACGAAGCTACCGTTGTCGACCAGAGCTTTGACATATCTCAGCTGCTGCAAATTCATGGTGTTCTCCCATCCATAGGGATGCGTCATGAAGTGCAAAGTAGAAACCCCGGGAGATCACGTGCTCGAATACGTACAGGTCCGATCTATGAATAGTTATTTTCAAATATTATCAATCGGATAGGCTCGCTTCTCGGGCCGGCGCACTACGTCTTTCTAGCTATATTTTTTACGCGGTGAGCGCTGTCCGGAACTCAGTTTGGGATGGTTTTTTCTTGCTGCAGTGCGAAGAGCACAGCCCATTCGCCGGGAAATGTGCTGGGTGCTTGGAGGCGGGACGGTATGCCTAGCGCGGCGACTCAGTCCCTCGAGCGAATGCTAAAGAGCCGTTTGAGCGTCCGTTTCGGCAAGATCAAAGACGTTCCGTTGGCGTCATATTGTCATCCGCGCGCCGCGACATCGATGCCTGTTACACGCGTGATAAATTCAAAAATCCCTATGTTTCCGGTGATTTTGAAGCCGGTTCGGGCGCCGGCGCGCGCACTCATAGCGTCGGGAAATATCTACATTCTCAAAAAAAATTCTGACTCCAAATCTGGATGAATTAGCGTGTCCGGTCAGAATAAATCTGAGATCGATTACTTGGTGGGATTTGCACTTGCAACTTAATGGAACGAATGCGCGTGCGCAGAGCATCCTTCTGGTCGATGACCAGCCGGTTGTCGCGTTGGGCTGTCAGGAAGTTTTTCGCGCAGACAACGAATTTTCAATCGTACATGCTTCCAGCATCGCTGAGGCGCGCGTGGCGATTAAGAACATTCGTCCGAAGATCATTATACTGGATGTCCATCTTTCGGATGGTTCCGGCTTCGATCTGATGAGAGAAATTCGGCGGAAGAATTCATTCGCCAGAGTTATTGTCTTCTCTGCGAGCGAGTGTCCGTTGGTGGCGGCGCATGCTCTTGAATGCGGGGCGACAGGCTATGTCTCCAAGAACTGCAGCGCGGAAGATTTGCTTGAAGCGGTGAGAGCTGTTGCGCGCAACGAAGTTTGGCTAAGCGAAAAAATGATGTTGTCGGTCGCGCTGTTGAAGATCGGCATCAACAAAAACGAGGGTGCTTTAAGCGCGCGCCACACGGATATTCTACGATATCTGGTGCAGGATAAGGATCTGACGGAGATCGCGACGATAATTTCGCTTTCCTATCGCGCTTTGGTGTTGGAGTGCATTCGTCTTGGCAATCGATTTGGCGTGAGATCGCTCATGGAGTTGCGACGAATAAGTACTGAGCTGCGGATCGTTTAACCCGGCACATCTAAAAGGGCCCCAGATCGAAATGCGATTTGGGGCCTTTTTTATTGGACTTGCAAGACCTGTTCTGGCTCAGAATTCTTCGCCGCGTGTCCCAGCAACTTGGGTGAGTTAGGGCGTTTCTTTTCGGGTGAAGGTCGACTTTTGAAGCATCTCGGCAAGGAGCTCCCAGAAGAAATTCTTTCCGGGGTATCCGATCATGCGGCCAACTTCTTTATCGTTCTCGACGAGGAGGAACGTCGGCGTGATCGTGACTGGCTTGGTTATGTAGCTAGGCAACGGTCCGCGTATGTCGATTTGCCGGAGAGGTGCGAAATGTCCTTCTTCGGATTTCGGATATGCTATGCCGATTTCCTCGTCCCAGAGAATGCACCAGTAGCAACCGATCTGCCGTACCATGATGAGTTCGGCTGCGGTGGCGTCGCGTGGAGACATTGCGCAAAGCGCAACCAAAATACTCGCGAAGAACCAGCGCATGCGATCAACTCGGCTTAGATGCGGATGACGCTTCTGGCGCTATTTGTTGACCGGGCTTTTGGGGTCGAACAGGTAAGCCAGAACGTCCTTGATTTGCTGTTCGGAAAGAAATCCATGAACACCAAATCGTGGCATGTTTGAACACGCGAAGCTTGCCTGGGAATTGTAGAGCTTGGCAAATGTTTCTTTTGTCGCTTCTGCCGTGAAGTTATGGTTTTTACCGTACTCGGCAAGGCTAGGTCCAAGCGATCCAAAAGACATTTCGGTCTTGGCCATTTCGTGGCAAGCGTAGCAGTTCCCTCCGCGCGCCGCATCTGGAGCGTCGCTGAACTGTCCGCCACGCCCACTTTGCGCGATTTTCTCGCCTTCCTTCCAATCGCCGAGATAGTTTCCGTCCTTCGGGTAGACGATCGTTGCCAACTCTCGCGCTCGGATTGACGCCGCGACGTCTTCCGGTGGCTCGTTGCGGAAGCGTGAGCAAAGGAGCTGTGTCTCGTCCTGCTGCAGACGCTTCTTCCACTCAGGGTCGGCATGCGCCCACATCTCTTGAACGGTCGCGTTGAGGCGTTCGTTCGATTCTGCGGGTGCTACGCTTTTGCTGTCTTGGGCGGCAATCGATGCGACGCCTGCGAAGACGGCGCCGAGGGCTAAAACCGCAGCCAATAGGGTTCTATTAGCGCTTGATTGACGGAACATTGATCGGCCCACCATCGGCTTGCTTAGTCAAATACATCATGAGTGCGGTTAGCCCAGCAGAGCCATATTCAGGCGGGGGCATACGCATCTGGCGATAGCAATCCCAAAGACGATTCTGCATCGTCCGGGTTTGACTTTGAGACACGCGGTACGTGGGCCAGGAGCCCATCGTGTCGCTTGCGTCTTTGCCAGGCTTGGAAAGATTAGGCAGCTGCGTGGTGCGAATTTTTGCACCGTCGGCGCTGTGGCAGGTAGCGCAGGAAAAATCGAGAAGCGATCCTCGCCGGTAGAAGAGTTCTTCGCCAAGCGCGTATGCTTGTTTTTCCTGCGGATGGTCGAGGGGAATGTGGAATGTCTTGCCGCTCGACTTGTTCGCGATGTACGCGACCAGATCTTCCATGTCAGAGGTCACGGCCGGCGCGCTGAATTTGCGCGAAAGAACATCGGCTGTGTCTAGTCCCTGCACGTTTTTCATGCACCAGAGAAGGCGCTGCTCGAGATCCATGACCTGATCAGCGTCGGCGAAGTAGCGTGGAAGCTCGGCATAAGCGCCCTCGAGCACGCCTGGTCCCTTGCCGAGGTCGCAGGTTTCGAGCGACACGTTCTTCGTGCCGCGCGCTAACGCCCATAGGGCTTCTCCACGGTCGACATTCAGAAAAGCTGGATTGGCCATCGGGTCATTGATCATTTCCCGATAGCGCTGGATCTCGTCACCTGAATCGGCGGAACTCAGTCCTGCTCCCAGGCAGCTGAGGACGAGCATTGCTGCTCCGAAGCCAATGATGCGGGAGCGCGTCTTCGTTTGTTTCTGCACCGGTGTCCCAACACTGTATCATGATGCAATTAGCCGATACTCGACCGGCGCTACCGGAATAGTCTCGCCTCACTCGTGTTTTCAAATAGTGATTTTGAATAGCATCATTTTGCAAATGAATATGTGTTTGACGTCAAACCGCACTACTGTTTCCCGAGGCGGACCATGCTCTCGCGAAGAGAGTGAGGCAGCGCACTTTTTCGATCGGTACAAGCTTTCTAATTGGATGTCAGGCTATGCGCGTCGGTATCATTGTTGGATTGTTGATGGCCTTGGTGGCCTCATCTGCATCGGCCGCTACGGGCAGTCAGCCGAACGGCGAGGCAGACGGAGCGCGTTCGAACACCGCCGCTAAACTAACAGTTCTTTTCGATGCAATCGGAAATCGCGCAGACTTGCGTAAGGACTGGGGCTATGCCGCGCTGGTTGAGGTCGGTGGCCGTCGAATTCTTTTCGATACCGGAAACGATGCGGCGGTCCTCGCGCACAACACCAAAGCACTGGGTGTCGATCTCGGGAAGTTGGATTTCGTCGTCATCTCGCACCGGCATGGTGATCATACGACTGGGCTGAGCCATGTCCTCTCGGTCAATCCCGGCGTCAAGATCTATGCGCCCGAAGAGAAGTTCGGCGTCTTCGGCTCATCGCTGCCAGCAACGTTTCTTCGCCCCGAGCCGCGGCTTCCGAAAGACTCTCAGTATTTCGGAGGCACGCCACCGGAGCGCATGACGTTTGGCAAGGCATGGCCCGAAGCCAACATCACGTTGATCGACAAGACGACGGAAATTGCTCCCGGCGTCCACCTGATTTCTCTCGTGTCTGACAAGCCGGGGACGCTCGAATTGCGAGAGCTATCACTCGCGATTGAAACTCCAGACGGGATTGTGCTGGTGGTGGGCTGTTCGCATCCCGGCATCGACCGCATTGTCGAGGTCGCGAAAACGATCAACCCCAAGATACATCTCATCGCGGGTGGTCTACACCTCGTTACGAGTTCCGATGCGGAGATCGCATCTCAGGTCGCCGCGCTGAACGATAAGTTTCATGTTGCGTGGATAGCGGCCGGTCATTGCACCGGTGAGCCAGCCTTCATGGCGCTGATGGATCGTTTTGGCGATCGCAACATCTATGCTGGCGTTGGGGCGACGATCGGGCTCGGAAGTAATCCGAGGGCGGAGGGATTATCGACCGTGCGCCATGCGATGGCGACAGGCGAACTCCAGACGTATCGGCAGGCTATGCGGGATAACCTCATTCGCTTCGGTCGCCGTCCGAGCGCCGATGTTCATAATGGGTCTGGACAGTAGGCGCTCCCGCGCTGCGGTAAGTTGCTAACCATACGCAGGGTCGGGAAACGCCGCTCGCTTTGGCGTGGCGAGCGGCTCGAATCCAATTTCCGTTCGGCGAATACGGTCTCATTTCAATTTATTGGAATTATAAATGAGTGACGCTGGGGCCGTCGCGGTCATGGCGTGGCTTCATGCCCTTGTATCTGCGTGCAGGCATTGCACAGCAAGGCCTTCTCAGCGTTCCGATGCATCCGTCCTGAACACGTAGGTCCGGAGGGGGGCGTAGGTAGAACCCGCAGAGATAAATTCGCAATAAAAATATCCCTTCGGATCGCGACGCCAGTATTGTTGAGCAACTTTTGTAGCGCTGGAAATTCCTTCCGCATCGCGCTCACCGCAGGTCATTTCCGAAAGGTGGGCTGGCGGTTTGCCGGCGCGCACAAGTCGTTCGTACGACGACGAATAACAATCCGGCCGTGAAGAGGAAACAAGTGGTGCCGAAAATTCGAGCTTTGAATGAACCGCGGAGCCGTCGCGAAATTTTGGGCGGAACTATAGCTGCTCTCGCGTTGGTGGCCGTTCCGGGTGGTCAGTTGCTGGCCTCGACAGCCGAGGTCGATGAGCTGATCCAGAAGCTGGCTGGCGGGAAGAAGGTCCAGGACGGACGCATCACGCTGGATCTTCCGAGCATCGCTGAAAACGGCTTGGTCGTTCCGCTGAACTTCTCGGTCGAAAGCCCGATGACGGCAGATGACTACGTCAAGTCGGTCCACTTCTTCGCTGACGGAAATCCCAATCCGCAACTCGCCGATTACACCTTTACGCCGCTGGCCCCCAAGGCGTCGGCTCAGTTGAGAATTCGGCTTGCGAAAACGCAGAATATTTCGGCAGTGGCCGTCATGTCGAATGGCGATGTCTACGCCACCAAGAAGGAAGTCAAAGTGACGATCGGCGGCTGCGGCGGCTGAGGTTTAGAACAGTCACCACGTTGGAAACACCAGGGATATACGACTATGGCTTCTAAGGTTACGCCGCGCGTGCGGATGCCGGCTACTGCAAAGGCTGGCGAAATTATCGAAGTCAAGACGCTGATCAGCCACGAGATGGAAAGTGGTCAGCGCAAGGATGCAGCGGGCAAGCTCATTCCTCGCCACATCATCAATAAGTTCACGGCGACCTTTAACGGTCAGGAGATCCTGAGTGCCGATTGGCATCCGGCGATCTCTGCAAACCCGTATCAATCGTTCCCCGTGAGAGCGACGGAAACCGGAACGTTTGTCTTCACGTGGTTCGATGACGATGGCTCGGTCTACAAATCCGAGCACAAAGTCGAAGTTTCTTGATGCATTCGGCAGCTGAAGAGAAGGGTTGGCGGATCGCTCTATGACAATCTCGCGTCGTGAATTCTTTGTAGCTGCGACGGCAATGGCGACGCTGGCGGCTGGGAGCGGCGTTCCGCTCGGTCGCCTCGCCGCCGAAGGCCGTCTCTCGCAGGACGATCTTTTATCGTTCGATCCTGTCGGCAACGTTACGCTGATCCATCTCACCGATATTCATGCGCAGCTCGTTCCGATTTATTTCCGGGAACCTTCGGCCAATTTCGGTGTCGGTGCTGCTCGGGGACAGGTGCCCCACATCACGGGTGCCGAATTTCGAAAGGCCTTCCGTTTGTCGGAAGGTTCGGCGCTCGCTTATGCTTTGACGTCGGATGATTTCGACAGCCTAGCGCGCGTTTACGGCCGGATGGGTGGCCTGGATCGAATCGCAACGGTCGTTAAGGCGATCCGTGCAGAGCGCGGAGATCGAACGCTGCTATTGGATGGTGGAGACACCTGGACCAATAGCTGGTCGTCCTTCCAGAGCAAGGGGCAGGACATGGTGGACGCCATGTCGTTGCTGAAGCCTGATGCCATGACCGGGCATTGGGAGTTCACGCTCGGAGAGGCGCGCGTTCGCGAGATCGTGGACAAGCTCGGCTTCCCGTTCCTGGCTCAGAACGTTCGCGACAACGAGTTCGAGGAAAAGGTTTTCGAAGCCTCGCATATCTTTGAGCGCGGCGGAGTGAAGATCGGCGTTATCGGCCAAGCCTTCCCATATACACCTATCGCCAATCCGCGTTGGATGATCCCGAATTGGGCGTTCGGCATCAGAGAGCGTGAGCTTGCGGAAGAGGTCGAGAAAATTCGCGCGGATGGCGCGGATATTGTCGTTCTGCTTTCCCACAATGGCTTTGACGTCGATCGCAAGCTGGCCGAACGCGTGCCGGGTATCGATGTCGTTCTCTCGGGTCATACGCATGATGCGGTTCCCGAGGTTACGGTCATCGGCAAGACGCTGCTGGTTGCGACTGGCTCGAACGGAAAGTTCGTGTCGCGTCTCGATCTCGATGTGCAGTCGAAGAAGATCGCCGCCTTCCGCTATCGGCTTATTCCCATCTTCTCCGATGCGATAACGCCCGATCCGGAAATGAAGGCGCAAATCGAAAAAGTGCGCGAGCCTTACATGAAGGATCTCACGCGCGTTCTGGGTAAGACCGACGGATTCCTCTATCGGCGCGGAAATTTCAGCGGGACGTTAGATACGCTGATTTGTGACGCGATCCTTGAAGAACGCGACGTCGAGATTTCATTGTCGCCTGGCGTTCGTTGGGGGCCGAGCTTGTTGCCGGATTCTCCGATCACATTCGAGGATGTGACCAACGCAACGGCGATGAGCTATCCCGCTTGCTATCGCATGACGATGACCGGCGAGCGCCTCAAAGAGGTGTTCGAGGATGTTGCCGACAACATCTTCAATCCGGATCCGTACTTCCAGCAGGGCGGCGACATGGTTCGCTCTGGCGGCCTCAAGTACACGATTGATATTTCGCAGCCCATCGGCAAGCGGATTTCAAACATGACTCTTGCGCGAAACGGGGAAGCGCTGGAGCCCTCGAAAGAATACACGATTGCTGGTTGGGCTAGCGTCAATGAGGGGACCGAAGGCCCGCCGATTTGGGATGTCGTATCCAACTACATCTCGAAGAAGAAAGTCGTGAGCGTCAATCCCGGCATGGCCGTTGATGTCAAAGGTGTATGAGAGCGAACGAATGGCAGACGATAATTCGCCGGTTGAAAAAATAAGCACACGCCGACAGTTTCTTGGCGCCGCTGGAATGACGGGCGCAATGCTCGCAGTGGGACACAAGGCTGCTGTTGCTGCCGAAACGGCAGCAGCGCCAGTTAATCCCGATGTTCTACCGCCGCATGTAGCGGACTGGTCGAAGAGTTTAGGGCCAGGCGTTGCCGACTTTCCGTATGGAAAGCCTTCGAAGTTCGAAGCGCATGTCGTTCGTCGTGACGTCGAGTGGCTTACGGCCTCTCGGCAGAGCTCGGTCAACTTCACCCCATGGCATGACCTCGACGGCATCATCACGCCGAACGGTCTCTGCTTTGAGCGCCATCATGGCGGTGCGGCTGAGATCGATCCCAACGAACATCGCTTGATGATTCATGGCCTCGTGGAGAGGCCGCTTATCTTCGCGATGAGCGACATCTTGCGGATGCCGCGAGTCAATCGCGTCTTCTTCCTTGAATGCGCGGCTAACAGCGGAATGGAGTGGCGCGGTGCGCAGCTCAATGGCTGCCAGTTCACGCACGGCATGATTCACAACGTCATGTATACGGGCGTGCCGCTGAGAGTTCTTCTCGAGGAGGCCGGCGTGAAGCCGACCGCCAAGTGGCTGCTCGTGGAAGGCGGCGACGCGGCGGGAATGAACAGATCTCTGCCGCTCGAAAAGGCGCTCGACGATTGCTTGCTGGCGTTCAAGATGAACGGAGAAGCGCTGCGTCCGGAGCAAGGTTATCCGCTCCGTCTCGTCGTGCCGGGTTGGGAAGGCAATATCTGGATCAAGTGGATTCGTCGCATCGAAGTCGGCGACAAGCCGTGGTTCGCCCGAGAGGAAACGTCGAAATACACCGACCTCATGGCGGATGGCCGCGCACGCCGCTTTACGTTCGTGATGGATGCGAAGTCGGTCATTACAAACCCGTCTCCGCAGGCTCCGCTTCGTTTCCGCGGACGCAATGTGCTTACGGGTATCGCTTGGTCTGGCCGAGGCAAGATCACTCGGGTCGACGTTACGTTGGACGGTGGACGCAACTGGCGCGAAGCTCGGATCGATGGTCCGGTGTTCGATCGCTCGGTAACGCGCTTCTATGTCGATTTCGACTGGCAGGGAGAAGAGCTTCTGATCCAGTCGCGCTGTCACGACGAGACTGGCTATCTGCAGCCGACCAAAAATGAGCTGCGAGCTATCCGCGGCGTCAACTCGATCTACCACAACAATGGCATTCAGACGTGGCTGGTCCGTGCCAATGGAGAAACCGAAAATGTGGAGGTTTCCTAAGGTGCGTACACGTCGTTTGAAAGAGATTGCATGCGCGTTCGCTGTGGCGGGTGCGTTTGGTCTGAGCGGCAGCATTGCTGGGCATGCCGGGGAACGTCTCGGGCTCGGCGTTCCTGCCACCCCAGAGCAGATCGCCGGGTGGGACATCGATGTGCGACCTGACGGAGTTGGGCTGCCTCCCGGAAAGGGAACAGCGACCGCGGGCGAAGCCATCTTCCTTGATCACTGTGCCGCGTGCCACGGTGATTTCGCAGAAGGCCGCGATAAGTGGCCCGTGCTCGCTGGCGGGCTTGGTTCTCTTAAAGCGGATCGACCTGAGAAGACGATCGGCTCGTACTGGCCGGCCGCGTCGACAGTCTTTGACTACATCAAGCGCGCGATGCCGTTCGGAAATGCGCAGTCACTTTCCGACGACGACGTATATGCGCTGACCGCATTTCTTCTCAACATGAACGAGGTCATCAAAGACCCCGATTTCGAACTCAACCAGAAAAATTTCTCGACGATCGTGATGCCGAACGAGGGCGGTTTCTACGATGACGATCGCGAAACGGCCGAGCGTCAGTTCTGGAATGCAAAGGCCTGCATGAAAGACTGCAAAACCGATGTCAAGGTCACTGCCACCGCGGCAGTTCTGGATGTGACTCCGGACTCAAAAACCGGACCACACGTCGACTGAGGGGGAATCCATCACCCGAAGTCGGAAATACAAGAAAAGACGGCAAAAAAATCAGAAAAAGGGAATGCACATGTCAATCACGCGTCGTCAGTTTACGGCAGGGATGGGCCAGGCCGCAGTGTTGGCCTCGATGGGGCTGAGCGCACCTGCGCTGGGAAATAGCAAAGCGAAAGTCGTCGTGATCGGCGGCGGCGCAGGCGGCGCGACCGCTGCGAAGTATATTTCCAAAGGCGGGAACGGTGCCGTCGACGTTACGCTGATCGAAGCGTCGAAGTCTTACATCACATGCTTCCATTCCAACCTCGTGCTTGGCGGCATGAAGACGATGGAAAATATTACGCATTCGTACGATGCGCTTGGTAGCAAGTATGGCATCAAGCTTGTTCATCAGCATGCGGCTGGAATCGATAGAAATGCCCGTCGCATCAGCCTCGCTGACGGTTCGACGGTTGAATATGATGCGCTTGTTCTTTCTCCCGGCATCGACCTCAAGTACGACAGCGTGCCCGGCTGGTCGAAAGCCGATGAAGAGAAAATGCCCCACGGCTGGAAGGCCGGTCCTCAAACACTTCTTTTGAAGCAGATGCTCGACGCGACGCCGGATGGCGGAGTGATCGTCATGCTTGCGCCGCCGAACCCTTATCGTTGCCCGCCGGGACCTTATGAACGCGTTTCGATGATGGCGCACACGCTGAAGCGCGCGGGCAAGACGAAATGCAAGATCATTATTCTCGATCCCAAGGACAAGTTTTCCAAGCAAGCTCTCTTCTTGGAGGGATGGGAAAAGCATTATCCCAAAATGGTCGAGTGGCTCGGCAAGGATATCTACGAGAAGATCGTAAAGGTCGATCCGTCGACCAACACGGTCGAGACCTCGTTTGAGACCTACAAGAATGCGGCTCTGGTCAACGTGATCCCGGCACAGATGGCCGGTGCGATTGCGCGCGACGCGGGTCTCGCAGACGAAACGGGATTTTGCCCGGTCAATCCGGAGACGATGCAGTCGAAGATGGATCCCAACATCTACGTCATCGGCGATGCATGCGGTGGCGGTGACATGCCGAAGTCAGCGTTTGGAGCAAACAGCCAAGCGAAAGTCGCTGTCGCTGCAATTTGTGAAAAATATGCAGGCGCCGCACATCGTGAGACCAGCTTTAACAACATCTGCTGGAGCATAATCGACGATGGTGACGCTGTGAAAGTCGGCGGGCGTTACATCCCGCAGGACGGAAAAATTGCGTCGGCATCTTCGTTCATCTCAAAGACCGGTGAGGATGCTGGAGTTCGCAAAATGACTCTGGATGAAAACCTGGGTTGGTATGACGCCATGATCGGAGACACGTTCCTCTGATTTCCGACCGGACAAGACATCTGGACGCCTAGCGATCCGTGCTCTCCGGAGCTCGGATCGTCCCGGCGGGGTCGGCATTTCTTGTTTGGACGGTTGCCCCTTGGGTCTAACGAATCCCGTCTGCCGTGCGGCCCAAGGGGATTCTTTATTGGTCTTATGTTTCGCAGCGGGAGCATTCATTGCTTATGCACCATCGGTTCCAGGCCGCACATGGAGCTGATGGGAAGCTGAAATTCGGGATTTCGTAGGTATTCGATTCAGCAACAAAGGTGAGATGTCATGAAAGCGAACGTCGGGAGCTGGGATCGCTCATTACGGATTGCTATCGGGATCGCGCTGCTCGCCCTCGTATTCGTCGGACCCAAAAGCCTCTGGGGCCTTCTTGGGCTTGTCCCTCTGATAACCGGATTGGCTCGTTTTTGTCCGGCTTATGGTGCCATGGGTGTGTCGACGTGTGGTTATCACGCAGATTAATTGGACGAGAGAGAGCGTATACTTCCAAGATCTGAGTTTCGTCTGGACGACTTAACATGATTCCGCACACGGTCGATCTTTCCATCCGGCCCGACATCAAAGCCTTTTTCGACGAGAAGACGAATACTGTAAGCTACGTTGTAAAAGATCCGGCATCCAAGGCGTGCGCCGTTGTCGATAGCGTGATGGATTTTGATCATGCTGGCGGGCGCATCTCGTATGAGTCTGCTGACAAGATCATTGAATACATTAAACGCGAAGACCTCACGCTTCAGTGGCTGATCGAAACACACGTGCATGCCGATCATCTCTCGGCCGCGCCGTATATCCAGCAGAAGCTTGGCGGCAAGATCGGCATCGGCGAGAACATCAAGCGCGTGCAAGATGTTTTCGGGAAGGTCTTCAACGAAGGTAGTGAATTCCAACGTGACGGCAGCCAGTTTGATCGCCTCTTCAAAGACGGGGATACGTATCAGATCGGTGGCATGACGGCGTTTGCGATGTCGACGCCAGGACATACGCCTGCCTGTATGGTGCACGTCGTCGGCGATGCGGCTTTGGTCGGCGACACGCTGTTCATGCCGGACGGCGGTACAGCCCGCGCCGATTTTCCTGGCGGCGATGCGCGGATTCTCTATCGATCGATCAAGCGGGTTTTGGAGTTGCCGCCGGAGATGCGGCTCTTCATGTGTCACGACTACGGTCCGGGCGGACGCCCGATCCGCTGGGAGACGACCGTCGCGGAAGAGCGCGCCAGCAATATCCATGTTCGGGATGAACTCACGGAAGACGACTTCGTGAAGATGCGCGAAGAGCGCGATAAGACGCTCTCTCTTCCGAAGCTCATCATCCCTTCGATCCAAGTCAATATGAAGGGTGGAAACCTGCCGGCGCCCGATGAGCAGGGGAAGCGCCACCTTAAGATTCCGATCAACGAGCTTTGATATTCAGCATCTTTCCCATCAACGGGGTTTACAGAAATGACCGCCAAAAAACTTTCCAACGACGTTTCCGTTTCCGCACAAATCATACCGTCAGAAGTTGCGGAGTTTGCGTCTCAGGGCTTCAAATCCATCATCTGCAATCGCCCCGATAAAGAGGGCGCAGATCAGGCTCTCTTTTCGGAAATCGAGGCGGCTGCGAAATCCAGCGGATTGTCTGCGCGGTATATCCCGGTGATGACCGGAAAGATCACCGATCAAGACGTCGAGAAATTTGCGGCTGCGATGGCTGAATTGCCGAAGCCCGTTTTGGCGTACTGTAGAAGCGGAACACGCTCGGCAACGATGTGGGCAATTGTCGAAGGCGCGCACCGGCCGCCGGCGGAAATTCTGAGTGCTGCGAAAGCCGTCGGATACGATGTTTCGGGTGTTGTGACCCGCCTCTCCAGCAAGGGCAAAATCGATCTGGAGCACCCGTCCGCGGTCCACGACATCGTCATTATCGGTGGCGGATCGGCTGGATCGGCGGTTGCGGCGAGCTTGTTGCATCGCCGGGGAGACCTGGACATTGCGATCATCGATCCCGCTGAAACGCATTATTATCAGCCCGGCTGGACGTTGGTCGGTGGCGGCGTTTTTAAGAAAGAGCAGACGGCGAAAAGAATGGCGACCGTCTTGCCGAGCAAAGTCACGTGGATCAAAGCCGCAGTTACGGCGTTCGAGCCGGATGCGAATAGCGTCATCGTCGAAGGCGGTGGCGTCGTGCGCTATAGCCAACTCGTCGTATGCCCTGGCATCAAACTGAATTGGGCTGGTGTCGAAGGGCTGCCGGAAACGCTTGGCAAGAACGGCGTCACCTCGAACTACCGTTACGATCTGGCGCCCTACACTTGGGAGTTGGTTCGCAATCTGCAGAAGGGGCGCGCGCTCTTCACGCAGCCGCCAATGCCGATCAAATGCGCCGGCGCGCCGCAGAAGGCGATGTATCTTTCAGCGGATCATTGGCTCAGAACGAAGCGGCTCAACAATATTGACGTCGAGTTCTACAACGCTGGCGGCGTTCTCTTCGGCGTTGCAGACTACGTTCCGGCGTTGATGGAGTACGTGAAGCGCTACAACGCGAAGCTCAAGTTCAGCCATACGCTGACGGCAATCGACGGACCGGCGCATAAGGCGTGGTTCAAAAAGACGGGACCGGACGGAAGCTCGGAAACGGTCGAAACGTCGTTCGACATGATCCACGTTTGTCCGCCTCAGACCGCTCCGGATTTCGTCAGGTCGAGCCCGCTTGCAGACGCAGCAGGTTGGGTGGATGTTGATCCGGCCACGCTGAAGCACAAGAAATATTCGAACATCTTCAGCTTGGGAGATGCTGCGAATACGCCGAATGCGAAAACGGCGGCTGCAGCGCGCAAGCAGGCTCCGGTCGTGGCAGAGAACATTCTGTTCGACAAGGGAATGAGCCCTGCTGAGTGCGCGTACGATGGCTACGGTTCATGTCCGCTAACGGTTGAACGCGGCAAGATCGTTCTCGCTGAGTTCTGCTACGGCGGAAAAGTTTCGCCGTCGTTCCCGAGCTTCATCATCGATGGCAAGCAGCCATCACGCGCCGCGTGGCTTCTTAAAGAGCGGGTTCTTCCGCCGCTCTATTGGAACGCAATGCTGAAAGGTCGCGAGTGGATGGCGCGGCCCAAGGCTAAAGCGTGAATTTTATTCAGGACTTTCTTGCTACCGGCAGCGGGGTGCTCGTCGGCTTTACGCTCGGGCTGATTGGGGGCGGCGGGTCGATTCTCGCCGTTCCCCTGCTCGTCTATGTTGTCGGCGTCACTAGCCCGCATGTTGCGATCGGAACGAGTGCCGTCGCGGTTGCGGTGAGTGCTTTGGCCAATCTCGTTGGTCACGCTCGAGCTCAGCGTGTGAAGTGGCGGTGCGCACTTGTCTTCGCCGCGGCGGGTACTGCTGGAGCAGCTCTCGGCTCGACGTTCGGGAAGCAATTCGATGGCGAACGTCTCCTTACGTTGTTTGGAGTGCTGATGATCGTCATTGCCGGGCTCATGTTTTGGAAAGGCGATCAGTCCGGAAATCCTGATGTCCGTTTGACGCGTTCCACCGCGCGTCATCTCATGCCGCTGCTCATCGCTTACGGCGTCGGTGTGGGTGCGCTTGCGGGGTTCTTCGGGATCGGTGGCGGATTTCTAGTGGTGCCTGGCCTTGTGGCCGCGACGGGAATGCCTCTCATTTTTGCGATCGGGTCGTCGCTTGTTTCCGTCTTTGCTTTTGGAATGACGACGGCGACGAACTACGCGCTTTCCGGATTGATCGATTGGGTCTTGGTTGCGTGCTTTATCGGCGGCGGTCTTGTCGGCGGAATTGGCGGCCAGGTTCTTGCTCGGAAAATGTCGGAAAAGAAGCGAGCTCTTTCGACAATATTTGCCATTATCGTGGCGATGGTCGGAGCCTACGTTGTGTGGCGCGGTCTCTCGGCGTAACGGCTGCGCCAGCCCGATGCGCAATCTCAAAATCCAAAATCGATGCTCCAGGTGGGCTATGTTTGCTTAGGCAGCACGCGCGAGCGCTTGCTTGAAGTTCTGCATCGCGTCGCGCGCACATGAAGTGAGAACCGGGACAACGGTTGGCTCTGAAGCGATCCCAATCATGCGGAAATAAAAAAAAGACCCCGAAATAATTCGGGGTCTAAGGAGGCGCTGGAAAGTCGTCCGCAGGGAGGTAAACTGTGAAGATCTGTCAGCGTAATTCAGACAATGCCCCGGATTTTGATTTGCCTAAAGACGATTTCATTGCGGTGGAAGCTGCGCATTAATTCGCTCTTTTTGGCGCGTTTATACGTAGCTTTGCGGGTGTCGCAATGCGTAAGCACTTCCTGCGTATTCGGGCGCTGAATTAATTCGTAATGCCGTCTGAATATAATCATTCAGGACGTGGCCGTGGGACTGCCTTCGCTCAATTCCGATAGCTAATGGCAGCGCCGTCAATCTGGCTATGTAAAGCCGTGCTGTAGCGTGCCGCGTAAAGCGCGTCAGGCAGTGTTCTCCATCAAAGTACACCGACGTCGCGACGTCCTATGTCGCCGATCAGCGTGCGGAGCGTTGTGCGGGGAACATGGCCGCCTTCAGAGATCGACAAATCGATTGGTAAGTTGAGGGAATGGGAATGAAGACTTCTTGAAAGACGCCATGCTGGATTTCGAACTTAATGACGTAAGCCGATGGAGTGCCATCCGGGCTCGTAATTTCGGCCGGGCCAACTTGAAGATCGTAAATCGCATCCTTGACGAACTGAAGCGTTTCGCTGGCAGCGGCGTTGGTGTTCTGGCGCATGCGTCACCTTTCCGGTGGTTACTCGAAGACTGTTCGTTCCTCTCGCCGCAGACGTTTGCGAAAGGCGTTGGGCGTTTCGACGGAGCGAAATCTCACGGCATTTGAAGTTTCATGTCATGAGCCGATCGCGCCCTGAATTCAATCGCGCTGAGCGGTAAGCGTTATAAAAACTGAAGCGTCAAATTCGCGGCAATACCGGATCAAACTTCCGCTTCAACGTACGCTCCTTGCCTCCGCTATCTACATATTTGAAGTCATCATCATGTGTAGCGAGCGTTCCTCATTCTAATCGACGCGAACGCACTTCGCATTAGGCGACGCATTGCTCCCGCGTGGATTACCGAAAAATAATAAGAGATTTGATTGCGGAGATTTTGCCCGTGCTGATGAGCAGCTGACTGTAAGCGCTAGGGAATGCTCATACAAAAATTGCCCGAAGCGATGAGCTTCGGGCAACTTAAGATCGACGGAAAGGTAGAACTTTTAGTCTGGTGGTGAATTAGAAGGAGATCAGAGCGCCGGCGACGACTTCAGTGAAATCCTTCGTATCCAGGCCGCCCGTAAGCGACCGGGGAAGATCTTCTGTAAGAACGCGTGTCCGGAGCCAAACCTGCATTGCTGCAGCGTCGATGTCCTGCACAACGCCACCGCCATAGAACGTCTGGCTGGCACCGGCGGCGTGGTTGCCGTCTTTGTCGTAGATGCCGTTAGACGCATGGAGGTATTCGGCGTAGGGCCGGGTCGTGCCGAGCGAGGTCAGCTTAAGCTTGATACCAGCCTTGGCGTAATAGACGTCGTTGGATTCGTATCCTTCGCTGTCCATATGGCCCCACTGGAAGTTGCCCCAGATACCTGTCGGGACGTTCTCGAGGTAACCAGCCAACTGGAGATAACGAGAATCAGGCGACCATTGCGGGCCAGCGCCAACCGGCGGCGTGACCAGGTTTCTGTCGTTCGTTCCCGAGTAAGAAGCAACGCCCTTCACGAGGAAGTCGCCCCAGGTCTGGGTGTAGTAGCCGGTAACACCCCACTCGTCGTCTTCGCCCCACGAGGCGACGACTTGGAAGCCGGAGAGAACGGGCGAGTCATAGCGGACTTGGTTGCGTGGTGAGCCTACGCAGTCAGCGGCACCGCCGCCCCAGCCATGGCACTGGCCACCGGCAGCACCTTTGCCACCACCCCAAGTGAAGTTCGAATAGGAACCGTCGCTCAAGCGAATTCCGAAGTTCCAGGCATCGTACGTCACCCAGTAGGCGGCCGCCGTGGTCCCAGAAAGATCGGAGTTGAATGCGGCGTTGTCGCCTGCGGGGCTCTGCTTACCGACTGCGATACGACCGTAGGTGTCGCTCTTCAAGAACCAGTAAGATTCTTCTGCAAACACGCTGTTGGCATCTGCGGACGTCGAATGATTTTGATCGATGGAGTAGAGGTTATTGTCACGCAATTCGATGCGCATGAAATAACCAGCCGTCAGGCCAGGCGAGATTTGCGCCGAACCCGTGAACTGCACGTTGCTTGCGTAGTTGGTGCCAAGGCCGACGACATAGGTGTTCTGTTCGACGCCGTCGTCCCACCACATAACCTGCTCCGACACCCAGCCGGTGACCGTCAGAGAAACCTTACGGTTGCCCTTGCGTGCCGTCGTGGCTTCAAGCTCAGCGATTCGTTCTTCGAGGTCCGCGCAGCAGTTACCCCCGAGGTCGGCCGCCGAAACCTGACTTGCACCAAATCCGCTGATCAATGTTCCGGTCGCTAATGCGACCATTGCGGCACTCGATGTACTTATCTTCTTTTTCATAGATCCCCCGATCGAGACTCTTAGCTTTGTTAGTACGTTTGTTGAGTGTGCAACTCAGTATTTTATTGCCCATTAGGTGAGGTGACGATCGATTAAGCGAAACAAATCAAATAAGTGCAGATCGATTCGGTTCTCTCTCCGTGCGTTCTCATTAGCATGCGGATGAAATCCGATACCATCAAATGGCAAGTTCCGTATAAGGAATGGGAAGCTTGTGATAGTCTTGTCACATAAATTCTGCTGTTCTATCAATAACTTTTATCTATAAATCAAGAATACGCTCCGGAGACGCCAGTTAAATTTGGTGCGTGACTAGCTTTGTCGGGGTGGTGGCAAGTAAAACCGATGTGGCTCGGGACATAGATCTTAGTTTCTCACCAAGAAAAATTGGTGCAATTTCTCACGATCATTGCGATGCACAAACGATCACGTCGGATCGGCGGCTTTAAATTGAGGTGTTTAATTTGTAATTCTGAATCACCGTGCTCGATATTCAATTGGTGATTGTCTGGCCGGTGCGGTCGATCAGCCGACTGAAAGGTGTGTCCATTTGGGTGAAGACGGGACATCCGAGTGTTGAATTTAGCGCATCAACCAGTTCGGGAATCGAATCGACTCCGATAAAGCGACCGCCTGTTGCCGCAGCGAGGCATTTCATATCGCCGATATCGCGTTCGTTCGATTCGATCATGTCCTTCATTCGATAGCCAACGACATGGATCGTGATTGCCTTGGCGGTGGCATTGAGAGCTTTCGCAAGCTTGCATGGCTCGCCTCCGCACGTTTCCGCGCCGTCTGTCAGCAGAACGATAACGGCAGCCTTGTTGCGATAATCGAGAACATTAGCTGCCTCAGCGACTGAGCTGGTCAAAGGCGTGCGGCCATCGGGGGAAATGCCGGTTAGTTCAGTCATAATCTGCGGCGCTGCATTGAATGCCGGTCGCAGATTCAATGTGAAATGACAGTGCCCGCCGGGGCCGTAAGTTATAAGGCCGAGACGCCTTTGAGGTGTGACGTGGGGTAAGCTTTGCGCCAATGCGTTACGTGCATCGTCAATCCGCGTTACGCTACTGCCGGGGCTATAAGCGTCAATTCCCGACATTGATCCGGATGCATCAAAGACGAGCATTGCATCCTCAATGCAGCTCGACATCGGATGTTTGTCGAATTCGGCAACCGCGCTTGATCCAGATAAGAGTGCTGCGGAAATAAATCCGATTAGCTTTCGCGCGTTACCCATGCCCAAAATTCCGAACGCGATCGTGTTTCATTTATCCATGTAAACATGCGGCCCGCTGCGGGCGAGTGCAACGACTATGATTGTCGTAACTTTGTATTTTTCAGCAATGTTACGAACCGCACCGCGCGCGCAGTTTTCGCTCGGTAGCAAGACGCGATGGAGATCAATCAGTGACGTCTGTTGTGGTGGCGCGCAGTGTTTTCGGATTGCGGTTATTGGCGGGAGAAATAGCCTGGGTCGGGCACGCTTCTACGCAGGCATAGCAGCGAATGCACTCATGCTCATCGATGAAAAGGGTGTTGTAGTAGAGGGGTGAGGATACGGCGGGAACAACACGCTCATATCCAACCATTGTTCCATCGGAGCCACGATTCAATTTCGACACGTCA